>JADJKB010000005.1:635545-1271091 GCA_016706225.1 Myxococcales bacterium
TCGTGGTCGGGCACCTGGCCGAGGCTCGTTTCAGCGAGCTCTGGAGTGGGTCGGCGTGGAACGCTCTCAGGGCGCGGCTGCGGCGCGGTGAATACTTCGACGGCTGCCATCAGTGCGGCAAGCTCAACCAGAACGTCGCGCTCAGGGCGCGCTTCGCCAAAGAGTTCGGTGAGGCACGCGCGCTGGCCGTCACCGGTCGCGGGGCAGTCTCGTGAAACGCAAACCCACCGTCGAGTGGCAGGTGTGCGGTGTCTGCAACTACGACTGCAGCTACTGCATTCAGAGCAAGAAATATCGCGTCGGGCAGCCTTCGGACGCCGACATCGACGGGTTCATCTCGTTCTTTGCCGACCTGCCGGGTCGCTGGGAGATCAAGATGACGGGCGGCGAGCCCTTTGCGTTCCGGGGGTTCATGGCGCGCATCGTGCCGGGCCTCCTGGAGCGCACACCCCACGTGCTCTCGGTCCTCACCAACCTCTCCGCACCGCTCGCCGTGCTCGAACGTTTTGCCATCGAGACACGCGGCCGGCTCGGCATCGTGAGCGCCAGCCTGCACCTCGAGTTTGCGGACATCCCGAGCTTCGTGGAGAAGGCAGCGCGCTTTCGCGAGCTCATCGACCCAGCCGCGCGGTTGGTCGTCAACGCCGTGCTCGTGCCGGGGCGCCTCGACCGGGTGGCGGAGGCGAGGGTCGCCCTCGAGGCCGAGGGGCTGGCTCTATTTCCGCAGCTGATGAAGACCAAGACCGGTGTCTTCGACTACGACAGCGACGATCGCGTGCGGCTGCGCACGCTGGTGGGGGATGAGCCGACGCCGCGCTCGGCGAACCTCTCGCCGAGCTACCGCGGTCTCTCGTGCTGGGCGGGGACTGAATACTTCGTGCTGACTCAGACTGGCGAGGCCTGGAGCTGTCGCACCGCCAAGCGATTCAGCCAGGGACGTCTAGGCAACGTGCTCGACGGCAGTTTCAGCCTGGGCGGCGGACCCTTGCCCTGCAGCTACGACATCTGCCCCTGCACGGTGCCGGCAAATCGCGGCATGATCGAGGGCGTCTCCCCGTGAGTGGACGCTGGCAGAGCCCGCCCGAGCCCGACGAGGGAGTGCTGTGTTGGAACGTCAACACGGCCTGCAACTACCGCTGCTCTTATTGCACACAACGCTTCAAGGATGATCGCGGTCGCTGGTCGCGGGACACGCCGGAGTTCCTGCGCGCGTTCGCGCGCCTACCGGGCGCCTGGGAGATCAAACTCTCGGGCGGCGAGCCATTCGTGCACCCGACGCTGATGGAGATCGTGGACGGCATCGTGTCGCTCGGCCATCGAGTGTCGGTCGTCACCAACTTCTCGGCCTCGGACGCGGCGCTCGAGCGCTTCGTGGCGGCCGGCGCCGGGCGCATTGGCACGTTCTCGGCGAGCCTGCACCTGGAGTACGTGGACGACGTCGTTGCATTTGCTGCGCGTGCGCGTGCGCTCCTCGCCGCGCTCGAAGGCGCGCGGGAGCCGAGCCTGCCGCGCCCGAACGTGTGTGTGACGACCGTTGCAACGCGCGCGGCGCTGCCCCGACTCGAAGAGCTGCGGGCGGTGTTCGACGAACACGGCGTCGATTTCAAGGTGCAGCCCGAGCGTGACGACGGCAAACTCAGCGACTACTCGCCGGAGGAGCTCGAGCTGCTTGCGAGCTTCGGGGGGCACAATGGCACCGGCGAAGTCGCGCGACTTCTTTGGTCGCCCGTGCTGGGCGGGCTCGCGCTTCCTGGTCATGGACGACCGCGGGGACGTCTATCGATGTTATCCGGCGCGTCGCGCTGTCATCGTTGCCCTGGGGCGGGGTGGCAGCCGCATCCCCGATCCCGAGCGCGAGCGCCGGCTGGGACGCCTGGGGAACCTCCTCGACCCCGGCTTTTTCCTGGGATCCACCCCCAACCCCTGCCTGTTTCGCCATTGCTACTGCACGGTGCCCATCGCCCGCGGCATGATGGCGCGGACAGAGCTCGGAGGCGCCGCGTGAAGTACACAACGTTTCGGGGTCTATTGATCGGCGGCGGGCTGCTCGTGGTGGTCGGAGCCTTTGGTTCCTGCCTCTTGTGCGCTGGCAGCCAGACCCTGCGGGAGAAACCGCCGCCGCCGAAGGCCGCGCCCGCACCCACACCCATTGCGGTTCCGCTGCCGACTCCGACGGCGGCTCCACCCACCGCAGCCACGACCTTCGCCGACTCCATGCCGGTCACCGACGTGCACCAGGCCGTGCTCGCGGCGAGCAAACAGAACATCTCCGGCGACAAAGGCAAGGATGTGCTCAAGGGCCGCGCTTACAAAGTGAACCTGTACAAGGACGCGGGGCAGAGCGCCGTCAACCGCCTGAAGCTCGATCTCGATCGCGACGAGAAGTGGGACGAGAAGTGGACGCTGGAGCCCGGTGGCAAGGTGAAGCGGCAGATCGCCCCAGCGGACGACGAGAACTACACGCTCGAGTACCGTCTCGAGGGTGACTACTGGAGAAAGAAGCAGTGAGAAAGGGCCGGGTGGCGTGATGGACGGTTGTTTGTTCTGCAAGATCGCGGCAGGTGAGATCCCGGCCACGCTCGTGCACGAGGATCCCCGCGCGCTCGCCTTTCGGGACATCAACCCCGTCGCGCCGACCCACGTGCTGGTCATCCCCCGCACGCACATCTCGACCATCAACGACGTCGAGCCCGAGCACGAGGCAGACATGGGGCACCTGTTTCGAGTGGCCGCGATCGTCGCCAAGAGCGAGGGCCTCGCCGAGAGTGGCTACCGCGTGGTGATGAACTGCGGCGCCGGCGCGGGTCAGAGTGTGTTCCACGTCCACCTGCACGTCATCGGCGGGCGCGCGCTGGGCTGGCCACCCTTCTCCAAGGTGTGAGGGATGCGGAAGATCCTCAGCTCGATGTGTGTGCTCGCGCTGTGTGGGCTGACCAACTCGGCGCAGGCGCTCGAGCGCTACGCGGTGGGAGTGTTTCATTTCAACATCCAGTACGTGGCCGGAGGCATGGCGGGCTTTTCATTCTTGCCCAACCCCGCTCTGGACCTGGACAACGACGCCATCGAGGATCTGATCGTCACCGAGAGTTTTGCCCCGGTCATCGACCTGTACGAGAAACATCCGACCTGGGGCGTCGACATCGAGCTGCAAGGGTATTTTCTCGACGTGCTCGCCGCGCGTCACCCGGGCGTGCTCACCAAGTTGCGCAAGCTGGCCGAGAGCGGCCAGATCGACGTCGTCAGCTTTCACTACTCGGATCAGCTCTTCACGGCGTACCCGGCGGAGGACTGGCGCCGCTCGCAGGCGCTCACCCAAGCGGCGTTCACCAAACACGGCGTACCCCTGTCGCGCACGGTGTTCTGTCAGGAAGGGCAGGCCGGCGAGGTGATGGCAGAGCGCATGGCGGAGCTCGGTTATCGCAACATGGTGTGGCCGAAGAACCTCTGGACCTATCAGCACGGCGACAACTCAGCCGAGCCACTCTACGCCTTCGGCGACATCTTCATGCTTCAAGGGGGCAAGGGGGCGACCTACCAACAGGGCAGCCTCGATCTCGGTCTGACCTGGACGTTCCTCGACGACGGTGAGCTGCTCGCAACCGGTGAGTTGAATCCGTACCTGCCCGACGTGTTCAAACACAAACCCGAGGCGGTGAAGAAGTACGAGGACGGGCTGCTCGCGCTCGAGGCTCAGGGCTATTCGATCGTGACCGTCGATCAATACGTGGACGCGGTGAAAGATCGAGTGCCACACACGAAGCCGCCGCCGCTGTTCGACGGAACCTGGCAGCCCAACAGCACCACGGGGGTGTTCCGCTGGCTGGGCGGGAAGGGCATCTGGGCCGGGGAACGTGACAACGAGGTGCGCACCCTCGGCGCGCTCGCGCACCGGGAGCTGGTTGCGGCCGAGACCGCGGCCGCCAAGTCCGAGATCGACGCGCGCACCGAGCTCGATGGGGCCTGGCGCTTGCTCGCGCTCGGTCAGGTCACCGATGCGTCGGGCATCAATCCCTTCCGCGGTGAGGTCGAGTACGGCATTGCCCACTGCACCGAGGCGCTGCGCGTGGCGCGTGACGTGATCCGCCGTGCCAAGGAGAAACTCGGGCAGGCCGCGATCAGCATCGATCCAGAGACGGGCAGCGTGACCCCGGGTCTTCTGCCCGAGCTCAGGGGTCAGTCCAGCGAGGCGGTCTTCACGCCAAAGATCGACGCGGGGGATCGCGAGGTGACCGTCGCCTGGGAGAGCATCGACGCTGGGCACCATCGTCTGGAGATCAGCTTCGGTGGGGGCACTTCCAGCAAGGCCGGTGTGGTCTTCCCGGGTGAGCTGGAAGACGAGCTCGTCACCACACGGGCGCTCGAGGACGGCAAGCTGGCCGTCTATCACCGCAGCGACTTCAGCTTCCCGAGCTTCGAGCTCGGGCTGCCGACCGGGCTCGTGAGCCTGGGCAAGGGACGCTTCTTGATCAAAGACCAAGCCCGCGTGCACCTGGCGGCGCAGATCACCCGCGAGAGCGGCGACGTCCTGATGCGCGACGAGACATTGACCGAGGATGAGGGAGCCACCTGGGTGTTCCACATCGTCGATGGCAGCGCGGAGCAGGCCCTCGCCATTGCACGCCAGGTGAACGTGACCCGGAGGCTCAACCGATGAAGCGCTGCCTTCTGCTGCTTCCGCTGCTCGCCCTCGCCGGCTGCGCCGACGGCGACGACGCGACGAAGGCTGAGGTCGAGGTGCTCGAGCTGGACCTCGACATTCGCGACCATGCCCAGGTTCGCATCGAGCGGCGCGGCAGCGCGCTCCAGGTGTCGCTCACTCCGACCCGCGCCTTTGGTGTGGCCGAAGACGGAGCCAAGCTGATGGGCAAGGGAACCCTCGAGCGTTTTCCGGAGGCGGACCTGCTGCTCTTCACCGCGCGCTTCTCGGGCGTCGCGGTCGCTGGCGGGCCCTGCGGCGACCAACCGGTGTCTCTGGCGCTCGCGCTCCACCGACGCGGGACCGCGCCGCGCGTCTCCGGCTCCCTCACCCCGTACTGCGGGAAGGACGTCTGGGCCGGCGTGCCGGCGCGGAATCCCCTTCGGCTCACCACCTCGGCGGCGCCGGTCGAGTGAAGCGCCGAAAAATCGGCGCCGCGAATTCAATTTCGCGTCGGTAGCCGGAGTTTCCTGCGCGCACCGCTCGAGATTTCGTGCGGACAGGCGCGCGAGTCGGCGCTAGAACGCCCGCATGGACATCCGCAGCATGCAGGAAGTCGACGTCGCAGGCGTCGCCCAGCTCTATCTCGCGGCCTACCACGCTCACTGGAACGCCGAGGGAGCCGAGAAGTACATCGGGAAGTTCTTCCGCTTCGAGCCCGGCTCGTGCTGGGTCGCCGTCGAAGAAGGGCGCCTGGCCGGTGGGATCCTCGCGTACTCGTTCGAACGCGAGGCAGGCGTCGTGCTCTACATCCAGGAGCTGATGGTGCACCCGGATTTCCAGAGCCGCGGCGTCGGCAAACAGCTCGTGAAGAAGGTGCGCGAGTCGCTCGAGAAGAGCCCGAGCCGCGTCAAGATCACGCCGCTGGTCAAAGCCGACACGACCGTCTTGAACTTCTACAACAGCCTGGGCTTCGACAAAGACAAGGTCACCAGCTTCTCACTCGACATCGAGTGAGACCGCCGGCTCAGACCTCGGTGTCGGGAGGCGGCGGACGGCTCGAGAGCGGGCGGCCGCGGGCGAACCACTGACCGTCGAGCTCCGGATCTTCTAGCGCCGGGGGCTGAGTGGAGTCGGGGGCCGGCTCGACGAACCAGGGATCTTCGAGCTCCGGTTTCACGCTCGGTTCGCTTGTCATGATGAGCGGTAGGTAGCTCCATTCGCACTCCGCATTCAAGGGCCTCGGTGGGCGCAGTTGCGCCTGATTTCGCAAGCGCGCGCGCTCACGAAAGATTTCGTCGCGCTCATACGCCGGCGTACACGGGTGCGAAGTACCCCGGACACGGGCCGCGCTCGCGCAAGCGTTTCCGGAAGCCAACGTGTCTCCGGCGTGCTCCTTCGACCAGCGGGTGCCAGACCTGGGCGGTGAGTCGACGTTCGATCACCCGCGGCCAGAGCGCGTTGCTGCGTTTGTACAGCGCGCTCATGGCGAGGTACGCCGGAATTTCGCTGCGGCGTTCGGGCCGCCGGCGCCAGATGCTGGCGGCGGAAAACAGCCGCGAATAGCACTCGGTGTAACCGCGGAACAGCTGCTCCGGGCTCATGTGGCGTGGCCGAAAGACGACGTGCGCGGTGTCGTAGCGCTCCCAGTCTTGGTGGAGGAGCCGGCCTTCGGCATTCAAACGCCGAAAGAGCGGGGTCCCCGGGTAGGGCGTCAAGATGTGAAACGTGGCGCATTCGAGCCGGGTTCGTTCGATGAAGGCTAGCGTTCGGTCGAATGTATCCGGCCGGTCGTGGTCGAACCCGAGCACGAAGCTGCCGTTCACGGCGATGCCGTTGTCGTGCAGGATCTGCACGCGGCGCGCGTAGTCCTCGGGGCGCGGGGTCTTCTTGCGGGCGTCGCTCAGGTTCTCGGCGGTGAGCGACTCGAACCCGACGAACACCGCGGTACAACCAGCGAGGGCCATTTGTCGGACCAGGTGCGGGTCGTCGGTCACGTCGATGCTGACGGCGGCGCTCCAGATCTTCTCGAGCGGCACGAGCGCCTGACACAGACGAGCCAGGTACTGTGGGTTCGAGCTCAAGTTGTTGTCGAGAAATACGGCGTAGGGTGTGCCCTCGGCGCGCCATTCGTCGGCGACCTGCGCCGGGTCACGCACCTGGGAGGGCAGGTGCAGGCCGTCGGTTGCCAGGTAACAGAACCCGCAGCGGTTGTGACAGCCGCGAGTGGCCATCAAGCTGGTCGAGGTCAAGAAGTGCGCCTTCGGGACCAGCGCGCGGCGCGGAGTCGGGTCGTTCCGAAACGGCGAGCTGAAGCTGCCGTGATAACGCGGCTGCAGCGAGCCGTTCTCGGCGTCCGCGAGGATGCGCGGCCAAATCTGTACACCCTCTCCGAGGGCCAGCGCATCGGCGTGCGGCGCTGCCTCATCGGGGCATGACAGGACATGCAGGCCCCCCAGCACGACTCGCGCACCGCGCTCGCGATAATATCGGGCAAGCTCGTAGGCTCGCTGCGCGAACGTGAGGTGCACGGTGATCCCGACCAGGCTCGGGAACGGAGCGAGAGGCGGGGGACCCTGCAACAGGTTCTCGTCGAAGTACTCGACGCTCCACGACGCGGGCGTAGCGGCTGCGACGCTGGTGAGGGCGAGGCTCGGGGTGAGGACGTGTTTGCCGAAGCTGGAGTGAGGATCCTTGCGATAGAAGGGGTTGATGAGGAGCGCGTGACGCGCCCTCGGTGCGCCGGGCGGACGCGGGTCGAGTCGTGGAGCGACCGCCATCTGGGGCGGCAAGGAGTTCGAGCCATTGGACATGTGCACCTCACCCGATTCAACGCGCGGTGTGTGCGCGGGGTGAGGAGCCCCGGTGGAGCGAGCGCGGTGATTGTGTGGGGCTCTAGCCTCGAGTTGGGGAGTCTAGGCTCAACCTGTGGGATTTCGCGCCGAAAAAAACCGATGCGAGGGCCTTCTTCCACGTCAAGACTACCCAAGTCGAGGCCAGGGAATGCCTCCTCAGCGGACGATGATCGCCGTGTCGCCGCGCTTGATGTCGAGGTGGAGATGGTTTCGGTGCGAGGCGTTGAAGCCCGGTGTTAGCAAATGATGGAACACACCGGCGCGGGTCAGCTCGCAGACGATGTTTCGGAGCGCGACTGTCCCGGGCGATGGTGACGCGGGTGTGCTGTCCGGTCCGCACGCCTTTTCGCCGACACCTCCGCCCCAATCACGCTCCACGCTGAGCTCATGCCCGTCTTTCAAGGTGAAACTCCACACGTCCATCGCCAGACCGTAGGCGTGCTGGCTCTTGGTGCGCCGGCCCGGCAGATGGGCGTTGGGCCGATAGAAGTTGTCCACGCGAACCGACACCACGTCGTGCTTGGCGAGCACCTCTGCCATGTCGTTGAGCGTCAGGAGCAGCCGGCAGTCGAGCACGCCTAGCGCGCTCTTTTTTCCTGGGGTCACGAAGCGCACGCCGTGCAGGGGCCCGGCGAGGCGCCGGGGGTTTGCGACTCCCGGCGTCGGACGTCCGGCCCCGGTCGCTGGCAAGTTCCGTCTCACGAGCTCCGCGTTGCAGGCCGCCGGCGACAGGTTCGCCCAGCGATGGGCTGGCGTCTTGGCGAACACCACCGCCCCGAGAAGCGGCTCCTGAAACTCGTGGTGCTCGGGTTCGGCTTCGGGTTCGGGCTCGGCGACTGCGGGCGGCTCATCGGCGTCGGCGGCAGCGCCCGTTGGCGCAGGTCCAGGCGGGCTCGGCTTGGAGGCACTCTGTGTGGAGTGTTCCATTTGCGACGGCGCGGTTGCCTGCCTCGGTTCACTCACTCTGCGTTCGGTGGGTCCCAGAGCTCGCAGCTCACCGCCCCCGCAGCTCAGGCCGCACACGCCCAGAATGGCCAGCACGCCACGCCGTCGTGATCGCATCGCGTGACCTCGCCCATTTGCATCGAGGTCGACCCTGCGCGGGGCTGCGTCGGTTCGAGGCGATCCGTCCGGTTGTCGCGGCGGCATTGCCGTCCAGCTCTAGCAACGCGCAGCGGGTTGCGCCACAAAGCGCGGGCAACCCTCCGGACGCGCCGGCGCGCCGTTCACAATCCGAGGGCCCTTGGCGGACGCCGGGCGCGAGATTGAATCAACCCATGCTCGGGGCTAGTGTCTCGGCATGGCGCGTATCAGTCGGGTCCCCTCGCTCTGCGGCAGCTTGGCACTGGCCTTCTTCGTCGCAGCGGGTTGTGGCGGAGACGATTCGTCCGGAGGCTCGAGCGCGCCGACACCCGGACAGCAGCTCTGCCTCGCCCTCGCGAACTACGTGAACGGCTGCGGCCAGGCGAGCGCGTGCGACAAGGCAATGGTGGCGGACTGCGCTGCGGTGGTGGATCTGCTGAGCGAGCCGTACCTGAATGCCGTGCGAGCCTGCGTCGAAGGCGGTGGCTCGCCCGCAGCTTGCATCGCGAGCTCGTTCTCGGGGCTGAAGCCGTCTGCGACGCAGATCGGATTCTCCAAGACGTTTTGCGGCGAGTGCGCCGGCGGACTCATTCCGGGTTGTGAGGGGTTGTTCTTCGATTCGTCCAG
Organism: Myxococcales bacterium; assembly: GCA_016706225.1. NCBI lineage: Bacteria > Pseudomonadati > Myxococcota > Myxococcia > Myxococcales > Myxococcales bacterium. The sequence continues at coordinate 644,747 of JADJKB010000005.1, forward strand.
CAGCGTTCCCGACGAGCTGAAGCTCGCCGGCAAGTTGATCCTGCCCATGAGTGACAGCCTGGTTTCGCAGCTGGAGAGCGACTGTGCGAAGCAGAACCCGTTGACCTGCACCGCCAAGTTCTCGAGCTGTTTTCAGGAGGTCGTCGCAAAACGCGCTGTGCCCACCGACACGGCGACCTGTCTCGTGAACAGCCTGATCGACGGCGACACGAGCGGTGGAGGTTGTTCGGACGCCGGAAGCGGCGGGGCGGGTGGGAGCGGCGGTTCGGTCGCGACCGGCGGCGGCGGAACCAGCGCGACCGGCGGTGGCGGTTCAGGCGGACTCGGCGGCTCGGGCGGACTCGGCGGCTCGGGCGGACTCGGCGGTTCGGGTGGAACCAGCGGTTCGGGTGGAGCCAGTGGTTCGGGCGGAGCCGGTGGTTCGGGCGGAGCCGGTGGTTCGGGCGGAGCCGGCGGTTCCGGTGGAACCGGGGGCACCACCGTCTGCAACAAGTTCTTCGAGCCGAACGAGACCACGGCCACGGCCTCGGATCTCGGCCCGATGTCCGATTGCGCTGCGGACAAGATGGTGAGCGCTGCCCTCGAAGGGAGCGGCGACATCGACGTCTTCAAGTTCGCCGGGACCGACGGCCTGTGTGTGGTCAATGCGGGCGCGACGACCACCGCCAAGGTCAATCTGTGTATGTTCGCGACCTGCCCGGGGCTGACACTCAGCTGCACCAAGGGCACCCCGACCACGTTCGATGGCTTCAAGGGCTGTTGTGCCTCGGGGGGTGGCACCGTCGACTTGAGCTTGGACTGCACCGGCATCAATGATGACGCCACCGTTTACCTGCGCGTGGACGGCGCGGCGGGTAGCGAGTGTGTCCCCTACAGCGTCAGTTATCACTACTGACGGCAGTGCCGCCGGGCGATACGAGCTCAATACACGTCCGTGCAGACGCCTTGGGTCCCACTTGGCGAGCCCTCACACGTGGCGGACTTCGGCGGAGCGCACTTGCAGAAAATGGTCGAGCCGCAGCCGAGGCCTTGGTACTTGTCCGCGAGCTCGCTCAGCTTTTGCGCCGGCACGGCCTGGGACGCGTTGACGAAGGTCGTGCACCCGCAGCCGAGATCACGCTTCGCCTCCAGTGTGCAGCCCGGCGAGGCCGCAGCCGGGTTGCAGCTCCTCGCCGTCTCCAAGAGTTGGGCGTGCTCGGCTTCCAGCGCGGCGCAGGCGGAGTCTCCACCTGCTCCACCGGTCCCGCCGCCCTCGCCCCCGCCGCCACACGCCGAGATCCAGATCCCGAGCAGCATCCCCATCGTCCGCCCGCACATTTCGGTCGCGAGCATGCCACAAACGCAGCGTGACGAGCGGACCCTCGCCCGAGGGCGCCGACGCGCGCCGCTCATTGCGTGGCGTCGGGGGTCGTGGTACCCGATGCAGACCGACAAGCCCCATCGTGGGGTGGTGACCTCGGTCATCAAGGGAAGCCGGTGTAAATCCGGCACGGAGCCGCCGCTGTAACTCGGGAAGGTCCGGTCATCGAAGCCACTGGCAAATTGCTGGGAAGGCGACCGGGCTAAACGGGAAGTCAGAAGACCTGCTCGTCGGGACCTCGGAAGCGCCGCCCCTAGGGCGTCGTGAGATCCGGGGAGGCTGATTCACCGAATGGGCGCGCGCCTCGCCCGGAGGTCTCGATGACAGGTCGGAAATGGGTGCGAGCCAGCTTGCTCGCGATGGGGATCACGGGATGCGGCGGCGGGCCGGCTGACGACACACCGAGCAGTGGGGGTGTGGGTGGCGGCGGTTACGGCAGCGCCAGCTCGAGCGGAGGACAAGCCGGCGCAGGAGCGACTGGTGGATCGGGCGGCGGTACGGCCGGCGCGTCGAGCAGTGGCGGTGCATCGGGGGCCTGTTCACGGTTCGTGGTGAGCACCGTCGAGCACGCGTTTGGTCCGGGACAGAACACCGGACAAACGCTGTTTCCATCGCCAATCTTGGGCCCACCGAAGGGCGGCGGTGCCGAGCAAGGCTCCATGGATGTGGTGTCCCTCGGCAACGGCGGTCACGTGACGGTCGCGTTCGGCACCACGCGGATCGTCGATGCACCGGGTCCGGACTTCATCGTGTTCGAGAATGCGTTCTTCGCCGGCGGTGATCCGGCGGCACCCTTCGCGGAGCTCGGGACGGTGGAGGTCAGCGCCGATGGCGAAAGCTTCACTGCCTTTCCATGCACTGCCCTCACGGCTCCTTATGGCAGCTGCGCCGGCTGGCATCCGGTCTTTGCCAACGCCGAGGACAACGAGGTCGATCCCCTCGACCCGGCGGTCGCGGGCGGGGACGCCTTCGACCTCGCGGACCTCGGCATGACCGAAGCCCGCTTCGTTCGCATCACCGATCGAGCGGACCAAGAGGGCATGAACGGTGTCTTCGATCTGGACGCTGTGGGTGTCGTGCACGCGTCGTGTCCGTGAGCTCTCGCGCCGTTCACATTGGTTTGTCGCTTGGGCTCGTTGCCTTCGCCCGGGTCGCCGAGGCCCAGGCGCCGGCCGTGCCGATCGAGGTCGTGGTGCACGACGACCGCCTCGATGGTTCGTCGCGCCAGGAGCCCAGCGCGGCAGCCAGCGTCATTCGCCGCAAGGAGCTTCAGCGACCTGGCGCGGATCTCGGCGACGTGTTGTCCCAGGTCCCGGGCACGCTGGTGCAAAGGACCGGCAGCGACTCCGATCTGTCGACGGCCTCGGTTCGTGGTGCAACCAGCGCGCAGACTCCGGTCTACCTGGCGGGGATCCGCCTGAACGACGACGTCAGCGGCGTGGCCGACCTGTCGCAGGTTCCGCTCTGGATGTTGGACCGAGTCGAGGTGTTTCGTGGCACCGCACCGGAGGTCGCGGACCGTATGGGCATCGGCGGGGCCGTCCTGCTCGAGCCGCGCTTGCCCCGGAGGAGCACACTCGGCGCCGGCTTCGGGCTCGGCAGCTTCGGGGAACGGAGTGTGTTTTGTGGGGGCGCCAGCGTTGGTGAAAAGTCCGGCGCGCTCGTGGGTGTGCGCTTCGCCCGCGCCGACAACGACTATGAGTACGTCGACGACGCGGGCACGACCGAGACCGCGGCCGATGATCGCGTGGTGCGCCGCCCGAACGCCGACGCGTCCGGCTACGACGCCTGGGCGATCGGGCGCACCGAGCTGGGTCGCGGCGTGCGAGTCACGACACTGCTGAACTCGTTCCGGCGGGAGCAGGGCGTCACCGGACTCGGCGTGATCCCCGCCGAGCGCGCCCGCGCGCGGGTCGAACGCACGCTCGTCGGGGTGCGTTCGGCCTTGCCGTGCCCGGGGTCGTCTGCCGAACGCGAGACCTGTCGTCTGGAGCTCTCGACCAGCGCGCTCACGGCGCTGCACCGAATTGCGGATCCCCGAGGAGAGCTCGCCGTTGGTTCCTCGGAGGTAACGAGCCGTGGCTCGCGAGTTGCACAGGGCGCACATATCGGCTGGCGTTTGACCGATGCTTTCAAGTTGGGCTTCGGCGGGCAGCAGGAGCTCGAGCTCTTGTCCATCGATCGCCGCGCCGCGACTGGGCTGAGGGCGCGGCGTGACGTCTCGCGGGTGGACGTGAGCGCGCGCTTGGCTCCGACTTCCGCGCTCTCGCTCGCTGCCGTCGCTGCGCTCGAACGCCACGCGACCGCGGGAGCCGGAGAGGTTGGTGTCGAATACGCGCCCGCGGGCCGCGTCGGCGCCGAGCTGTCCTTGTGGGAAGACCTGGCGCTGCTCGCGAACTTCGGTCGCTACGTGCGTCCGCCGACCCTCGGAGAGCTCTACGGTACGAGCGCCGTGGTGCTGGGGGAGCCGGCGCTCCGCCCCGAGTCCGGGTTCTCCGTCGACGCGGGCTTGCGCGGCGCGAAGCGGGGTGAAGCGCTCTCGGTCTTCGGCGACGCGTTTGCGTTCGCGCGCTATGCGGATGACCTGGTCGCCTATCGGCGCTCGAGCCTTGGCGTGGTGCGCCCGTACAACGTCGCCTCGGCCCGAGTGCTGGGCCTCGAGGTCTCGGCTGCGGCCCGCGCGTTCGATCACGCCCGCCTGGATCTGGCGCTCACCTTCTCCGATCCTCGCGACGTGAGCGCCGGGCGACAGCTGAAGAACGACCTGCTGCCGTTTCAGTCGCGCTTCGTCGGCTTCGCCCGCCTGGAGCTGTTCGACGAGCACCGCCGCGGCGCCCTCGACCGTGTCGCGCTGGGTTTGAGCGCACGCCATCGCGCTTCCAGGGTCGCCGATCCTGCGGGCCTCGTGGTCATCAACCCCGACTTTGCCATTGGTACCGACGCCTCGGTGAAACTCCTGGAAGAGCGCCTGGCGCTGCGTATTGCCGCCGAGAACATCCTGAACCGCGAGCAGTACGACACCATCGGCATGCCGCTCCCACGGCGCAGTTACCACGCGAGCGCGGAGCTCTGGTGGTAGCGCTCGGGGGCGCGTAGCTTCGGACACAAAGCGCCGCGGCTCACATCTCGTGACGGCTGACCGCGACGCCGTGCGGGGCGAGGGCGCGACAAAACTCCTCTGCACCAAAGGCTTGATCCGTCGACACGACTCCGGTGCTCAGCGGGTCCCGTTCGCACAGGAACTTCGCACCCACGGCCGCGATCACCCCCGTGATGCCGTAGGGATCCGTGCCAGTCAGCAGCACCCCGCGCGTCGCAACGTCACTCCGACCGCGGGCGAGCACCTTGAATCCGGTCTTTTCTCGCACTGCGTCGCTCGGGCCCTCGGGTCCCGCCTGGATCACGCGGCGGACCGGCTCGAGCACACCGAGCTTCGACAGACCGCGGAGCAACGGTCGCGCGCTCCACCCGGCCATCAGCGGCAACATGACCCGCGCGGGTCCGGCCAAGCTGGTGGTCACGTTGAGCACGTCGGGGTGAGAGTGCACGAGGTGCAGAGCTTCGCCACCCGGGAATGGCGCGGCCGGCTCCCGCTTGCCGGTGTCGGGCCAGGTGACCCACTCGGGCATTGGGTTTGGTCCTCGTTCCACCAGGCGCCCGTGCTTGCGAACCATCGCCGGCGCGACCAGCTGGTGCAGCGCCGACTGCTGCGTGCCGCGTGTGGCGGAGAAGCCGTAGACACGGTTGAAGACGTCGACGGTGTGGATCGCAGGATCCCAGCTCGAAACCAGCGCCGCCGCGCAGTACCCGAGGGCGAACTCGAAGGCCTGAGCGTTCACGACCACCACTTGTTTGTCGCGAGCGGAGCCATGATAGCGCTCGAGGATGCGCGCCATGTACTCCTGCTCGCCGGTCGTATCCAGGAAGTGGGCGCGCGCGGCCAGCGCTGCCCGCACCACGGGCTCGCCGTAACTCGAGAACGGTCCGGCGGTGCTGACCACGACGTGGGCACCTTCCACGAGTGGTCCGAGCGTGGCCGGAGCGAGCGCGTCGGCCACACGAAACGGCAGGCCACCATGGCTCTCCGAGAGCTCCCGCAGGCGTTCCTCGCTGCGGCCGCCGAGCACGACGTTCACTCCACCCGCTCGAACCAGCGACGCCACGACGAGGCGACCAGTGAAACCGGTAGCGCCGAACACGACGACAGTCTTCATGGGGGTCATCCTGGCCGCTGCCCGAGCCGCCCTCACTCAGCGTCGCTCGTAGATGAGGGGTGTGTCGGGCGGTGGGCGATTCTGCCTTGGGTCCTCCTCGGAGTCGAGGGGGCGAAGGCCGCGATCGCGTTCGACAACCCGCGGTTATCTTCTAGACTTGCGAGCCGTGCGTGTCCGGACCGTGATCTCGACGCTTGGCCTGTGCCTCGTACAGCTGACGCTGGTGGCGTCGGCGTCCGCGGAGCGCGCGCTGCCGAAGCGCTTCACGAAGCCGCCATTTTCGCAGATGTCGCTCAGCGTCGGCCACCCGAACGAGGGCTGGCAGCTCCGCGCCAAGCGCCTCAAAAAGAACAAGTACCTGAGCCTCAAGGCCGGGAGCGAGGCCAACAGTTATGGCCACCCGGCGCTGGTCCTGATGCTCGGCCGGAGCAGCAAGGAAATAGCCAAGGTGGCCCGCGGCTCGGTGATGCTCGTCGGAGATCTCTCCAGCAAGCGCGGCGGAGCGCTGTCGGGCCATCGCTCACATCAGAGCGGCCGCGACGCCGACGTCGGGTTCTACGTGCAAGACGAGGCAGGCAAGCCGGTGACCCCCGGCAAGTTCATCGTGTTCGGAGGCGACGGCAAGGCCCAGGACGGAAGCGGGTACAGCTTCGACGACCACCGAAACTGGCTGCTCGTGCAGTCCTGGGTGCGGGACAAACGGGCCGGCCTCTCCCACATCTTCGTGTCGCGGGCGCTCCGCCAGCGCCTGCTGGTTTATGCCGCAAAACAACCGGCGTTTCAGCAGTACGTCGCCGAGGTGAGCGCGCTGCTCAAACAGCCAGAGGACGCCGCGCCGCACGACGATCATTTCCACGTCCGGGTCTCGTGTCCGAAGGACCAAGCGGAGATCTGCCGCGAACAGTCCAAGTGAACGGCCGAACAGGGGCGGGTGCCGATACGACGGGGATCATTTCCTGTGGCCGGTGGCCTTGGTATCCGGGGAGGAGCGGGGGGTGCGAATCGCCGTCACCCCGTGAGGAGGCAGCGGTGAACGATCAAGTGAAGTACACGCTCGACGAGTCGGACATTCCCAAGGCCTGGTACAACATCGCAGCGGACCTGCCCGAGCCGCCGTCGCCGCCGCTGCACCCCGGCACAGGTCAGCCCATCGGCCCCGACGATCTGGCGCCGCTCTTCCCCATGTCGCTGATCCAGCAGGAGGTCAGCGCCGAGCGCTGGATCGAGATCCCCGAGCCGGTGCGCAACGTCTACCGCCAGTGGCGCGTGACGCCGCTCTACCGCGCACGCCGCCTGGAGCAGCTACTCGGGACGCCGGCGAAGATCTACTACAAGTACGAGGGCACGAGCCCGAGCGGCAGTCACAAACCGAACACCGCCGTGCCGCAGGCCTTCTACAACAAAGAGGCCGGCGTGAAGCGCATCAGCACCGAGACCGGTGCTGGGCAGTGGGGTTCGTCGCTCGCGTTCGCCGGCGCGCTCTTCGGCATCGAGGTCAAGGTCTACATGGTCCGGGTCAGCTTCGATCAGAAGCCCTACCGCAAGGCGTTGATGCAAGCCTACGGCGCCGAGTGCGTCGCGAGCCCGAGCAACGAGACGGAGTCAGGGCGTGCCATCTTGGCTGCAAACCCGGCGAGCCCTGGCAGCCTGGGCATTGCCATCAGCGAGGCGGTCGAGGTCGCAGCAAAGAACGACGACACGAAGTACGCGCTTGGCAGCGTGTTGAACCACGTGCTCCTGCACCAGAGTGTGATCGGCCTCGAAGCGCTGAAACAAATGGAAAATGCGGGGGATTTCCCGGACATGGTCATCGGCTGCGCCGGTGGCGGCTCGAACTTTGCGGGGCTCGCGTTCCCGTTCCTGGGCGAGCAGCTGCGCGGGGGCAAGAAGGTGCGGGCCATCGCCTGTGAGCCCTCGGCGTGTCCGACCCTGACCCGTGGCAAGTACGCGTACGACTTCGGCGACACCGGGCACCTCACGCCGCTCGTCCGGATGCACACCCTGGGCTCGACCTTCATCCCCCCGGCTTTCCACGCGGGCGGACTGCGGTATCACGGCATGGCGCCGCTGGTGAGCCACCTGCAAGAGCTCGGGCTGATCGAGGCGCGTGCGTTCCATCAGCGCCCGTGTTTCGAGGCCGCGCTTCAGTTCGCGCGCGCCGAGGGCATCATCCCGGCGCCCGAGTCGAGCCACGCGGTGCGCGCGGCCATCGACGAGGCCCTCCGCTGTCGTGACGAAGGCGTGTCGCGCGTCATCCTGTTCAACCTGTCGGGCCACGGCCACTTCGACATGGGCGCGTACACGGACTTCCTGAGCGGCAAGCTCGAAGATCGTGACTACGACGAGAACGAGCTGAGCGCCGCGCTCGGGCAGCTACCGCAGGTGGCGCTCAGCTGAGGCGGCTCAACCGACCTTCACCACCAGCGCCATGGCGGTGTCGCCGGCGGCGCAGCCGCTGAACAGGCCGTAGCCGCCGCCCGCGGCCACCAGCTCTTCGATCAACTCGATCGTGAGCCGCATGCCGGTTGGCCCCTGCGGGTGTCCGTACACCAACGGCGAGCCAAATCGATTGATGGTCTCGAGACCGAGCCCGAGCTCGCGGCAGAAGAACAGGTCGTTCACCGCGAAGGGGTTGTGGGTCTTGATGGCCTTGCAGTCGCCGATGTCGATGCCCGCTCTCGTGAGCACGGCGCGGGCCGCCGGCACGACTGCTTTGGGCATGAAACCCTTCTCGACCCGCGCTTCGGCCGCGGCCACGATACGCACTCGGATTTCGGGGCGCGACGAGAGCTCGCGCGCACGACCTTCGTTGCACACCACGAGCCCGGCGTTGCCGTCGGCGGGGTGGGTCTGCGAGCCGAAGCTGACCGTTCCACCTGGAGTAACCGGTGCGAGGCGTGCGAGCCCCTCAGCGGTCGTTGGGTGGATGCCCTCGTCGGTCTCGACCTTGCCGAGCTCCTTCTTGCCGCGGCGCAGCGTGATCGGATGCAGGTAACGCCGCTGGAAGGCGCGGTCGTCGGCGAGCGCCGCCTGGTACTGCTCGTAGCGCAGCAGCGCGACCTCGTCCTGTTGCTCTTTCGTGAAGCCCGCCTCCTTGGCGACGTTCTCGGCCGTCTCGAGCATGGCGTTTTTCGCCCAGGGATCCCGATTGAAGGCGTCGAGCACCGCGTTCTCACTCGCACCGGTGCCGCCCGGGGCCGTGGGATCGGGGTAGTAAATGTGTGGGCCGTTGCTGGTGCGGTCACACGTGACGGCGAGCACACTGCCGGCGTTGCCCAGCTCGACCTCGGCTGCCGCCGAGGCGATGACCCTCGCGCTCGTGGCACAGGCCTGCGCGAGGGTGGGTCCCGTGGCGCCGGCTGCGCCGATCATCGCCGCGAGCCAGGGCGCGCCGTAGAACGAAGAACGCTGCAGCACGGTCATGCCGAGCAGCACGGAGTCGAAGCCCTTGGGATCGATCTTTTTTGCGCTCAAGACCTCGACCGCCACCTGCGCCACGAGCTCGAGCGAGTGCGCCTGAGCGAGGCTGCCCTGCCAGCGGCAGAACGGTGACGACCAGTACAGACCGTAGGGGACGAACGTCTTTTCGAACGGCATGCTCAACCCTGCTTTCCTTGGTTCTTTCGCGCAGCCAGCGCGAGCACGATCTTCTCGGCGGTGATGGGGAGGTCGTGGATGCGGACGCCGACGGCGTCGAAGATGGCGTTGGCGAGGGCGGGAGCGGTGGGCACGAGTCCGGGCTCACCCACACCCTTCGCACCAAACGGACCCGCCGGGTCGTCCGTCTCCACGAAACAAACGTCGACCGGGAACGCCATCTCGTGCGCGGTCGGGATCTTGTAGTCGGTGAACGACGGATTCATGACCCGCCCCTCCGCAGTCTTCACCTCTTCGTACAGCGCGTAGCCGATGCCCTGGGCGAGCCCACCCTGGACCTGACCGCGCAGGGTCTGCTGGTTCAGCACACGCCCCACGTCGTGGGCCGAGACCCCCTTCAAGATGTGGACGCTGCCGGTCTCGACGTCGACCTCGACCTCGAACGCCTGCACTCCATAGGCGTAACTCGCGCTCATGTTGCCGACCCCCTTGGACCAGTCGGGCAGCGCGCTCGGCGGTTCGTAGAACGCCTCTTCGATCACCATCTGCCCAGCCACACCCCGGAAGTGCAGCGCACGGAGCAGCTTGCCAATCTCGAGCCTGAGCCAGGCGTCGCTCGGAGCGTCCTTCGGGAACAAGAACCCGTCGCACAGCTCGAGGTTGTCGGCTCGCGCCGCTGCCTTCAGGTCGTAGGCGGGCGGCTGATACGCAGGGTTCTTCTTCTGCCAGGCGGCCAGGTTCTTCTGGGCCTCCGCCGCGTAGATCTCGGCGGCGAGGGCGAAGATCTTCGCGCGGGCCTTCTTGGCGGCGAGGATGGCGGCGTTCAGCGCGATGAACGCACCGCGACTGGCGTGGGTGCCGACATCCCAGGGGCAGGTGGCGGTGTCGGTCGCGTTGATGCTGATCTTGTCCGGTGTCACGCCGAGAGCCTCGGCCACGCCGAGGGTCAGCGCAGAGTGCAGGCCCTGACCCATCTCGACTCCGCCATACGACACGTTGACGTTGCCGAAGTCGTCGAGCTTCAGGATCACGCCGCCGCCGTCGGAGCGATAAATTCGGCCGGAGCCGCCGACGTGCACCAGCGACGCCACCCCGACCCCGCGCCGGAGATGCCGCTGTTTGCCGCGTTTGTTCTGCCAGTCGAGGCTCTTCTTGGCGAACTCGAGGCACTCACCGAGCCCACAGGTGCCGATCTCGAGACCCATCGGTGTCTTTTCGCCGGGTGTGTTCTTGTTCAACAGCCGGAGCTCGAGTGGGTCCATGCCGACCTTGTCGGCGAGCTCGTCCAGGAGGCACTCGATGGGCCAGGTGACCTCGGGGTTGCCGTACCCGCGCATCGCCTGGGCGTAGGTGTTGTTGGTGTAGACGAGCTTGGCGTCGAACCAGACGTTCGGCACCTTGTACAGGGACGTCGCCGGGATCAGCATCACCGTCGGGTAGGTGGCTCCCCACGACGTGTAGGCGCCGTTGTCCTGCAGCACCTCGACGCGGCGGAAGGTCAGGCGCCCGTCCGCGTCGCAGCCCTGCACGACGCGCGTGCGCGCGCTCTGCCGCGGTGAGAGGTTGGCAAACTCTTCGCGCCGGTCGTACAGGATCTTCACGGGCCTGCCGGTCCTGTGTGCCAGCAAGATGGCGATGTACTCGTAGGCGTGGGTGTCGAGCCCGGTGCCGAAGGCCCCGCCGAGGGTCGGCACGATCACCCGGGCGTTCCTGCCGGCCAGGCCCATGGCCTCGAGGGCGCGGACGAAGTCGCGCTGCGCCAGGAACGGGATCTGGGTCTTGGCCCACATCGTCAGGTTCCCGCGCGTGTCCATCTCGGCGATGCAACCCGCGGTGCCCATGCAGGCCTGCTGGATCAGCGGCGTCGAGAACTCACCCTCCACGATGTACTTCGACGCGCGCTCGCCTGCGGCGAGATCACCCGACTCGTGGTGCACCGTCACCGGCAAGAGGTTCGACGTCAGCGGTCGCCCGTCCGCGTCGACCTCATGGACCAGCGGCGCGCCTTCGGCCAGCGCCGCTTCCGGGGTGAAGACTGCGGGCAGGGGCTCGTACTCGACACGGATCAGCTCGATGGCCTCGGCCGCGATGTCCGGGTCGATGGCCGCGACGGCCGCGACCTCGTCGCGGAACTGGCGGACGCGGCCCTGCTTGAGCGCGAAGTTGTCGCGCAAGAAACCGATCCGGAGCTCCGGCGTGTCGTACGCCGTGATCACCGCGCGCACGCCGGGCAGGGCCAGGGCTCGCGACGTATCGATGTGCACGATGCGCGCGCTCGCGTGCTCACTGAACTTGAGCTTCCCGTACAGCATGCCGGGGCGGGAGAGGTCGTGGATGTAATATGCGCGACCGGTGACCTTGTCGGCCGCGTCGGGTCGAACTGCGTCGCTGCCCACGTAGCGGAGCTCACGCATGGTCCGCTCCCTTCTTGGCGCGTCGGGCCGAAGCGGCGTGGCTCACCGACTCGATGATCTGCGCGTAGCCCGTGCAGCGACACAGGTTGCCGGTCAGCGCGTTCCGGATTTGCGCTTCGCTCGGCTCCGGCGTTCGTTCCAGGAGCGCGTGGGCGCTCATGAGCATGCCGGGTGTGCAGAAACCACACTGCACGCCGCCCTTGTCGACGAAGGCGCGCTGCAAGTCCGAAAGGTCACCTCCAGGTCCCGCCAGGCCCTCGATGGTGAGCACCTTGCAGCCCTCGACCTCGAGCGCAGGCAGCAAACACGAACACACGGGGCGCCCGTCCACGAGCACCGTGCAAGCACCGCACTCGCCGTTGCTGCAACCTTCCTTGGTCCCCATCAGACCGAGCGCTTCGCGCAGCACGTCGATCAAGCGAGCGTGCGGCTCGACCGACAGGCGGGCCGCCTCCCCGTTGACCTCGAACGACAAGCTGACCGTCATGAGCTCGCTCCTTCCATCAATGACCGGATGCCGCGCTCGAGGAGCGCCCCGGCCAGGTGCCGCCGGTAGTCGGCGCCCGCGCGCACGTCGCTGATCGGGCGGACCTCGTTGCACGCGGTCTCGCGCGCTCGGGCGAGGGTGGTGTCATCCAGAATTTGTCCACTCAAGGCTTGCTCCGTCGCAACGAGGCGCAGGGGACAGGGCCCCAAGGAACCGGCTGCCACCCGCGCCTTGGTGCAGCGCCTGCCGTCGAGCTCGAGCAAGACGGCCACGCTGGCGAGCGCGATGTCCATGCGCACGCGGCCGTGTTTCAGGAAGGTCGCTCGCACGTTTTGGGGCGGTGCGTCGACGATGACGGCGGAGAGGATTTCGCCCGCTTCGAGCACGCTGGCTCGGGGCCCCACGAAGAAGTCCGAGAGCGGGAGCTCGCGGGTGCCCGTCGCCGATGCGATGCGCACGCGGGCCTCGTGGACCAGGAGCGGCGGCGCCAGATCGGCGCAAGGCGAGGCGTTGCAGAGGTTCCCGCCCAGCGTCGCCACGTTGCGGATCTGAATGCTGCCCAAGAACCCCGCGGCGCGGCCCAGCACCGGCAGTACGCGGGCGAGCGCCGGATCTGCCTCGAGGTCGGACACCCGTACGCCAGCCCCGAGCACGATGGGGGAACCGACCACCACCTGGGTGAGCTCGGCGATGTCGGTGAGGGAGACCAGGGCGCGTGGCGCTATCTTGCCCTCGCGGATGCGCACCATCACGTCGGTGCCGCCGGCCACGAAGCGGGTCTCGGTCTCGAGAGCCGCAAGCCGCCAGGCCTCTGCCAGGGTTTTGGGGCGGTGGTAGTCGAAGCTCATGTTGATCTCGATTCGCTCAGCTCAGGCAATCACGCCGCGCGCTCGTAGCGTCTGGAGCTCGGCCGCCGGCACACCCAGCTCGGTGAGCACGCTGTCGGTGTGCTCGCCGTAGGCCGGCGCAAACGACAGCTTGCGCTGGTTCGCTACCAGGAACTCGGTGCTGACCGCGGGCGGGGGCAGGCGGATGCGGCGGCCGTCCGGGGCCTCGGTCGACAACAGGACATCCTGCAGGAAGTCCTGGTCCATCACGCGCTCGATGGGCGTGATCGGGGAGTGTGGGATCTGCGCCGAGCGGAGCGCCCGGGCGATCTGCTCGGCGGTGTGCTGCGAAGTGATCGCCGCGATGTCCGCGTGCAGCTTGGTCTTGTTCTGCCGGCGCCCCTCGTTCGTGGTGAGATCGGGACGATCGAGCGGGCGGAAGGGCTCTTCGGCGACCAGCCGCTGCCACTGCACGTCGCTGCCGACGGCGAGGTACACGAAGCCATCGGCGGTGGGGTAGGCGTTGGTCGGAATGAACTGGCGATGTTCGTTCCCGGAGCGCTTGAGCTCCTCCGGCGGGCTGCCCATGTCGAGCATGGGCAAGAACGTCAAGAGCCAGCTCGTTGCGACCTGTGCCATCGAGATGTCGATGGCGCGACCGTTTCCGGTCCGGTGTCGCTCGAGCAGGGCCAGCAGCACTTGCGCAAAGGCCTCGTCGCCGGCCTTCAGGTCGATGAGCGGCGGGCCGTTCTGCATCGGAGGGCCGCCCGGCTCACCCGTCACGTCCATGTAGCCACACTGGGCCTGGAGCACCGGATCGTAGCCGGGCACGTTGGGGTGAGCGAGGCCCATCGCCGAGATGCAACACCACACCATCTCCGGCCGAATGGTCCGCAGCGTGGCGTAGTCGATGCCGAGCGAGACATGTCGCGCGGGCATGGTGTTGGTGCAGAACACATCCACGCCCAGCTCGCGGATCAGGCGTCCGAGCAGTGCCCGCCCCTCCGGCTCTTTCAGGTTCAGCGCGATGGCCTCCTTGCCGCTGTTGGGCCCGACGAAGTAGCTGTGGCGATCGCCATCGGCGACCTTGCGCCCGATGTGTCGGTTGGGATCGCCGCGGGTGCGAAGGCGCGGCGACGGCGTCGGCTCGATACGGATCACGCGCCAGCCCAGGTGCGCGAAGCGCAGCGTTGCGTAGGACATGCTGAGCGCCTGCTCGACGCTCAGCACCACGGGGCGCGGGTCAGTCGTGGACATCAGAATCGCACCGGCTCCGCGTAGCTGCCGAACACCTGGCGGAGTGCGCCGCAAATCTCGCCGACGCTGGCGTAGGCTTTCACTGCGGCGATGACCGGCGGCATCACGTTCTTCCCGTCGCGGGCGGCGGCAGCCACGGCGCTGAGTGTGGCCTCGACCTCGCCGGCGTTCCGTTCGGCGCGCACCCGAGCCAGGCGGACCAGCTGCTTCTCCGCTTCTTCGCGCCGGTATGGGTGAAACTCGACGTCGGGTCCCGGCTCCTCGTCGACAAACGTGTTCACTCCCACCTTCTGCAGCTCGCCGCGCTCGAGCCGCTTCCTCTGCTCGTAGGCCTGCCGGCTCACGTCGGCCTGGACGCGGCCCTCGGCGATCGCCTTCACGATGCCGCCCTCGGCGTCGAGGCTCTGCATCAAGAGAGCGATGCGCTGCTCCATCTCGCTGGTGGTGGCCTCGACGAAAAACGAGCCCGCGAGCGGGTCGACGGTGTCGCAGGCGCCGATCTCGGTCATCAGGATCTGCATGGTGCGAAGCGAGAGTTTGGCCGCCTGTTCGCTCGGGATCGTGTAGGCCTCGTCGTAGGAGCAGAGCGCCATGGTCTGGGTGCCGCTGAGCGCGCTCGACAGCGCGTAGTAGGCGCTGCGCACCAGGTTGTTCAGGGGCTGCTGCACGGTGAGGCCAGCGCCTCCGCCCCCCGCGATCATGCGCAGCTGCATCGCCCGCGGATTGGTCGCGCCATAACGCTCCTTCATCAGCTTGGCCCAGAGGCGTCGACCGGCGCGGAACTTGGCGACCTGCTCCCAGAGGTTGCCGTAGATGTCGAAATTGAAGGAGATCCCTTGGGCGAACTCGTCGACGTCCAGCCCACGGGCGCGGACGTGGTCGACGTAGGCGCAGGCGATGGCGAGGCCGTAGGCCATCTCTTGCGCGGGCGTCGCTCCGCTCTCGCGAATGTGATAACCGCAGACGCTGACCGGGCTGTAGTGAGGCACCTCTCGCGCGCAGAACTCGATGGTGTCACCGACCAACCGCACACTGGGCTCCACGGGGAAGATCCAGGTGCCGCGCCCGACGAACTCTTTGAGGATGTCGTTCTGAGCGGTGCCCCGGAGCTCGCTCAGAGCGAACCCGCGTTTTTCGGCCATCGCGAAGTACATGCCCATGATGGCGACGGCGGAGCCGTTGATGGTCAACGACACGCTGATCTCGTTCAGGTCGATGCCGGCGAACGCCTCTTCCATGTCCGCCAGGGTGTCGACGGCCATGCCCACGCGACCGACCTCGCCTTCGGCCATCGGGTCGTCGGAGTCGAGACCACACTGGGTCGGCAGATCGAACGCGACGTTCAGGCCGGTGTTGCCGTTCTTGATCAGGTACAGGAATCGCTCGCGGGTCTCGGCGGCGGTGCCAAAACCCGAGTACTGGCGCATGGTCCACGGACGCTGCCGGTACATCAGCGGGTGAATGCCGCGGGTGTACGGGTACTGCCCGGGCTCCCCGATGTCGGCGCCGTCGGCCGGCACGTCGCTCGGTCCGTAGACCGGCTTCACCTCGATGCCGCTCTCCCAGGTGACC
The DNA here is from genome assembly GCA_016706225.1 of Myxococcales bacterium. Classification (NCBI taxonomy): domain Bacteria; kingdom Pseudomonadati; phylum Myxococcota; class Myxococcia; order Myxococcales; species Myxococcales bacterium. The sequence goes on from JADJKB010000005.1 coordinate 660,475, forward strand.
GGCTTGGGTTCACGCTTGTCGTTGCGGGTCATGCTTGCCTCCGGGCGTTCGCACGCACCCAGCTCACGATGGAGTCGAGGGCCGCGTCCACGCCGAACACCGCCGACACACCGAGCTCTGCGAGCAGCGGGCGATCTCGGCTCGGAATCACGCCACCCACCACCAGCTTGGCGCTGCCGAGGCCGGCCTCTCGCAGGCTGCTGGCAACCTTCTCACTCAGCGGCAGGTGAGCTCCCGACATGATGGACAAACCGACGACCTCTGCGTCGAGCTCCCGCGCGGCGGCGGCGATGGCCTCGGGCGACTGGCGAAGGCCGGTGTAGACCACCTGCATTCCGGCCTCCATCAACGCACGACACACGACCTTTGCGCCCACGTCGTGTCCGTCGACGCCGGGCTTGGCTACCAGAACGCGAATCGGTTTGTCGGTCATGACTCCCTCGCGATGTTGCCCCGCAGAATTTCCGAAGTGCCGCCCCCAATCAGCAAAAATCGAGCGTCGCGCAGCAGCCGCTGGATCGGGCTCTCGGCCGCGAATCCGTAGCTCGCCGTCACCCGCGCGGCGCGGTCGCAGATGCGGTTTGCCGCCTCCGATGCGAACAGCTTGGCCATGCTGGCCTCGCGGGCGTTCGGCAGCTTCTGGTCGCTGCGCCACGCGGCCCAGAGTGTCAACCTGCGTGCGGCCTCGAGCTCCGTGGCCATCTCGGCCAGGTGCTCCTGAACGGCCTGGAAGCGGTCGATGGGTTTGCCGAACTGCTGCCTTTCGCTCGCGTAGCGCTTGGCCTCTTCGTAGGCCGCGCGCCCGACGCCCAGCGAGAGCGCTGCGGTGACGACGCGGATCTCGGCCAGGATCTCCTTCAAGTACTCGGTGCCCCGGGTTGGCTCACCGAGCACTGCCGTCGCCGGCACGTCCGACAGGTGCACCTCGGAGGTGAGCGACGCCCGCACGCCCAGCTTTTCGATGGGCCGACCGAGCTCGAGGCCAGGCGCGCCCCGCTCGACCAGAAACGCACCGAGGGTCTTGTCGCCGGTGCGCGCAAAGATGGTGAAAAAATCCGCGACCGGCGCCGAGGTGACCCAGGTCTTCGAGCCGGAGAGCAGCCAGTGCTCGCCAGCCTGTTTTGCACTGGTCGTCATCGAGAACAGATCACTGCCGGCGTTGGGCTCGGTCATGCAGATGGCGCCGATCTTCGTGCCCGCGAGCGCCGGGCGGAGCAGGCGCTCGTGCTGCTCGGCAGAGCCGAAGCGATGCACGAACCATGTGCCCATCAAGGACTGCATGGTGCACGCAGCGGCCACCGAGAGGCTGCCCCAGGCGAGCTCCTCGACCGCCAGCGCGCACGACACGACATCGGCGCCGCTGCCGTGGGGCTCCGGGTAGCGCATGCCAAAAAAGCCGAGCTCACCCGCACGTTCGAAGAGCTGCCTGGGGAACTCCGGCTGTTCGTCGAGCGCTCGGGCGCGGGGGCGGATCTCCCGCTCGGCGAAGTCGTGGAAGGTCTGCCGGATGGCGGTTTGTTCGCTCGAGAGGGAGAAGTCCATCACGGGCTCCCGCGCAGGCGCTTCGTCTCGGCTGCATCGAGCTCGAAGCTCTTTGGATCCACCGCTACCCGGTAGTGCTCTCGGGCAGCCGCTACGCTCACGATGCCGTCTCGCACCTCGCGAGCAACCTGGTCGGCGGGTCGCTCTACCGGTGGACCGTGACCCCCGCCGCCTCCGGCCTGCTGCACATACAGGGTGCCGGTGGGCACGTCGCGCACATGATCCTTCGTGGTCGTGCGGTACACACTACCGTCGGGGCGGTGGAGCTCGATGAAGTTGAGCGTGCCGTTGCCTGCGCCGTCGAGCCCGAACGCGGGTTCGATGTCGCCGTCGCCGAAGGTCACTAGCTGCGTGTCAGCGCCGCCCACGACGTAGCGCGTCTCGACGCCGAGCCCTCCCCGCTGTCGCCCCGGCCCTGCCGAGTCGCACAGGTACTCGTGGGACACCAGCCGATGCGGGGTGATCTGCTCGAACATCTCGTAGTCCTGGTCGAGCACGCCACCGGAGGCGTCGATCATGCCGATGTGGTCGTAGCCGTCGCAGTCGGCGAGGGCGCCGGAGCCGCCCTTCAGCCCCATGAACTGGATGTCGACGTAGGTGTCCTTGGTGTCCTGGCCCTTGCGCGTGTCCCGCCCGGTGGAGAGGGAGCAGAGCAGCTGGTTCCAGCCGGCGGTGACCCGCTCGGGAATGACCGGCGAGAGCGCTCGCATGATGGCGTCGGCGTTGTTCGGGCACAGGTGGTTGCCGAAGGTCGTCGCGGCGGGATAGGCGGCGTTCAGGAACGTGCCCTCGGGAATGATGATCTCGATGGGCTCCACCATTCCCTGGTTGTGGGGGATGCGTGGATCGACCATCTGCAAGAACGTGAGGATGGTCGCCGAGGCGCTCGACGTGTAGGTGCCGTTGACGAAGCCGGTCGTCTGAGGGTCCGTCTCGGAGTAGTCGAAGCGGATGTGACCGTCCTTCACCGTGATGGTCACCCGCACGACGAACTTCGAGCCCGGGTGGTGGCCGTCGAAGTGGGCCGTGGCCTCCCCTTTGTAGACGCCATCCGGGATGGTGCGGATCTCCGCTTCCATCAAGCGACGGGTCGAGTCGAACAGCGCCTGTTTGTGCGCGTCGAAGCTCTGGCGTCCGTATTTCTCGACCAGCGCCTTGAGCCGGCGTTCGCCGACGGTGCAGCTGCCGATCTCGGCGCGCATGTCCTCTTGCACGATGGGCAGGCGGATGTTCGCGAAGATCAGCTCCCAGACGTCCCGCCGCAGCTTGCCGCGCTCGAAGACCTTCACCGCGGGGATGCGCAGCGCCTCCTGCCAGACCTCGGTTGCGCCCGGGTTGTACCCGCCGCGCACGGCACCGCCGATGTCGGCTTGATGGCCCTTGCAGGCGGCCCAACCGAGCAGCTCGTCCGCCAGGAAGATGGGTTTGAAGGCGGCGACGTCGTTGTTCTGATTGTCGAACGAGAACACGTCGTTGTGGAAAAAGACGTCGCCCGGGTAGACCTCCCCCTTGAATTTTTCGGCGATGTGCCGGCACACCGGGCTGAGCGAGAAGCTCAAGATGGGCAGGTTCTCGGTCTGCTCGAGCATGTTGCCTTCGGCGTCGTAGAGGCCCGTCACGAAATCGCGGGCCTCACACAGGATGGGCGAGCGGCTGCTGCGCTCCATGCTGATGCTCATCTCGTCGGTGATGGCGCGGAGCGCACGCCCGAGGATGGACACCAGGACCTTGTCGACCTCGACCTTTTTCATCCTGCCCTCCGCTGTGCCAGGCACGTGCCGTGGTCATCGACCCGCACGTCGAACGCCGCGCTCACGAAGAAGGTGGTGTCGGTGCGCTCGATCAAGGCCGGGCCGTCGATGAGGTCTCCGGCCGAGAGCGCGTGACCGTCGTACACCGGCAGGTTCTCGAAGCCATCCCGCTCGGGGACGTAGGCTCGCCGAGCTGCCTTCATCGCGCGCCCTGCGTTGCCGGTGCCCCGGGGCAAACGCGGCAAGGTTGGTTTGTCTACCCGACCGATGCTGCGTGTGCGCACGTTGATCAGCTCGACGGGTGTGCCCTCGCCGGACAGCTCGTAACCGTAGAGCCGGTCGTGCTCCTGATGAAACGCGGTGATGATCGAGGAGTAGTCCCCGCTGACGATGGCCGCGCGCTCCACCCGGACGGTGACCTCGTGATACTGCTTCACGTAGCGCAAATCCAAGGCGATCTGGTGCTCGATGCGGGTCTCCGGGACGTCGGCGCGGCGGAGCTGGGCTTCACCCTGCTGGGTGAGCTCGGTGACGATGCTGGATAGCCGTTCTTTCGCCAGCTTGCCGAGCTCGGAGATGCACGAGCGCACGAAGTCGTGCTGCTGGTCGGTGAGCAGCATGCCCGCCGCGCACAGGACCGAGGCCACGGGCGGCACGAGCACGACCGGTATGTCGAGCTCGGTGGCGATTGCCGTACCGTGCAGCGCGCCAGCGCCACCGGCGACCACCATGGGAAACTCTCGCGGGTCGAGCCCGCGCTTCACGGTGATCTCCCGCACACCATGCGCCATGTTGGAGTTGATCACGCGGTACATGCCCACCGCCGCGCGCTCCACGTCGAGACCGAGCGGTTCGGCCACGTGACGGGTGATGGCGGCGCGCGCGGCCTCGAGGTCGAGCCGGAGCTCGCCGCCCGCAAAAAAACCGGGGTCCAGGTAGCCGAGCACGAGGTTCGCGTCCGTGCAGGTGGGTAGCTGACCGCCGCGGCCGTAACACGCGGGACCGGGATCGGCTCCTGCGGACTCGGGACCCATGCGCAAGAGCCCGCCGGCATCGACCCGACCGATGCTGCCGCCCCCGGCACCAATGGTGACGATGTCGAGCATCGGGAGCGCGATGCGCAGGCGTGCGATGTCGCCTTCGGATTTCAGCTCCACGCTGCCGCCGCGCACCAACGACGCATCGAAGCTCGTGCCCCCCATGTCGACGACCAGACAGTCGTCGTAGCCACACGGCACGGACCAAGCTGCGGCGGCGCGCGGGGCGGCGGCGGGCCCACTGAGCAGGGTGGCGGCAGGTTTCTTCACCGTGGCGTCCGGCAGAGCCACCCCCCCGCTCGACTGCATGATCGAGAGCGAGCCGCGGAACCCGACCTCCCTGAGCCGGGCGGTCAGAGCGCGCAGGTAGTCTCTGAGCACGGGCCCGACGTAGGCGTCGAGGGCGGTCGTCGAGACTCGGTTGTAGAAGCGCACCGCCGGCAGGACCTCGCTCGAGACGCTGATGAACGTCCCCGGCATCTCGCGCTCGAGCAGCTCCGCCGCCGCGCGTTCGTGCTCCGGGTTGGTGAAGGCGTTCATGAAACACACCGCGACGGCCGTCACGCCCTCGCGCCGGAACAGCTCGGCGGCTTCTTTCACGTCGTCGAGCGCGAGAGGCTCGACCTCGACGCCGCGCCAGTCGAGACGCCCGCGGATCGGTCGGCGCAGGTAACGCGGCACCAGCGGCGGTACGTTCTCGAGCCGATTGTCGTACTGGTCTTCGCGGATCCCGCGCCGCATTTCCAGAGCGTCGCGTACGCCCACGGTGGTCACCAAGCCCGTCTTCGCCCCGCGGCGCGTCAAGGTCGCGTTGGTAGTGACTGTGGTGCCGTGCACGATACTGGTCAGGCTCTCGGCCAGCTCCTGGCTCGTCAGGCCGAGGGCCTTGGCGACGGCGCCGAGCCCGTCGAGCACACCAATGCTCGGATCCTTCGGCGTGGACAGCACCTTGAAACCCTTCACCTCGCCGGCGCTGGTCCACAGGAAGAGATCCGTGAACGTCCCGCCGACGTCGATCCCGAGCTTGTAGGTTCCACCCGTTAGCTCTGTCGTCATTGAACAGTGGCCTCCGTGACCCGAGTGTGTCCGGCGCGCATGGCGTCGCGCCCGAGCATGAATGCTTTGTGGTTGGCTTGCTCGAACTTTTGTCCGCAGCGAGCCGTGACGGCGTCGAGCAGCGCGCGTTCGCTGACGGGAAGCAGCCCCAGCCCCGCGGCCGCTCCGAGCATCAGCACGTTCAGCGTGCGGGCCTCGCCCACCGCACCCACCAGAGCTGGTGCGTCGACCCCATGGACCTCGCCGGCAATTTCTCGGAGCTGAGCGATGATGCGTTCGGGATCCGGGGTCTCGGCGCTCTCGAGCACGACCTGAAACGGCAACATGATGTGTTGATTGGTCACGACGCGAGTGCGCGGGCCCATCTCGGGCACTGCGCGCAACGCCTCGAGCGGTTCGAAGCTCACGACCACGTCGATCTCGTCGCCGGCCAGGTGGGAGCTCTCAGCGTCGCCGAAGATCGCCGTACAACGCACGCTGCCCCCGCGCTGGCTCATGCCGTGCAGCTGACCCACGACGACCGGCGAGCCCTCTGCATGCGCGGCCAGCGCCAGGATCTGAGCTGCCGCGAGCACACCCTGTCCGCCCACTCCGACGAGCAGCACCTGGAAGCGGGCGTTCTTCAGCGACATTCCGCCTCGGGTCGCGAGAGCGCGCGGTTCGAGCAAAGATCGGCGCACACGCCGCAGCCGATGCACCAGAGTGGATCGATCTCGACGTGTTCGCGCCCGGGGTCCATCCCGATGGCGGGGCAGCCGAGGGTATCGACGCAGGCCCGGCAGTTGCCGCACAGGCCGCACTGAAGACAGCGCCTGGCTTCTGCCTTTGCGTCCTCCGCCGAGAGCCCGAGGACGACCTCGTCCATGCTGCGAACGCGGGTCGCCGGGTCGCGCTCTTCGGGCAAGAGCCGAGGGCTCAGCGGTGCGCGGGCGGTGATTCGAGGACGCTGCGTCGGCAACGCGGGGGGCGGACGGCGGTCGGCGACCTCCCGCCCCGAGAGCTCGCAGTCGATCCCCCACGCGGCGCGCAGGCCCCAGGCGATGGCGTTGGTGACCGTGCGCTCGCCGGCGACGAGATCACCTCCGGCAAACACACCACCACGATTCGTGCGGCCGGTGTGCGGATCCGTGACGAGCAACCCCGACTCGTCGCGCTCGAGCCCGATCGCGTCGAGCGCGTTCGGATCGGGCTCTTGCCCGATGGCCACGATCACCAGATCGGCGCTCAGCCGCGTTTCTTCGCCGTCGGCGAGGCGAGCGACGACCCATGCTCCGGCCTCGCAGCGGACCGGGCGCACGGCCGTGCAAAGCTCGATCCCCTCGTGACCCGCCGCTGCGATCTCGTCGCGCAATGCGGGCATCGCGTTCTGCTCTTCGAGGCACGCCAGGGTCACTTTTTTCGCACCGTTGCGCAGCGCCGACCGAGCCGCGTCCACGGCGGCGTTGCCTCCACCGATGACGACGACCTGCGAGCCAGCGGGCACACTCTCGCCGAGTCGCGAGGCGCGCAGGTAGGTGAGCGCGTCGATGGACCGTGGGGCGTCGGGAAGCTCACTGCCGGGGAGGTCGAGCTTCTTGCCGCGGTGGGCACCAATCGCCAGGAACACGGCTCGGTAGCGCGCCGTGAGGTCGTCGAGAGCGAGCTCATTGCCGAGGCGTTTGCCGCCCTCGAAGTGCACGCCGAGCTCGAGCACCCGCGCGACGTCACGAGCCGCCTCTGCTCGAGGCAAGCGGTACTCGGGGATGCCGTGGGTCAGGAGCCCGCCGGGTTGCTGCTCGGCGTCGAAGAGCGTGACGTCGTAGCCACGCACCGCCAGGTCGTGGGCGGCGCTCAGGCCCGCGACGCCGGCACCCACCACCGCAACACCGAGGCCGTTCGGGGGCTGTTTCTCCGACCGAAGCAGCTCAGGCTGTTCGCGCGCGGCCCAATCCACGACAAAACGTTTCAGATCGTTGATGGCGACCGCTCCGTCGAGCCCTCGCCGGACGCAGCCGTCCTCGCACGGTCGGTCGCACACCCGGCACACGGACTCGGGCAAGGGCGTGCGGGCCATCACGTGGCGCAGGGCTTCGCTGTTCTCTCCTGCGGCGATGTGCCCCGCGTAACCTTGAATACACAACGTCAGCGGGCAGCGCTCGGCGCAGGGGGCGACGCCGGACTGAAGCTCCAGCTGCCCTCGCAGGGACGCCACTCGCGCGAGGTTCCTTTCGAAGCCCTCGGTGAGGGGAACGTCGCAGCGCTGGTGGTGCTCGGCCCGCCCGCAGGTGCGACAGAGCTCTGCATCGGCCACGTACGGCGCCGGACGGGCGTTGGTGCCAGGCTCTCGTGCCGAATTCACCGGGCACGCGCGGCGAACCACGACCACGCTGGTTCCTTTGGCGAAACGCGCGCGGCGAAAGGCGGCCGTCGAGGCTGCCTGGTCGTACGGGTCGATGGTCTCGACGTGTCGTGCTCCCAAGGCGCGCGCCACGTCTTCGATGCGCTGCTCGCGGGTCGGGCTCTCCTGGAACCCGGTCATGGCGGTGATCTCGTTGTCGAGCACCACGGCGACGACGTCTGCGTTCTCTTTGACGGAGTCGAGCAACGCCGGCATGCCCGCGTGGAAGAACGTGGAGTCCCCCATGAACCCGACGGTCCGTTTGCCGGTCACACGCGCAACCCCGCCGCCAGCGAGAAGCCGGCGCCCATGCACAGCAGTGCGTCCGCCGTGCTGAGCGGCGGGGCGTAGCCCAGCGTGTAACAGCCGATGTCGTTCATGAAGATCTGGTCTTCGTCGAACGCGGAGCGGGCGGCAGCGAAGGCCGCTCGGTGAGGGCAGCCCGGGCAGAGTGAAGGCGCGCGCGGGGGGACCATCGGCAGCGCAGGCTTCGTGCGCGGCAGCTGGCCGATGCCGAACACCTCGTAGAGCGCGTGCTGGATGAGCTCGGACGAATACTCGAATTCTTCGGGCAAGTGACCCGAGTGTTTGCCGAACACCTGTAGCGAGAGCTGGTGGCGCGACATGAGCGCGAAGAGGGCGTTCTCCAGGAACGGAGACAGCTCTTCGACGACCAACACCCGCTCCGCGCCCCGCAGACGCTCCACGAGCTCGGCCTCGGGCAGGGGATGAACGGTTCCAAGTCGCCACAAGGCCACCTGCTCGGTTGCTCCGAACAGGGCCAGTAGGTCTCGGGTAGTCGCCGCGGGAGCGCCCGACGAAAGCACCACGTTTCGGCTCTTGCCCTCGGTGTGAAAGAAGCCCGATTGCGCCATCCACGCTCGGGCGATCTCGATGCGACCCTTGAGCTCGATGCGCATGCGGCGGGCGTTGGCCGGAATGGGCACATGTCGCGCGGGATCCCGCACGAAACCAGCGACGCGCTGCGGTTGAAGCGGTCCCAGGCGCACGGCGCCACGCGAGTGAGCGACGCGGGTGGTGGTTCGGATCAACACGGGCAGGCGGCACGCTTCGGAGAGATCGAAGGCCGCTCGGGTCATGGCATGGGCTTCGGCGGGTGTGCTCGGATCCAGGATCGGTAGGTGCAACATTGGCCCCAGGTGCCGCTGATCGGCCTCGTTGGGGCTGGTATTGCAGGAGGGATCACCCGCGCTGATGATCACCATGCCCGCCTCGACTCCGACGTACGGAATGGTCGAGATTGGGTCACCGGCGACCATCAGGCCGAGGTGCTTCATCGCCGTCAGCGAGCGCGCGCCGGCCAGGGCCGCGGCAAACGCCAGCTCTACTGCGATCTTCTCGTTGACGGAGTACTCGAAGGCGACCCCGCGCGCGCGGGCGATGCGCGCGAAGCCATCGGTGATCTCCGAGGACGGTGTGCCCGGGTAGCCCGCGACGAACACCACCCCCGCCTCGAGCGCGCCGCGCACGATGGCGTCATTGCCGAGCAGATGATCGGTCAGCCCGACCCGGTCGTAGAGGAGCGGGTCCGCATGCGACGGGTCCGACGGCGCCCCCTCTGTACTGTCGCGGTCCACTTGCTTGTCGTTCCACGCATTGGTGACCGCCTACATGACCGTGGTCATGTGTGAATTGATGCGCCGCGGCGTCCGGGGTGACGGCCGATTCTGGGGCTCGCTTCGCGGCACAAACTGCAGAGTTTCCCCGGGGGCGACGCGACGCCCCGGGGCCGCTGCGGCGCGCGCCCGAGTGGTCGAGGGTCCGCTCACTCATCGCGGGAGCCGCGGGTCTGCTTCTTCTGTGACTGGTGGCGTTTTGCGTCCAGGCGTCGCTCCTTGGAGGCTCGCGTTGGCTTGGTGGGCCTGCGGCGCTTGGGCACGAACAGCGCCGCGCGGATCAAGTCGGCCAGTTTGGCCCGTGCGTCCTCCAGGTTCTGGGCCTGGGAACGCGTGGCTTGGCTGGTGATGACGAGCGCACCCTCCGCGTCGAGCCGGCTCGCTGCCAGCCGCCGAAGCCGGACCTTCACCTCGGGCCTGAGGGCGCTCGTCGAACGCAGATCGAAGCGCAGCTCGATCTTGGTCGAGACCTTGTTGACGTTCTGGCCGCCGGGTCCGCTCGAGCGGACCGCGCGCACGCCGAGGTCGGCCTCCGGGATCGTCAGCGACGAGTTGACGACGAGATCGCTGGCCATCTCAGCGGATCCCTTCGACGAGCACCTTGAGCGTGCCCTTGGTCGCCGCGTGAGCGAGCGCGCGCTCGGCCTCGGTGAGCGGGTAACGCGCGGCGACGAGCGGCGCCGGATCCAGGCCGGCGGAGAGTGCGTCGATCGCGCGTTGCATGTTGCCGCAGCGTGAGCCGACGACTCGCAGCTCGTTGACGACGACGGGTGCGAGATCGACCTCGACGCGGCCAGCGACCGTGGTCTTCAGCACCAGCGTGCCCCGAGGCTTTGTCAACGAGAGTGCGAGCTCGAGGCCGCCAGTGCTGCCGGTTGCCTCCACCACGACGAGCGCGCGCTCGCGAGCCGGGTCGAGCTCCGACTCGAGCAGCACCCGGGCGCCACAGCTCCGCGCGAGCTCGAGTTTTTCTCGATGGTGTCCGATCAGCGTCACGCCGACGCCGGCGGTCGAGAGCGCTTGCGCGATGAGCAGGCCGAGCTTGCCGTCCCCGAGCACGAGCACGCGCTCCGAAAATCCCTCTGGGAGCTCGTCGAGCACGTGCAGCGCGGCGGCCAACGGCTCGGCGAAGACCGCCCGCTCGTCCGGGACGTCGTCGGGCACGGCAACCAAGCAATGTTCCGGCACCACCAGCTCTTCCGCCAGCGCGCCGTTGCGCCTTAGAATTCCCAGCACGGTGCGCTGGCTGCAGTGATGCCCGGAGCGTTCGCGGCAGTCCGCGCAGTGTCCGCAGCCGGCGTTGATGTCCGCAACGACCCGACGCCCACGCCAGCTCGGTGAGTCGCACTCGACGACGTCGGCGACCACTTCGTGCCCGAGCACGCCGCGGTAGCCCATGTAGCCGCGGGCCAGCTGCAGATCCGTGTCGCAGATCCCAGCCAGGCGCATGCGCAGGCGTGCCTCGCCCGAAGGACGCTGCGGTGACGGATGGTCCCGGTCGAGCCGCGGTGGGTCGGTGTTCACGAGCGCGAGCACGGCGGGAGCATATTGCAGGTGCCGCCCGAGGGGTCCAACGCGAAGGCAAATGTGCGGGGGTCGCGGCGGCATGCGGCTCGGGTGCCCGGGCGGCCTGGCGAATGTCCGGCCGGTCGAGCGTCCGCGCGCTACCCTGGGTCACCGATGTTGCTTCGTGATGCAATGGGGCCTGCGCCCGCGCGCGCGCTGGCCCCCCTCGCCTTGGTGTGTGCCTGTCTGCTGGTGGCGTGCGGCTCCGATCCAGCCGAGTCTGCCTCGAACGGCGGCTCAGGCGGAGGGAGCGGGACGGGCGCGAGTGGGGGAGTAGGCGGAGCGCCCGGCGGGGGTGGAGCTGCGGCGGGAAGCGCTGGCTCGGGCGGTGGATCGGCTGGGTTCGGAGGGCTGTCCGGTGCGCCGACGTTGAAAAGAATTGGCGACAGCCTCGAAGTCCCGACCTGGGCGGGCTCCGCACCGAAACGCTTCGTCGATGTGGCCTACGACCCCAGTCACGACGTCTACCTGATCGTGCACGGCAACTCCGCGACCGGCGGAGCGTTCGTCGACGCCGACGCGGCGCCGGTCGGTGCACCGTTCGCGATTGCGGACGGCAGCGCCTGGACTCAGGGCTCGCGAGTGGCTTACGCCGACAAGAGCGCCACGTTTCTGGCGGCCTGGAATGACAATCGAGAAGGCTCGCCCAAACCCCGGGCGCGCACCGTTCGCTGGACCGGAAGCCAGGTGGAGCTCGGCAACGACTTCGCGCTCTCGACCGAGAACGCCTTCCAGGAGATGGGTCCGGGGATCGGCTACTCCGCGGTGAGCGACGTGTTCCTGGTTGCCTGGCACCGCACGCCAAACGACGACATCGTTGCCGCGCGCGTCAGCGCTGCGGGTCAGCTCGTGAGCGGTGAGATTGTCATCACTCAAGACTCCGACTGGCAGAGCGACGCCGCCATTGCCTGGAGTCCGGATCAGAACCAGTTTCTGGTGGGGTATTCCCACGCTGCCGCTGCCGGTGCCGAGATCCGAGTACAGCGTGTGAGCGCCGCGACCGGCGCGCTGATCGGAGCGGCGGTGTCGTTGACGTCAGCGAAGGGCACGTGGTTGCCACAGCTCGCCTGGCTCCCGGCGAGTCATCGCTTTTTTGCTGCCTGGTACGAGGGCAAGCTGATGGGACGGTTCTTGGATCAGAGTGCGCAGCCGCTCGGCGCAGCGTTCGCGCTGGCGCCGGGTTACGGCAACTACGACGGCTTTGCGCTCGCGTATCACCCGGCGCTCGGTGCATTTGCGGCGGTGTTCCACGGCAATAGCTACGAGGACTTTGCCATGGGGCTCGGCGCGAACGGGGAGCTCGGGCCCGTGTTCGAGGCGACGAAGACCGGCTCGGCAGACGGTAACTTCAATCCGCGAGTCGTGGCGAACGCCAAACGCCCCGAGTGGCTCCTGGTCACTTCGATGGGCTACCAGAGCGTCGTCGCGCAGCGCATCGGGCCCTGAGTCCGGCCCGCCGCGCGCAGTCCGCCGGGCGGGCGGAGCCCTCGACTCACGCCTGCATGGCGTTTAGGGTCCCGCGCGGAGGTCCACATGCGTCTCTGCACGGCACTCTCGGTAGCAATGCTCACGGCAGCGGGTTTCATCGGCTGTAGCGGCTCCACGAGCAACTCGAACCCCACGCCCGCGGGTCCGTTGCCCGTCGAGGAGCTGCCCGACGCCTACGCCAACGGGATCTGCGACAACCTGGTCGATTGTTGCAAGAGCGCCGGCTTCGCGTACGACGCGCAGACGTGCAAGAGCACTTTCAAGAAGCTGATTGGCTCCACGGTTGGTCTCGTTCAGAAGGGCACGGTGCTCTACGATGCGAATGCAGCCGGGGCCTGCGCGGCGGCATTCCCCGGATTCGCCAAGAGCTGTTTGCAGGGCGAGCCGGGCTCTGCCGATTGCGACAAGGTGTTCGCCGGCACCGTCCAGAGCGGTGGAGCCTGCACCGACAGCGCGGAGTGTATCGCCCCAGCGGGGGGAGACGCTGACTGCGACCAAGGCAAGTGTGTGCCCGCGGCGCGGGGTGTCGCGGGCGACGCGTGCAGCGAAACTTGCACCGAGGAGGGGAGCACGACGTACTGCTCTGCCAGCGGCTCCGGGGGTGGGGCCAAGTGTTTCACCAACGACGGTTTGTATTGCGGCGCCAGCACGAGCAAGTGTGAGAAGCGCGTCGCCATTGGGGGGCAGGGCTGCGACTCGGGCGAGGCGTCTTCGTGCGTCAAAGGGGCCTTCTGCGACAATCAGACGTGTGTCGCTCAAAAGGCGCTGGCCGCTGATTGCAGCTACGACGAGGAGTGCCTCGATACGGCGTACTGCGACACGACCTGTGTCGCGAAGAAGCCGCTGGGCGCAGCTTGCACCGATGACTTCTCGGGACAAGAGTGCATCGACGGCGCTTGCGAAGCTCAAAAGTGCGCGCAGGACAGCAACTCGACCTTGGGGTACTTCTGCGGCGGCTGAGGCGGCGGGCGCGGAAGGCTCGCGAGCAGGGGTCTTGATGGGCGGCGCGGTGGAAGAGTCATTGCCGCCGCCTCCGACTGCCCCGACAATCCGGCGGTGCCCCGGGTCGTCTTCGAAGGCAATGCAATCGGACGCGAGAAGTCCCTGGAGCTCGCGGGTCCGGCCGAGCTCGTGGACATCTGCGACGAGCTCCTGGCGCCGGTCCCATTCTCTTGTCGTTCGGCCAGCTGCGGCACCTGTCAGGTGGAAATAGTCGAGGGCGCCGAGTTGCTCGAGCCTCCCGGCGAGGTGGAGGCGGAGCTGCTCGGCATCTTGGGTGGCCCCGAGCACAATCGACTGGCGTGCCAGGCACGCGTGCGCGGCGGACCGGGTTTGATCCGACTCAAGCCGGTGGGGTCGTGATTCAGATCCTCAAGCGTCGTGCCATGAGCCGGGCCGCGACCGAGTAGGCGACGACGACGTACACGAACAGAACGCCGAGGTGGAGCGCGGTGCCCGTATCAGGCGCGCCCCGGACCAGCGCCCGCGAAATGGCGACCACGTGGGTCAAGGGTAGGAGCTGCGCCAGGGAATTGGCCCAAGCCGGCACGTCGTCCAGTGGGAAGAACACCCCGCTGAACAGGAACATCGGCGCCACCAGCAGCGTGAAGTAGTAGTTGAAGAACTCGTAGCTCTTGGAGATCGCGGTCATCGACAGCGCCATCGAATAGAACATCAGCCCAGCCACGAACCCGAGGGGGATGGTCGCGAGCGCGAGCCACGAGTGGACCAGCCCGAACGCCGTCACCACCGTGAGCACGATGCTGGCGCCGAACATGCTCTTCAGGCCGCCCCAGATCGCTTCGCCGGCGACAATCTCCGGGACCGTGACGGGCGTGGCCATGATCGCGTCGAAGGTGCCCTGGGTAGTGAGGCGGGTGTAAGCCCCGAACGTCCCCTCGAAGGTCGCGGTGTACATGACCGTGGAGACGACCAACCCTGGCGCGAGAAACTCCGCGTAGCTCTGGCCGTTGATGGGTGGCACGACGCGACCGAGCCCGTAGCCCAGCGCGACCAGATAGAGCAGCGGCTCCCCGAAGTTCCCGACGGCGCTGGCGGCGGCATAACGTCGCCACACGATCAGGTTGCGGGCCGCGACCTCCCTCGCGCCGTGGAAGAAGCTGGTGCCGGCGCGGCTCATTCTTCCAGCTCCCGTCCCGTGAGCCGAAGGAACACGTCTTCCAGGCTGGCGTTTCGGAGGTGATAACGCGCCCCCGCGCTGCGCGCGCGCTCCACCAGCCCCTCGGCGAGCTCGCTCTTCTTCCCCAGAAAGACCGCCAAGATGTCGCCGGTGTGTTCGTGCACGGCGCCGTCGAGGTCCAGGCCTTCCAAAAACTCGCGCGCTTCCGCGGCCGAGGCGCCAAGCTCGAACACGTCTTTACCGACGTGCTCCTCGATCAACTCCCGCGGCGCGCCCTGGGCCAGGATCTTTCCGTGATCCATGATCAGCAGGCGGTCACACAGACGCTCCGCCTCGTCCATGTAGTGGGTGGTCAAGACCATCGTCACCCCGCGTGTCTTCAGCTCCCGCAGCTTCTGCCAGATGAGGTGCCGCGCCTGCGGGTCGAGGCCGGTGGTGGGTTCGTCGAGCAGGAGCAGCTCGGGATCGTTGATCAGCGCGCGGGCGATCACCAACCGGCGTTTCATGCCGCCGGAGAGCTCGGGCACCGGCTGGTTGCGTTTTTCTCCGAGCGACACGAAGGCGAGCAGCTCATCCGCGCGACGCTCGGTAACCGCCTTGGGTTGCGGGAAATAGCGCCCGTAGACCACGAGGTTCTCCCGGACCTGCAGATCCGGATCGAGGTTGTCGGCTTGTGGGCAGACGCCGAGGCGCGCTCGGATCAGTTTGCCGTCTCGCGCCGGGTTCATGCCCAGCACGCTGAGCTCGCCTTTGCTCGGCAGGCTCGTCGCCTGCAGCATGCGCATCGTGCTGGTCTTGCCGGCGCCGTTCGGTCCGAGGAAACCAAAACACTCCCCGCGCTCGATGCAAAAATCGATGCCGTCGACGGCGGTGAAATCGCCGTAGCGCTTCTCGAGGCGCGAGGCCTCGGCGACGGGATTCGCTGGCATGCGGCGCGCCTATACCACGCGGGGGCGCCTGTTCACGGCACCGAGAGCACGATCTTGCCCACGTTTGCGTTCTGCTCCATGCGCTCGTGCGCCATGCGCGCTTCGGCCAGCGGCATGACGCAGTCGATCACCGGCTTCAGGCTGCCGTCGTCGAAGCGCGGCAGCCAGTTGCGAGCAAAGGTTCGGCTGATCGCCACCTTGTCGGAGACGGGCCGTGAGCGCATCACCAGGCCCAAGATCTGGTAGCGACGCTTCAAGAGCTGCGCGAGGTTCACCTCCGCCATCACACCCCCCAGGACGCCAATCACGACGACCCGCCCGCCGACCGTGAGGCAGCTGGCGTGTTTTTCCCAGTACGTGCCGCCCACGAAGTCCAAGACCACGTCGGCGCCATGCCCGTCGGTCACCTCGCGGACGACGTCGGCGAAATCCTGGGTCTTGTAGTTGATCAGCACGTCCGCGCCGAAGCCCTTCACGCGCTCGAGCTTCTCGTCACTGCCCGCGGTGGCGAGCACCCGAGCGCCCTGCGCGTGGGCGAGCTGTACGGCTGCAGAGCCGACGCCGCCTGCTGCGGCGTGAATCAAGACCGTGCCGCCCGCGGCCAGCTGACCGAGGGTGAAGAGCGCTTCTTGCGCGGTCAAGAAAGCTTCGGGGATCGCCGCGGCTTCCTCGAAAGAGAGGCGCTCCGGGATCGGAAGCGCCATGCGTTCGGGTACGACGACGCGCTCGGCGTAGCCGCCACCTGCCAGGAGCGCCATCACGCGGGTGCCGAGCGGTGGGCCGCTCACACCGGCACCATGAGCCGCCACGACGCCGGCGCACTCGAGCCCGAGGATCTCGCTCTCGCCATTCGGCGGCGGATACACTCCGCGTCGTTGCAGCAGATCCGCGCGATTGAGCGCGGTGGCGCGCACGTCGATGCTGAGCTGTCCTTCCCCCGGCACGGGTTCGGGAACGTCCCCGAGCTCCAGCACCTCGGGACCGCCAGGCTCCCCGAAGACCACGGCTTTCATGCCCCAGCTCTAGAGCGGATCCCGCTGCGATGGAACAAGCGTCGGCTTTCCCGCGGGGGCACCTGGTGGCAGGCTCGGGTCGTGCCCCTTCTAACCGAAGCCCCCCGGATGCGCCGGCTCCTGGTGCGAGTGGTGTTGGTCGTCGCGGCCCTCGCCGTGATCGCCACCTCTCAACCGCGCTGGTCGATGCTGCACCGGTCGGGGGGCGTGGTCACGCTGCCGGTGGGTCAGACTTCGGCCAGGCTCACGCTGGTCGCGGACTCGAGTCACCCTTTGGACGTGCGACTTCGCTTCACGCCGACGTTCAGCGAGCCCGCGGACAGCTCGACGCGGGTGCGTGTTCGGGCGGTTCCGCGCGGAATCAAGTGGCCGAAGCTCGAGAAAGTGCTCGACGCATCCAAGCCGGACGCTGGGGGCGCCGGCTGGGACATGGAGCTTCACGGGGTCGCCCACACACAACCATCGCACGTGGACCTCGACGTCGTGATTGAACGCATCGCGGGCTCCCAGGCGCTGAGCGTCGCGTGGGACGCGGAGGCGGAGACGGGGGAAAAGGGCGACAGCACCACGCCGAAGTCCGCGTCCGTGCGCATCATCGAGGTCCCGAGCGCGCCGCCCTGACCGCTCTCGGGCTCACAGGTGGGCGGCGCCCAGGATCCCCATGCCGTCGCCCAGCTCGCTGACCAGCAGTGGGAGCTCGGCGGTTGGCGCGCCGAATACGTTCGCGCGCAGCGCTTCGCGCAGGCTGGGTTCGATCAGCTCGAATGAGGCGCTGATACCGCCCGCGAACACCAGCGCTTCCAGGTCGAGGACCTTCTGGATCTGCGCCAGCCCGGTGCCGAGGGCGCGCCCCATGTCTCGGAAGACTTGCTGCGCGGCGGCGTCACCGGTCCTCGCGCGCGCCGCGATCTCTGCGGGCTCACTGCCCTCGCTGCCGCCGAGCTCGGCGTAACGGCGGAGCAGCGCACGCGTGCCGGCGTAACTCTCCATGCAACCGCGCAGTCCACACACACATTCGATTGCGGCGGCGGACGTGTCGATGGTGAGGTGGCCGATCTCGGCCGCAAAACCCTGGGCGCCGCGCCGCAATTTGCCGTCGACGACCAGGCCCCCGCCGATGCCGGTGCCGAGGGTCGCACAGACGAAGCTGCGATGTGTGCGACCATGACCAAAGAGCAGCTCTCCCAGCGCTGCGGTCGTCGCGTCGTTCTCGACGCTGACCGGGAGACCGACGCGCCGCTCGAGCTCGGCCTTCATGTTCACACCCTCGAACCCGGGCACGTTCGGCAGCCGATAACAACGTCCCTCGGCGTTCACCTCACCCGGAATGGCGACTCCGACGTGGGAGAAGTCAGCGCCGAGGTCGCGCGCCAGACCGGCGATCAGATCGAAGACCTGCGCCGGCTCGCTGCCCTTTGGGGTGTCGACGGTTCGCCGTTCGATGATCCTGCCGCCATCGACGCGACCTGCCTTGATGCGAGTGCCACCGAAGTCGACCCCGAGCCTCATGCGCTCGCGACCTTGTGCGCGGTCGAAGCCAAACAAAGCTCCAGGGGCTTGCCTAGCTCACGCTCGAGCAGCCGGCCTTTGCGACGGGCACCCCAGACCTCGAGCTCGGCGTCCCCTTGGTGGGTCACAGAGACGCGGAGTTTGCCCGCGAGCTCTTCCACCGTGACGGCGGAAACCAGCTGATGGTGGCTGCGGTCGAGACCGTCTGCCAGGCGCAAGATCCCCGACAGCACCCGCACCGCCTGCCGCCATCGCGTCGTCAGCGCGGCATAGTCCAGATCCCGGCGTCGAGGCCGCGCCTTGCGGTGGTAACGCGCGATCAGCGCGATGAGCTCTCGCTCGTCATCCGTGAAACCGCGCAGCTCACCGTTCCGGATGATGTAGGCCGCGTGGTGTTCGTGCCGTTCGTAGCCGATGAGCTGCCCCACGTCGTGCAAGATGCTGGCGTATTCGAGCAGCCGGCGTTCGTCGTCGCCCAGCCGATGCAGGTGCCGCGTCTGATCGAAGAGCGACAGCGCCAGGGTGGCCACGTGTTCCGGGTGTGGTCCGGACTGACCGCAGCGCCGCGCCAGCTCCATCACGCTGTGGCGCCGGATGTCCTTCACGACGTCGAACTGCCGAATCGAGTCGGCGCGGCTGTCGAGATAGTCGAGCACCAGACCCTCGCGCAGCGCCGCTTCACACAGTGTGATGCGGTCCTGTTTGGCCAGCTCGAGCAGGTTGCACAGGAGCACCGCCCCCACGTGGATGGAATCGGCGCGCTTCGCCTCGATGCCACCGATTAGCGCCCGCTCGGCCGGGCTTGCCGCGGTGAGCCGCTCCGATAGATCTTTCAGGTCGTCGAGGCGCACGATCTGCCCCGTGCCATTCGTCCAGGGCTCGCCGCCCTTCAGCCGGTGGGCAGCCTGGCCGAGCGCCAAGATGGTTCCACTCGTGCCGATCACCAGCTCGAACTGGGCTGCTCGTGCCTCGGTCAGCGCCTGCTCGGCGAGCTGACGGACGTGGTCGTCGAGGTCTTTCTTCTCACGCTTGCCCAGGGCCGCGCCGCCGCCGAACTGAGCGCGAAGGCGCTGCACGCCGAGCTTCAGGCTGCGCCCCAGCCACATCGAGCGGGCGTCCCCGACGATGGTCTCGACGCTGCCTCCGCCGATGTCGATGATCAACGCGCTGCGGTTGGCCAGATCGATGGCGTTGCGCACGGAGAGGTAGATGAAGCGCGCTTCCTCAGCTCCGCTGATCACCTGCGGGACGATGCCGGTGTGTTCGGCGATCGAGTACAAGAACTCGCCACCGTTGTCCGCCTCGCGCACTGCGGCGGTCGCCACGGCTCGGATGTCGGTCACTCCGTGGCGCAGCGCCAGCTTGTGAAACTTGGCGATGGCGCCGAGCCCACTCGCGATGGCTTCGTCCGTGAGACGTCCGTGGTCGAACACACTCTTGCCGAGAAAGACCATCTCCTTCTCGCGATCGAGGATCTCGAACGAGTGGTTGTCGCGGGTGCCCGCGACGATCATGTGAATCGAGTTACTTCCGATGTCGATCGCGGCGAGCTTCATGCTGTGCCTCGGCGCTCGGACAGCGCGTACTAGGGAGAGCGAGCTCTCAGTTTGCATGGCGCGCGGGTGAAGGTGCCGGCTCAATGTGACGGCAACGTGACGACCGCTCAGTACTACGAATGTGTTCAGGCTACCAGATGCGGGGATCCCCGGCGAAAGCCGGAGGTCTCGAGGCCGGGAACCGTCACGCCATGATGTATCCTCCCTGCCCATGCTCGATTGGGGCTCGGACCCCCGCGTACCGGAGCAGATCCCAGAGATCCTCGGTCGCTACGAAATTTTACTCCCCATCGCCAGTGGGGGGGTGGCGACCGTGTACCTGGCGAGCTCCACCGGGGCTGTGGGCTTCGAGCGCGACGTTGCCATCAAGCTCACCCATCGTCACCTGCGCGACAGCCCGGAGTTCTTCACGCAGCTGGTGGACGAGGCGCGCCTGGCGGGGAAGATCCACCACCCGAACGTGGTGAGTGTGCACGATGTCGGGCTCGCCGACCGCAGTGCGTTCATCGTCATGGACTACGTGGAGGGCGACTCGCTCGCCGCCGTCCAGCAGCTGCTGAAACATCAGGGTACACGCATGCCGCTCGGCATCGCGCTGAAGATCCTGGATGACGTGCTGGCGGGATTGCACGCGGCGCATGACCTGCGGGGTGATGACGGCTCGCTCCTGCACCTCGTGCACCGAGACGTCACGCCTCACAACATCCTGGTCGGTACCAACGGCGCCGCACGCCTCACCGATTTTGGCGTGGCCAAGGCCCGTGCGCGCTTGACCAAGACCATGCCGGGCTTCGTGAAGGGCAAAATCGCCTACATGTCGCCGGAGCAAGCTCAGGGCAAGGGCATCGATCGCACCGTGGACGTGTGGGCGGCGGGGGTCGTTGCCTGGGAGCTGATGTCCGGCACACGGTTGCACGACGGCACCAACGACCCCGTCGTGATGATGAGGATCGCACGCGAACCTCCGATGCGCCTGCGCCACGTGAGCCCCGAAGTGCCGCGGGAGCTGGATGCGGTTCTGGCGCGGGCGCTCTCGATGGACCCGCGCTCGCGACCGCCGTCGGCCGAGGCGCTCGCCGAGGCACTGCGCGCGGCGAGCGACGCTGCGGGGGTCGGGCGCGCCGACGCACGCGAGGTGAAGGATTTCTTGCTCGGGCTCGTCGGCCCCGAGCTGGAGGCACGCCGGGAAAAGGTCGCCAAGATTCGCGCCCTGCGCCGGCGGGTCGTGGATCTCGGTGCACAACCGTTCGAGCGTCGATCGCTCGGCACGCCGCCACCCACGAGGGCGACTGCCACCGTCGCCAGCGTTCCGCTCGCCGAGCAGCTCGAGCCGCCTGCACCCCACCGCGGCACGCCTGTCTCGACGCGCGAGCCCGGCGTCGGGACTGGGCCGCGGCGATTTGCAAAGATGAATACGGTCCTGGCGAAGCTCCTGACAGCGCCGCTCGTGTCGCGGGCGTGGGTCGTCGTTTCGGTCATGCCCGCGGTGTCGCTCGCGCTGGGGTACGTCGTCGCGGAGACCCAGCCGAGCGGAACCCGCGTGATCTCGAGCGGCCCGCTCGTGTCGGGTTCGGCACCCACGCCGGCGCGCTCGGTCGTCGCGCCCGCGGTCCCGCCCTCCGCCGCGCCCGAGCGGGTGCTCACTCCGGCAGATCTCGCTGTCGCTCCCGCTGCCGACGCTGACGCGGCTGCGCCCCTGCCGTTGCCCTCGGACGGAGTCATCACCCCCTTCGAGCTCGGCGTCGAGCCGAGCGGCACCGCGACTCCGCCGGGCGCGCGTCCCAAGAGACGTTGATGGCCGAGACCCCTTACGTTGCGGCCGTCGCCGCCGGGCTCGATCGGCTCGAGCGTGTCCTGATCCGCGTTTGGCAGATCGTGAGCCTGCTCGGGATCGTTGCGGGCCTGATCTACGCCGCGTTCATCTCGCGGCCGCTGGGTTTCGCCTGCGCCACGGGTTCGTCCTTGTTCTTGATCTGGTTCGTGGTCGCGGGACACCTGGCCGACCGCGGTGAGGCTCCGGCGTTCTTGCCGCACCTGAACGCCTTCATCGAAGCCCTCGTGCCCTGGGTCTTCATGCTGGCGGTCAGCGCGAGCAAGGGCGCCGACTACGCCCTCGCCTCGTGGGTGCCGCCGTTCTTGTTCTGTAGCGGTCTGGTCGCGCAAGTCGCGCGCTTGAGACTCTGGGCGCCGACCATCCTCGGTGTGTCGGGCGCGCTCGTCTATCCCACGCTGTACTGGGCCTTCGTGCTCGAGCGGGTTCCGCCGAGTGCCCGCGAGTTCTTGATCAACCAACCCGCGACCCAGATGGCGCGTTCGGTGACCCTGGTGATTTCGGGCGGCATCGCCACGCTGTTGGTGCTGGGTCTGCACTCGGTGGTGATGGGTGCCGAGACCGCCGCCCGGGAGCGCGAGCTCGGCGGCAAGTACCGCCTGATCCGTGACATCGCGGCGGGCGCGACCGGCTCGGTGTACGAGGGCGAGTATTGTCCAGAAGGTGGCTTCGTGCGGCGGGTCGCGATCCGGCGTTTTCATCCCCACGTCGCAGTGCACGACGAAATCATGCAAGGTTTCCGCGAAGCCGCGGACGTTGCGCAGCGGTTGGCCCACCCGAACATCGTTCAGGTCGAGGACTTCTTGCGCACGGGCGGCTCATTCTTCCTGGTCCTCGAGTGGGTCGAAGGGGTGTCCCTCGACGCGCTGAGCCGCTCGGCCCGCGCCACAGGGCGAGGATTGAATCCCGAGATCGTCGCTTATCTGGGTCTCGAGCTGTTGGCAGGTCTCGCCCACGCCCACACTGGCGCCCTGGGCGAGGACGGTGCGCCGCTGGCAGTGGTGCACGGTGATCTCTGCCCGGACGTGGTGATGGTGTCCACGGCGGGGGAGGTGAAGATTGGAGGATTTGCGGTAGCTCGCAGCCTGCGCGAGTTCAACCGGCAGAGCGCCGGCCATGTCGACTACATGGCGCCCGAGTGTGCGACGGGCGCCGCGGGACTGACGAGTGATCTGTACTCTGCCGGGGCCATTTCGTGGGAGCTGCTCCTGGGCCAGCGCAGACTGGTCGGCGAGAGCACGAGCCCGACGGGGATCCGCCTGGACCTGCCCGGAGAGTGGGACGCGTTCTTTGCCCGCGCCGTGGCGGACGCGCCAGCCTCCCGAGCCGAGAGCGCGATGGAGCTGATGGCGATGCTTGCGGCCGTACCTCGGCGCGACGCGGCTCGCACGCGGGCGGAGCTGGCGGAGCTGGTCGCGCACGTGCGCGCGAACCAGGCAGCGCGGACGGGCGTCTACGATCCGCTCGGACCCGATGGTCGCCCCGGCGTGTTCGGCTGACGCAGTCTGCTCCGGCGGAACTCAGGCGCTGGAGTCGCCGCCATCGGCTTCGACCCAGCGTTGGTAGGCCTGCGGCGGAAAGAACGCCAGCGCCAGCGCGACGGCGGAGACCGTGCCGAGCAGTGAAACGGTGCTGATTGCCCAGAGGTGCTCCCTGAGTCCAGTCCCGAACACCACGCGGTGGACGAAGCTCGTCCCGTAGGCGACCGCCGACGCGCAGGTCGCAATTCCCCAGAGCAACACCCGGTTCACTACCAGCGGTTCGGCCAGTCCGATGCTGAGCCGCAGGCGCAGCTGTCTGTAGAAGCGCAGGCACTCGAAGGCCAACCATGCGGGCGCAAGTCCCCGGGTCGCGAGCCCAATCGGAACGAAGGGGCCGGAGATCAGCTGCGAATCCGAGTAGCGCAAGTATTCCCCGGAATAGAGCTCACCCGCGAAACCCAAGCCGATGAGCGAACCGAGCAAGATCGCGAAACCGAGCGTGCCTCGGCTCTTCGGACGAAACACACGCCAGGCAAAGGCCACGAACGCACCGTGGCCCAGGCACTCGATGCCAAGGCCGATGAGCGTGAGCAGGCCTCGGAGCTCCGGCGTCCCCTGGATCAGGATCTTGGCGCCGGTGCCGACCGCAAAGCACAAGAAGCCGACGAAGAGCGTCGCCAGCGCCAGGAGCAGCTCGGGCAGCTTGCGGGTGCGCGACCACAAGACCAGGAGCCGCAGGCCGACGACCAGCGACGTGAGCATGAACACGGCCAGCCCCAGCAGACTGAGGACCTTCATCGCTTGAGCCTCCCGGTGGTCGACGAGTCGAGCCGCGCGAAGATCTCGTAGGCCGTGTCCTGGTTCGTCTCGGGGCGGCTGCGGTTACGCTCGCCGAGCTCCGCGGTGAGCGTTTGGCAAAGGTCAGAAGCTGCCTCTACTTTGCGCTTGACCAGCTGCGGCGCCAAGAGCCGGCTGAGCACCACGGTCATCTGGGGAGCGCTCACGCTGCCCGGGTCGAGTCCCACGCTCTTGAGCAGCAAACGCAGGGTGCCGCGGGCCTCGAGACGAGAGAGCGAGGTCCGAGTCTCCAGCTCGGCGCTCACCCACTCGAAGACTTCTGACTCAGCCACGCTCTCGTTTGCTCACGTTGATCAGCGCCGCTTCAGAACGGCTCCGCCGCCTCGGCCCGGTACTCCGGAGGCTCTACCATCATGACGCTGCCCTTGCGAAGCCCCTTGGCCCGCGCCTTGGCATCGTTGGCACGGCTCAGGATTTCGCGGTCCGTCAACGGGCAGTCCGGGTCGACCAGGCATGCGCCGAGGGTCAACGACAAGCGCACGTCGGTGCCGCTGAAGGTCGCTGCGCTGGCCCGGTCGCGGAGCTCTCCGAGCAGCATGCGGGCGAGGGCGACGTCGGCGTTTGGCACCAAGAGCACGTACTCGTCGCCGCCGAAGCGATAAGCGTGGGCGCGCGCGAACGCCCAGGCCTCGATCAGGCCCAGGAACGGTGTCAGCACCTTGAGGTCGACGACCGTCTCGGTGAGCTTGGCGTTCACGGCCTTGAAATCGTCGATGTCGGCGTACGCAACGATCAGGTTTGCGTCGCGCAGCCCACACTCGTGGCGGTAGTGCTTAAGATCCGGGATGAACAGGCGCGGTGCCTCGAGCACGTGGAACTTCTCGTCGAACTCCCGTGGGGCGAGCGGTGGCGCGTCCGGCATGGCCTCCGCTGCGAAACGAATGGACAAGAAGTCGGTCAGGTGAGGAATGCGCTGGGCTTTGGTGCTAGCGCACCAGGGCGCGGCCAGGAAGTCCTCGAAGCGTCGCACCTCGCGGTGAAGTGCGCTCACGATCTGTGGGTCCACGGCCTTGGACAGCGGCTCTTCCATCGACTCCGCGACGCGCCGCCGCTGGGTGAGGAGCACTCGCTTGAGCAGCCCGTCCATGGCGTCGTGGACCTGTAGGGCGCTGCTCCTCGACTCGAGCTGGCGCAGCAGTAGTTGCAGCTGCTCTCTGAGCTCTTGCACGCTGGCCGGCTGAATTCCTCGGAGCTCCCGCCCCAGGGCCTCGACGACGGTCGTCTCGAACTCGCGTGAAAAAGCCTGCACACAGTTGCGCAGGAAGGTCGCCTCACCGCGGTGGAACTCGGGCACGCTCTAGGCTGCCACATTTCAGCGGAAGATGGGACCTCGGACGCCTGCGCCCGAGCTCGGGTTCTGCTCACCTGCGGCGGAACCCCCGAGGGTCGATGTCCAGTCGCCTCAGTGTCTCGTAGAGCGCGGAGCGACCCATGCCCAGGAGCGCCGCCGCTTGCGCCACGTCACCCGCGGCTTCGGTGAGCGCGTCGGTGACGCGGCGGTTGGTCTGTTCGGCCCGGCTTGGCGGCGTGCTCTTGGGGTTTGCGAGGATCAGCAGCGGAGTCACGTCCTCTTCGGTGATCTCCGGTCGCCCCTTGCGTCGGGCAACCTCCGTCGCGGCGGCGATCACGTTGCGAAGCTCGCGCACGTTGCCCGGCCACGGATGCAACATCAGGCGTTCAAAGGCGGCGGGCGAGACCTCGGCCCCGACCGCCAACGCAAACGCCTGTGCGAGCAGCGGTACGTCCTCTCGGCGCTCCCGCAGCGGGGGCAGGCGGATGCGCAGCCCAGCCAGGCGATGCAGGAGATCACCCCGGAACGAGCCAGACTCGATCAGCTGATCGACCTCGCGGTTGGTCGCTGCCACCACGCGTGTGTCGACCGTCAGTGAGTGGTCGTCGCCCACCGGGCGGACCTCGCCGGTCTCGAGGGTGCGCAGCAGCTTGGCCTGGACCGCAGCAGGCATTTCTCCGATCTCGTCGAGGAACAGCGTGCCGCCGTGAGCCGTGCGGAAGAGCCCCGTGCGGTCCTTGGCAGCTCCCGAGAACGCGCCCCGGGCGTGACCAAAGAGCTCCGCGTCCACGAGCTCCGACGGGACCGCTGCGCAGTTCAAGGCCACGAAGGGACCGCCGCGCCCGCTGGCCTCGTGCACCAGGCGGGCGATCACTTCTTTGCCGGTCCCGGTCTCACCCAGGATCAGCACGGCGCTCTTGGTCGGCGCGATGGTGAGCACGGCCTCGCGCGCGTCGTCGAGGGAGGCGCCGCCGTAGAGGCCGGCGAGCTCACCGGGGCGCGGGCGGGCATAGGGTGCGAGATCGGCCACGACGAACAGACTGCGTCCGATGCGAATGACCGAGTGCGGGCGGGCGAGCGTGCCGGAAGTGGAGGCCGGCGCGGCGTCGACCCAGGTCCCGTTGCGGCTGCCGAGGTCGCTCACTAGGACTTGCTCCCCGCGCTGCTCGAAGCGGGCGTGGGCGCGGGACGCGCCGGCGTCGTCGAGCACGATGTCCGAGCTCTCGTCTCGTCCGACGCTGAGAGGTCTCGAGACGTCGATCAGCGTGAGTCCGTCGCCCGCGCGTGCAGGGACCAGCACCAGGCCGATTACGGGAGCGCTCCCGGCGCTGCCCACCGCGTACTGGGCGTGTTCGGTCACCGTGCGCTCGGCCACGCGACGCATCCTATCATTTGGCGGGCGAGCGTCGCGCGCGAAGGTTCAGAGCCCGAGGCCCTTGGCGATGATCTCGTTCATGACCTCGGTCGTGCCGCCGCCGATTGGCAAGAGGCGCGCATCCCGGCTCAGGCGTTCGACCCGGGTCTCACGCATGAATCCCATGCCACCGAAGATCTGCACGGCCTCGTAACAGACGCGCTGGGCGACGTCGGCGGAGAAGTTCTTTGCCATGCTGACCTCTTTGACCAGGTACTCGCCGTCGCGCACCCGCAGCGCGAGGGAGTAGTTCAGCACGCGCGCCGCCTCGACCTCGGTCGCCATCCGGGCGAGCTTGTGGCGCGTGACCTGAAAACCGACCAGGGCCCGACCGAAGGCCTGGCGCTCCTTGGCGTAGGCGATGGCGTCGTCGAGCACGATGGCGGCGGTCGCGTGGCCGTAGAACGCGAGGGCGAGCCGCTCGTGCTGGAAGTTGCGCATCAGCGCCACGAACCCCGAGCCCTCCTCGCCGATGCGATTTTCTTCCGGCACCCGCACGTTGTCGAAGGCAAGCTCGGCGGTGTCCGACGCGCGCCAGCCGGTCTTTTTGAGGGCGCGCGAGACGCTGAAGCCGGGCATGCCTCGTTCGACCACGAAGAAGGTGAGGCCGCCGTGTTTGTCGGGCCCCGTGCGCGCCAGCACACTCACGTAGTCCGCGCGCACTCCGCTGGTGATGAAGAGCTTGGCGCCGTTCAGCAGGTAGTCCCTGCCGTCGCGCACGGCGCGTGTGGCAATGCCGGCGACATCGCTGCCCGTCCCGGGCTCCGTGATGGCAAGCGCAGCGATCTTGTCGCCCGCCATGACCGGCGGGACGAACCGGCGCTTCTGTTCCTCGGAGCCCAGCACGAAGATGGGCGGTAAGGCGATACCGAGGCTGCCGAGGCCGGCCACGACGCCGCTCGAACCACCGGTGAGCAAGGCCTCGATGCCGATCAGCCCGTGCAGCATGTCGCCGCCGCCGCCGCCGTATTCCTCGGGGTAAGCCGCGCCGAGCACTCCAGCGCTGGCGGCCTCCTGGTACAGCTCCCGCGGAAAGAGCTCTGCTTCTTCCCAGGCGTCGACGTGCGGAGCGATCTTTTCCTTGGCAAATCGCAGGCACGTCTGCCGGTAGAGCTCGTAGTGCTCGTCGAGGGGCATGGGGCTCAGTGGCAGTTCTCGAAGGCGACGGTCGCCACCACCGTGTTCCCACCCCCGGTGCAGTTCGCGCTGACGGTGCCCTTGATGTTCTTGACCCCGTTCACTTCGCTGTTCTGCGTCTCCATCGTCATGGTGCCGCAACCTTCACCCAGCATGTCGGTGCGGCTGGCGCCGGCGGGGAAGAAGAAGACCTGGACCTGGCCCGTGGGCTGCTGCAAGAACCGCACACGTTGCCCGGCGCTGTCGAGGAAATCGACACCGCCGAACTGAGGCATGTTGGCTTGCCCAGATTTGCAGCTGTCGATGGCAAACGGCGCACCGTTCACCGTGATCGTCCCGCTCGACTTGGATTTGCACGCGAGCAGCGCTGCCAAGACGAACACCCCGAGCACGAACGTGGATCGCATGACCCGAGGAACTATCACCCGTGTGTGTGAGCTGCAACGGATCGGGTGCCTGCGAGCGCCTGGGTGAGCAGGGCGTTCACGCGTTCGGGCTCTTCCTGGTGAGCGAAGTGCCCGGTCTTGGCGAGCACGTGCAGCGTCAAATCCGTGGCAAGAGCGGCGTGCTCTTCCGCGAGGTGACGCACGAAGCACGCATCTTCTTCGCCCCAGATCAGGGTCACCGGTAGGGTGATGCGGGGGTCGGCGCGGCGGGGGCGGCGTGCGAGCTGGTCGACGGCGCCACGCCGGATGGCCGTGCGGTAGTAGGCGAGGGGGCCGGCCAGGGATCGAACGCGCCCTACGGCGTGGCGACTCGCATCGACGATGTGGGTGGGGGCTCGCTCGGCGCCCGGCGTCTGGCGAAAGAGGTTCGCGAGCGCAGCGGCTCCGCGACGGGACAGCCACAGCTCGGGCAAGACCGGGAGCTGGAAGAAGAACATGTACCAGCTCTTCCGGACCTGCGCCCGATCGCGGAGCAGCGCACGTTCCAGCAGCGTCGGGTGAACGCAGCCGAGCACCACTGCGCGCTCGATGACCTCGGGGTGGTGGCTCGCAATGTGCCAGGTGATGGCGCCGCCCCAGTCGTGACCCACCAGGCGCACGGGCTCAGCGCTCACGTGTCGGCAGAGGGCGACTACATCTCGAGCCAGGCTCTCGAGCTCGTAACCGCTCCGCGGTCGGGAGCTCTCACCGTAGCCGCGGAGATCCGGGGCGATGACGCGATAACCTCGTTCGACCAGCTCGGGTAGCTGCAGGTCGAACGAGCGGTGGGTCTCGGGAAAGCCGTGCAGCAATACCACCGTGGGCCCGGAGCCGGCCTCGACATAGTGGAGGCGGATGCCGTTGACGTGGGCGTAGTGGTGACGCAAGAGCACGAGACGGAGACTAGCCTCGGCGCTCCGCGAGGGCAGGTGCAATCGCCGATGCCAGCGAGCGGGATGGGTCTGCGCAGGAATTTGGGCGGAAGGCGGAACGTAGATTGGGCATGCAAGGAATCCGCGGCCCGGTGCTGCTCGTGGTGTCGTCTATTCTCGTCTGCCCACTCGGCTGTGACAGTTCGGCGAGCGGGGGCGAGGAAACGGGGGGTTCCATCGAACCTCGAGCCGTCACTGCCGAAGAGCAGGCTGCCTGCGAGGCGTACGCCGCAACCCTGTGCGCCCGTGAGGGGGAGTGCAGCCCGTTCAACATTCCGAATTTCTATGGCTCACCCGAGAAATGTGAGAAACAAGTCACTCGCTCCTGCGTGCGCGGCTTTGCGCTACCTGGCGGGTCAAAAACCGTCGAGCGAGTCGAGTCGTGTGCGCAGTCGCTGCCGCTCGGTACTTGTACTCGCGCCTTCGGCTCCGTGATCGGGGCCGAGGTTTGCCAGGATCTGCCGGGGACGTTGAAGAACGGGGCCGCGTGCCTGGAAGACTACCAGTGTGCCAGCAAACGGTGTTCGTTGAGCTCGACCACGTACTGCTACCGCTGCGAGGCGACGCCGCCGAAGACCGCGGTGCTCGGAGCCGACTGCGACCCGAGCGACGGCCCGGACTGCGCGGAAGGGATCTGTTACCTCGGCAAGTGCAAGAAGCTCGGGTCGCTGAACGAGGCTTGTGACGAGAGTACGCTGTGCACGGCGTACCTGCCGTGCCGGAACGGAGTCTGTTCCGCGCCCCTGGGCGAAGGCGCCGATTGCTCGGGGGACGCGGACTGTTTGTTCGGTTACGATTGTGCCAGCGGCAAGTGCACTCCCGCGCCGCCGAAGACGGCGACGGTCGGGGCAGCATGCGGTTTCGGAGTGGGCGCCTTGTGCGCCATCTTCACCCAGTACTGCGCGGGGAACGTGGGAAGTGCGGGGACTTGCAAGTTGCTCGCCGAGGAAGGTGAGGCATGCGGCTTCGACGTGTTTGGCGACGGTGGCTGTGCCTCGGGCCTCGAGTGTCGCGACTTCGTCTGCCAGCTCGAAGGCTTCTCGACTTGCCTGTGACGGGGCGGGCCCGAGCGGGCCTTCAGAACGCGACGCCCGCGGTGATCGGAAGTAGCAGCGTGTTGTCGCCCTCAGTGAAGACCATCGACACGCGGGCTTGGCCGAACAGCTTGATGGCGCCTACCGGGACGTCGACCCCGAAGCCCAGCGTCACCATGGGGTCGGTCTCCGCCGAGGTGTTGGTGTTCCGAGAAGTGTCGCCGAGGCGCAGCTGGAGCTGGGTAATGTCGCTGACGCCGAGGCCGACCCCACCCAGGAAGAATGGCTGAACGCCGCCGTCCGCCACCTGGGCGCGCATGGCCACGAAGATCTCGGTCAGTACGTAGGTGCCGCCGTCGATGCTGTATGGAGTGCCCTTCGGGACGCCGAGCCCGTACCACTTGTTCAGGACACCCTCGGTATCCAGCGGAAATCGGTGGTGGTAGACCGCGCCGCCGATGGTGGTCTTCTTCGATTTTCCGACCCGGCCGCCCAGCTCGACGCCGCCGTGAAAGCCGATGTTGTACAGGTCGGTGAAGCCGCTCGGCTCGACGGGGAGCGCGATGCCGCCTCCGATGCGCCCCTCCTGGGCATGAGCGGATTCAGAGCCGAACAGGACCACGGTCAGGCACATCCCGACAACGAGCACGCTTCGCATGCCCCGAGTACGGGCCCGGAGCGGGGATCCTTCCTGTCACTGGTTTTGCGAGGCCGGCATCGTGATGCGTCGATCTTTGCAGGTCGATGCGGCTGACCACTCTTCGAACTGGATCGGAACGGTGGGGTAGGCGGGCGTGGACCAGAAACTCGCCCACGGCACCGAGCCCGTCGCGCAGCCCGTCCCCGCGCTTCCACACTCGCAGGTGGCCGCGCCGGGGTGGACCTTCGAGACCTGGAAGTGCAGGTGCAGTCCGGTGGACCAGCCGGTGGTGCCGGACTTGGCCAGGGCCTGCCCGCGCTGCACGCTCGCGCCGCAGAAAATGCCAGCGGATAGGCTCATGCCCTGCAGGTGCAGATAGGTCGATTGCGTCCCGTCGCCGTGATCGATGACGATGAGGTTGGCGTTGTTCGCGCACGAGCTCGCGCCGCAGCCGGTGGTGGAGTTGATCTTGAGGTGGGTGATGGTGCCGCCGCGGGCCGCGACGATGGTGAAGCCCGTACCGTTCGCCCAGTCCCAGGCGTAACCGTCGTCGTTGATGTGATCGCTGCAGCAGGAGTCGTTGCAGTCCTGCGTGAGCTGCATCGTCACGCCGGGTTTCCAGGGCAGTCGATAGCCATTCGGGCTGGTGGTGACCTTGCAGTGATCGGCAACGCCAGCACTTTCTACGACGCAACCGTCGGGGCACGCCGTCTGGCTGGTCGGCGGTTTGTTCGCACCTGCGCACTGGTAGAGCACACTGGGATCGGCGCCCTTCATCATGTCGTTCCCGCAGTACGCCCCGGACTGAGTGCCGAGACAGACGGGATTGCCAGCGCTCGTGCCGCCGCTGCCGCCCGCGCCGCTGGTCCCGCCCGCGCCGCTGGTCCCGCCTGCGCCGCTGGTCCCTCCCGCGCCGTTGGTCCCGCCCGCGCCGCTGGTCCCGCCTGCGCCGGACGCTCCGCTCGCGCCGGACGCTCCGCTTGCTCCGGCGACGCCGGCCGCACCCGCTGCCCCGCCGGCCCAGGAACCACCGGCGCTGATGCCTCCGGAACCTCCGCTCGTGGAGCCGCCTTTCCCTCCTCCGCTGGTGGAACCGCCGGAGCTCGAGCCCACGTCGTCGTCAGGTCCAGTTCCGCACGCGAGCGCGAGCGAGCTGACGAGGAGCAGTCCGAACTCGAGCGGCGAGCGAGTCATACTGGCTTCGAACCTTCAGGACTGGGGGAGGTCGAGCTCATGGCGGGGGTGGGTAGAGGTAGGGGGCGAAGCCGCCGGGCGGCGTGCAGCCATCCGTGCAAGAAGGCGGGGTCGTGCTCGAGAGCGCACAAGCCGGCTTGAACGTGGTGCTCGGATCGTCGTAGCAGACGCGCAACGGGCGCGAGATCGCGGTATTGCCGACCTTGTCCTTGGCAACCGCAGCCAGACAGAACCAGCCTTCTTTCTGGGTTGCTTGCGCGAGCTGCGACGAGAGCTCCCAGCCGGTGCCGGTGCACTCGAGTCCGGTCAATTGCCCGATGCCATACACGACGGGCTCGGCCGTCAGTCCGCCGTGCTCGACCACCACCGACAGGTCCGACACGTTGTTCGTGCATAGGTGCGAGGGCGGGGTCTCGGCGGCCAGGTTGCAGCCGGAAATGGCCGGCGCGGTGGAGGGGTTGTCGGTCTGGTACCAGGGAGAGCCGACCGGCTTCACTGCGTTCAACTGCAGGCTCGGAATGGCCTTGCTACCGACGACGGTGTTCAGGGCGTCGCACTCCGGATCTGCATCGTTGTTGATCAGCAGCGGTACCGTGGGACCGTCCGGCTGGAGGTAGAGGTAGACCGACGTCGGGTCAGTGGCCGCGTAGTAGAAGACGGTCTGACCCCCGATGGTGTTGGTCTTGTCCCAGACCAAGGCTCGGAAGTGTTTGAACGGCGTGACCGTGGCTGGATACGGGTCGGCGTCGTTGGCGGCGAGGGATCCTAGCGGGTCGAAGGACTCGGAACAGAGGTAGTTAGTCCCCGACTTCTTCTTGAGCCGCACGTTGCCCGGGTCCAGGTCGACGATCGGCGGCTGGTTGTCCAAATACAGGAGCACCGACGCACCCGACGACTTGTTGCCGGCCTTGTCGGAGGCGGTGACGTTGACCGTGACCTGCACCTTCGAGCCGGCGACGTTGGCGCTGTCGAAGGTGAACGAATAGTCGTTACCGGTGTTGGACCACTGAGTGGTCGCCGCATACAGGTTGGCCTGCTGGTTCAGCTCGACGTTGATGGTCTTCTGATCGACCCCGCTGCCCAGGTCGACGACGGAGAACGTGAGCGGGACCTTGCCGCCGATGATGTCCTGGTTCTTGGGGCTCTTGATCGTGATGACCGGGCCCTGACCGTCGAGGGTGAAGTTGTAGCTCTTGATCCGCTTGGCAGCGGTCGGGGTGCGCTTGTTCGTGCCCTCGATGACCACCGGAATCGAGCCCGACGGCACCTGTGGGAACAACGTCTTGTCGTTGAAGTCGATGGGGTTCTTGTAGCCGTTGGGCACGCTGACATCCGGCGTCGGCGGGATGTTGACGCCGTTGACGGTGAGCTTCACCGTGTCGACGTCTGCCTCCGGGTCGGTCGTCGCGAGCAGCGCGGGGCTCACCTTGAAGACGAAGGGGACCGCGCCAGTGAGCGGATAGGCCGAGCCGTCGGCGGGTGTGGTCACGGTGATGTCCGGGCCGTGGTCGACAAAAGTCGAGATGCTGTCCGTACCGGTCTTGGCCGGCGTCGACGTGTCCCCCGCCGTGCAGCGCACCGAGAACTTCCCCGAGGCGATCGGGGTCAAGACGAACGACGCCTTGAACTCGTTCAGATTCGTGGTGGCCGTACCCGGGAACTCGTCGACGACCGTCTTCGATGCGTCCAGGACCGCGATCTTGATCGTGGTCGGGTCCACGGGCAGCGCACCCGCGAGGGTGGACTTTTCGACCGTACATAGGGCGTCGAGCTGCGCTCCGACCACCACCACGTCGGTCCCCGGATCGGTGGCAGCGGTCGGGAAGATCACCTTCACCGTGGGCGCGCCCGGCACGCTGCCGCCGTCGGTACCGGAATCGCCCGCCGTACCGCCAGTGCCGCCGCTGGCTCCGGTCCCTCCGGTTCCTCCTCCGCCGTCCTTGGCTCCGGTTCCTCCGGTGCCGCCGTTGCCACCGGTGGCTCCGGTGCCGGCCTCCGTGCCTCCGGTTCCGCCCCCGCCGCTGCCCTGCGGCAGGTTTCCGGCGTGGCCGTCGCCTCCGCACGAGACCAGAGCGTACGAGGTGATTCCCAGTGCCGCAAAGCTGAAGAGCAGCGCGCGCAAGTTGGCCATGTAAAGCACTCCCTAATCCCGAAGAGTACCTCAGCGCGCGGAGAGACGCGATACCAACGCCTCGCGCGGGCGCCCAGCACGCCCACGGCGCCGGGATTCAGCGCGGGAAAGTGCTCCGAGAACCTCCGCACTCCGGCGGCGGCCTGCGCCGAAACCCTCCGCCAGCGAGGCCGACTTGACCGCCTCGGCTCACGGCAGCGGGTGGGCGAGGAAAAACGTCATCACCGCCTCGCCCCAGTTGAAGGCAGCGGTCTGATCACACTTGAACGAAAAGACCTGGCCTGGTTCGCCGCCCGGATCGGTGCTGCCCGGGTAGCAGTGGCCGCCGAGCAGCGTGGCCCCCGAGTACTCGTGCTGGAGCATCTCGAACACGTCGCCTTTGGCGTTCGTGTGGCGATCCCAGGTGTGCATCGAGTCGCCCGAGACACTCGACTTGTCGGTCAACCCGAGCACCTTGATCACGCTGTCCCGCGCGGCCGCCGCGGTCGAGAAATTGACCAGCGCGTCCTTCGTGCCGTGCATGTAGAGCATCGGCATCGGGCGGGCCGGGGCCTTGCCCTTCGAGTAACAATTCTCCTGTGCACTGTGACCAAAACCCGCCGGCGCCGCGCTCGCGATCACGTCCGAGTGGTCACAGATGAAGCGCCACGTCATATCCCCGCCCTGCGAGAAGCCGGTGAAGTGCACGCGTTTTTTGTCGACCTGGAACACCTTGATGGTGCGCTGCATGAAGTCGAAGACCTTCGGGTCGTCTTCGGCTGCGACCCAGCCCGAGAGCGGAGGCGCGGGATCGGCGTTGGGGCTGACCACGATGAAGCCGTTCTTTGCGCCGAGAGCAGCGAGCTTCGTGTTGTTGTCCTCCATCTTCCCGCTCATCGAGAAGCCGTGCACGTCCATGATCAGACCGCAGCCACCCGCCGCACAGGCCGGTGGGACCGACACGTTCCACTTCAGCCCGCTGCAGTCGAAGACGTGATCGGGTTTGGCAGTGACGTCCTTGATGCAGTCGTCCGAAGTGAGGCCGCCGCCCGTGCCGCCGCCGCCCGGGGAGCCGCTCGTCCCGCCGGAGCCGACGCCGGCGCCCCCACCGGTGGCGGTGCTGCCCGCCATGCCGCCGGTGTTCGAAGCTCCACCCGTGCTCGAAGTGCCGCCGGTGGCCGGCGCATCACCCGAGTCCTCGGAGCCGCACGCTCCGACGCCGAGGGCGACCGTGACAAACAGGGCAGCCGAGGATCGCGCGCTCATGGCGCAAGAGTACAACCTTTTCCGTCGCGCCGCCGCCACGCGGTAACAGGGGTCCACGGTGGGCGCGATGGAGGCCGCGCCCACCGTGGGCTCCTCACTTGATCCCGAGCTCGTTTCGCACGGAGACGAGGCGCTCCACGCTCTGCATTACGGTGTTGCCCGTCACGTTGTGGCTCACGTTCATCGGGACGACGTGCACGGCCTTGGTCAGGATGCGCTTGTAGTCCTCCGAGTCCACGAGCTTTCGCAGCTGGTCGACCGAGCCTTCGATCAGCATGTAACCGGCGGAGCTGGAGATGGCCCCGACCTCGGCGATGCCGACCTTGAACTCCGTGATGTTCCCCTTGGCCTTCTGCTCCGAGTAGAAGCCGATGGCGCTCTGGAAGACCGTGAGCCCCATGGTCTCGCGACCCGCAAATACCCCACCCCACGTGACCATGATCGATGCGTCAGACATGATTCCCACCCTTTGGTTGGTGGCGACGACCTTCGCCGCCGGGCGGACCGGGGGGGGGGGGGGGGGGGCGGCCGGGGGGGGGGGGGGGGGGGGGGGGGGGGGGGGGGGGGGGGGGGGGGGGGGGGGGGGGGGGGGGGGGGGGGGGGGGGGGGGGGGGGGGGGGGGGGGGGGGGGGGGGGGGGGGGGGGGGGGGGGGGGGGGGGGGGGGGGGGGGGGGGGGGGGGGGGGGGGGGGGGGGGGGGGGGGGGGGGGGGGGGGGGGGGGGGGGGGGGGGGGGGGGGGGGGGGGGGGCCCGGAGGCAGCCGAGCGGGGGGCACAATCCTAACAGGTCGCGAGACAACGCGACCGGTCATTTAGACAGAGCTCCGGTGCGGCCGCGAGTTCGACAACCGTTCAGTAGTGGCCGACACGCGCGTTCTCGCGCCGTCGCTTGACCGAGGGCCCGGTCGAAGAATAATCGCGCGATGGGCCGGAGGCGGAGTTGAAGGTCGTCGTAACGGGAGGGTCCGGACAGCTGGGCGCGCTGGTGCTGACGCGGTTGCTGGCCAACCGGAAGATCAAGCGCATCGTGTCCCTCGACCTGGTCCCGCCGCCCGTTGCCGGTGCCAAGCTCGACTGGAAGATTGCGGATTTGACCGACCCGGGGCTCGACCGACACCTCGAAGGTGCCGACGCGCTCTTGCACTTTGCGTTCGTCGTCGCGAAGCGCATGCCGCGGGAGCGCATGCGGGCCGTCAACGTCGAGGGCAGTCGGCGCATGTTCGAGCACGCGGCAGCAAGAGGCGTGAAGACCATCGTCTACAGCTCGAGCATGTCCGCCTACGGCGATCAGCCGGACCGCCGTGAGCCTTTCTCGGAAGACTCGCCGCGCACACGCTGGACGGCGCTGCCCTACGCCGACGACAAGTTCGAGGTCGAGGCGTTCCTCGACCAGTTCGAGCCCGCGCACCCGGAGATCCGACTGGTGAGGCTGCGGCCGGCGATCCTCGTCGGCCGGCGGATCAACCACGAGCTCGCCCGCTCGCTCTCGTCGCGGGTGCTGGTCGCGGTCACAGCCGCTCCCATGCCGCTCGTGTGGGACGAGGACGTGGCCGACGCGGCGATGTCGGCACTGCTGGGCGAAGCGCGCGGCGCGTTCAATCTGGCGGCAGACGAGCAGCTGTCGGCGCACGAGCTCGCGCGCCTCACCGGATTTCGGCTGATTCGCCTGCCGAAGACCTTGTTCTCGGCGCTTTCCCCCGTGATGGAGCGTCTTGCCGACACCGACCCCTCGTGGTTCAGGGCGGCGGACGTCCGCCTCCCTGCCAGCAGCGAAAAAGCCAAACGCGAGCTGTCGTGGAACCCCCGCTGCAAGACCGTCACCGAGGTGCTCCGGAACTTCGACGCCGTCACGCCGCGGCGGCTCGACCGTCGGCTCGCGCTCTACTTTCGCCTGATCGACCTGGTGGGGCGGCGCGCGCCGGCGGATCTGCCCGAGGAGGCACGGCGGCTGAACCTCGAGATCCACCTCGATCTCACGGGGCCTCGCGGGGGAGACTTTCGCTGGAAGCTCGAGGCCGGCACGGTGCGGCTCGGTCCCGGCATGCCACGCCCGCCCGACGCTACGCTGACACTCTCACCGGACACGCTGCTCGCGCTTCTGGTCGGCGACGACGACGTGTCGAGCGCTCGTATGGCGGGTCGCTTGCGGGTGATCGGAGAACCGCAGGCGGGCTTGGTGTTTGCCGGGCTCATCACCTATTTCAAAAACGCGGTGCAAAAACCCGGCGTCGACGGCGCGGTCGCGCGGGGATTTAGCCGCTGGTTCAGCTCGGGCCTCGGCCACAAGGAGCAAGCGTCGTGAAGTTTTCGCTCTTCTACGAGATGCAGATCTCAGATCCCACGGCCCAGACCGAGGCCCAGATGTTTCGGGACTGTCTGGAGCAGGCAGTGCTCGCGGACGCCATCGGTTACCACTCCATCTGGGCGGTCGAGCACCATGGCCTGCGCGAGTACTCCCACTCGAGCGCGCCGGAGATCTTCTTGTCCTTCGTGGCCGCCAAGACCCGCCGCATCCGCATCGGGCACGGCGTGACCCTGTTGCCCTTCCGGTACAACCATCCGCTGCGCATCGCCGAGCGGATCGCGACGCTGGACATCTTGAGTGAGGGCAGATTGAGCTGGGGCTCCGGCAAGAGCTCGTCCCTGGTCGAGCAGGACGCGTTCGAGAACGACAAGAGCACCCTCCACGAGCAGTGGCTCGAGGCGGTACGGATGATCCCGCGCATGTGGAGCGAAGACGTGTTCAGTCACGACGGGCGTTTCTTCAAGGTCCCACCGACCCAGGTGGTCCCAAAACCCGTGCAGCGCCCGCACCCGCCGATGTTCGCGGCCTGCACCAAACCCGACTCCGCAGCCAACGTCG
The DNA here is from genome assembly GCA_016706225.1 of Myxococcales bacterium. Taxonomy (NCBI): domain Bacteria; kingdom Pseudomonadati; phylum Myxococcota; class Myxococcia; order Myxococcales; species Myxococcales bacterium. The sequence goes on from JADJKB010000005.1 coordinate 698,550, forward strand.
GCAGGCTCGGCCTCGGCGCGCTGAACTTCGCGGTGGGAAGCGACGACTACCTGGCCGAGAAGGTCAGTGAGTACCGGAAGGCCGTGGCCAACGCCGAGCCGGTGGGCCTCGCGGTCACGAATCACTTTGCTTGCACACCGGCGACGTTGGTCCTGGAGGACGACAAGAAGGCCTGTCAGTACGGCTTTCGCGGGGCGCGCTTCTTCACGGAGGCGCTGTTTCGTTACTACTCCGGTGGGGATCGGCCGCTGGGGCGACTGCCGATTCCGAGAGAGTTCATGCGGGAAGCGGATCTGGCGTCGGCGATGGCCGTGCGCAACAGCCCCGACGATCAGATGAACGTGCTGTGTGGGGATCCGGCGTTCGCGTGTGAGTACATCGAGCGCTTCATCGAGATCGGCGTGGACGAGCTGATCTTGATCATGCAGCTTGGCACGGTGCCCCACGAGCTGATCATGGAGTCGATCAGGACCTTTGGTGAGAAGGTCTTGCCGAAGTTTGGCTAGAGCACCGAACAGGTTGACCGTCGTTTGTTTTCAGCGACTTGCAAGGTGTTCGGCGCTCGCGCGCGGAGCGCGCACGGCCGAAGGCCGGGGGTTTGGGGCGCAGCCCCAACGTAAGTGTCCTAGAACACGAGCAGCGCAAGCTGATCGGTGTTCTAGAGCGCCGAACAGGTGACCGTCGTTTGTTTTCAGCGACTTGCAAGGTGTTCGGCGCTCGCGCGCGGAGCGCGCACGGCCGAAGGCCGGGGGTTTGGGGCGCAGCCCCAACGTAAGTGTCCTAGAACACGAGCAGCGCAAGCTGATCGGTGTTCTAGGGCTTGGCGGCGGGCGCCGGTTGGACGGCGGGCGCGGGTTTCCCGGCGGGTTTGGGGCCACGGTGGAGGATCGCCCCGTCCCAGCCCGCGGCGAAGAGCTCATCTTTTCCGACGCCCCAGAGCGCCGTCAATACCAGTCCGCCTTGGTCCGTCGACGTGCTCCAGCGCTGACCGTCGTAGTGCAGGATCATGCCCTTGGCCCCCACGGCCCAGACGTCCCTGGGGCCGGTGCCCCACACATGCTGCAAGATGACGAGACCCTTCACCAGTGCCTCGAGCCCACGCGTGAGCGGCCGCCAGCGCTTGCCGTTGAAATGAATGGCCGTGCCGTCGTTGCCCACGGCAATGACGTTCTTCGGACCGCTGCCCCAGACGGCGTTGAGCGAGATTTGCGTCCCGCTCTCCTGGCTCTTCCAGACCTTGCCGTCGAAGAACAGGACCGTCCCGTTCTCGCCGACGGCAAAAATTTGTTCGGGGCTCGCCGCCCACACGCCTTGTAGCCAGCGGTCGGTGCCGCTCGCCTCGCGCTTCCAGGTCGAGCCGTCGTGACGCAAGACGGTTCCACCTCGCCCGACTGCGATGGCGCTGCCCGGAAAGCAGTGGATGGAGGACAGCACCTGCTCGACGCCGGTCGCTTGGTGCTGCCAGGCCTTGCCGTCGAAATGCACGATGGTGCCCTTCGAGCCGACGGCGAAGACGTCACTCGGGCCGCGACCGGCGATGGCCGACAGGTACTCTGGGGTACCGGAGGCCACCGGCGTCCAGCTCTTGCCGTCGTAGTGCAGCACGGTTCCGCGCTCGCCGACGGCCCAGACGTCCGTGGCGCTCGCGCCCCACAGCCCCAGCAGGCGAGCGTAGGTTGGGCTCGGATAACTCCGCCACGCGCCTTCCCGACGATGAAACGTCCGCCCGCCAGGACCGACGACCACGACCTCGCCGCTCGGGGAGTACCACAGGCCCGCAGCCTCACCCACCGGGAGTCGTCCTTCTCCAGCCCAACGATTGCCGTCGAATGACGACAGCTCACCCGAGTCGCCGACGGCGAAGATGGCTTTGGCATTCATGCCCCACAGCGCCCGCCGACTCTCGAGTGAGCCCGAGGCCATGGCAGACCACGTCTCGCCGTCGTAGCGGTAGAGCGGGCTCCCTGGGCTGCCGACGGCGTACACGTTGTCGCGCGTCGTGCCCCAGACGGCGCGAAGGTAGGGGGTGTCGCGGATCGGCGTCGCCTTCCAGCCGCTTGCGTCGTGTTGCACGACCGAGCCGTCGCGACCGACCGCGATCACCCGGTCGCCAGTGCCCCAGATACCTTTGAGCTCGCTCGACGTGCCGGTCTCTTGCCGCTGCCATTCCTTGCCGTCGAAGTGCAAGGCGAGCCCGCGCTCACCCACCGCGTAGACGTCGTTCGCGCCCAGCGCCCAGACGCCGTTCAGGCCGAAGTCGGCGCCGGATTCGACCGGACCCCAGCCCTTTGCGTCGCGATGCACGACGACCCCGTCCCCGACCGCCCAGATGTCCTCCGGGCCAGTGCCCGAGATGGCGCCCAACGACTGCTTCGTGCCGCTCTCCTCGACGGTCCAGCCGTCCGGCGTGTAGCTCAAGATCGTGCCGGCCTTGCCGACCGCCCACATGCGCTCCCCCATGCCCCAGACCGCGTTGAGGTTGTTCCCCTGGGGGAACGGGCTCTGCCAGCACCAGCGGTCGCCGACACAAAGCTGGGGTGGCTCTGGAAGAGGGGAGAGAGGAAGCAGACCGGAGTTGGCGTTTTCGAGCGGCGGCGGTGTCGTCGGAGGTACGGAAGCGCTGGCCGACGGCGCGGGTGCGGATTCGCTCACGGAAGCCGAGGGTGCGGCGCTCGTGCCCGCATCACTCGTCGAGCGACAGCCGAAGAGCAAAACCGGCAGCAACGAGAGTGCAGCCCGCCTCTGAAACTCACGAGTCATGTTCGGATCACCCAGCAACCGACCTGGGAACCGGAATCGTGGCTCACTTCACGACTGTCTTGCAACCGAACGCGACGCTGACCGTGGCCTTGGAGTCTTGTTTGGCCTTGTCACAGGCTGCCTTGCACAAGATGACCTTGGTCGGAGAGCTCGGGTTGTCGTAGTACCAACCGTCGGCGCTGCCGCACGCGGCCTCGTTGTCGACTTTGGGGAACGTCTCCGGCGCGCCGCCGTTTCCGGGGGTGTACTGGACGTTGACCTTGCCGGGATCGATCGTGCCGCCTTCGGGCTTCGGGATCAGATACTCACAGGCGATGGAGCCGCCGCGGATCGCGTTCAGGGCCGCGATGAACTGCTGCGTGACGTTACCGGTCGTGTCGACCAGGAACGCCTTGTTCGTACCGCCGGACTGAGCGATCTTGTCCAGGCTGGTCAGCTCGGTGCCGACGCCGATCACGAAGGTGAGGATCTTCGGGTTGTCGTTCAGCGCAGCCTGAGCGACGGCCGCGACATTGTCGACGGTGCTGCCGCAGTTGTTGGGGATGCCATCGGTAGCGAGCACGATGACTCCGGTGTGCGTCGGGTTCAGTAGCAACCACGCGCTCATTGCGTCCACGGCGCCCTTCATCGCCGGCAAAGTCGGCGTCTGTCCGCCCGGCGCGGTGGCCGCGAGGGACGTCGAAATGGGCTGGGCGTTCCCCGGTAGAGCCGCGATCGGAACCGCTGCGTTCGAGTAGGTACCCACCATGCATTCGGGCGAGCCTGGGAAATAGGCAAGCCCGACGCCGATGCCCGCCGATGCCGTGTCGGCGACGAAGCCGTCGAGCGCGGTCTTCACCGGTCCCCAGCCGCCGTTCGTCAGCATCGAGCCGGAGCGATCGAGCATGATGTAGAGGTCGAGGGGCACCAGATCCGCGGTCTGGCTCTCGGCCGCGCAGCTGCCGGAGTCCCCGCTGAAGCCGCCGCTGCCGCTGTCGAGGTTCAAGCCGCCACCGCTTCCGCCGCCGCCGAAGGAGATCCCTCCCGAGCCGCCGCCGACCCCGGAGTCGGCCGCGCCACCGCCCGCGCCCCCACCGCTGACGGCGCCGGTGCCGGAGCCTGCACTGCCGCCGCCGCTGTCACTTCCGCACGCGGCGGGCAGCGCGCTGAACGCCAGGATGCCCAGGGTCGCGGTGAACACCGAGCCCAACCTCTGCTTCGAATTTTTCATGTGTGAGCCCAAGACTTTCGCGCGTCGCACGACCGCAATCACTCGAGATACTGCGCCAGATCACCGCCGCCGATCTCGTACAAGATCGAGCCACCGGTAGCCCAGAAGTGGTTGAGCGCCCCGAAGCCCATGCCCTCGAGCACCTGGGAGGTGGTGTCGGTGTAGACGAACAGGTTGACCTGAGTCCAACCGGTCGGGTCCTTGCGGTACTGGCCGAGGAAGTCGGACGTCATGTCGGAGACAAAGACGTACTGCTCACCGGTCTTGGGCGAGACGATGACTTCCAGACCATCCATGTGGCCGCCGACGAGGTTCGGGTAGTTGAACTCGGCGACCCACTGTTTCGTCGCCGCGTGGTACGAGTAGACCCGCCGGTTGCCCTCGTTCGACGCGTACCAGAGGCCGTCGGCGTCGCCGAAACCCAGCTGCGAGAAGTACAGGCCGGTCGTTGGAGCGACGACCTGCTTCGTGGCCTTGGTGCCCAGGATGTACTCACTGATCTCCCCGTTGTGGGTCGGCCCGAGGGAATAGATGCGATCCGAAAGGGCGAACAACTCGGCGACGGACCCGCCGCCGAGCGGGACGTTATCCGTCGTCTTGAGGTAGGACTTGAGGAGCTTGAGCGTGCGCTGCTCTTTGGGACCCGTGGCCAGGGGATTGCTGGGGTGTTGATCTGGCTCGAGCTTGCCGTCGCCGTCCGTGTCGAGCAGGGTCACCTGGTAAACGTCCAGATAACTGCTGCGGTTGACGTAGATCTTGTCCTCGTAAGAGTCGACGTCGTAGCCGCCCAAGAACCCGGCGGCCGTGTTGAAGGTGGCGTACTGGTAGTAGGTGCCAGTCGAAGTGGCGGTGCCCACCGTCGGCACGGCCTTGCAGGTGCCGGTGGCCTTGTCACACGCGGTGTTCGCCGTGGGGCTGCAGTTCAAGGCCGGCGACTTCGGCACCCACTTTGCCGGCGGACCGACGTCGCACTGCTGGACCTCGTTGCCGTTGCAGTTGAACTCTCCGGCAACACAGGCGTCCTTGCACACACCCTTGTCACAACCGTACGGACAGGCCGTGCCGTTCTGCCAGGCGCCGTTCGCGTCGCAGGTCTGCGGTGTGGTCAGCTTGCACTTCGTCTCGCCGGGGGTGCACACGCCGGTGCAGGCGCCGGCCGCGCAGGCGAACTGGCACGCAGTGCCGTCGATCCAGTTGCCGCTCGCGTCGCAGGTCTGCGGGGTAAAGCCGCTGCACTGCGTTGCGCCCGGAGCGCACGAGCCCGAGCACGTGCCGGCCAGGCAGGCAAAGGGACAGGGTGAGCCGCTCTTCCAGGCGCCGCTTTCACAGGTCTGTGGTGTATTGCCCACGCACTGCGCAGCGCCTTCGGTGCACGGCCCCGTGCTGGTGCCGCCTGCGCCGCTCGCTCCGCCTGCGCCGCTCGTGCCGCCCGTCGCGGACGTTCCGCCGCCACCGGAGCCGGAGGTCGCGCCCGTGCCGGAGACCGCGCCCGTGCCCGAGCCCGCTGTGCCACCACCGCCGGACCCGCTGCCACAGGCCGCGGCGACCAACGCAACGACAACCGAACCACCAAGGACAGAGAGAGTTGTGTGTTTCATCTTGCGCGCTCCGGCTCAGCTTCGAGCCTCGAGGAGTGTAGACCGTCCTGGCCCTTCCAGCGAGCGATTGGCGGAGCTGCGCTCGGGGGCCAATGTCGCACATCGGCCTACTCACGCGCTCGAGGGTCCGACTCGGCTCACCTCATCCAATTCGCCGACTCGGAGAACGCCGTGTGTCCAAGCGCAACGAGCAGCACGGCCAAGGTGATGGTGGCAAGCGCGCGTGAGGCCCATGCCGGCAGGGGGACTGGCGTGCCGGTCGTGGATCGCCTCAGCAACAGCCAAACGATTCCGAGGGTGAGCGCCCCCGCGCTGATCGTCCAGAGCGAACGCCCGTACCAGTACATGGCAATGCCATCACCCGACGGCGTCGAGCGCCAAGCGTGCTCCAGCGGATAATAGATGGGGCCCGCCGGCGCAAATGCGTGGATGGCGCAGGCGACAAGGATCGACGACGAGCAGGCGAGCGCGACACGGTCTTGTCGGGTCACGTTCAGACGCTCCTCAGTGTGCCAAGGTACCAACCGACGCTGGCGTTGTAGACGAGGACGCCCAACACCACCGACGCCAGACCGAGCACGAGGCGTCGATGGCCGCCCCCGGCACCCGTACCTGACTCCGTGCTGCGGGTCAGCAAGACGATGGTCAGCACGGGAAGCAGCGCCAGCGTGGCCGCGTGTTCCTTGATTTCGAACAGGCCGGTGGCCCAAGGGTGCGCCGCGTCGAGAAAGTCGGCGCGAACGCGCACGCGGAACGTCGGATAGATCGTCGCCCCGAGCAGCCAGGCGGCAGAGTACGCGACGCCGAGCACCAGGCCGTGACGGCGCACGCGCGGATCCGGGCGCCCTTTGGCCATGCGCACGAGCAGGTGCACACACGACGCGACGCTGACGACTGCCGCGAGCAGGTGCAGGAAGTGCAAGAGTCGGGCGTAGGGTTCGAATGCCAGCATGGGATGCGATCGAATCTAGGCGACGGAGCCTCAGGGTGCGGAGCCGATGATCAGCGTCCACATGTGAACGGAGATGCCCGTCGAGTCGGTGACGTATCCCACACCGACACCCTTGCCATACTCACTCATCAGCTTCTTGCACTCGGTCTCGACGTTCATCAGCGTGGCCAGGAACAAACTCGGATTGGATTGGCCTCCGCCAACCTCCGCGGCGACGTATGTTCCGCAGTAGCCCTTCTGGGCCCAGTCGCCGGGACCCACGCCGCCCGGCTCCATGAGGTCGACGTATTTGTTGGTTGCCATGCTCTCGCTGTGAGCGCGGGCGTTGTTGGTCAAGATCTGATTGCGCGGCAACGCTGCGACGGGCGGGGCCGCCGTCGTGCCACACGTGGCTCCGGCCGCGCGTTTTTGGTTGAGGAGGTCGATCAACTGGCACTCGAATCCCTGAGCATTCGCTGGCCAGGCGGTGCCGTCGTTGCCGCAGGTTCCGCCGTTGCCGCCGCCGCAACCCCCGCTGCCGGCGCCGCCGCTGCCGGTGCCCCCCGTCCCGCCCGCCGCGCTGCCGCCGCCACCGCTGGTCGCAGCTCCGCTGCCCGCGGCTCCGCCGGCGTTCGTGCCGCCGCTCGCGCTGCCGGCCGCGCCGCCGCTGGCCGTGCCGCCGCTGCCTTGACCCGCAGCACCGCCGCTCGATTTACCGCCGGCCCCACCGTTCAATCCCTCGTCGGTGGCGCTCGACCCGCACGCCGATGCCGCAAGCGACAGCACGAGCCAGGCAGCCCATTGGGAAAGCTTCAGGTCTTGCACGGGGTTCTTGCTCCGTTCTGGTGGGTGATCCTATCGGGTCGGGCGGCCCGGGGCGAAGGATTCAGGGGGCCCAGATCTGGTGCAGGGGGTCGGCGTGGCATTTCGAGTCGTTACAGGTGGGTTTGTGCTCCTTGTCGCTGGGCATGATCTTCTCACCGAGCTCGGCCCGGATGCGCGACTCCACGCTGAGCCAGTTGATCGGCGGAGTCGTCGCCAAGGGCACGGAGAAGAAACCGTTCGCGTCCGTGCAGGTGTAGATGAACGTGTTGCCGTCGCGGAGGCCGACCTCGATGTTGGCGGCACCCTGTTTGCCGCCCCAGTGCCAGACCACGCCGGCAAAATAGAACTGGGTCGCGGTGCCGGTGGCACCGTGGCAGGTCTGGCACTCGACCTTCGACAGCGACAGGTGCCCCGCCGGAGGAGGCTTGGGTGCTTTGCAAGTCGGGTCGTAGTCCCCCGGCCAGAAGTCGACTGGGCACGCTGGACCGCTCGCGCCGCACCCACCTCCGCCGCCCGTGCCCGAGCTTCCTCCCGTTCCCCCGTTCGTGGTGCTGCCGCCGGTGTTGCCGCCGAATCCGCCCCCGCCACCGAGTGTGCCGCCGCTGCCGCCGAGTGCGCCACCGCCACCGCCGAGTGTGCCCCCACCGCCGCTCTGTGTGCCGCCGCTGCCGCCGCTTGGCCCGCCGCCAGTACCGCCCGTGCCACCGGTGCCCGTGCCCGCGAAGCCCGGTGGCTTTGCGAAGGTAGAGGCGGCGAAACACGCCTTCGCGTCCACTTTCCCTTCGAGCCAGGAGTACAAACAGTGCCTCGCGTTCGACTCTCCGGTCGGGGACCCGAGATCGTCGAGGGCGTTCCCACCTTTGTGGCTCTCGAGCTCCCGGGCTTTGCGCACGAGGCTCAGCCGCTCGGGATTCTTCCCCCCGTCGTGGCTCACCTCGCTCAGGATCTCCGGTTCGAGGGCGAGCACCGACAGGTAGTTCGCGTCGTGCTCTTCCTGCTGGTCCTGGCGACCGCCGGGGAAATCTTCGGGCGAGAGGCGCAGGCCGAACTTGTCGTACAGGCGAAAATTCCGCGCCATCTGCCCGTGGCAGTCGAGGGAACCACAGCGCGCGCCGAGCATGCTGCTGACGCGCATGAACTCTTCCGGGCTCGGGGCGTCGAAGGTCTTGGCGTCGTTCGAGGCCGAGCACGCGACCACCAGACCCAGAAGAAGCGCGCGTCTCACTGGTCCTCCCAGAGAAAGACGCGTCCCGCGCGCTCGGGGCTCGCTGGATCCATGTGACAGGCCGCGCACGATCGCTCCCGGAAGATCGGCGTCTGCATGGCGGTGGTCTCGCCCTGAAACTCGAGCTTCACCCACAGGGGAAAATCGAGCTGCAGATCGCCTTCGCTGAGGAAGAAGTTACCGGCCTCGTTGCTGTAGAGCGCCTGCGTCTTGCCGTGTTTGTCGAACAGTCGCACTTGCACGCCGGACAGCGCGCGGTCCGAGCCGGCGCGGTCATAGACGGTGCCGGCGAGATCGAATTTCGACTCACCGTCCCCGCCCTTGGTGTGACACCAGGTGCACGGCGCACCAGCCCGATGAAATGGCCCCTCTTCGTAGGGCCCCAGATCGGGCCCCAGGGACTCGGCTCTCGCCTTCAACACGGGGTCCTCGCAAGCCGAGAGGTAGAGGCAGAGGGCGGCGAGGGTGAGCAGGCGGTTCACTGAAACCTCAAAGAAAAGCCTGCCACGACCAGCGCGCTCCAGCGATGTTCGATGTAGAGCGTGTCCCGAAAATCCGTGTAGCTGCCGTCGAACTCCAGGCTGACGCTCGCGCGCTCGGGGTCCGTGCCGCCGACGTCGAGCTTTGCACCGGGGCCTGCCGTCAGGGTCCAGAGCGGGCCGAGCTCGCGATCTCCGGTCCGGAGATCGGGCACCGTGACCTGCGCCGCGGAGATCCGACCCACGTAGGCGTGGCGCCAGAACGACACGCCGTCTTGGCCGTGGAACCGCAGGTGCGGCCACACCGACAGCCGCCGGGAAAGGTCGAAGGTCCAGCGCAGATCCGCCGTCGTGGCGCCGAGCCCCCAGCTGTCGAGGTAGACGCGGTCCCAGAGGATCAGCGTCGAGGCGCTGAAGCGATGGGCAAGGCGTGCGCTCGCGGCGTAGCGTTGACGAGTATCCGGCAGGTGTTCGGCGACGCGGCCAGGCAGCCTCAGCTGATTCACACGCTCGACGGAGGCGCCCGCCGGAACCTGATCCACGACGCTTTCGTCGAACAGCGGCAGCCAGCGATAGGGTTTCTCCTGGCGCCCGGAGTCGAACGAGAGATCCACCGTCGGGTTCAGAGTGGTGGCTCGACCGAGCACGATCTCCAGGCCCGCCGACAGCTGGTGGCGATCGAGCCGAAGCGCGTACACGGAGAAGGGTGTGGTGGTCCGCCCAGCGACGTCGTGTTCGTAGGTGTAGCCGGCCGAGAGTGTGACGTTCTTCCGAGCGAAGGCGTAGCGGCCCGAAATTCCGCCGGCCAGCGAGACGTAGTCCGGCTCGACACTCGTGCCGCCGGAGAGGGACAGCCCGAACGGGCCCGGGTCGTAGGAGGCGACCAGTGTGCCGGCGTGGCGCACCTCGTTCCAGCGCGGGCTCGCGGCCGACACGATGTCCACGGACGCGGCCGACACGATGTCGACGAGGTAGCTGCCCTCGACCGCCAGCGCGAGACTCGAGGCCTTGGCGCCTGCCGCGAGCGACGGCGTCAAGACCGCGACGTGGTCGGAGTCGGAATAACCCGCGACCTCCGCGCGGGTCTGCCAGCGCACGTTGCCCGGTTCGGCAGAGGCTAGCGCGGCTTCGAGGACTGCGGCTGCGACGAGCGCGCCTATGCCATGGCGGCGATTCACTGGCCCCGAGAGGCTAGTGTCGTGAATCCGCAATTCGCAACCGAATTGCGGACCGCGCTCCGCGCGGCGCTGCTATCGCAGCGCAGACACTATCTTCCTCGAAAGGGCGCCGCGCGCCCCTCTCGCGCTTCGCGCGATTCACCCCGCGGAATTCGCTCCGCGAATTCGCTAGTGTGCTGAGGTCACATCTTGCCCGATTTGCGGACTCGGCACACTAGCGCACCGAGCTGAAAACGGCACCCTTCGTCGGCCTCACTTCTTCACGGGGTCGCAGCCCCAGCTGACATTCTCGACCTTCCAGCTTTGTTTGCACGTCTCGGCGGACATCGGGACCCCGCGGCTCTCACCGTTCTCGAGACCGAATTGTTCTCGCTTCGTGGTGCGCGACTCGACCTTGCCGTCGTTGTCCGCGCACTGGACGACCCAGCTCACCTTGCACGCGAGCTTCATCTCGCAGTGGCTCTCGATATCGAAGCTGATGCCCTTGTCCAGGTTCCCCTTGCTGAACGACATGCAGCTTTCGGGTCGCGGCGGCCCGCTCTCCTGGGCACTCGCCGTGTTGATGGACAACCCGGGAACGCCGGCGCCCTGGCCGGCTGGAAACGACAGGGCTCCGAATACACCCAGACCCGACAAGATCGATAACGCACGACGGCTCATCGCCTGCTCCTTGAAAAGGGCTCCGTGAGCCCGTGACGCCGCGAGAAGCGGCGGATTGAAGGGAAGGACAGCCGCCGGTCGGCGACAGTTCCAAGAATTTTTCGTGCTCGGGCGAGAGGACCTGGGCGGGGTAGGCTGGTGCAGCTGATTTCCCGACGGGGCGCTGGTTTGTTTCGCCTCGGTACCCTGGGCGCATCCACGAGAGGACGAACATGACCGAGCGCCTTCGCATCGCCACCCTCAACATCTGGAACAAGTCCGGCCCCTGGCCGCTGCGCCGCGAGCTGATCCGCCGCGACCTCGCCGCGCTCTCACCCGACGTGCTCGGCTTGCAGGAGGTGCTCCGTCTGGCGGGTGACGACGCAGGCGCGGTCGGACCGCAGGCGGACCAGGCGGCGGAGCTGGCTCTGGGCCTGGGTTACGAGATCGCGTTCGCCCCGGCCATGAGCTACGGCGGCGGGCTGCTGTTCGGCAATGCCCTCCTCAGTCGTCACCCGCTGCGCGAACAAGCTCATTTTCCGCTGCCCGAGCGCGACGCGCACGAGGCCCGCGTGCTGCTCTACTCTCTGGTCGAGACGCCCCACGGGCTCTTGCCGGTGTTCGTCACCCACCTGAACTGGAAGCTTCACCACGGCAGCATTCGCCTCGCGCAGGTGCGCTTCATCGTCGACAAGATCTTCGAGCTCTGCCCCGTCGATGACGGCCGCTTGCCGCCGGTGCTGATGGGCGACTTCAACGCCGGCCCCGAGGCAGACGAGATCCGCTATCTGTCGGGACACGCCACGATCGAGGGCCGGAGTGTGTACTTCGCCGACGCCTGGGTCCACGCGGGTGACGGGCCTGGATACACTTTCGATCGCCAGAACCGCTTCGCCGCTCTGGCGCACGAACCGCCGCGTCGCATCGACTACATCTTCGTGCGGGGCCCGGACCGCACGTTCCGCGGCGAGCCGCTGTCGACGCGGCTGGCCTTCGCTCAGAGCGAACCCAGCCCCGACGGCGAGCTGTGGCCCAGCGATCACTTCGGCGTCGTGACGGAGCTCGCGGCCAGCGCGAGGCCAGAATAGATGGAGTTTTTGGCCAGACTGCTCGGCACCGAACGGGTGGTCGTCGACGACCTGCCGAGCTTCTGGCGCGCGACCGGGCCCCTCACGCGGGAAGCCGTCGCCATCGACCGTGCGCTCTTGCTCGGCGCAGCGGCGGATCGCCTGGGGTTCGCCTTTGCCGGTGGTTATGCGGCGGCGCTCCGGGGGTTGGTCCCGGAGCTCGGTGAGACTCCCACGTGCCTGTGCGCGACCGAGGCCGGGGGCAACCATCCGCGAGCGATCGAGACGCGGCTCACGGCCGCTTCAACGGGCTTTGTGCTCGACGGACACAAACGCTGGGCCACCCTCGGGTCGCTGGCAGAGCAGGCGCTGTGTGTTGCAAAGCGTGGAGAGCGCGACGGACGCCCCGACCTCGTGCTGGTGCGGGTCTCGCTGCATGCGCCCGGTGTGCTGCTCGAGTCGATGCCGGAGACGGCATTCGTGCCGGAGATCCCTCACGCGAGCTTGCGATTCGAGAAGGTGCAGGTCGGAGCGGACGACGTCCTGCCCGGCGACGGTTACGCCCGGTACCTCAAGCCGTTTCGCACACTGGAGGATCTGCACGTGCACGCGGCGCTGCTCGGTTACTTGCTGGGAGTCGCCCGCCGATATGCCTGGCCCGCCGCCGAGCTCGAGCGCCTGCTGGTGCTGGCGTGCGCGGCCCGCGATCTCGCCCGAGCCGACGCCACTTCGCCGTCGATGCACCTCGCGCTCGGGGGGCTCTTGGAGAGGACCGCCGCGTCGCTCGTGTCCGCCGACGCACTCTGGGCGCAGGTGGATGGGGCCGAAAGTGCGCGTTTCGTCCGGGATCGGCCCCTGCTTGGCGTGGCCGGCAAGGCCCGGGAAGCGCGGCAGAAGCGCGCGCGCGAGTCCCTCGGACTGCTCGACTGACTGGAAATGCTCGACGGCCTGGGTTAGGTGGTGCCGGTCATGAAGCACGTCGTGCCGCACGGCTTGGGATTCGACACGGCCAAGAAGGTCGCTGAAGCCGCCCTGGTGTCTTACAAGGAGCGCTTCGCGCAGTACAACCCGAACGGGCGCTGGCTGACCGAGAAGAAGGCCGAGATCACCTTCCGTGTGAAGGGGATCTCACTCGCCGGTGCGCTCGAGGTCAACGAGCGGGACATCCAGATGGATCTCGAGGTGCCGTTCATGCTGCGCCCTTTCAAGGGCAAGGCCATCGGGCTGATCGAAGAAGAGATCAAGAAGTGGATCGAGAAGGCCAAGCGCGGCGAGATCTGAAGTCCGCCACGACGCTCAGCTCGACAGAAGATCGATGCCGGCGGCCGGACGTCGGACCCGAGCGACGCCGGTGCGCTCGAGATGCGCGAGCACCTGCAACACGGCTGCCTCGTCCCACGCGTCACCGATGACCTGCACCCCGATTGGCAGGCCGTTCGAGTCCATGCCGACTGGCGCCGTGCCGGCGGGGCAACCGGTGAGGTTGCCGAGGAAAGCAAAGCGGCAGGCCGCGTCGAGTGCCGCCGGGTCGACGAAGCCGTCTTGCAGGTCTCGGTCTTCGATCACGGGCGCGGTCGTCGCCGTGGTGGGGAGCATCATGACGTCGACGTTGGCGAGGATCGCGGCCACCTCCCGCCGAAGCTCGGTTCGCAGTCGCTGCCCGTCCAGGTAGTCGTCGGCTTGAAAGGTCTCCAGGTTCGAGAGCAGCAGCTGCAGATCCAGCCCGAGCTCGTCCATGTGCTCTCGGCGGACGTCGGCCAGGTTGGTGAAGAACTCGAGCCCGATGCTCAGGTATCCAATTGGAGCCGCGTGTTTGGCCAGCCGAATCCCGATCGGTACCAGCGTGGCGCCTTCGCGTTCGAGCGCGGACAGGGCCTCGCGGCATTGGGCTTGCACCTCCGGGCTCGCGCTTGCCCATTCGTCGTCGTCGACGCCGATGCGCAGGCCCCGCACTCCGCGGCCGATGGCGTCCAACAACTCGCCGCGATCGAGCGGGGGTTGACCCACCGAAGATGGATCTCGATCGTCGGCACCGCTCGCGTTCTCGAGAAACACTGCCAGGTCGTGGGTCGAGGCGCCGATGGGCCCGAGGTGGACGACGCTGGAGCCGCCCGCCACGCCGTGACCGACCACGGGCACGCGCCCAAAGGTCGGCTTGATGCCGAAGACGCCGTTGTACGCGGCCGGGATGCGAATCGACCCGCCGCCGTCGGCCCCGAGCGCCACGGGCACCACACCCGTCGCCACAGCAACGCCGGAGCCGCTGGAGCTGCCTCCGGGCAAACGCCCGCTCTGATGGGCGTTACGCGGCATCACGCGATGTACGTTCCCGCCGAGCGGCGACATGCCGTACTCGGTCATGGGCGTCGTGCCGAGGATCACTGCTCCAGCTTCGCGCAGGCGACGCACCGGCACGGAGTCCTCGGTCGCCGGATTGCGCGGCAAAAAACCCGTACCGACCCGGGTTGGCAGGCCGAAGACGTTCACCTCTTCCTTGATCGCGATGGGGATGCCTTCGAGCCGGCTGCGCGGCTTGCCTTGCCCGAGCAGCTCGGCGCTCCGCCGGGCGCTCTCCAGCGCTCGTTCGTCGTTGCGATCGAGCAGCGGCCCGAGGCTCGGGGTTAGCTTGGCGAGGCGGGTCGCGGCAGCCAGCGCGCGGCGCGTCAGCTCCTCGGGGTTCGTGCGGCCGGACCCGAAGGCGCGAACGTAGCCGTCGATGGTGCGGGGCCAGTCGCCGACGGTCGGTACGCCGAGTCCCGCGGAAGGCCGGCGGTGGTCACAGCGTGCGATGACCGGCGCCCCGCTGAAGGGCTGATCGCCGCGGGCCTCGGCGCCCAGCGTGCGCAGCGCGTTGATCCCCAGCTGCCCGCGCAGCACCTGTGCGGTCGCCAGCTTCGCCGGTGTGTTGCGGACCAACTTCACCAACGCGCGAAGTGCACGACCCCTGATGCGGCCTGGCGGTAGCTCGAACATGCGGCGATGTTAGGCCAACCCGCCGGGGCCCGCGAGGGTGGTCGCGCCTGCTCGACGGGCACACAGAAACATTTCCGCCGACCCGGACTTGCACCTGTTCTCCCAGGCGGCCCCGGACTTTGCGGCGGAAACCGCGCCGTCTTTGCGCGGGCTTGCCATGCCCCTGACCCTAGCTTGCTGGTTTCTCTCTGGCGAGTTGACTATCTTCATCCGGATATGGGCGCGGATGACGTCTTCGGCATCGTCGGTACGACGCAAGCAGGCGCGTACCAGGTGGAAGAGGTCGTCGCCGAAGGTGGCTTCGCGGTGGTGTACCGGGCGTACCACAGCGCGTTCCGTGCGCAGGTCGCGCTGAAATGCCTCAAGGTTCCGGACTCTCTCGGGACGCAGCACTACCAGGAATTCCTGGAGCGCTTTCGCGAGGAAGGGGAGCTGTTGTTTCGCTTGTCGAGCTCCACTCCGGCGGTCGTGCGCCCACTGCACGTCGGCACGCTGGAAGGTACGGATCGCTTCGTGCCGTTCATTGCGCTCGAGTGGCTGGACGGCCGAACGCTCGACGGCCTCATCGAAGACCGCAATCGCCGCTTCGAACCGCCGCTGAGCCTCAAGGAAGTATTACGCCTGCTCACGCCCGTTGCGCGCGCACTCGACCGCGCTCACCACTTTCCGGGAGAGAACGGCGAGGTCTGCATCCTGCACCGGGACATGAAACCCGAGAACGTCTTCATCTCGGAATTGCACGGCGAGCGGTCCGCCAAGATCCTCGACTTCGGGATCGGCAAAGTGAAGAGCGTCGCCACACAGATGGTCGGCCATCAGTCGACTCAGGGGGACGGCATCGTCGCGTTCACCCCTGCGTTCGGCACGCCAGAGCAGTGGCTGCCGAAGCGCTTTGGTCAGACGGGCCCGTGGACCGATGTCTTCGGGTTGGCGCTGACGGTGCTCAACGCGTTGACGGGCAGATTTTCGTTCGAGGGAGATCAGGCCGCGTTGCTCGGGTCTACCATCGATCCCGGGAGGCGCCCGACGCCGCGGGCCGAGGGGGTCGACGTTCCGGACGAGGTGGAGCGGGTGTTTGCCAAGGCGGTCGCGGTCGACCCGCGGGACCGTTATCAGGACGTGGGTGAGTTTTGGACCGACTTGCACCGCGCTGCTGGGGTACGGGAGGGCGCCGCGTCCATCGTGCCCCCGGCTCCAGGACCGTTTGGCGCGCAGCCGCTGCTCGTTTCGGTGAGGCCCGATCCAATGGCGATGACGCGGCCCGCAGGCGTGGGCGTGCTCGACCCCGGGCTCGCTGCCGAGCCGGCGCGGAAGGCGGAGGTCCCCGATCTGGAGCTCGGGATCCGGGCGCCGAGGCAGGCACCCGCCGCGCGTGCCGCGGCGCCCAGCGCGCCGGCAAAGATCACTCTCGCGCGTGACAGTTCCGGCGGCGCGGTCTCGTCCGCGGGCTTCGGTGGTGGGTACCTCGAGGACCCGGACGAGATCGGTCCCCCCGATCGCATGGCCGCGGCGCCGCAGTCGTTGGGGCTGGGCGGGCCCATGGACGGCATTGGCCTGTCGCCTCGCTCTGCACCGATCCGCTCCGGGCCCGCGCGTTATGGCGCGAACGATCCCATGCCGGGCGCGAGCACCGAGCGGCTCAAGGAGCGCTTGCGTGGTCCGGTGCAACTGGTGGGCGTCGGCATTCTGATCATGGCTGCGGATTTCGCCTACTCGCAGTACTCCGGTGAGCTCTTCGCCGTCGGACCGGTGCGACCGCTGTGGGTGGCAGGCCCGCTGGTCGTCGCCGGCATCTTGCTGGCAGTCTCCCGGATCGCGCAGCAAGCCCGCTGAGACCGCGCGCGCGGGCGAAGCCCGCTCAGGCGTCGCGGTTCTTTTCGTCCAGGCGTCGCAGCCCCTCGAGGATCACCATCTCGGGGCTGGCCCTGATCGTACTTTCCGTCGGCATGAACGCCGGGTCGAGCGCGAAGCTGCCTTCGGAGAACGTGAGCATCTCGTACACGGCCTCCTCCCCCGCCAGTTGGTCGAGCGTGGCGTGCACCATGCGTCCCTCGTGAAAGTGGAGCTGACCTTCGCGCCCCGACGACTTCACGCTGACCTTGCCGCTCTTGCGTCCGTGATGGAGGATCTGCATCAGATCGGGGAGCGCGAGATCTTTGAGGGAACCCGCCACGCCGGCGGCCACGCTGTCCGAGCTGTTCTTGCGCGGCGCGGCCTGGAGGCGCCGCAGTTTTCCGGCCAGCACGTCGCCGGTCGTGGGTTTCACCACGTAGTCCTGGGCGCCCAGGCTGAACGCGCGATCGACCGCCGCGGCGTCGGAGTTCTTGGCGACGAACAGGAAGGGCACGTTCTTGGTGGCTTCCGCCCGACGCAGCCGCGCCAATAGATCGAAGCCGTCGAACGGCTGGAGCTCGACCTCGGACAGCACGTGGCGGACGTTGCCCGTCTCGGCGAACTTCAGCGCCTGATCGGCCGAGCGCGTGACCTTCACGTCGAAGCCCTGCGCGACCAGCCTGAGCTCGAGAATCGTGGCCTCTTCCGCGTCCGGTTCGACGATCAAGACCAGTGGGTTGTCGTCGCTGAGGCGTCGCCTCAGGTCTTCACCCACGACGAGCTGCGAGAGCAACTCGACCAAGTCGGGGTCGAACAAGGTGCCGGCGTGTTCGTCGAGGACCTTGTGGGACTCCTCGTGAGACAGCTCTTTGCGGTACAGGTTGCGTGGGTTCAGCGTCAGGTCCGAGTACGAGTCACACAGCGCGAGCACTCGGGCGCCGAGAGGAATGGACTTGCCCGACGTGCGCCCGGGAAAACCCGTGCCGTCGAAGCGCTCGTACATCGAGCTCACGGCGGAGGTGGCCTCGATCGGGAATCCCACGCTGTCGACCAAGCGCTGCGGTGTGTACACCAGCTTGAGCGCGGCCCGCCGGTGCGTGTCGTACTGCGCGACGTTGAGCGGGGTCAGGTGGTACGAGACGGGTTTGCCCAGGTCGTGGAGGTTCGCGGCGATCACGGCGTGGGTCTGGACGGCCTCGTCGAGGCCCATGCGCTCCATCATCATCTTCGACAGCCGCGCCACCGACGCCGAGTGCCCTCGAAACTCGTCCCGGGTGTTCTCGTTCAACGTGACCAGGACGTTGAGAAGCTCGGCCAGGTCGCGGAGACGTCGGTCTCGCGGTTCGGACATCGGCGCGGGGAATCCCGACGGAGAGAAGCGGGAGGGCGGCGCCTGGCTCGTCGACCTGCCCGTCGGGTGAGGTACCGCCGGCGGTTCGCGGGTGGTCTCTCTCGCTGGCGGTCCGTCGGGAACCGGCACGTAGTGGTGCGAGACAGGCGGGGGCTCCCGGGGTTGCGGCGGGTACTTCACCACCGGTTCCGGCGCTCGAGGGTGTTGCGGACTCGTCGGGTGTGCGGAAGCAGGCGCTTGGCCGGTACGCCGGTCCGACACACGAAAGGACTCCGGCGCCTGGGGCGCGCCGAGCTCCAGCATCGGGGGCGGCGGCGGGACGTCCCGCGGAAACGGGTCTCGCACCGGCGCGGCAGCAGCCGGCACCGGCGTCACGAAGTACTCCGGTCGGGGCGTCGTTTCGCGCGCCGGCTCAGGGTGCCCGATGCCGCCTGGCCGCGTCTCGGTCACACGCTGCGGCGGGGGCGCTTCTTCGAAAGCGTTGCCGAGCATGTAGGACTCGGCCAGGAGCGTTCCGAACGGATTGGTCTCGCCGCGATACCACTTTGCTATCGCGGCCTTCACCGCCGCTGGACGCGCGATGTAGGGTTTCACTTCTCGAACCCGGATGGCGATCGAGAGCTCCTTCTTGTATTCGGGATTGCCGGCGTCCGGCGACACGATGCTCAGCGTGTCGGTCTCGGGCTCGTAGCGAACCGGAAACGCGAGCAATTTATCGGCGGTGCGCTCCGGCAAGAGCCGCAGCGCCTGCTCCGTGACCTGGAGGCGCGACAGCTTCGCCGTTGAAACGAACTGCGTGCGGCAGCGCTCCGCGGCGAAGCGCAGCAGGCGGTCTTCGTCGATTGCGCCGATGCGGAGCAGCGCTTCTTCCATGCGCTCGTTGTAGAGCTGCATCGCCTGCACTGTGGCGGAGAGCTGCGCGGCCGTGATCAGGCCTTCGGCTCGCAAGCGTTCTCCAACCCAGGTGGGCGTCCACATTCCGCCCATTTTTCAGGCCGCAGGGCCTCGACGTCAATTACGCCGGCGCCTTCTTGGAGCTTGCCCGCCAGCGAGGAGCCACGGCGCGCGCAAAATTTGTCCTTCGGGCGGCTCCCGTGGCAACGCTCGTTTATCACGAGAAGGCTCGCAAGGTGCCCTGCCCGGGTGCCGGGGGACGGGCCAGGTGTCCGGTTGACGACGGCGGGCGGTCCGCAGGTCTCGGCGGGGGACCGCCCTTGGCACGGAGAGGAACGCGAGTCATGAAGGTCACGACGGACGAGCTCGAGCGGCCCACGGAATGGCTGCGGCACCTGGCGGAGAACCGAGCCCTGTATCGGCAGCTCCTCGACGGTGCGGGTGGCCTTGCCATCGCCGCCTATCGGCTGGCTCGCGCCCGCTGCCGCGTACAGCCGGTCCCGAGTGTGATTCCGACCACCGCCGAGCTGCGCGTCGCCGCGAACGAGATTGCTCGTTACGTCGGCATGCGCTTCACGCTCAGCACCCGGCAGCTCACCCAGGACTGTGAGCACGCCGGGCTCCCGGTGATCGCCCCGATCAGCGCCTCGGCAGCCTGACGCGTCAGGTGCCGCCGTCGCCGCACTTCGCCGGCTTCGTGAGCCCTGAAGCGACCGTCACCGGCGCCTTGACGGGTTTCCACTCGAACGCGAACGCAAAGCTCTCGGCCTCGCAAGGCGTGCCAGGGGTCTTCAGGGTGGGGCCCGTGCCGAGATCGCGCGCGGGCAACACGTAGCTATCCATCAAGATCTTCTGGAGCGGAACCACGCAGTTCGTGAGCTCCAGGGCGATGGGTCGAAAGTTCTTCTCCAGCTCGCTGGTCCCAATCGCTACCGACAGCTGTGAGCTCTCGGCCTGGTCATGCTGCGGCGTGAGCTCGAGTGTGAACGTGGTGGTGACCGTGTCGACGATGGTCAAGCGGTCGAACGCAAAGAGCGGCACCACGCGCGGGGACTCCCCGAGGTCACCGCTGACCCAGACGTTCTTCGAGAGGTAGCCCGTCTCGAACACGAACAGGGGTTTCTCGATCAGGGAGGACGGCAAGCCCGCCTCGCTCGCCGCGTCGCCTGCGCCTGCGTCACTCGCGCTCGCGTCACTCGCACCTGCGTCACCGGTACCCGCGTCACCGACGCCGGACGTGTCGACCGACGCCACATCGACGACGAACTGATCGGAGCCGTTCCAGCTGGGCGGCTTGGTCAGGGTCGGATCCCGCGGCACGGTCACGTACAACGAGCCCCTGACGTAGGGATCGTCGGGACCGTCTGCGAGGTCGTCGAGGCGTAGCAGGTAGGTGGCGGTCTCGCCCGTCAAAAGACCCGCATGCAGCTCGGGCTCGAAGCTGAATGGGACGACCTGGATCCCGACAGCAAGCAGGCGCCCGGCTGCGTTGTCGCGGCAGTCGTCACCGTCTTCGAGGGAATCCGGCGGGGCGTATTTGGGTTGTACGCAGGTCGACGACGTATTGCTCTTGGAGATCTCCGCGGTGGTGCACTCACCGTCGACGTTGTGGCCGATGCGCCGCCACGCGGTGCTGTCGGGTTTCTTGGTCACCGGGTCGTAGGTTCCGAGAAAAATCGTCTTGGCGGCGAACCAACGCGTGGCACCACCGCCCGGGGTGGTCGGCCCGGGCGGTCGTTTGGGCGGCACGGCGTCGGAGCCCTTGGGGCCGGCGCCGCCGGCGTCGCCGCTGCTGCCCGCCGCACCGCCCGTACCCGCCGCGCCACCGCTGCCGGGTTTCGGGTCGAGCTGTTTGTCCTCGAGGCCGATCACCGCCTGGCACGCACTGGCGAGTGCGAGCGCGCCCAGGACGAGCGCGGCGGAGCGAGGAAGGCTCACCATCTACCGGACATCAGGATACCGGAAGAGCGCGTCCCGATCGAAGGAACCACCCGAACCCTCGCGCTTTTGCCGGGAGCTTCGGGGCTCGCGCGCTCGGGTGCGGAGGTCACGAAGAAAAACGTGCCGACGGCGAGGCCCACCAGCCCGACGCCAAAACCGATGTTCGACACCACCGCGGCATCTCCGGCTTGCTCGTTCAGCTCGAGGCCGCTGGCGTCGCACAAGCTGCCGTTGCAGTGCTTCTCCGCTGCGTTCTTCTTCGAGAGCGCCCGAAATCCGAAGTAGCTGCCTACGCCCAGGCCGACCAGGCCGACACCGCCCGCGACGTACGCAACGATGCGTCCGGTCTTGGTGCCGTCGGGTTTCTTCTCGAGAGGCCGAGCGGGCTCGGCACTGACTGCGGGCTTCGGAGGCAGCTTCTCGAGCTTGGGCACGACCAGGGTCTTCTGCTCGGCCGAGCCCACCTTCAGCGTGGTGTGCCACGACTTGTAACCCTCGGCGGTCGCCGCGATCTCGACCTCGACGTCCGGGTCGACCGGGACAGCGGTGCCCCAGGCGCCGACTCCCAGGGGCTCGCCCCCACGCTGGATCGACAGCCCTGGCACGCGTGCGTCCGCCGGCACTTCGATGGTCAGGCGTGCGAGTTTCTTCTCGAGCTGCCTCAGCTCGCGCTCTGCCAGACGGATCCGATCGCTGCGTTTGGCCTTCTTGGCGAGGTCGATGGCCTCCTGGAACTCGACCCACGCGCTGGCAGAGCGGCCCTCGCGCGCGTGACACACCGCCAGGTTGAGCAGCGTGCCCCCTTGTGGATCGAGTCGTTGGCTCTCTTCCAGCTTGCGGCAGGCGTCCCGGAATTGTTTCTTCGCGAAGAGCTTCTTGGCGTCTCGAAATAACGCTTCGGCGGCTGCGCGATCCGAAGGTGACGGATCCGCGTGGGCGCGGACGGGCAAGAGGACGATCAGCGCGAGAACGATGCCGCGGCCCAGCCACGAGCCGCGCGCGCTCAGAGAAGCTCTTCGCTTGCTGGTGCTACCTGGAGTCGAACGCATCAGTACCGATCGGAGAGCGGGTTCGGGCTCGTGCGCGGAGCGGTCTTCGGACTGGGGCGCTCGGGCTGGGGCGCCGAGCTACTCGGGGCGGGAGGCGCAACGCTCGCCCGCGGAGTGATGCTCGGGACTGGCTCCGGCGCACGCGCAGCGGGCCTCGTCGGAGACTCCGCAGGCACTCCGACGGCCGGATCGAGCTCGATGGCAGACTCGGGCGCGACGGGAGTCGGGCGCAGGCGCGCGACGACGATCAGCGCGGTGGCAACCGCCGCGAACAGAACCAGTCCAACGCCCGCGCCGACCACGAGGCCGCGGCGAGTTGCAAAACGCTTCTGCTGCGTCGTGCCCCAAGCGCTGGCCGTGCTGCGCACGGCGGCGTATGGCCCCGAGACCGCCGAGCTGCCCGGCGCAGTCACCCGGGATCTTGCGCTCGCGATGGCAAGGATTCGATCGATGTGGGCGCGCGACGCCGGGGCCGCGAACGGCGCCAGCTCCAGAGCCAGGTCTTGCACCGTCTGAGGGCGGTTCTCGGCGCGCTTGGCCAGGCAGCGCACGATCACGCGTTCGATCTCCGGCGGTACGTCCGGGCGCAAGATCGAGGGCGCCACCGGTTCGTCGCTGACGATCATTGCTGCCAGCGCCGGCAGCGACTCCGCCATGAACGGCGGCTTGCCGGTCACGATCTCGTAGAGCACGACACCCAGCGACCAGATGTCGGTGCGGTGATCCACACTCTTCGAGCTGCGCACCTGCTCGGGCGACATGTGTGTCGGTGTGCCGAATACGTCGCTCGTGCCGGTCAGGCTGGGTGTGTGCTCCTGTTCCAGCCACTCCGCCTTCGAAATTCCGAAGTCGAGCACCTTCACGTGCCCCCGCTGCCCGGGGTTCTCCAGCACCATGATGTTCTCGGGTTTCAGATCCCGATGCACGATGCCAATGGCGTGGCAGTGCGCGACAGCAACCATCGCCTGCAGCAGGTAGTCCAGTCCCTCTTGCAGGGGCAGCGCGCCGCGGTGATTGATCATCGTTGCGAGCGGTGCCCCGACCACGAACTCCATCACCAGGAAAGGCAGCCCGCTGTCGGCGCGGCCAACCTCGAACACCTTGACCACGTGATCGCTGTCGATGGCGCTCGCGGCCCGCGCCTCACGCAGGAATCGCTCCACCCCGAGTGCGCTCCTGGCGGCCCGCGGGGGCAGCAGCTTGATTGCGACTCGGCGCCCGAGCTCCGCCTGGATTGCGCTGACGACGGCGGCCATGCCGCCGCTCCCGAGCAGCCCCTCGACCTGGTAGCGGCCGGCGATCACCGTGCCCGGCGCGGGAACCCAGGTATCGGAGTCCTCCGATTCGGGTGAGAGGTCGGCGCGCCGAGGCATCGGCGGGATTTTAGCTGGATCCCGAGCCGCGGGCCGTGAATATCGCGATCTGCGTCGCGCTCAGGAGCCGGCAGCCAGATAGGACAGGTGCGCCTCGCCGCCCTCCGCGTCCCCGCTGGTGTCCAAGTCGACGACCAGATCGGCGCGTTCCGGGCGGCAAGATGAGCCTTCGCCGGTCTCACACCAGTAGTACGAGAGCTTCAGGTGAGCCGGGCCGGTTGCCCCGTCTGCCACGTCGATGGGAATGCGCAGCGGGAGCTTGGCTGGGTCGAGTTTTCCGTTGATGCGCAGGGGAAAGCCCAGATGTTCGCCGCGTCCCTCGACGCTCAGGGGGCCGCCCGCAGTGAGTTTTCCGTGCTTCGGCGGCTCCAGGGACAATACGAGCGTGCCGCGGCCTGGGCCGAGCTGCCCGATGGCCCGAACGTGCCTCGGCGGTGACGGAGCAGGCGCGCTCGTTGCGCTCGCTGCCAGTGCTGCGACCCCGTCTGAGCTCGGCCGGCGGTTGCAGCCGACGAGCCCCAAGGCAACGAGGAGGACGGGTACGAGCTGTCTTGGAGACATGAAGGGTATGGCTTCAGGAACGCACTCCGGCTGGCGTCCGTTCCCACCAGCTTAACATCGTACGCGCTCGAAACCAGGTGCGAAACGCCGCAGCGCGTCTGGTAGCTTATCCGCTCGCATGAGCCAAAAGCCCAGATTGCCCAGGGACTCGGACGAGCTCGCTCTCGATCGGGACGCGCTGCAACGTAGCTTCGTGAATCACGTCCGGCACACACAGGGCAAAGACCCCAGCGTGGCGACGCACCTCGATCACTTCATAGCGGCGGCCCGCGTGGCGCGCGATCGGATGGCTGACCGTTGGACCCGCACGTCCCTTTCCTACGCCCACGAGCAACCTAAGCGGGTCTATTACCTGTCGATGGAATATCTGCTGGGGCGGCTCCTGGAAGATGGCCTGCTGAACCTGGGGTGCCACGCGCAGATGGACGAGGCGCTTCGGGAGGCGGGCGTGACGCTGGGCGAGCTGGCCGAACAAGAGCAGGACGCCGGTCTCGGCAACGGGGGTCTGGGGCGGTTGGCCGCCTGTTTCCTGGACTCGATGGCGACGCTGGGGATCCCCGGCATTGGCTACGGCATCCGCTACGAGTACGGCATCTTCCTCCAAGACATCGTCAAGGGTGAGCAGTTCGAGCGGCCAGACCCCTGGCTCCGCTACGGCAACCCCTGGGAGTTCGAGCGCCCGGAGCGGCGCTACGCCGTGCACCTAGGTGGGCGGGTGATCCAGTACACCGGCTCCCGCGGGCGCCGCGTTCACGAGTGGGTCGACACCCACCAGGTGCTTGCGGTCGCCTACGACACGCCGGTGCCCGGTTATCAAAACGGCGTCGTGAACACGCTCCGACTCTGGTCCGCCAAAGCCACGCGCGCGTTCGACATCTCGTATTTCAATCAGGGCGACTACATCAAAGCGGTGGAGGACAAGGCTGCGACCGAGACGATCTCCCGCGTCTTGTACCCCAACGACTCGCAGCTGGCGGGCAAGGAGCTGCGGCTGAAGCAGGAGTACTTCATGGTCTCCGCCACGCTGCAGGACGCGGTGGCACGGCACCTGACGCGGCACGAAGATCTCACCGATCTTCACCGCTACGCGGTCTTTCAACTCAACGACACGCATCCTGCGCTGGCGGTGGCCGAGCTGATGCGCTTGATGGTCGATCGGCACGGCATGGCCTGGGGTGAGGCGTGGGAGATCACCCGGCAGTGTTTTGCTTACACCAACCACACCATCTTGCCCGAGGCCCTGGAGCGTTGGCCGGTCTGGCTGCTGGAGCGGCTTCTGCCACGTCACCTGCAGATCATCTACGAGCTCAACCAGAGCCTGCTGGAGCAAGTTCGCAAGCGTTTTCCGGGTGACGACGCCCGCGTCGCGCGCATGAGTTTGATCGAAGAGGGCGGGGAAAAGCAGGTGCGCATGGCGCATCTGGCCATCGTCGGTAGCCACAAAGTCAACGGCGTGTCGGCGCTCCACTCGCGCTTGATCCGCGAGGACCTGTTCCGAGATTTTGCCGAGCTGTATCCCGGCAAATTCATCAACCAGACCAACGGCGTGACGCCGCGGCGCTGGGTCCTGAAGTGCAATCCGGAGCTCGGGCGACTGATCAGCGAGCGCATCGGGCCTGCCTGGGTGACGGACCTGGATCAGCTGGAGCGCCTGGTCCCGTTGGCAGACGATCTGGAATTTCACGCCGAGTGGCGCGCGATCAAACAACGCAACAAGGAGCGATTTGCCCGCTGGCTGCGGCGGGTGCACGGCCTGGAGCTCGACCCCACGCACCTGATCGACTCTCAGGTGAAGCGCATCCACGAGTACAAACGCCAGCTGCTGAACGTGCTCCACGTCGTCTCGCTGTACCTCGGCTGTCGCAACAGACGCGACGTCGATGTCGTGCCGCGGACATTCGTCTTTGGTGGCAAGGCCGCGCCCGGCTACGCGGTGGCCAAGCGTATCGTGCATTTGATCAACGCAGTGGCAGCCAAGCTGAACGGTGACGAGAGCACACGGCATCTCTTGCGGGTGCTCTTCGTTCCGAATTATTCAGTCAGCGCCGCCGAGATGATCATCCCAGCCAGCGACGTCTCGGAGCAGATTTCCACGGCGGGCATGGAAGCCTCCGGCACCGGCAACATGAAGTTCTCGCTGAACGGCGCCCTGACCATCGGCACCCTCGACGGTGCGAACATCGAGATCAAAGACGCCGTGGGCGACGAGAACATCTTCATTTTCGGGCTCACCGCCGAGGAGGTCGAAGCCCGCCGCAAGAGCTACGATCCGGCTCCGATCCTCCACGCCGATCCCGAGCTTCGGGACGCCCTCGACGCCATCGCGAACGGGCTTTTTTCCCCGGATGATCCCCCGGCGTTCCGCAGTCTCGTCGACGAGCTCGTCACGCGCGATCGCTATTTCACCCTGGCGGACTTCCGCGGTTACGCCCGCACCCACGCGGTCCTGGAGCGGACCTACGCCGACCCCAGCGCCTGGACCCGGCGCTCGATCCTGAACGTGGCACGCATGGGTCACTTCTCCTCCGACCGGACGCTGAAGGGTTATGCTCGCGACATCTGGGGTGTGCCCGCGTAGCGGGCGCAGCGGGGCACCGAGGTCTCGGGTCAAGCCACGCACCCCCGCCCGAGGTCGCCGTTCTAGGTTGCGTCGCTTTCGTGTAGCCTCGACAAATGGTGCGCACTCGGCTCTGCCTGGCGCTCGCGGCGTCGAGCCTGTTCGTTGCCGGATGCTCGGGGTACGCCGAGGACGAAACGGCTACTTCGCATGCGGGTCAACGTCGTGCCTTCGACGACCGGAACCGGAGGTGCGGCCGGTGCGGGAGCCGGGGGCGCGTGGACCGGTGGCGGCGGTGGGCTCGACGCAGGCGGTGCGGGCACCGGTGGCAGCGCAGGGAAGTCGACGAGTGTGCTCCGAGACGAGGGAGACTGCAGCTGTCGTGCGCCGCGCTCCGAGCCGCGGGCGCCCTGGGTGTGGATGGGGGTCGCGCTGACTGCGCTCGCGCTCGGGCGGCGCCGGCGTGCGCGGCGCGGGCTCGTGAGTGCTTCCGGGCGCGGTCGTTCGCGCTGAAGAGTTGCAGGGGCGGTCGAGGGGATCAACGTGAGCGACGGCGATGAATCGACTCTGATTGGCCGCCGGTCGGAGCTCGCTATCCTCCAGCGCGCGCTCGAAAGTGCGCGGCAAGGTCGCGGCGCGGTGAGCGTGCTATCCGGCGAGGCCGGCCTGGGCAAGAGCGCGCTGGCAGGCGAAGTGAGCGCGAGCGCCCACCGGCTCGGCTTCGAGGTCCTGTCGGGGCGCGCCTGGGAGTTTGCCGACGCGCCGCCGCTATTTCCCCTCGGCAACGCGTTTCGTGCGCTCGGTGTCGAAAATGCAGAGCAAGACGGGGACGTCAGCCGGTTCAGGCTCTGGGAACGGGTGCTGCTTGCGCTCGCGGGCCGGGCTTCTTCACGCCCGATCTGCATCTTGCTCGAAGACCTGCACGCGGCCGACCTCCAGACGCTCGATCTGCTCGTCTACCTGTCGCTCCCCGTCCAGTCGTTGGCGGTGCTGATCCTGGTTACTGCCCGCCTCGACGATCCGCGGCTGGGTGACCGCGCTTCGCGACGTCTGACCCGGCTCGCCAAGGATGGCATCGATCTCAGATTGGTGCCGCTCAGCGCACCCGAGATCTCGGACCTCGCCCGGGTCCATGCCCGGCGTGAGCTGTCCGGCAACGTGCTTGCGAAGCTGACCACGCTCACGGGCGGCAATCCTTTCTTCGTGATCGAGTGTGCGCGGCGCGTGGCCGAATCCGGCGCTACTGCCGCCGACATCGCGGGCCTGCCAACCACGGTCAAACGCGTCGTCTCCGAACGAATCGAGCTGTTGCCCGAGGCGACTCGCCGCGTGCTCGCGGCCGCAGCGATCTTCGGTCGCGAGTTCAGCGCTCGCGACGTGGCGCTGGTTCAAGGCATCCTGGCGGCCAAGGTCGTGGACGAGCTCCTGCCCGCGCTCTCGGCGCGTCTGGTCGAAGAGATCGAGCCAGGGCGCTTTTGTTTTCGGCACGTGCTCGTGCGAGACGTGCTGGAGGACGCCCTGCCGCCACGGGAACGCGCCGATTTGCATCAGCGCGCCGAGGCGGCGCTGGCACGACTTGGAGAGGGTGCCGACGTGGCGCTCGAGCGTGCCCGTCACGCCCTCGAGGGACTCACGGAGCCAGATGATGGGCACGCGCTCGGTCTGTTGCAGCGGTCACTCAGCTTGCTCGAGACGAGCGCTGCGTTCGATCGGGCCCACGCCATGTGTCAGCGCGCCGACGCCCTGCGGCGGAGCGGGCTCTTGCCGCCGGCTTCAGCCGAGCAGCGCCTGCACGCGGCCTCCCTTGCGCTTCGCGCGGGCCAATACGCCGAGTGTCGACGGCTGGCGGACGAGCTGATCTCCGAGGCCCGAGCCGCGCGCGATCCCAGCTTGCTCGGGCGGGCGGTGCTGACGCTGGGCGGCGAGCTGCACGCGGGTGTGGTCGTTCCTGCCCTGGTCGACAGACTCAACGAAGCCATCAGCGCGCTCGGCGATCGCGACGAAGTGCTCGGGTGCCGGCTCGGTGCGCGACTTGCCGCTGCGCTCCAGCCCCACGAAGATCCGATGCTGCCGGTCGAGATGGCGCGCTCCGTCATCGAACGGGCCCGCCGCCTCCATGATCCTGCGCTGCTCTGCGAGGTGCTCTTTACCGCCGGCTCAGCGCTCGTGGACTTTGCGCCGATCGAGGAGCGCGTCGCGCTGTGGCATGAGCTGTACGCTTTGTCCGAACAGAACAACGACCCGGTGCGCTCGTCGCGCGCGCGGGCTCGCCTGGCGATCGACGCCGTCGTCTCGGGTAACTTCCAGCTCTTCGAGCGCGAAGTGGAGAGTGTGCTGGCTTCGTCCCTGCTCCTGGGCCACCCCGCAATTCGCTGCCGCGCCCTCCTCTTGTCGTCGATGCGGGCCTTGGCTGTGGGGCGCTTCGCCGAATCAGAACGCCACATCGTCGAGGTCGAGCAGCTCGCACCGCTGGTCGACGAACCCTCGATATCGCTCTCGTTGGCGCTGCACCGCTGCTTTCGTGCCCGATTGATGCACCTGGATGAGGAGTACACTCGCGCGACGGCGAGCCTCGACACCACACTGCGCGTGAGTGGCGCCGGTGAGGGGTTTCGGCAGTTGCTCCGCGCAGCACACGCCGCGCGCTTGGAGGACCCCGACGGCGTGCGCGCTGCGCTTTTGGGCGTTGCCTCGACGCACTTCGATCTGGCGCAAGATCCCTCCTTCTGGCCTCTGCTCGCGGAGAGCTACCTGTGCGCGGGCGATCGCGCTGCGGCCGCTCGGCTGCGTGAACGATTGGCAGCGACGACCGAGCGCGAGGTCTCGGGTAGTCACGTGGTCGTCACCTACGAAGGGCCGGTGCTGCGCTTGATGGCGCTGCTCGACGCGGTGCTCGGGCGTGTCGATGAGGCCGAGTCGGCGCTCCGTATCTGCCTAGCTCTGGCCGAACAGCGCGGGCACCGCCCATGGGTTGCACAGATCTCCCATGATCTGGCCGGTGTCCTCGAGCGCGCGGGTCGCTCCGAGGCCGCGCGTCCCCATTTCGTGGACGCGGCGTCGCTGGCCGACGAGCTCGGCATGACGGGGCTGGCCCGGCGCGCGCGCAGGCAATTGACGACGGAGCCGAGCGGGAACGACGCGGCGGACGTGCAGGCTCCCACTGCGCTGAGCCTGGTCTCGAGCCAAGAGGAGGACGGCTGGTGGGTGGTCCGAGGACGGACCCGGGTATTCGTACGCGACTCGCGCGGCATGCAGCTCCTGGCGCGTTTGGTCGAGCGCCCAGACGAGGAGATCCACGTCCTGACCCTGGCCAGCGACGGGGGCGCGGCGCTCGGGGAGAGACTCCGGTGTGGGTCGGGTACCTGATTCAGCGACCCGAGGCGCACTCGGTGCACCACGCGCGCGGCTTGCACGCCTACAACTACGGCAACGTGCCGGTTTGGGATCTGCTGTTCGGGACGTTCCGGAATCCGAGCGGGTTCAACGCGGAGCAGGGCTTCTGGGACGGGGCGTCGGCTCGTGTAGGCTCCATGTTGATGGGCCGCGACGTCGGCGACCCGCCGCGCTCAGTGGAGCAAGCCGAGCGGTCGTCGCGCTTCGAGGTCGGGCAGGTCTGAGTCCCGCTTCGTCTGCCACCCCGACTCTCCCGCAAAGTTTTCGGCGCGCCGGCGCCCAACCGTTCAGATCTGCGCGGCGGCCGCGAGGATTGCCGCGGTTGAACAGCGCTTCGCGGCGGCACGGCAGCTGCACCTTTCAGGCGCGATGGTCGTGCCGAGCGTCCCAGAAGCCGTCCTCGAAGGCCGAGACCTGACCAAGGTCTACCGGATGGGAGAGGTGGACGTGCACGCCCTCTCGGGCGTCGACATCAGTCTCTTCGCTGGCGAGCTGTGTGTGCTCGTCGGTGCTTCGGGCAGCGGCAAGAGCACCTTGCTCAACATCCTCGGCGGGCTCGACGTCCCGACCAGCGGGACCGTGCGCTATCGCGATCACGATCTCACTGACGCCGACGAACGACTGCTGACCCAGTATCGGCGTGAGCACGTCGGCTTCGTGTTCCAGTTCTACAACCTCATCCCGAGCTTGACGGCCCGAGAGAACGTGGCGCTGGTCACCGAGATCGCGCGCGACCCGCTCACACCCGAGGAGGCCCTCTCCCTGGTGGGCCTCGGCGCGCGCCTCGACCATTTTCCGGCGCAGCTCTCGGGTGGAGAGCAGCAGCGAGTTGCGATCGCACGCGCGGTGGCCAAACGGCCCGATCTGCTGCTCTGCGACGAGCCCACCGGAGCGCTCGACTACCAGACCGGTGTCGTGGTGCTCGAGGTGCTGGAGAGCGTGAACCGAGAGCTCGGGACCACGACCGCGGTCATCACCCACAACGCCCCGGTCGCAGCCATGGCCGATCGGGTGGTCACTCTGAAGGACGGACGCATCGCGGGCATCGGCGTGAATGCCCAGCGCGTGGCGGCGAAGGAGCTGCGATGGTGAGGGCGCTCGACAAGAAGCTCGGCCGCGACTTGCTGCGTCTCAAGGGCCAGATGCTCACGATCGCGCTGGTCGTGGCGGCGGGCATCGCCGCGTTCGTGGCCCTCCGCGGCACGTACAGCTCCATTCAGCTCGCGCGCACGAGCTTCTATGAGCGGCAACGCTTTGCCGACGTGTTCGCGCGGCTCGAGCGTGCGCCGGAGTCCCTGCGCTCGCGCGTCGAGCACCTGCCCGGCGTACTCCGCGTCCAGACGAGTGTGTCGGAGGTCGCGATGATGCCGCTGCCGGACGTGGCTGAGCCCATCCGAGTCCAGGTGCTCTCCGCCGAGGCTGAGGGGGTGGCGGGGTTGAATCAGCTCCACCTGCGCGACGGCCGTTGGCTCGAGCCAGGGCGCAGCGACGAAATCCTGCTCATCGAGTCCTTCGCCGTCGCTCGCAAGCTGCGTCCCGGCGACAGCCTGCCCCTGGTTCTGAACGGCAAGAAACGCTCCTTCCGCATCGCCGGCGTCGTCATGTCTCCGGAGTTCGTGTTTGCCATCAGCGCCGGCGAGGCCGCGCCGGATCTGACGCGGTTCGCGGTGGTCTGGCTGGACCGTGAGCTGCTCAGCGCGACGTTTCGCATGCAGGGCGCGTTCAATTCGCTGAGCGTCGCGCTCCAAGCGGGTGCGAGCGAGCCGGCGGTGATCGACGCCCTGGACCGGCTGCTCGAACCCTACGGCGGGACTGGCGCATATGGCACGTCGATGCAGCCGTCCAACCGGGCGATCGACGGTGAGCTCGCTCAGCTCGAGAGCATGTCGACGGTCTTGCCGGTGATCTTCTTGCTCGTTGCGTCGCTACTGGTGAACGTCGTGCTCTCACGGCTCGTGCACCTGCAAAGACCGGAGATCGCGACGCTCAAGGCGGTCGGTTACAGCAATCGGGAGGTGGGCTTTCATTTTTTCGAGCTCGCGTTGGTGATCGCGGTGCTCGGTGCGGCAGTCGGGGTGGGGATCGGCGCATTCTTCGGAGGTCGCATGGTGGAGCTCTACGCCGAGTACTTCAAGTTCCCGAATCTCGTGTTTCGCTTCGACCCAAAGAGCGCGAGCGCGGCCGTGCTCGTCAGCCTCGGCGCTGCGTTGCTCGGTGCGTTCGGCGCGGTGCGGCAGGTCGTGGGTCTGCCTCCCGCCGAGGCCATGCGGCCGCCCGCGCCGGCGCGTTATCGACGCTCGCTCATCGACCTCCTGGGCCTGGCTCGTTGGGTCGGACCGTCGCTCCACATGATCGTGCGCGAGCTCCAGCGCCGTCCGCTGCGGACGCTGTTCTCTTCCCTGGCGATCGCGGTCTCGATCGGCCTGATGGTCGTGGGGGGCTGGTACTACGACGGTATCCGTTACCTCGTGCAGACGCAGTTTCACGAGGTGATGCGGGAAGATCTGACGGTTGGCTTCATCGAGCAGCGCCCGAAACGTGCGCTGTCCGATCTGAAACAGATCGACGGTGTGCTCGGCGCGGAGGGGCTGCGAGCGCTCCCGGTGCGCTTCCGGGCCGGCGCGGCGCACCGTGACGGGGTGATCTTCGGCTACCCGGCGGAGGGAGAGCTGCGGCAGCTGCGGGACCGCTACGCCCGGGTCGCGCGGCTGCCGCCAGATGGCGTGGTGCTGACGGACGTGCTGGCGGAGATCTTGGGGGTCTCGGTCGGGGACCGGATCGAGGTCGAGGTTCACGAAGGCCAGCGCGGAAGACGTTGGCTGAGTGTCAGCGGCACGATCGACGAGGCCTTCGGACTGCAAGGGCACATGACCGAGGAGTCCCTCGCACGTTTCATGGGGGAGGAGCCCAAGGTCAATCTGGCGCTCCTGACCGTGGACCCCGCGCGCGCCGCCAACGTCGATGCACACCTCAAGAACATGCCGTTCATCGGCAGCGTGACGCGCCGTGCGAATCTGCTGGAGCGCTTCGAGAACCAGAGCGCGAGCATGATCACCACGATGGCGGCCATCATCATGCTGTTCGCTGCCACCATCACGGTGGGTGTGGTCTACAACAACGCTCGGGTCGCACTCTCCACGCGCGCGCGAGATCTCGCGAGCCTCCGGGTGCTGGGCTTCACCCGCCGGGAGATCTCCGGGATCTTGCTGGGTGAGATGGCCATCTCGGTGGCCCTCGCGTTGCCGCTCGGGCTGCTCTTCGGAAAATGGTTGGTAGTCGGGCTCACGTCGGGCGTCGACCCCGAACAATGGCGGATGCCGGTGGTGATCACGCCGAAGAGCTACGCGCTGGCGCTGCTGGTAGCGCTCTCGGCGGCGATGGTCTCGGCGCTCTTGGTCCGGCGCCGGCTCGACAAACTCGATTTGATCGGAGTGCTGAAGACACGGGAGTGAAACATGAGCGAACGAGAGCTCGACGAAACAAGCGCGTCCGCGGCAGGGCCTCGGCTCGGCCAGAGCCGGGGCAAACGCGGGCGCTCGCTCGAACGCTGGATCAAGCGGGGATTTCTGCTCGCGCTCGCCGGCGGTCTGGTTGCGCTGCTGGTCGTGGCGATGCTGCCAAAACCCGCGCTGGTGGACGTGGCGGCCGCAGAGCGCGCCGAGCTTCGGGTCACCGTCGATGAAGACGGCGCGACGCGGGTCAAGGATCGCTACGTGGTCTCCGCGCCGCTGACCGGCAGCCTGGCCCGCATCGAGCTCGACCCCGGCGATCCGGTGAAACAGGGCGATCTGATCGCGAGGATCGTGCCGCTCGCGCCGGCTTTGCTGGACGAACGCACGAAGCTGAGCGCCGAGGCACGAGTGGCCGCGACGCTGGCGGCGCAGCGCCAGTCGAGCGCGCTGGTCGAGCGAGCGAAAGCCCACCAGGACTTCGTGAAGAAGGACGGAGAACGCCAGCGCTCACTCTTTGCCGAGGGTGCGGTGGCAAAGGACAGCGTCGACCAGGCAGAGCTGGCCCAGCGCACGGCAGCGGCGGATCTCGACTCGGCGAAGTTCGGCGCCAAGGTGGCGGACTACGAGGTGGAGATGGCCCGAGCAGCGCTCGGTCGCCTGGGCAAAAAAGCAAAACCCGGCGCCGAGGAGCAGCTCTTGGTGATGGCGCCGGTGGCCGGGCGTGTGCTCAAGGTGCTTCACAAGAGTGAAGGTGTGGTGCAAGCGGGGACGCCGCTGGTCGAGCTCGGCGATCCGCGCGCGCTGGAGGCGGTTGCCGACGTGCTCACCAGCGATGCCGTGCGGATCCACCCGGGGTCGTCCGCGTTGTTGGTCGAGTGGGGCGGGCCGCCGCTGCCCGCCCGGGTGCGGATCGTCGAGCCATCTGCGTTCACGCGCCTCTCCGCGCTGGGCGTCGAGGAGCAGCGGGTGAACGTGGTGCTCGAGCCCGCAGGCCCGGTGGAGGCCTGGCAGCACCTGGGTGACGGGTATCGCGTGAAGGCCGAGATCGTGACGGAGGAGAACCCGAACGCGCTGCAAGTGCCGGCGAGCGCGGTGTTTCGGCACGACTCCGGCTGGGCAGTGTTCCGGATCGAAGGTGAGGTCGCGCGCTTGAACCCGATTGTGCTCGGGCTGCGCACGCAGCGGCGGGTCGAGGTCACGGAGGGTTTGGAGGCCGGGACACGTGTGGTGCTCCACCCCAGCGATCGCATCCGCGACGGTGTGCAGATCGAGGCGAGGTGACGGTGTAGCCGCCGGAGAGACGACGGCGGATTTCTCGTGAGGTCGCGGGTGCCCGCGCGGTGTAAGTTCTGGGGATGGCCGACCTGAAACGAGCCGCCGACGAGCTGACGGCCAAGGCTGCGTTCGACGCCGCGAAAAAGGCTGCCGAGCGAGCCCTCGATGACGCACTGTCGACGGATGAAGAGCGGGCAGCACGCAAGGCGGAGGAAGCGGCGCTGGCCAAGAAGAAGCGCACCAAGCTGATCGCGATGAGCGTGGTGGGGCTCTTGCTCGTGCTCGGTGTGATCGGGATGGTGGTGAACTACTGGCAGTGGTTCTTCCTGCTTGGGCTGGTGGGCCTCTTGGCGCTCTATGGTCGGCATCGCTGGCGCACGCGGGGCGATACCAAGCCCGACGTTGCTCCACCAGTCGTGAGCGCAGCCAGCAAGAAGCAGCGGGCGCCTGCGCCCAGACGCGTCAGTGAGGGCGCCAGTGCGCGCGCGCCCGCTCGACCCGAGCGTGACGTCGAGGAGAAGACCGCCACGCGCGAGCTGGACGAAGCCGCGATTGAGGACGAGCTGGCGGAGCTGAAGGCGCGGCTCAAGTAGCCACGCGGGGCATCGCAGGGCGACACTTTGGCGGAGGCGTCGGAGGCGGGAACGCGCACACGAGGATGGGGGAGGGCGTCACTCCGGGCGGCGATGCGCAAGCACGAGGTCACGGACCCTCTGTGCCGCGACGACCACGGCAGCCGCGACGGGGGGCGAGAGCGTCGTCGAGTAGGCTGAGGGGCGTTCGATCGCGATGGCGATGATGCGGACGGCGGGCAGGCTCCCACCAGCGAGCATCCCGGCCAACGCGAGGGTCTGCGCGACGCTGAGGCCGTGGGTCGAGACCGAGCAGAGTGGGCTCTCGTCGAGCGCGCCGAGCGCGAGCTCACTGACCTGGCCGGCGGGTCCGGCATCGAGCGCCGCGTCGACCAGCACGACCAGCTCCGCGTCTTGGGTCAGCTCCACCAGCCGCGCCGCGTCGGACACCCAAGAGAGCTCGGTGCTCGGGGGCGGCTCTGCCTTCAGCGCGTCCAGGACGGCGAGCCCCACGCCGTCGTCGCCGGCGGCGCGCTGCCCCAGGCCAATGACCCGGACCGTCACTCAATCCTCCCGCTCCACACGCAGTTTCAGAAAATGCGTCGAGCACGAGATGCACGGATCGTAGTTGCGCACGGTCTGCTCCGCGAGGCGAGTGGCCTCCGCGTGGGGCATGTCGGCGAGCCGTCGGGCGATCGCAAAAAGGTCGGCCTCGATGGCCTTCTGATTCTGCGAGGTGGGCGGTGTGATCTTGGCCTCCTCGATCAGTCCCTCGGCGTCGACTCGGTAGCGATGGTAGAGCGTGCCCCGAGGCGCCTCGCTGGCCGCCATGCCAACCCCTTTGCGCAGCGGCACTGGCACGCGGACAGTGGCGGGTCGGGTGTAGCTCTTGATCAGCGCGCTGGCCTCATCCAGGGCTTGCAGCACCTCGATCGCACGCACCAGCAGGGTCTTGAACGGATTGACGAGTGGCGGGCGCAGCCCCAACGAATCGGCCGCCCGGCGCGCGAAAGGCCTGAGCTGCTCGAAGCACAGATTGAATCGAGCGAGCGGCCCGACGACGTACTCTCCGTGACCGAGGTGCACCGAGTGGAGAGCCGTCGAGCGCTCGACGTGCTGCTCTTCGAAGTGCGCCTCGTAGTCGTGCACGTCGATGTCGAGCCCCGCGCTCGATACCATTCGTCCCTCACAGAACGGGTAGTCTTCGGGGTGTTTCAGGCTCACGAACTCGAGCTCACGCTCGAGCTCGGGGAAGGGGAGCCCGCCCAGCATCGGCAGCACGAGCTCGAGCGCCGCCTTCGACCAGGCAAGCTCTGGCAGCAGAGTCCGAAGCTCAGTCTCGGTCGGCGCACGATAAAATCCTCCAACACACACGTTGATGGGGTGGATCTCGCGGCCGCCGACCAGGCTGACGAGGTTGTTGCCGGCCTTTTTCATGCGCAGCGCGGTCTTGACCAGCTCGCCGTGGTCTTTTGCCATGTGAATGGCGTCGGGGTAACCGAGGAAATCCGGCGCGTGCAGCATGAACATGTGCAGCACGTGGCTCTCGATCCATTCCCCGCAATACAGCAGCCGGCGCAGGGCGCGGATCTCTGGCGTCAGCTCCGCGCCGACGGCGTCCTCGATGGCGTGGCAAGCGCTCATCTGGTACGCGACCGGGCAGATGCCACAGATGCGTGCGGTGATGTCCGGAGCCTCGAGCTGAGATCTGCCCCGCAGCAATCCCTCGAAGAAGCGCGGCGGCTCGAAGATGCGAAGCTCCACACTCTTCGGTTCATTGCCTTTGAAGCGGATCGTCAGTGCACCCTCGCCCTCGACGCGCGCCAGGTAGTCGACGTTGATGGTGCGGGTGTTCTTGCTCATTTCGCCTCGTCCTTTTCCGCGGTGAGGCTTCGATGTTCGCCGTGGAAGGCGGGTGCTGCGGCGTTGAACGTCGAATACAGGCGCGCGATCTCGGATTTGCTCGTGCCGACCTTCGAGAGGGCCGACCTGAGCCCGGGCGGATTGGCGCTCTCGGCCGGGCCGAAACAGCCGAAGCAGCCTCGGCTGTAGCGGGGGCAGAGGGCCCCGCAGCCGGTGTGCGTGACCGGCCCGAGACAGGGGATCCCCTGGGCCACCATCACACACACCGCGCCGGCGCGCTTGCAGTCGAGACACACCGAGTGGTTCGCGACGCGCGGCGGGCGCCCATTGAGGAAGGCGTTCAGCACCTCGAGCAGCTGGTGTTTGTCGACTGGACAACCGCGTAGCTCGAAGTCGACCCGGACATGCTCCGCGACGCCCGTCGACCTCGCGAGCGTGTGGATGTACTCGGGTCGGGCGTAGACCACCCGCGTGTACTCGCTCACGTCCCCGTAGTTCCTGAGCGCCTGGATCCCGCCGGCGGTCGCACAGGCACCGATCGTGACGAGCTTCTTGCTGTTGGCCCGGATGGCGCGCAAGCGGTCGAGATCGTGCTCATTCGTGATCGAGCCTTCGACCAACGTGAGGTCGTAGGGGCCGCGCAGCACACGGCTGGAGGCCTCGAGGAAGTGCGCGATGTCGACCGCCCCGGCCACCGCCAGCAGCTCGTCCTCGCAGTCGAGCAGGCTGAGCTGGCAACCGTCGCACGAGGCCAGCTTGAACACCGCGAGCTTGGGCTTTCGAGTCGTTCTCATGCTCAGAGCTCCCGTACACTCATCAGGCGCACCAGCTGAGTCAGCGGATAGACGGGGCCATCTTTGCAGATGAAGGTTGGACCGAGCTGGCAGTGTCCACACGAACCGACGCCGCACTTCATGTTGCGCTCCATCGAGAGGTAGATGCGGGGCGCGGGCATGCCGAGGCCCTCGAGCTCACGCGACGCGAAACGCATCATGACCTCGGGCCCACACAGCATCGCGACGCTGTCGTGGGGTGTGAAGTCGAAGTGTCGGAGCAGCTTCGTGACCACACCCGTCTGTCCGCGCCATTCCGGATCGCCGCGGTCCACCGTGACCTCGAGCTGCACGTCCATGCGACCGCGCCAGCGCGCGATTTCTTTGGTGTAGAGCAGGTCGCCCGGCGTTCGGGCGCCGTACGCAATGCACACGCGTCCGAACACCTTGCGCCGAGACAGCACGCTGTAGATGGTGGGTCTCAGGGGTGCGAGGCCGATGCCGCCCGCGACCAGGAGCACGTCCTTGCCCTGGGCCTCGTCCACCGGCCAGGGCGTGCCGAACGGTCCGCGTACGCCGATGACGTCGCCCTTTTTCAAGCCCTGCAGCGCGCGCGTGACGGGGCCGACTGCTCGCACCGTGTGAGTCAGCACGCCCGGTCTCAGCGGGTCGCCGCTGATCGAGATGGGCACCTCGCCGAAACCGAAGGCGTAGAGCATGTTGAACTGCCCCGGTGCGAACCGGAATCCGCCCCGTGGCCTGGCGTCGAGGTCGAAGCTGAAGGTGTCGGCCGTCTCGTTGCGGATGCGCAAGATCGCCATCGGTTCGGGGAACAGCGCGTCGGTCATCGAAGCTCCGCTTTGTACACGTCCAGCTGTTGCAGGCGGGCCTGCGTCAGGCGTTCGTCGGCGGCGGCCAGTAGC
The DNA here is from genome assembly GCA_016706225.1 of Myxococcales bacterium. Taxonomy (NCBI): domain Bacteria; kingdom Pseudomonadati; phylum Myxococcota; class Myxococcia; order Myxococcales; species Myxococcales bacterium. Next base: position 737,245 of record JADJKB010000005.1, read on the forward strand.
CGTAGCGTGAGGGCGTAGCCGAAACCGTGGTCGGCTTGCACCTTCCCGCGCACACAGTTCGCGTCCAGTGCAAACGCGAGTGTGGGCTCGAGCGCACGCGCGTCGAGGTGCCAGCGGAACGGCGGCAAGAGCACGGACCAGCCGAGGACGTCGCCCGGAACCAACGTGTCGATCTTGAGGGAGCCCCTGCCCGGGAGGTAGTTCTCGAGCGCGACCGTCCCGCTCCGGATCAGGAACATCGATTCGGAGGCCGAGCCCTCGCGGACCAGGTATTCGCCGGCGTCGAAGCGGGCGTTCTTGGCGCATCCGGCCAAGAACTCGACCTGCGACTGGGTGAGCGCTTTGCAGAAGGGTTGCTCAGCCAGCGAACGTGCGAGCGATTCTACTTCCATGGGGCTCCCTCCGGGGTTCCGACGGCTTTGCTGGGACGAGAGACGGCGGCCGCTTCTTCGGTGATGTCGATGCCGACCGGGCACCAGGTGATGCAGCGGCCACAACCGACGCAGCCCGAGGTGCCGAACTGGTCGTGCCAGGTCGAGAGTTTGTGCAACAACCACTGGCGATAACGCGCGCCGACGCTGGGGCGAACCGAGCCCCCGTGCAGGTAGCTGAAATCGAGAGTGAAACACGAGTCCCAGCGTCGACGTCGTTCGGCGCTCGAGCCATCGAGCTCGGTGAAGTCGTCGATCGTCGTGCAGAAGCAGGTTGGACACACGAGGGTGCAGTTTGCGCAGCCCAGACAGCGCGTACCCAGGTCGGAGTAACGCGGGTGTTCGGCGTTTGCGGCGAGTCGCTCGCGCAGGCCCGCGGTCTCCAGGTGTCGAGTGATGCGCTCGCCCGCGGCGACCGGGATCTTGGCGGCGAGCGCCCGATCGGCGTGGCTCGCCGAGACGAGCGCGAGCTCCTGCACCAGCGTGACCCCGATGGCGCTGCCGGTCTCCACGATGAAACGGTGTGGCCCGCCGTCAATCAGCTCCGTCAACGCCAGATCCCACGGCGCCGCGGCGCGCGGACCAGTCCCCATGGACGTGCAGAAGCAGCTTGCGGATGGCGAGCCACAGTGCACGGCAACCACGATGACCTCGGCGCGACGTGCGGCGTAGCGCTCGTCGCGATGACGATCATTGCCGAGCACACGATCTTGAAGCCGGAGCGCGGCGAGATCACAGCCGCGGGCGCCGAGCAGCGCCAGCTTTCGCGTGACCATGGGCTCCTGGGCGAAGCGCAGCGACTTGCCCTCGCGGTGCACTCGAAACAGGCGCTCCTCGGGCAAGAGGCAGTACTTCTTGAACGAGCTGACGCCCACGGCGTAGCCGAAGACGGCGGCGTCTAGCCGCGCCGCTACGCGGTACCGACCCGGCTCCTGGGTGTCACCAAGGCCCGCCGGGAGCTCGGCGTCGCTCGTGATGGAGTCAATCACGATGGCCCCGTCCCGAAGCGTTGGCCCGACGACGTCGTAGCCGCGCGAGCGGAGCGCGCTCACGAGCGCTCCCAGTGCGGGTCGAGGCATCAGCCAGGCGTCCATCGGTGTGCTCCGTCCGACCGACCGCGGTCATCACAGCGCTGCGCTCGCTCGGACACGGCCTGCGGATTCAGGATGCGTGCCAGAACGCGGACGCGTTTCCGCCGGAACTGTGTGTGCACCGCCAGGCGAAATCCGTCCGAGTTGCGTTGACGAGGCCCGCTCGCGCAACGCCTGCGCAGTCAACCGGTCGGCGGTGGGAGTCGGTCGGCCGAAACCCGACCGTGACGGAAGCGCCGTATCCCGCTGCCCGGCTTCATCGGGCGCCGAAGGTCATCGTCGCGGAGATCTGCACCGGCGCGCGTGTGGGTTTCGGGAAGCGCGCCGGGCGGATGCTCCGCGCGATGCAGCTACCGAGCGCGGGCGCACGCTCGGCAACGACCCGGACGCTGGCTGCCTTGCCCGTGGCGTCGACCACGAGCTTGATGGTCACCAGCTCGTCCGGGGCTGCGGGTGCGCCGTGCTGCACGTGGCAGGCGCGGTACTGGGTATAGTGCTGGCGCAGGACGCGTTGCACTACCTCGAACGGAAGGCCATCGGAGACCTTCAGATCGGAGATCCGCAGTCGCGCCCCAAGCGCGGGCACGAAGCGCCGCCGCGTCGCGCTGATCTCGCGCGCGATCCTCTGCGCCTCGGGGCTCTTGTCGCCGAAATACGCCTGGGCTCGCTCCGTGCGCGCACCGCCTTCGGGAGAGAACACCGTGTTGGAGACCTGCGCTTCGATGCACTCGCGCACTTTGCCGGGCACCGGGCCGGTGGCGCGTGTCTGTTTGATGAACCCCTTGTCGTCGAGGTCCACTTCGAGCGTCACCGCGGCTTCGAGGCCCGGGGCGCAGGTGTTCGCGGCCGCTAGCGCGCCGGGCCAGGGTTCTTCCGGTTCGCTCCGAACACTGCCCATGCCACCTTCGATCGGCAGTGACCAGACGGGGACGTAGCCATCGAAGCGATGGGCGAACACATCGAGCACTGCACGCGTTCGTGCTGCGACGTCCCGCGGAGCAACGAACATCTCCGGCAGCGTGTTGAGCGCGCCGCTGGCCGATGGGGCGGGCGCGCTCGCAGTCACCGCCACCGACGCGCTTGGTGCTGGTGAGGGGGTCGCGCGATCACAGGCGAAGAGCAGCAGGCCTAGGATGGGCAGTGCGGAACGCCAGGGGTGTGCGCCACGGCGCCGTCGCATACACACAGCCCCCAGGACGATCAGCCACCAGCTCTCGTCGCCGTGCCGTCCGACGCCGCAGGAGAGAGCGTTCGCAGCGGAAGCTTTTGGCGGCGTGCCGGTGGCGCTCGTCGAGGGCGACGGGCCTGCCGGGTTCGCCTGCGCGCCGAGCCGCGCGTCCACGAGCGGAAGCAGCCGCGCTCGTGCCGAACGGCAAGCGTCGTCACATTTGGCCATGGGCACGAACACCACGTCCTCCCAGCCCCGCCGCTGCTGCTTGAAGTCCCCGAAGGTCTGTACGACCCGGGTGCGCGGCAAGAGCCCCGACAGCTGCTTGCCGAGCGGTTCTTCGACCTCCCCGACAAAAGGAAAGGAGCGAACGCCCTCGCTGAATGGACGCCGGAGGCGCCACTCGTCGTGGAGCGTCACGCCAGCATAGGGAATGAGCGGCACGTCGCTGACGACCCACAGCTCGAGCTCGCGGTTCTTTTGCTCCGGTGCGTCGGCGGGCTCGCGATACGGATAGAAGGGAAGCTCACTCTGGAAACTGATGCGGAGGGTGCGACTGGTCAGCTCCTCGTTGGCTGCCTTCGTGCCGTCGTAGCGCAGCGCCACGAAGTGAAAACCGAGCTGGACGTAACCGGCCATCCACGCCTTGCCGGACTCGCCGCTCTTGAAGCCGTGTTTGTCGAGCCACGCCGAGAGCGCGTCCTTGTCGGTTGCGGTCAGGACGAACGCGGTGAAATCGCCGACGCGCTTCTTTTCGATCACCTGCACGGGCGGGGGTCGAGGCGCCGTTCCTTTGCCCGAGCCGCCAAGTCCGGCGCCGAAGCCCAGCCCACCGAGCAGCAGTGAGCTCTCGACGAGTCCGGAGGGGTAGCGCTTCTCGAGCTCGTCGAAGGGCGACTTTTCCACGGCGTGCACCGTGGGTCGGCTGGGTGTCGGGACGACGAATCCGAACTCGCCGGCCGCGTGTGCAAAGCGCAGCTCACGCACGAAGTGCTGCAGCTTCGTCGAGCTGTCCCAGACGATGAGTGTGCGCTCCAGGCTGAGTCGGGGTGGGGCCTTCAGCCATTGGCCCGACGCAAACGCGCCGCAGGCTCGGGCGGGGCGCTCGCCCAAGCACAGGGCCAGAATCAAGAGCAGCGCGAGTCGGACGCTCGAGGGCATGACGAGAGGATAGGCCGACTGGGCGTCGAGCCGGTACTTCGCGTGCGCTTCGAGCTGCGTGAGCCGCGCCAGCCGAGACTAGAATACCGATCAGCTTGCGCTGCTCGTGTTCTAGGACCTTTACGTTGGGGCTGCGCCCCAAACCCCCGGCCTTCGGCCGTGCGCGCTCCGCGCGCGAGCGCCGAACACCTTGCAAGTCCCGGAAAACAAGCGACGTTCAACCTGTTCGGCGCTCTAGCGCTGCGACTCCGCGCTGCGGGCCCGCACGGTCCACGACGTGCCGGCGTCGGGGGTCTGTTCACGTGCAAAGCGGAAGCTCGGGGTCTCGAACACATCGCTGGCCACCGTCCTGGCGGGCTCGGAAGGGTCGAGCTCCGCGCTGAAGGTCCCGACGCGGGTCTCCTTGAAGCGCACGTTCCACATGTCGCACTCGACCCCGACGTAGCGTACGCAGTCGCCCTGGGCGCTCTCGTCGAGGAACACCGAGCCCTCGAGGCGGTGCCCGGGCCCGAGCTCGCCGGCGAACACGAGCTCTCGCTGCGGCAGCGTCGACTGCGACGAAAAGAGCGCTAGCAGCGCCGCGTAGCGCCGCGAGTACGGCTCACCGGTTGGTGGGTGTTCACTCTCGTCGACGAGTGCGTTTGCCGTCTTCGTGCTGAGCTCGAGGAACTCGCGGCCCGGGACGTAGGGCGAGTAGGTGCCGCGAGCCGTCCCGTCGTTGTGGGACGCGCTGCCCGCGGCCGCGACGGGGCCGAGCCCGCTGACCTCGATCTCCGCGAACAGGTGTTGGTATCGCCATTCGTCTCGGGTGGCCTCGGCGCGATCGCCAGGCAGCACGAATAGCCGGAGGCGCAGCGGGAGCGTACGGTCCCGAAGGCGAAGCTCACCGCGCCAGGCCTGGTTGTAGGGGTGGAGCGGCAGAGGGGGTGAAGCGCAGGAAGTGAGCAGGCCGCTGAGGCCCGCCAGCGTCAGCAAACAAAAGCCGAATCCGTCCCTCTGCGCGCGCGCCATCAGATTGAATCGCGGCGTTTCAGCGCGATCAGGATCCAGATCAGGATCAGGAACATCATCGCTGACAGCACTGCCGGCGGCAGCCAGATCAGCTCGTAGTCCTTGAACCCCCAGGCGCCGTTGAAGTCCATGCTCGCGATCTGCGCCTCGGCGCAGCGGAACTTCCCGGCGGTCACGAAGTTGTCGATGCTGGTCGTGTCCGGGCGTTTGAGGTCCATGACCCAGGCGGCGTCGGCGGCAATGGCGATGCGCTCCTGGGCGACGACACCCTGGAACCCCCAGCGCGCGGGCACCAGGTACATGGGCCACTCGAGCAGCGAGTTCGTGGTCATGGGGACCATGATGCCGCCGAGCACGACCTGCGGGATCAGGGCGATGGGGGTCAGCGCCATGGCCGCCTCGCTGCTGGTCACGATGGTGCTGAGCAGGAGGCCGATGGCCACGCTGTTCATGGCCGTGATGCACAGGGTACCGAGCTCGATCAGGAACGCCAGCGGACCCCCGTGGAAACCGAGGGCGAAGAACACGATGCCGAGCAGCACCGAGCACTGAATGATGCAGATGAAGGTGAGCAACAGGAACTTGCTGAAGACGTAGTTGAACAGCTTCAGGTTCACCATGCGCTCGCGCATGTAGATGGCGCGCTCCGCGACGATCTCGCGGGCGGCGTTGCTGGTGCCGAACCAGACCGCGGCGACCACGCAGAAGAACGCGGCGCCGGAGTGGTCGGTGGTGACCTGCATGCCGGACAAGAGGTCGTTCGAGCCCGCACCCAGCCCGCCGGAGCGGCGCCCGAGCTCCTGCAAGGCACCGAGGCACCAGTACGGAATTGCCTCCTTCTGACCGCCGAACACCAGCGCCAGGAGCACGCCGATGATGGGTGCCTGCGCGAGCATGATCACCGTGCCGCTGACGTCTCGGACCTTGGTCTTGAAATAACGCGAGAAGAGCAGGAAGAACTGGCCACGGGTCGAGCCGCGCCCGCGCTGCACGCCGGGCTGATGACTGCCGGCGCCCACGGCGCGGGGTCCGCTGTACATGCGCTGGAAGATCGAGTTCTGTGGGTTGAAGAACTCGGCGTTCCACTCGCGAGCGGCCGCTTGCCGCGCGGCGAAGCGCGTCGTGTAGGGGTTCTGCGCGCGTAAGGCGTCCCAGATCGGGCGCTCGCGCTGATTCAGCATGTCGAACATGTCGCGTGGGTTGTCGACATCATTCGGCTTGCCCAGCCGCTCCAGGAAGCTACCGAAGAACTTGTAGCCGTCCTTGGTCGGCCCGTAATAAATCGGGATGCCGCCTTGGCCGAGCACGAGGGCCAGGTTGAACTTCTCGTACTCGTCCTTCGCCGGCTGGTGAATCGTGCAGATGATGGTCTTGCCGGTCTGTTTCGCCAGCCCGGCGAGCAGCTCCACCAGGGCGGTCGTGTCGTCGGCGGCCAGACCCGAGGTCGGCTCGTCGAGGAACATGATCACCGGGTCGGTGACCAGCTCCATGGCGATGTTCACTCGCTTGCGCTGACCGCCCGACAGGATCTTCTTTTCGGGTCTACCGATCTGCAGGTGGGCGACGGCCTCGAGGCTGAGTTGTGCCAGCGTCGTCTGCACGCGGCGGTCGATCTCTTCTTCGCTGTAGTCGGAGGGCAGCCGGAACTTCGCGCTGTAGCGCACTGCCTCGTACACCGTCAGCTCCGGGTGCACGATGTCGTCCTGTGGCACGTAGCCGATGCTGCCGCGGAGCGCGTCGTAGATTGCGTACAGGTCCTCGCCGTTGATCCGCACCTGTCCGCCCGTCGGAGGCAGGTAGCCGTTCAGCGCCAAGAGCAGCGTGGTCTTGCCGGCGCCCGACGGGCCCATCAGCGCGATCAGATCGCCGGGCATCGCCTTGAAGCTGATGTGATCGAGCAGGGTCTTCATCTGACCGGGGTTGTCCCGATCGTCGACCTGCATCACCAGATCCCAGGCCTCGATCTCGTACAGCGGCCGTCCAGCCCACTGCGCGAGATCTTCCACGACGACGGCGACCTCTTCCGCCTCGACCTGGATCAAGAGCGGCATCGGGCCGACGAAGATCTTCTCGCCGTTGGAGACGGGCACCTTCTGGCCGGGCGGAATTCGCTGGCCGCGCACGTAGGTGCCGTTGCCCGCGCCGCGGTCCTCGACGAACAGCTGCGAGCCGACTTTGTGGAGCAGTGCGTGTTTGCTGGAGACCTGGGGGTGCGGCAGGACGATGTCGTTGTCGGGTGTGCGCCCGATGCTCTTGAAGGTCGGTTGACCTGGGCCGCCGATGGCAACCTGTCCGATCACGGTCTTGTGCTTCGGCCGCGCTGGGCCGCCGCCTGCCGCTGGCGCGGCGCCTGCCGCGGCTATGGCACCGGCAGGACCTGGGCCTGCAGCGCTGCCCTGGCCGGCGAGCACCTGTGCCAACTGAATTGCGAGTGGGATCGGCAGCGGCACCGGGCCCAGGGCGACGAGGGCGCTCGGGTCGAGGGCCGTCAGCTGGTTTGCCGCCAGGCGATTGCCGGCGATCCAGGTGCCACTCGTCGAGCCATGATCGGTGATCGCCAGGGGTGTCGTGCTGAGAGTCGCGTGCTGGCCCGAGACACTGCCGTGCTGCACGACGACGTTGGCACGCGCGGCTTCGCGTCCGAAGACGATCTGCCCCGGCGTGACTGCGAGGTCACCCTTCTGCATCAACATCAGGGCGAGCGCGGGGTGCGCATTGGGGACAGGCGTTTGCCCGACCATGAACTGATTGCGGAAGTCGAATGGGTGAGTTGACCCGGGTGCTATCGGCTGACCGTTGAGCGAGGTCTGGCTCACGCCCGCGTCGACGAAGACGAGCTGCCCGCCCCCCTGGTGCACGACTCGCGCGTGCTCTGGCGCGACTCCGGGGCCGCCGACGTGGATTTCGCAGTGCGGGGCGCTGCCGATGGTGATGGTCTGTTTGCCGAAGCCGGTGATCATCGAATCTCGCTTAATCGAACCGAAGCTCTAACAAAGCCGACAAGCGTTGGAAATCACGAGCCCGCGTCAGCGCTGTCGGAGCTTGCGTCGCTGGGCGGGGGTGGGGCGTCGGCGGGCGGTATTTCGGCATCTTCCGCCGCTGCCGAGGTGGTCGGGCGGGGCGGGACCCGCACCTCGGGTGGCGGTAGAATTTCTTCCGCCTGGGCGCGCTTCTGGTGGAGCGCCCGCACGACGGCCCAGGCGCCGACCGCGGCGAGCACCGTCAAGACGAGGCCGACGCCGAGCCACAGAACCATGCGCGACGACGGGGTGGGGCCTGGCGTGAGCGACAGATCCACTTCGTTCTGGCGGAAGCGCGCCGCACCCACCGTCAGTCCCGGCTCCGTGTGACGCTCGCCGGTGTCGACCTGAGTGAGCCCTGGCAGAGTGGGGTGTGGGGCCGGTGAGCCGCCATCAAACAGAGTGGGCGGCGGACCGGGGCCGGGGTCGGACAAGGTGCCTTCGGGGTTCGCCAGCAGCGTGCCGCTGTGGGTGGGAGCGACACCGTCCTGAATTACCGTGCCGTGTGCCGCTACCTGCGCGGGCAAATCGACGACCGACAACACGAGGGTCGTGATGTTGTCGTGCCCGCCCCGGGAGTTGGCAAGCCCAACGAGCTCCTGGCACACCGCTGCGGTACCGCTGCCCAGGCGGCGGTTCACGACCTCGAGGATCTCCGCGTCGGTCACCAGATCGGTGAGCCCGTCGCTTGCGAGCAGGAGCAGATCGCCGCGGCTGAGTGCGAGCGGTGTGGCGCGAGACTCGGGGTTCACCTCGGGCGCGATGCCGAGCGCGCGCGTGATCTGATTGGCGTCCGGGTGGGTGCGCGCCTGCTCGGGGGTTAGGCGTCCCGCGCTGACCAGCTCTTGAACCAGGGAGTGATCGCGGGTGACCCGCTCGATTTGCCCGGCGTGGACCCGGTAGGCACGGGAGTCGCCGGCGTGGCACAGCTCGGCGCCGCCCGGGTGAAGCAGCGCAGCCACGCAGGTCGAGCCGGGGCGGTGTTCATTCGGACCGGCGCCGCCGAGGGCGTAGACCGCTCGACCCGCGCGCTCGACCGCTTGTTTGAGCGCGAGCCCTGGCGGCAGCCCCGGGCTGGCCTCGCGTACTCCGTCGAGGATCGCAACGACCGCCGCCTGGCTCGCCGCGCGTCCCTTGTCGTGTCCCCCCATGCCGTCGCACACCACCGCCAGGTGGCCGAGGGGTGTCTCGGCGTAGCCGCTCGAGTCCTCGTTGACCTGTTTGGACGGATCTCGGCCCGCATCGCTCAGCTCGGCGAAGTCGACGACCACGCCGTGTGCGGAGCAGAGCACGCCCGGTTCGTCCTTTCTCTTCGACTACTCGAGGCGAACGGTGAACTCCACCGGACCGAAGCGGACGAGCGAGCCGTTGGGCGCCGGCGTCCACACTCCTCCGGTCAGCTTCGTGCCGTTGACCTGAGTGCCGTTGTTGCTCTGTTCGTCGCGGATGACGAGCTGCCCGCCATCGAGTCGTACCGTGGCGTGTACACCCGAGACCCGCGGCTCATTCAAGAGAATGCCGCACTGTGAACCGTCCCGTCCGGCGCGCATCTCGACGCCGGGCACCACGGTGAACACCCCGGCCGCACCCTGCAGCGTCGCCCGCGAGACCACCGCGGGCGCACCTCCGCCGTACGGATTTGGCGGTGGGGCTGCCATCGGCATCGGCGCGGCCCCTGCTGCTGGCTGGTTGCCGTACATGAACTCGGGGCTGGGTGGAGCGGCGACCGGCATCGGCATCGGCTGGGGCGCGGGTGCCGCATAGGGATTGGGAGCAGGCTGCTGCATGCCGCCGCCGTAAGGCTGAGGCGCTTGAGGCGCGCCGTAACCGCCGTAGGGCATGCCCATTGCCATCACCGGTGCGGGGGCAGGCGCTGCGCGCTTTTTGCTGCCGCTGCGCACGATCACCACGACCAGGAGCAGAAGCACCACGACACCGAACAGCCCGCCGAGCACCGGCAAGAGCGGAAACGGACTGGTCGTGCCCTTGACTTGCACGATGCTGTCGGAGGTTACGCCGCTCGTGCGACGGGCCTTGTTGTCGTAGACGACCAAACGCACCACCGCTTGTTCCCCGGAGCCGTGCAAGATCTTCTCTTTGTCCGGCGCCTCGAACTCGGCGTAGGTGTCACCCACCTCGATGGCGCGGCCCTTCATGCCCATGGCAATCAGCTGCTGCTGAGTCCGCTTCGCCTTGTCGATGTCGGCACCGGCTAGCGCCGCCGGCGCCTGCTGCCCCGCCGGGAGGAAATACACCTCCGCTCGGCCCTTCTCGCCGCCCCAGCAGAAGTTGCCGTACACCTTGAAGGTGCCGCCGGGATACACGCCGCCTTGGCGCTTGTTCATGTCCTGCGAGTACTGGATGTTGACGTCGAGCGGCCAGGTGGTTGGGTCGATGCCCACCGGCACTTCTTTGAAGGTGTTGTCGCCGAGAATGGGCGGCGAGACCTCCTTGAACACCAGGCCGAAGGTCTGGGTCACGCCGGACTCGATGCACGAGACCCGCCACTTGACGATGTGCATGTTGGAGAAGCGCGCGCGCACCGAGCTCACGATGTTCGTGGCGCGTCCACCTTCTCCGCCCTGCACCACCGTGAAAAATCCGCCGATCTCGGTGTTGGCGATGCCGCGCATGAACTCGAGCGAGTTCTGCCGGTACTCGTCGTAGACCTTGGGCGGGAAGAAGATGCTGATCACCGGCACCGGCGCCTTGGGCAGCGCGGTGTTGTCCTCCGGGAAGCGACCGCCGGTCATGTACTTCGCGATCTGCAGGCCGCCCGGACCGGTGGTGAGCGCGTCCGCCCCGCCGAACCCGGTGGAGATGACGACCATCGCCTGGTGCAGCGGGACTTTCACGTCCTCGCCGACGTTGCCCAGCGCCTTGAAGCCGTCGGTGGCGCCCTCCTTGATGATCGTGCCGAGCGAGCGGTTGCGGCCCTGCGACCGCCAGGTGCCGGTCACGCCGTTGACGAAGCCTTGTGCCTGACCCTTCTTGGCGGCGCTCATCCATTTGCTGTCCTTCACGACCTGCCGATCGTTGAAGAACATCACGTTGACGATGTCGCTCTGGCTCATGCTGCCGATGAAGGCATTGGCGATCTGTTTGGCGTCGCTGAAGCCGTAGTCGATGCGTTGATCCGCATCGACCATGATGAGCCAGGCCGTTCCGACGCTGGGTTGCGCGAGGCTCGCCCCCCACTTCGCGTGGCTGAGGTAGCTGGCCGGTTGGTCCGTGCCCTCGACCTTGACGGTGAAGATGGCGTTTTCGTGCGGGAAGCCCGCGCCCGCCGCCCCGAAGGGCTGGTACAGCGCCTGAGGTTTTTCCAGCGAGTCGCTCAGGCAGCGGTAGTAGCCGGTGCCTCGATCATCGACACAGCCCGCCGTCGCATCGCTGATGCGTTTGGTCTGCACCAACTCGATCAACGTGGTCAGGATAGGCGCGCCGTTCTCCTGGGCCGCCCGCGGGTCGATGCGCAGGATGTGGGCCTCGGGCGCGGCGAACGCGGCGCGGCTCGTAGTCAGAACGACGACGGCGGCGACGAGCGCCGACAGGAATGCCAGCGCGTGGCGGCGAAGTGATGGGTGGGCGAGATTCGACATCGCTGCTTGCATGTCCCTCGTGCTCGGGTGCGTCCGCGTGCTCTGCGCGTGGTTAAATGATCTTGACGGTGGTGGTGTAGCCGCCGAAGCGGAGTGTGTCGCCGTCGCGGATCTCCACGGGTGTGCCCTTGGCGACGCGCTCCTCGTTCAGGTAGGTGCCGTTGGTGCTACCCGGATCTTCCAGCTTGATCGAACCGGGCCGCGCGGCGGCGTGCAGCACCGCGTGGCGCGATGACGTCGTCGGGTGGTCGAGTTCGATGTCCAATCCGTCCATCGCAGCCTTGCGCCCCACGACGTTCTTGCCTTGATAGAGCGGCCAGAAGCTTCCGAGCTCGCTGGCCTCGAAGCTGACGAGGAAACCGGCGAGCACCCGTGGCGCGTCTGCCGCGATGGCCATCGGATCGTGAGCGACCTGCGCCTCGGTGCGCGAGACACCCGTCGGCGGCGGCGCACTGGGGCGCACGTCCTCAGGCGGTGCCGGTCGTGCTGATGGCTGCGCTGACGGCTGTGCTGACGGCGCGGGGGCTGCGGACGCGGCCGGCGTTGCGTCCGGCGGAGCCGGAGCGGCGTCCGGCGCTTGGCCCGCCTGGGCCCGCAGCGCCGCTTCGTGTTCATCCGCCGTCGGCGGTGGCGCGGTGGCCGCGTAGGCGGCCGGATCGTTCCAGCCCGGTTTGGGCGCGCCGGAGCCCGGTGTCGGAACCGGCACGGGCGCGAGCTGAGGACCACCCGGTGGTGGGCCAAATCCGGGACCGCCCGGCGGCGGACCACCCGGTGGCGGACCACCAGGTGGTGGGCCAAATCCGGGACCACCCGGCGGTGGACCACCCGGCGGCGGGCCACCCGGTGGCGGCCCAAATCCGGGACCACCCGGCGGCGAACCGCCCGGCGGTGGACCTCCGGGCTGGGGCGCTCCAGGTCCGCTGCCCAAGTCCGGCGCCATGGTTGCACCAAAGGGATTGAGTCCCTCCGGGGAGCCGACGCGAAATCGCTCGTCCGCCGGGGCGAAGCCACCCTGTTGAGGCGGCGCACCTTGCGGACCCGCGGGCGGCGGACCGCCGGGCGGCGGACCCCCGGGCGGCGGACCCCATCCCGGCTGCGCTGCGGGCGGCGGCCCGTACGGACCGGGCGGTGGACCGTACGCCGGCCCTTGGGGTCCCGGGCCGAACCCTGCCGGCGGTGCGCCGGGCGGTGGACCGTACGGAGACGGCGGCGCCTGCGGCGGCGCCCCCGGCGGACCGAAGGGGCTCTGCGGCGGGGCTCCCCACCCTGGCGGCGCTCCACCAGGCGGCGGGCCATATCCTGGCGGTGGGGCGCCCGGTGGCGGACCGGGAGGCGGGCCCCAACCGGGAGGTCCGGCTGGGGGGCGTGCGCCGCCAGGTCCCGGGAAGGTCGGCGGCTGAGCGCCGACACCGGATGCGGGCAGCGGGGCCCCGCAGGAAGCGCAGAACTTACTCGTGGGCTGGTTGGAAATGCCGCAGCGCGGGCAGGCGATCATCGAGACGACCTCCAAAACGCCTAGAAACGGCCGGAAAACATGCCGGTTCTGGGGCGGCGACGAGCATAGCCGGTCCGCTCACGCCCGAGTAGCACCGAAGTGCTACCCGCGTTGTTCAGACGTCCTTCACGTCCCGAATGCGCGCGGCTTTGCCCTGCAGCTTGCGCAGGTAGCCGAGGCGCGCCTGGCGCACGACGCCGCGCGAGACGACTTCGATCTTCTCGATGCGCGGCGAATGCAGCATGAAAATGCGCTCGACGCCGATGTTGAAGCTGACCTTGCGCACGGTGAAGGTACTGCGCGCTCCGGCCCGGTTGCGCTTGATCACGGTGCCCTTGAAGACCTGAGTGCGGAGTTTGTCGCCTTCGACGATCTTGTAGTGAACCGCTACGGTGTCCCCCACGCGAAAACTCGGCAGATCCGAGCGCAGGCTGCTGTTTTCGTGGGCATCGATCTTGGGGTGAATCATCGACATGACAGGGGCTCCGGCCGGCTGGGGGCGGGGATTATGCACGCAGGAGAGGCCCCGTCAATGCACCGGCCGAAGGCAGCGGAATTCACCTGACTCCGCCCCCGGCGGTCCAGACCGCCAAAAGGGTGGCTCGAGCGACCGGCTTGCACGGCCGTCGAAAATACACTACTTCGCGAGCCCATTTTTACGGATGGCCCAGTGTGCCTCCGCGACGACGAAAGAGAGACGGCAAGATGAACACGCATCCGGGTGTCATCGGGCGAAAGCTCGGAATGACTCAGGTCTTCACCAGCGACGGTTCCGTGATCCCGTGCACCGTGGTGGAGGCGCGTCCCTTCGTGGTCGCCAAGCGAACCAAGGAGAAGGACGGCTACGACGCCATCGTGCTCGGCCTGGTCGATCGCAAGGACAAGCACACCAAGAAGCCTCAGGCGGGCTTCTACAAGAAGTCCGGCGTCGGTCCCAAGCGTTGGCTGCGCGAGCTGCGCTGCACGCCCGAGTTCGCGGCGGGCTTCGAGGTCGGCGCCGAGGTCAAGCTCGACGCCGTGTTTCAAGAGGGTGAGTTCGTCGACGTGCAGGGCATGAGCCGCGGGCGGGGCTTCACCGGTGTGATGCGGCGCTTCAACTTCGCGGGCCAGGTGCAGACCCACGGTACCCACGAGTACAAACGCCACGGCGGCTCCATCGGTACGAACATGACCCCGGGTCGTGTGATGCCCGGTAAGAAGATGCCTGGCCAACACGGCAACACGAAGGTCACGGTGCAGAACCAGCGGGTGGTCAAGGTCGCGGCCGACGACAACCTGTTGTTCGTCGAGGGCGGTGTGCCCGGCTCGAAGAACGCACTCGTGTTCGTCAGAACGACGGTCAAGACCCGTCGCATCCCGGACGCGAAGAAGTAGGCCCCGCCTTCGGGCGCTGGTCGAGCGGTCGGTTTGTCATTTTCCCTCCGTCTCTGGCTCGATGAGCGCATCATTGCGTGCGACTCCGATGTGCTCGTGGTCGACAAACCGCGTGGCATCGTGGTGCACGGCGGTGACGTGTCGCTCGCCGACGATCTGGTGACGCGACTCCGAGCCTGGCTGCGCGCTCGGGGTGAGTCGGATTACCTGGGTGTTCACCAGCGCCTCGACAAAGAGGCCTCCGGAACGCTGCTGTTCACCCGGCGGCGCGAGCTGAACGCGGTGGTTGCCCGCGACATGGAGAGCCATGAAGCGCGCCGCACCTACGTGGCCGCCGTCACGGACAAGGGGCTCGCTGCCGAGGGACGGCTCGAGCATCAGCTCTTGCACGACAAGTCCGGCGTCACCCGCGTCGTCGGGCGAGGTGGGCAGCATGCCGTCGCTCGTTATCGCGTGCTCGAACGCCGCGCCGGTCGTGCGCGGGTCGAGCTGATGCCGGAGACCGGGCGCACCCACCAGCTCCGAGCTCAGCTCGCGGCCGTCGGCGCGCCCATCGCTGGCGACCGTTTGTACGGTGGCGCCCGCGCTCCGCGACTGATGCTCCACGCCCGATCGCTCGAGCTGCCGTCGGCAAAGCGGCGCTTCGAGTGTGCGGTGCCGGAGTGTTTCGACGACTGGGTACGGACCGGCAGCGTCGGACTCGGCTCGGAGGCAGCGGTGCATGGCTTGCTCGCGGACGCCTTCGTGCTGCGCGCTCCGCTGTTCGACCGCGCCACCGCCTTCCGTTTGTGCAACGGCGAGGGGGACGAGCTGCCGGGTGTCGTGCTGGATCGCTACGACGAGTTCGGTGTGCTCTCCGTCTCGAGCGACGAGGCGCGCGCGCGCGCGGAGGAGCTTGGGCGTGCGGTGCAGGCGCTCGGCGCCCGGGGCGTCTACCTCAAGATCCGCGAGCGTGCGGATCAGCGGCAGGTGGATCCGGAAAAGAACGCGCCGCGCCTACCCGTCGTTGGTGAAGCCGCGGCGGACGAGGTGGAGGTGAGGGAGGGCGCCCTGCGCTTCCGCGTGAAACTGGGGGAGGGGCTCTCCACGGGCCTGTTCGTCGACCAGCGAGACAATCGCGACTTGGTGCGCCGCCTCGCGGGCGGCTTGCGCGTGCTCAACCTGTTTGCTTACACCTGTTCGTTCAGTGTGGCCGCGGCGGCCGGCGGAGCGCGCGAGGTGGTCAGCGTCGATCTGTCGCAGCCGGCCCTCGAGCGCGGTCGCGCTAGCTTCGAGCTGAACGGCCTCGAGCCGACCGCGCACCGCTTCTTCCGTGAAGACTGTGTGGCGTGGCTCGCGCGGTCGCGGCGCCGCGGGGAGCGGTTTGACCTGATTGTCCTCGACCCGCCCAGCTTTGGTACGCGCAGCAAGCGAGCGACCTTCGATGTCGACAGCGGCTACGTGCGGGCTGCCGCCGACTGTCTTCTGCTGCTTGCGCCGGGAGGGCGGCTACTTTCCGTGACGAATCATCGCAAGACCAGCCGCGAGCGCCTGCGCAAGATGCTCCACGACGCGGCGCGCGAGGCCAAGGTGCAGGTGCGGCAGCTGAAGGACCTGGCATCGCCCCTCGATTGTCCGGATGCGTCGGAGGGACCGAGCCCGATGAAGAGTGTACTGGTGACGGTGGCGTGAGCGGTTTCTCCGCGCGTGTTCGAGCCCGGGCGGCGATCGTCGCTGCCGAACCGCGCGCTTCCTCGTGCTAATCTGGCAACCATGTTCAAGCGCGCCGCGCCGCTCGTGGTCTCGGGCCTCACGACGTGGCTCGCCTGCGCGTGTTCTGGCGCAACGAGCGACGATGCCTCGGGCGGCGGCGCGGGAACGTCTTCCGGGGGCGGAGGCGGCACGACGTTCGGGACGGACGGCGGAGACTGGCCCGACGGGAGCGGCGGAGGTGGCGCAAGCGGTGGCAGCGGGGCCTCGGGTGGCGTCGGCGCATCAGGCGGCGTCGGCGCATCCGGGGGCATCGGCGCAGCCGGCGGCACTGGCGCAACCGGCGGCACCGGCGCAACCGGCGGAGTCGGTGCGTCGGGCGGCGTCGGCGCGACCGGCGGCACTGGCGCGATCGGCGGTGCGGGTGGCTGTACCTCGGGGCAGACGCAGAGCTGTCAGGGGGCTTGCGGCGCGGGAACTCAGACCTGCGCCGGCGGGGTCTTCGGGGCGTGCAACGCGCCGGGCACACAGACCTGCACGAACTACGCGACCTGCAAACAAGAGGCGCTGTGTCTGTGCGCGCCGGTGCCCGCCGAGATCTGCAACTTGAAGGACGATAACTGCGACAACAACTGCGATGACTTCGCCAAGTGTCGCACCGGCGTTCACCGCTCCGTGAAGTCGACGGAGCACTTCTACACGACGAGCCTCACCGAAGCGAAATGCTGCGGGTACACGCTCGAGTTTCAGGACTTCTACTACCTCTACACCGCGGCGACGGCCGGGGTCGTCCCCTTCCACCGCTGCCTACTCGCGAACGGCAAGCACTTCTACACTGCCAGCGCCAGCTGCGAGGGCGCTGCCGGCAGTGTAATGGAGGGGGTGATCGGTTACATCGGTACGGCCGCCGCCTGTGGCGCCGTGCCGCTGTACCGTCTGAGCCACGCGTCGGGCGACCACTTCTACACCACGGGCCTGGCGGAGAAGAACAGCGCGGTCGCCAGCTCCGGTTACATCGACGAGGGCGTGGCGGGATACGTCTGGACCACGCCGTGAAGAGCCGTCGCCAGAACCCATACGCACGGGCGGACGCGCGCACGCTGGAGGCGAAAGCCAAGGGGTATCCCGCGCGCAGTGTGTTCAAGCTCGAGGAGATCGATCGCCGCACGCGCCTGCTCTCCCGTGGCATGCACGTGCTCGATCTCGGCGCCGCTCCCGGCAGCTGGAGCCTGTACTCTGCGGAGCGGGTCGGCCCCACCGGGCGGGTGCTGGCGGTGGATCTGGCCGAGATCAACCAGGCGTTCCCCGACAACGTCACCGTGATCCAGGGCGACGCCCTCGATCTGGATCACACCGCGCTCGCTCTGTTTGCGCCTTACGACGCGGTCATCAGCGACATGGCGCCGAACACCAGCGGCAACAAGGCCAAGGATCAGACGCTCTCCTTCGAGCTGTTCATGCGCGCGCTCGACGTCGCAGTCGCACTCGGCAAGCCCGGCAGCGCGTTCGTGGGCAAACTGTTCATGAGCAACGACTTCCAGCCGGCCCGCAAGGCCGTGCGGGATCACTACTCCAAGGAGCAGACCATCCGCCCGTCGGGCACCCGCAGCGTCAGCTCGGAGGTGTTCTTGGTTGGCTTGGGCTTGAGGCGTTAGAGCTCGCGGCCTCGGCGCGTGGCTTGGTCGGGGTTGCTCGCAGCCAAGGCCCGCGAGAGATCGCCCTCGCACTGCCGAACCCGAGCTGCGCCTCAGCCCGCCTGTTTCGGCCCGGGTGGCTTCTGGGCGGCGACCAACAGACACATCGCGGTGACCCCCAGCGACACCACGATCCAGAGCAGGCCCCACACTACGGATGGCACGAAGGTGAGCTCGGCGAGCATGTCCGCGTCCGAGCCGATCCCCGGGCGCTCGAGCACGTCGTCGACGATGTCGAGCACGGCGTACAGACAGCTGGTCACGCCGATGAGCTGGAGCACGAACTGGTTGACGGCATTCGAGAGCTTGACGCCCATCACGATCAGAGACGCCGATGCCAAGAGCGCGAAGCCAAATCCGAACCACGAGCGGACGTAGACGATGGTCACTGCGAGCATGAAACCGCCGATGAGCAGGCTGATCAGGCGCTGGCGTTTGGTGCGGGACGCCGCGACGATGATGAGTCCGCCCCAGAGCAGGCTGCCGAGATAACCGGCGCTGAGTACGACAAAACGGCTGCCGCCGGAGGTGTGGCAGACGCCGCCCTGCTGTGCGTTGATCTCCAGCTTCTCCACGCCGCCTCCGGTGACGATGGCGGCGATGCCGTGGCTGATCTCGTGCAGCAGGACAACGAAGATCTTGAGTGGCGTGACGACGAAGGTGCCCCACAGACTCGCGACCAAGACGAAGACTGCGACCAGGCCGAGCACGGTCTTTGGGTCCACATTCCGAAGCAGACGATTGAGTGTGTCGACCCAGCGGCTCATCGGGAGATCTCAGCTACCGCGCCGGCGGCTCCGTCAACGGGCGGCTCACTCTTTCACGGTCGCGGCGAACATCTCGGAAATCTTGGCATGCCCGGTCGGGTTGGGGTGAATGCAAGTGATGTCGAACCAGAGCTCGGCGCCCGGTCCGCGATAACAGATGCCCGCCGCATCCTCGCGTTTGTAGCCGTGGCCACAGAACTGTTCGAGCGTGAAAATCATGTCGACCTGGTGATCGACGGCGATCTTCATGAAGCGCTCCTGGAAGTGCACGACTGCGGGAGCGCCCTCCAGCCAGTTGCCCTTGAGGCCGCCCAGGCTGGCCGTTGGGCACGAAAAGAGATCGCCGGTAGCGTCGGTGTATTCGTACGGATTCGCGAACACCACGTAGATCCCATTCGGGAATTTACCGGGCTCCTTGAACCACTTCACGGTGTCCTCCAGAAGATCCGCGGCTTTGTCGGCTTCGAGCTTGGCGGTTGCCACGGGCATCTGGTCCTTGGCCCACGCGGCGATGTCGTTGCCGCCGATCGTGAAGACGACCAGCGTGGACTTGGAGTCGCCGCCGGAGGGAAAACACGCAGCGACCTGCTGTTGTCCCCCGAGGAAATCGTCGGTGCGAGCGCCCCACTTCGAGCAGTCGCTGACCTCGAGGCCCGGGAACGTCTTCTTCAGCTCCTCACCGAGCAACGCGCGGTAGAACTCCGCAGCCGGGGTGGGGGGCGTTCCGGCGGTCACCGAATCACCGATGAACACCAGGCGCTCCACGCCCTCGACTTTCTGGTGGTTCGTGCCGAAGCAGTGCGAGCCGATGACGGGCTCGAACTGGTCGTAGTCCGGGCCGAGCGTGCCGTCTCCGCCGATGTCCTTGAAGCACTCCTTCGCGGTGAGCTTGCCGCCCGCGCCCCCGGTGTTCGAGCCGGCGGCGCCTGCAGCTCCGCCACCCGCAACGCCGCCGCTCGGTGCACCCCCGCTCGAGCCGCCGGTGGCCGCCGTACCGCCGGAGCTGCCCGTGCTCCCCCCTTCTTCGCTCGAGCCTCCGCAGCCGAAGGCCGGCATGGCCAGCAGTCCACCGCCCAACACAACCGCCAGCGCACCCCGCTTCAACACACGTCGAGGATACGCGGTCGGGAGCTTCGCGCAAGGCGTGCCAGAGGGTCCGCTCGGCTTCGGTGCCTTGGGCTGTGCTGCCCTCGCCCCGCAGGATTCATCCTCCTCGACTCACGCGCACACGCAGTTGAGATTCTGGCCGTCCAGGGTGCCGCTGCAGGTCTCGGCCGGTGCGCTGCAGGCCCCGCTGCCGTCACACGGCGTGCAAGAGACGGCGCTCACGTCCACGCAGGAAGGCGACGCGGGTTTGCAAGCGGCTGCGTCCGTCGGCGCGCCGACACAGCAGTGGAACACGCAGAGCTGATTCCCGCTGCACGTCTGCGTGCCGCAGGGGATGGTTCCGGCGTCCGCGATGCTCGGGTGGCATCCCGCGTCGACCGCACACTGGCACGCGTCGAGCATGCCGGGCGGACAGCACGTCGCGAGCGAGCCGGCGCACAACACCGCGGCTGTCCTTCGCTTCAACCGTTCGACGCCACTTGCACGGTGCTCATCAGCGTGTTTTGCCAGGACGCGAGCAAGCGCTCGCGTGGCAGATCACGGTGGTCGAGCCAGTCGAGGACGGACGCTTCGACGTGACCGATGAACCCCCGCACGGCGTTGCGAACCTGCGGCGTCACGCTGTCGGCGTGTTGCAGGATGCGCTCGAGGATGCGCTTGCGGCACTGCTCGATGATCGAGCTGACCTCGGCGTCGAACCCGATGCCGCCGCGGTACAAGGCGCGGTACGCGGGCTCGCGCTCCTCGACGAAGCTCAAGTACGCTTCGAGCGCCTGCGCCGGATCGTCCCCTGCTAGTTCGATTCGCTCCACCAGCTCACCCGCGGCGACGCCGAGCGCTGCGATGTAGAAGTCCCGCTTGCTGGGGAAGTAGTGATAGAGCAGCCCCTTGCTGATGCCCGCCTCCTCCGCGATCTCGTCGATGCTGATGTCGTCGTAGGACCGGCGCGCAAAGCGCTCGAGCCCGAGCTTCAGGAGCTCCTCGCGGCGCTCGCCGACCGGAAGCCGACGACGTGATTTCTTTTTTGCCGCTGACACGAGAAAACTATTATTATTCCAGTGGTTACTGAATAGTCTAGGTCGCTATTGACCGCAGGTCAATAGGGGTTACCTTTGGCGGGACACTGATTCCGGAGGTTTTGATGACCGCATCCGCCGCCCAGCCACGAGCCGCCGAACCCCCCGCGACCCGCGCGCGCCAGACGATACGACCGCGCCGTCCGAAGCTCGACTACAGCGATCTGCCCCGGCACTGGCTGGCTGGAAACCGCTTCGCGACTCAGCTGGTAAACGGGCTGAACCTGCTCTTT
This sequence comes from Myxococcales bacterium, assembly GCA_016706225.1. Lineage (NCBI taxonomy): Bacteria > Pseudomonadati > Myxococcota > Myxococcia > Myxococcales > Myxococcales bacterium. The sequence continues at coordinate 758,161 of JADJKB010000005.1, forward strand.
CCGCGCGGCGAACGCTTCTTCGTGCGCAGTGTGAATCACTATCTGCCCGAGATCACCGATCTGCAGCAGCGTGCCGACGTGCGCGGATTTTTTGGTCAAGAGGGGCGGCACGCCGCGGAGCACGAGCGTTTCTTCGAGGTGATGGAGCGACAAGGCTACGAGATCCGGGAGTTCCTGCAATGGTACGGCAAGTGGACCGCGCGTCTCGAGTCCGTCACTCCACCGGCGCTCAACCTGGCGGCGACGGCTGCGGCTGAGCACTTCACGGCGTTGTTCGCCGACGTCGTGCTGCGGCAAGGTCTGCTCGACGAAGCCGATCCCCGCATGCGCGATTTGCTGCTGTGGCACGCCGTCGAAGAAATCGAGCACAAGGCCGTAGCTTACGACGTGCTGCAAGTCGTCGCTCCGAGCCATGCGCTACGCGCTGCCGGGCTGCTCTTGGCGAGCACGGAGCTGGCGTTCTTCTGGTTTCACGCCACGCGCATGTTGCTGCGCCAAGACCCAGCCGATGGAGCGAGCGTGGAGGAAGAACGAGAGCAGCTGCGCGCCTCCGGTTTCCTGCGGCCGTCGCGCTTGCTGGCAGGCATGCGCGACTACCTGCGACCGGACTTCCACCCCTGGCAACACGACAACAGCGAGCTCGCGAAGGCCCACGTCCGCGCGGCGGGTCTGGACGAGGTCAGCTGACGCGGGCCGTCCTTGGCTCGGTTCCGGCTCAGTAGTGCCTGCCGGTCCCGACCACGCTGAAGGCGGCGTCGACGATGAAGGCCAGCACGACGCCGTCCTCGCCCTCCGACACCGCGTCGTCGGCGTAACGTCGAGCCTCGACGAGGTCTTCGAAATCGCGGCAGCTCACTCGACCGTCCGCTTCGTAGACCACCGCTCGTAGGCTCCCCATCGCCAGGGGGCCGGCTGCTCGAGCGAACGCGGCGGCGGGCCAGAGCGTTCGCTCGAAGTGGTCCAGGACTTGGAGCAGTGCTTCGTCAGGGCACGCCGGATCCGACACGAAGAACCACCACTGAGCGTGCTGGTTGTTGATGCTGAACGACGCTCCGAGATACTCGAAGTCGAGCCAGGCTTCCGTCACATCATCGGTCAAGAAGCGGGTGAGCCGGGCTCCCGGCAACTGCGCGACCGCTTGTGGTAAGCGCTCCCAATCCGAGGTCTCGGGCAGGTCGCCGAAATGGCGGCTGCCGTCCGCCATGCGTAGATCGATGAGCCGCGAGCTCATTGGATTTGGCATGAGCGCACAGCGCACGAGCGTTGCCAAGGGTGCGCAGCAGCGAGAGGCTCGCGCGGCGCGGCGGCGTGAGCTAACCTGGGCGGCATGCGTAAGACGGTTGCGTTGTTCTCTCTGGCGTTTTGGTTGATCGGCTGCGGGGGTGACTCGACCACGGAAGGCACCGGTGGCAGCGGCGGCGCAACGGGCGGCAGCGGCGCAACCGGCGGCGGGGCAACAGGCGGCGCGGGCGGAACAGGCGGTGGCAGCGGCGGGACGACGGGAGGCAGCGGTGGCGTGACAGCCGGTGCGGGCGGAACGACCGGTGGCAGCGGCGGGACGACGGGAGGCAGCGGCGGCGCAACGGGAGGCAGCGGCGGCGCAACGGGAGGCAGCGGCGGCGCAACGGGCGGCAGCGGCGGCGCAACGGGCGGCAGCGGTGGCGCGACGGGCGGCAGCGGCGGCGCGACGTCGAAACCCGAGTGCGCTTCCGACAGCGACTGCAAGATCTTGCAAGATTGCTGCAGCTGCAGCGGATATCCGAGCTCCGAAACCCCACCGTCGTGCGCCAAGCTCTGCATTCAGGACAAGTGCGGCGAGCTCGGGGTGACGCCGACCGCGTCCTGCCAGGCGGGGCGTTGTGTCGCGGGTTTCAACTGCGACCCGTCGAAGGTGACGTGCAAATCGCTGACGCCCACCTGCAACCCCGGAGAGATCCCGCTGATCAACGCCGCGGGCAACTGCTGGCAGGGCGGCTGCGTTCCGGCGAACGAGTGCAAAGCCGTGAAGGCCTGCAGTGACTGCACCGGCAACCTGGTCTGTGCGAGCTGGGTCACACAACTCGGCACCCAGCACCACTGCGTCGACGTCCCAAAGAGCTGCGGTACGGACTTCACCTGCGGCTGCATGGGTCCCAGCGTGTGCACCTCTCCCTACCTGAGCTGCCAGGACTACTCGGGTCAGAAGGGCGTGAGCTGCAGCTGTCCGAATTGCTGACCGAACGGCGCTGCTCGCGTCGCCTGCGTTCCGGAGTGTGCAGTTGACTGGTAGCGAAAGGGTTGCGCGCATCTGAAACGGCCGGGCCGTGTTTCGCGCCGCGCGCAGACTGCTACGCTGGCCTCACCCAGCAGCTGCTGCTCTCGCTCGTGCCGAGCGGCGGGAGCGGGCCCACGGCGTTGGCACATGAGACGGTGTCGGTGTCGGAGAAGGCCTTCGCGAGGGACGCCGAGTCCGCGCTATCGGCCTTGCCTTCGCTCCAGCTCAGCTCGTCGTCGGGGCCGACGGGGCCGTCCGAATCGGGCTCGGACGCCGTCGATACGCTGCACGCCGCGGCCGCAATTCCGACGAGCAGGCACACGAACCGCGTCGCCCATCGCGGGGGGCGGCGGGTTTCAGTCGGAGATTTTTCCGGCGCACTCGCCGAAGCCTCGAGCCTGTTCTGGGACGATCGGGACATGACGCTTCGTGCCTCCATACGGGTTAGTGTCGTTCACAGAGTGGGGTGGGGTCAGTGACCGCCGCGGCCAGCTTCGTGACGAAGCCGGCCACCGGCAGCGCGCTCAGCCGCCGTCAGCGCCGCCGTCAGCGCCGCCGTCAGCTGTGGCTTCGGGAGTGATCCAGAGCTCGGTTTGCTCCCCGAAGTAGGCGTGGTTTCGCGGTCCGGTCCCGTCCCACAGGTCGAAGTGGCCGGTGTACGCGGTGCTCCCGCTGATGGTGAACTTGATGATGCCCTTCTTGCCGACGAAATCGTCTGGGTTGCTGCTGACGATGTCGGGTTTGCCGACTCGCGTGCGCAGGTACTCCGACAGCTCGCGCACGCGGAAGGCGTACCACTTGCCGTCGCCGCCCTTGACCACGTTCATGGGCTTGGCTTTTGTCGGACTCGGGACCTCGAAGCCGCCGTAGTTCAAGGCGCGGCTCACGCGAACCGTGCAGGTGTTGCTGATCCACGCGGCGTCGACCGAGCCGCCGATCAGCTTCTTCACCGTTGAAGCCCCGCCCATGGGGTAGGCGTCCCACATGCCCTCCAGCGGCGGCAGCTTGCGGGGCGAGTCGCCCTTGCCGAGGTCCGGCATCTCGAAGCTCATGTCCATGGGGTCGAGTGCCTCTTCTTCGCCGTCGTCGAACGCAGCGTCATCCGCGACGTTGCTGGTGCAGCCCGCCAGAAGCAGCATGAACGAGCAGGCCACCATGCACCCGAGAGCGCTCACGGAAGATCGGCGAGCACGCGGCCCGAAGCGCCGTCGTGCGGCGAAGGCGCCGGCCAACGCGAGGCTGACCAGCCAGGCAAAGCTGAACTTCGTGCCGGCGGGCGCCCCGACTGCACAGCCGTTCGCCTGGCTGGCGGCGGGGCCGCTCTCGACCGCGGCCAGTCCAGCCGCGTCTTCCTTGCCGTCGGCGCTGACCCGTGTGATTCGGATGGCGTCCGCCAGGAGTTGCCGCGTCGGCAGCAGGCTCTCCCAGGTGTTGTCGTCCAGGCGCAGCGACTGCCCTGCGCCCTTCGCAAAATCGAAGCTGCCGAGCTTCTGCCAGCCGTCCTTGGCGTTCTGATCGACGCTGACGGTCGAGGTCTTCGTGCCGTGCGAAAGGGTGTACTTGGCCTTTTTCGACAGCGTGTATCCGGTGGTTTTCATCGTATATACCTCCACGTCGTAACGGCCGGCCTCTGCGAAGCCGAGCTCCCAAGTCGCTTGATTCGTCGGTTTGTGAGCGCTCTTCACGTGCATCCACGAGCGGCTGCCGGCGTGCCCGTCTTCGACCAGGTGCCAGTTCATGGCTGGGCCGAGGCGCTTGAAACACACGTCGTCGTCCTCGACGACGCGTCCCTGGGCCGGGATCACCGCGCAGGTCTTGCAGTCTTCGGCGCACGTTGCTGGTGACTCGTCGCCATTGCAGGCACCGTCGCCACACTGCACGTCTTCGACAGTTGTGCTGGTGATGACGGTGCCGACCGCCAGGTCTTCCGTCCCGTCGAGCGGCTCGGGCACGACGGAGCTACCCGAGAGCGAGCCACCAGTGCCCGTTCCGCCGATCTGGGCATCACGGTGGATGGCCCAGTGCAGGTGCGGTCGCTCGAAGTTCGTGCAGCTCAGCGAGCTGTCGCACGAGCTACCCAACGTGCCAAGCTGCTGGCCAACCCTCACCAGCATGCCCTCGCTCACCGCGATCGAGTCGAGGTGCGCGTACACGCTGTGGTAGGTGTGACCGTCCCCGAGATCGTGCTCGAGCACGATGCGCTGGCCGTAGTTACGCCAGTTCGAAGTGGCCCACCCCGACCTCAGAACCTTGCCCGCGAGCGGGGCGAGCACCGGGAGCCCCTTGCCGGAGTTGGGCTCGCCGGCGATGATCAAGTCGAGCGCGTAGTAGTCGTTGGCCTTCCAGGACGAGGCCGTGTAGACGTGGAGTCCCGAGCCAGCGTTCGGACCAAAGCCCGCGATCACCTCGATGTCGTACCCAGCAGGGAAGGGCAGGCTGAGCTCGACGCCCGAGGGGAAGGCCACGGCACCTTGGAGGGGCGACGTCAGCGCCCCCGCATCCGACACCCACGACACCGTGCCGAGCAGCGCCAGAGCGCCGATCACCCCGAACTTCGTCGACGTAAGCAGCTCCCGGTCCATGAGTGCTACTTTTGCCTACATGACGCCTCTGGGTCATTGACCAGGGCGGACAGTCTATTGACCCGAGCGACCGGCACCGACCCATCGGGTCTGCGAAGCGCCCGAACCAGCCCGCCGCCTCAGAAGTTGTAGGCGACTTCGTACGGGATGCACGACGAGGTCGTGTTGCCCTTCACGCGGATGTAGACGCTGGCTGAATCCGAGACCGACGCGCAGTCGAGCAGGATCTCCGCGGCCCCGGCGCTCGACGTACAGCAACCCTTCATCGTGCCTTCCGTCGCCGGCACGCCCTTCGCGCAGCTCTTGAAACCGTCCGACTTGTCCGTGCACGCGGCGAACACACACGCCTGAATGCCGGTGGTCTTGGTGGAGATCGCCGGGCTGACGACGCAAAACCCGTCTGTGCCGGTGAACTTGAAGAAGTCCACATCGCCCCCCGCCTTGACCACGCCTGCGACCGAGCTGCCCGAGGCGTCGCAGTCGTTGATGGTGCACAACGTCGTCGGGCAGGCCGAGCTCGCGGTAGTCGGCGTGTTGTTGGGCTCGGGACCGGGATCGGTGCATGTAGTGCAAGCGCTGCCGTTGCACGTGCCCCCGCACTCGCAGCTGAGCAGCCCATTGCAGTTCTTGAGGCCGCTCGCACACTTCACGCATTTCGAGGCCGAACACTGGTAGTCCGCGTTGCCGCACTCGAACGCCTTGGCCCCCGTGCATTGAGGTGCCGTGCCGCCCGTTCCGCCCGATGTGCCACCGGTTCCACCGCCGCCTGACCCGCCCGAACCGCCTGATCCGGGGATGCTGCACGTCGCGCAGCCGAGGGTGTTGACCGAGACGACGCACATCGGGTGCCAGGACGTGCTGCAGCAGTAAGGCTCTTGGTTACAGACGCACGCCTCGACCTTCGAGTTCGAACATCCCGGCGACGATGACGGGGTGCAACAATCGTTCGTGGAGGCGCCGCCGCTGCCGCTCGCGCCGCCGGCGCCGCTCGCGCCGCCGGCGCCGCTCGCGCCCGCAGCGCCGCCCGAGACTGTCCCGGAGCTGCCACCGTTGCCGCCCACGGCCCCGCTGCCCGAGTAGCCAGCAAATCCCGAGACGCCGCCGAAGCTCTGGCCCGCCGAGCCACCTCCGCCGCTGGGATCTTCGACCTCGTCGCCCCCAGCGCATCCCCACCCGATGAACGGTGTTGCGAGCGCCAGGCCCAGGACTCGCGTGAGCCTCACGCCTTCACGATACCATCCTCGAGGCTGGGGGGTAGGATTGGAATCACGGAATCGCCAGCCGCAAGCGCGCAATCGAGGCGGCTCACCAACGTTCAAAACAACGAGTACTTGAAGTTGGCGACGCCCACGGCCGTCTTGAACAGGTCGAGCAGGCTCTCTGGAGGGTTGGGCTCGTTGCAGCGCATCGTCATCCGACCGCTGAGCTCGTGGCTCTGGCCGCCCATCAGCTTCGGGAACGTGACGGTGCGCTTGCTCGTCACGTCCACTTGGCCCGAGTCGCGCGCCAGCGACGTCGCGCCGATTTCGGCGAACTCGTCCGCGGCCTTGGTGCTCGGCAGTGGGCCCGAGCCGGCCTCGCTCGCGGTCTCGCCGATGTCAGCGAGCGCGTCACTCTTGCCTTCGCAGCCTTTCAGCGCCAGCGCCCAGGCCGTGCTCCGGGCTTCGTCCATTGCGTGGAGTTTGGCGGCATGGAACCTCAGCGCGGACCATGCACATGCGAACACCATCACCATGAACACGGCGACCACCGCCGCCTCCACCATCGCGGCGCCGCGCTCCCGACGTCCGCGCGCACTCGATCGGCTCCGCATGTCGGTGCTGGTGTGCAAGGCGTCTGCCAACCCGCGATTGGCCATTGCCTGCCTGCTTCCCGCGCTAATTCTCACGCCTTGGGCGAGCGCAGCCTGACGCCGTGGGGCCCGACGCGACCCGGGCTAGCTGGTCGAAATCACGGCCGCCCAGCGCCGAATTGGTCAGTGTGCGAGTGTCAGAACATGTCGCTGACACTGCGCGTTGACGCGTCTTCGCCGTATGCGAGCTGCGGCTCGTGCTCGTAGCGCTCGCTGATCCGTCAGGCCTCCGGCAAGGTTCGTGCAGCAAACCCGTGGTATCCTCGTGTTGGAACGCCTCCTGCTTCGGGGCGTCGGCACTCCCCATGGATCTCGGACCGTTGCTTCGTCCCCGCGCTGGCCTGCTCGCGCTGGTCCTCTGCCTGGCTGCGTGCTCGACGCCCGGGAACCACGAGGGCGGAGAGGACCTCGGCGCGGTCGAGCTGCGCGCGAGCGGCACCAAGCTCGTGGCCAGCAGCTGGGTGAAGCTCTGGAGCGATCTCCCCAAAGATCGCAGTGGGCTCGCGCACTACCGCGCTTGTCTGGGTGAGCCGTTCAAATACACGCTGGCCTTTCGCAACAAAGGCGACGCCATCTGGCGTGACGAACCCGGTCGGGGAAAGGAACCCGGTAGCGACGTCTTCCTCGAGACCGCGAACGGGAAGAAGGACACGCTGGCCGGCAAGAACCGCTTCAGCCTGCGTTGGAACAGCAACGACTGGGTGCGCGGTGACCGCAAAGCGCGGGAGTGCACGGTCGACCGAGGCTGTCGTAGGACGCGCTCGGTTCACGACGGCATCAGCGCGACGGCTCCGGCCAAACCTGGTGTGTACAAGTCACGCTGGCGCTTGCGGGACTACAGCCGTGCATGGGACAAGCCTCGTGGCTTCGGGCCGAAGGTCGAGCTCCGCGTCCGCGTGCAATGGTGCCCCGAGGCGGGTGAGTGCGCGTGCAACGTCACCTGCTCCGATGGGACCAAGAGTGTGCTCTGGCTCAACGAGGGTGACGACTACCAGTGCAAGAACAGCGCGGACTACGCCTGCTGGCCCGCTGCTGCGACCCAGCATCAGTTCGTGCCGTGCGTCGCGCCTTTGGACGGCGGAGCGGGTAGCGGCGGGAGCTCCGGCGCGGTGAATGCCGACGAACCTCCGGACGGCCCCGGGTACTGGATCACGGACTCCGACGACGTCGTCGGTGTGGGTGGTTCTGGGGGCACAGGCGGCTCGGGCGGCTCCGGCTCGGTCGAGTGGTGGGCCGATGGAGACGACCCCGGGGTCGGGGATGACGTCCCGGACGATCCGGACTACGAGCCCGACGGCTTCGATGGCGTGGCGGAAGAATTCGAGCCAGGCGTCGTTTCGGCGGACGACTCGGGCTGCGCGCTGTCTCCACGCCCTTCGGCGCCGCTCGCGCTGGTGTGCCTCACCGCGGCCGGAGCGCTTCTGCTGCGCAAGCGCCGCTCAAAAAGCAAACTCTAGCGCCGTGCGCACGCCGTTCGGGTGGGGCCAGATCCCCAGCCGGGCACCGGGACGCCGGCTCGCGGGCGCGCCCTCTCTCGGCTCGTCACTCCGCTCCGTGAAGTAGAAGTACGCGGCTCCGCCAAAGGCCAGCGCTGCAATCGCAAGGGACACGTCGGCCCGGGTGAAGTCGGCTCGAACTGCGTCGACGTCGTCCGGAGCGCACTCCCCCTTGCAGGCCTTCAGATCACTTCGTCCACTCAGGCCCTTGACCCCGAAGTAAGAGAAGCTGAGCAACCCGACGGCGCCGACACCCGCGAGCACGTAGCTGATGACGGCAGGGCTGGAGGCTTGGGTGGGGGCGCCGGCTTCAGCCGAGAGCTCGAGCTCGACGCGGCGGTTCTTCTCGCCCTGACGGATCGTGAGCGTCTGCGTAACCGGCGGCCGTCCCGGCGCTTCGACGCGGAACACACGCTGGCCGGGGTCCACCTCCAGGGCCGCGCCGTTCAGCGAAGTTGCCAGGACCTCGTCGTCGACCAGCACCCGGACATCCGAGAGCTCCTTGCCGCCGGAGCTGACGCTCACGACCACGGTCGGCATGCCGCGTTCGACCTCGGCCAGCCAGGACGAACAATCGGCACGCAGGAGCGCAGGACACTCCGGCTCGACACAGACCAGAAGCTCCTTGCGCGATGTGCGCAGCTTTCCCGAGTTCTTGTCCTGCTGTGCCGCCTCGTACGCCCGGAGGCACCCCGCCTTGTCCGCGGCGCGTGCCGCGGGCGCCCACACAACTGCGGCGGCGATCGAGAGCAGAAACGTTGCGAGCCTCGCGCCCATCCGGCCCCGTTATTCTCCGCCCGCCGCGAGGCCGCAACCCGCTGCTGCTTTGGCTGTGCCGCGCCGACCGCGGTAGAGTCGGCTGGGAATGGCCGACGTCACCGAAACCCGCCAGGGACCTGGAGAGCTCGCAGGCTCGAGGCCCATCACCGGTGTCGTGATCCTGTTCTGCGAGGAGCGCGAGCTCGCTTCGCCTCGCTCCCTCGCCGTCACGTCGCGGTGCCGCCTGGGTCGTGATCCGCAGGTTGCCCTTCAGCTGGAAGACTCGCAGGTTTCGCGGGAGCACGCCGAGCTCGCGCCGGCAGCCGGGGGTGTCCACGTCAGCGATCTCGGCAGTCGCAACGGGACCTATGTCGACGAAGAGCGGGTCGGTGAGGCCGGGGCGTTCGCACGGGTGGGCTCGTGCATCCGCTGCGGGAAGACCTTGCTCACGGTCGTGGAGGACGTGGAGCTCTTCCGCAAGAACCCACAGTCCACGCTGCCTCCGCTCGTGGGCAGCGCGCGCATCGCAGAGGTGAAGCGCCTGGTCGGGACGGTCGGCCCGTTCGCGCATCCGGTGCTCGTGCTCGGCGAGACCGGCACCGGCAAGGAGCGCGTCGCCGAGGCGGTGCATGCGGCAAGCGGGCGAACCGGCCCCTTCGTTCCCGTGAACTCCAGCGCCATTCCCAGCGAGCTCGTGGAGTCGGAGCTCTTCGGCCACGCTCGCGGTGCGTTCTCTGGCTCACACCAGGCGCGCACAGGCCTGTTCCGTTCGGCGGACGGGGGCACGTTGTTCCTGGATGAGATCGCCGACCTGCCGCTGACCGCGCAGGCCAAACTCCTGAGAGCGATCGAGACGGGTGAGATCCGGAGTGTCGGCGACGATCGCGTGGGCACCGTGGATGTTCGAGTCGTGTCGGCCACGAATGCCGACCTCGATGCTCTCGCGCAAAGTGGCCGCTTTCGCAGCGACCTGCTGCACCGCATCTCGATGTGGCGCGTCACGCTGCCCCCACTCAGGGAGCGGGTCGAGGATGTGCCCTTGCTCGCGGCACATTTCCGACCGCCCGACTCCCCTGGATTCTCGGTGGAGGCGATGGCGCGGCTGGTCCTCTGGCGCTGGCCTGGCAACGTGCGCGAGCTTCGCTCCGCCGTGTTCACGGCAGCAGCGCGCGCTGCTGCGGACCGGGCGGAGCAGATCCTGGTGGGGCACCTGCCGCCGGAGATTGCCCGCGGCGGAGGGCAGCGGAGCGCGCCCCCTGCCGCGCTGGACGAGGAGGCCGTCTTTCGCACACGGGTCGAGACGGCGCTCTCGCTCAGGGCCGGCAACGTCGCGCAGGTGGCGCGCGATCTCGGCTGCAGCCGCCCGTGGTTGTATCAGGAGCTCAAACGCCTGGGCATCGACGTCAACGCCCATCGCAAACGATGACCCACCGCCGTCTCCGCGTTCTCCTCGCACTTGGGGTTTCCAGCACACTCGCGGCGTGCACGCTCGTGTTTTCCCTCGATGACTACGCGGCGCCGACGCTCGCCGTTTGCTCGAGCTGCGCTGCCAATCGCTGTCAGTGCGCGCCGAACGCGCCGACGGGCTTCGACTACGCACGCCTGCGCGTGCCGGCGAAGACCGAGGACGTGTGCCCGAGCGGCACCGTCGCCGGTGTTGCCATGGGCCAGGGGGTGGAGGATGACGGCTGCGAGTGCGCGTGCGACAGCCCGGCTGCGGGAGCTGCGTGCAGTTTGGCGATCTTCGCCGGCAAGGGCTGCAAAGGGTCTCCCGTTCAGAGCATCGCGCTCGGCGCCTGCACCGCGCTCGGCACGAGCGGAGACTCGTCCGCGGCGGTGCTCCCGGCCGCCGGCAAGGCCTGCCCCGTGCATGCAACGCTCCGCCCTCCGGCTTTCACCGTGTCGGTGCTCGTGTGTCTCGACCCGCTGCCCGGAGACAGCGGCTGCGACGAGCGCACGACCTGCACCGCCGCTCCCGGTCCGCCCTTCGAAGCCACCGCCTGCATCATTGCCAAGCCCGGTGCGGCGGTGTCCTGCCCCGACAGCTATTCTCACAAGTACCTCTTTGCGACAGAGTTCGACGATCAGCGCTCCTGCGACTCGTCGGCGTGTGCCTGCAGTCCGCAAGAGTGCCCGGACACCACCGTGAGCCTTTGCCAGGATCCAGCGTGCCAGGCCAGCTGCGGAGTCTCCGGCCAGAATTTCCTCAACTGCAAGGACTTCGCCGGGCTCACTCACGGTCAAGTCGTCAGCGACGGAAAGACGGTTGGCAAATGTGAAGCCAGCGGCGAGGCGACCAGCTCGGGCAGCGTCGCGACCTCCGGATTGGTGACCGTGTGCTGTCGCAACGCGCTGCCCAAGGGAACGTGATCAGAAACACTCCGGCTTCGGCACCTTCACACGACCGCGGTAGGTGAAGGGCGGCTCACAGGCGCTCTTGCCTTTGAGTCCCGCGGGGCCCTTTGCGCTCGGTTTGGGCGAGCTTTGGGTCGGCGGTGCCGTCGAAGCGGAACCAGCGACCGATGCCGATTCCGCGGGCACGGGCGGCGCGAACGGCGGCGTGAGCGAGGGCGCAGCGACCGCGAATCCGCCGCCCGCGGCGGCGGGTAGGCTCGAGCTGCTCGGCCCGGCGGGCGCGTCGCTTCGGGCGCGGGCCGCCAGAACGACGAGCACGATGGCGCAAAACAGCACGGCGCCGAGCAGCGACCCGGTCAGCGCCAACCACAAGCGGTCCCGCTTCGGAGCTTCCTCGGTGGATGGCCGCATCACCGTCATGTCACTGGTCACGAGCGACGTGCTCGACCGGGCGTCGTTGTGCTCGGTCGCAGCCGCGGTGGCCTCGCTCACACCAGCCACGGGCGCCGGTTGTGGCTCGGCGAGTGCTTGCTCACCCGCCTCGATGCGTGCCACCCGCTCGGCGCGCTCCGCGAGCGCCTTGCCCGCCACCCGCTGCACCCAGTCGGCGACTGCTCGTTGCGAGGCTGGGGTCAGCGCATGCTCGAGCGCCAGCGCGAAGTCCCGCGCCGTCTGGAAACGCAGCGCTGGGTCGCCCGCGATGGCCTTCATCACGACCGCGTCCAGCTCCGCCGGCACCTCGGGCACCAGCATGCGGACCGACTGTTTTGCGCCGTTCTTCACCAGCTCGAAGATCTGAGCGTCGCCCTCGCCCAGGAACAGCCGCTGCCCCGTCAACAGCTCCCACGCCACCACGCCCGCGGAGTAGACGTCCGTGCGGCGATCGACGTTCGCACCGCTGAGCTGCTCCGGTGACATGTAGCTCGGCTTGCCCTTGACCTCCCCGATCCGGGTCGTGGCCAGGCGCTCCGCCGCGTGCGCGATTCCGAAATCGAGCACGCGCGCGAGGCCGTCCTCACCCACCATGACGTTCTGCGGAGAGACGTCACGGTGCACGATCGAGAGCGGCCCTCCGGTCTCGCTCTTGGCCTCGTGCGCCGCGTGCAACCCGGTCAGTGCCCCGACCAGGATCGCGCACACGACGTCAGCCGGAATGCGGGCCTCGGATTGCCGCCCGGCGCGCCAGAGTGACGAGAGCGACTCGCCGGCCACGTAGTCGAGCACGATGAAGAGCTCCGTGGGCAACGAGACGACATCGAGGATCGGCACCACGTTGGGGTGCCTCACCCGGGCCGCCAGCCGCGCCTCGTCGAGGAACATCGATACGAACTCCGCTTCGAGCGCGAGGTGCGGGTGCAGGCGCTTGATGGCGACGATGCGCGAGAAGCCCACCGGACCCACCATCCGGGCCAGGTGTACCTGGGCCATGCCGCCCTGAGCGATGGACTCGAACAGCAGGTAGCGCCCGACGCGTTCCGGCCGGGCGGTGGCAGCGGGCAGCGGCGCCGAGCTACTCACGCTCGAAGCTCCAACAACACCCGAGCCAGCCTAGCACTCCTGCCCCAAACCCGGCTCGGGTGTCAGACACCTGTCAGACACCCGAGCTGGCAAGAACAGCGGGAAAACTGCCGGTTCTGCGCTCCCCGGGGTGTCAGCGCCGACAACGGGGGTTCGGGGCGATGTCGGCGCTTTTCTCGGGGCTTTTTGTTGGAACGGCACCTGCAAGCTCACCTGCCGGAGGTTCACCGTCATGTTCCGTCTCGCCACTCGACTCGCCGCGCCCATCCGCGTGCTCCTCGGCCTCTGCCTGGTCGTGGTCGCCGCGCTCGCCGGCTGTGCGATGCCGCTCGGTGATGGCGAGCACGAGGCCTGCGAGCTCGAGCCGCAGACGCTCTCCTCGGAGCCGGCGGGGCTCGAGGAGGACGTCGGCGTGGCGCAGGAGGAGCTGTCCTCCCACTCCTGCAAGATGTCCGGCGCCACGGGCTACAGCTCGGGGCATGCCTTCGACATCAAGGTCGTCAGCGTCGACAGCAACAGGGTCGAATGGAAGACCGCCAACGCCTATCTACGCATGGCCCAGGCGGCAGCCAAGGACGGCGTTCAGATCCGCATCGTCAGCGGATTTCGCAGCATGTCGGAGCAGCAGTACCTGTACTCCTGTTACAAGAACTGCAGCTGCAACAGCTGCAATCTCGCGGCCACACCGGGCTACAGCAATCACCAGAGTGGTCACGCGCTCGATCTGAATACGAGCGCGGGCGGCGTCTACAGCTGGCTCTCGAAGCACGGCGCCAAGTACGGGTTCAAGCGCACGGTTCCCAGCGAAATCTGGCACTGGGAGTGGTGGGGCGACGACCCCGGTATCGGTCCGTGCAACGGTGGCACCGTCAAGGCAAAGCTCACGAAGCGTTGGAGCAGCGCCAAGCGCCATCGCGGCAAGAAAGCCAACTACACCGTGTGCGCGGGTGACAGGTTCAAGTTCAGCTTCACCTTCAAGAACAAAGGCACTGCCACTTGGCACGACGTGGACGGCCGCGGTCGGAAGGTCGGCAGCGACGTGTTCCTGGTCACGGCCAACGGCAAGACGGACAAACTGACCGGCAAGAAGCGCTTCTCGGTCAAGCTCAACAAGAACGCCCACGTGCACGGTGACCGTAAGGCGAAGGACTGCAGCACCAAGGATGGTTGCCGGCGCACGACCTTCATCAAGGGTGCGATCGAGGCCATGGCGCCGAAGAAGCCAGGCATCTACCGGTCGCGTTGGCGGTTGCGCGACTACAGCAAAGCTTGGGGCAAACACTCGAAAGGGTTCGGTCCGAAGGCCCAGCTCGCGTTTCAGGTGGTGAGCTGCGACCAACCCAAGAAGGAGTGCGGTTGCCGAGTCTGGTGCACCGACGGCAAGAGCCAGAAACTGCCGGCCAACATCAGCAGCGCGGCGATGTGCAAGTCCGTCGCTCAGACCTTCTGCAAGCCGGCGGGCTACCTGGATCACAGCTTCCAGGCGTGCTCAACCGCCGGCACCGGTGGCGGTGGAGGGAAGGGTGGAGCTTCGGCCACGGATCCGTCGGCGCCGAGCGCGAGCGAAGACCCTGCGGCGGGCACCGAGCCGTCCGCGAGCGAGGAGCCCGCGGTCGAGAGTCCCGCGGCGAGTCCGGCGGACGATGAGCCCGCTGCCGAGAGCAGCGCGGGCGACGAAGGCGACGAGGACGACGACAACGGTCTGGATTCGAGCGACGACCTCGACGATGGCGTGGGCACCGAAGAGGCGGATGACGCGGACTTCGAGGACGACGACTACCCCGGCTACGACGAGACCGAGACGGTTGTGGGAGAAACGTCCGGGTGCTCGCTGTCCGGCCCGAGCAGCGGAGCACCGCTCAGTCTCGGATTCCTGGCCGTGATCGGCGCGGGGCTCTCTGTTCGCCGACGTCGCTCGCGTGACAGGGCTCGCGGCGCCGGCCGCGTCGCTCTCGGACTGCTCGCGCTCCTCGCTCTCCTGTCGTTGCCGCTCTCGGGCTGCGGCGCCGACACCCCGAGCCCCGCCCGGCGGGCCCAGATCACCGGTGACTCACCGCTGGTGCAGATGTTCCGGGATGCCGAGTCCGAGACCCGTGTGCCGGCGGAAATGCTGGCAACGATGTCCTGGCTCCAGGCGCGCCTCAGCATGAACCTGGGTGCGGCGGAGTCCGAGGCTCACGGCGCGCCGCGGGAGCACGGCTTGATGGCCATCGGCACGGGCGGGCTACGAACTCTCGACGAGGTCGCCCGCGCGGCGAAGCTCGACCCGAGCGACGTGGCGACGGATCCGCGGACCAACGTGCGCGCCGCCGCACTCTGGCTCGCCGCCGAAGCAAAGCGTCAGGGGCTCTCACCAACCACGGACCGCGAGTGGGCGTCGGTGTTGACGGCGTGGGGTGGGGACGACGTGTCGTCCGGTGTGTTGCGTTTGCTGTCCGTCGGTTGGGAAGGCAGCGACGACGACGGACACGCCGTCTCCGTCAGCGGGAGCGAAGCGGAGCTCGAGAACGCGCGAGCACAGAACGGCGTCGGCAGCGTGCAACAGGAGCTCGGCTACCCGGGCGGCAAGTGGAGCCCTGCGGCTTCTGGTAACTACACCAACGCGAGCCGCGGCAAGTCCGACATCCGATACGTCGTGATTCACACGACCCAGGGTTCGTACGCGGGCACCATCGGCTGGTTCAAGAATCCGGCTGCGAAGGTGAGCTCTCACTACGTGGTGCGCTCCCACGACGGCGCCGTGACGCAGATGGTGGATGACCGTGACATCGCCTGGCACGACGGCTGTTTCAACACCAACTCGATCGGCATCGAGCACGAGGGTTTCGTGAGCGCACCGAGCAAGTGGTACACCGAGGACCTGTACCGGTCGAGCGCGCGGCTCACGGCGTGGCTCTGCGACAAGTACGGCATCCCGAAGGATCGCAAGCACATCCTCGGCCACAGCGAGACCCCAGACTGCAGCGACCACACCGATCCGGGCTCCGGTTGGAACTGGAGTCAGTACATGAAACTCGTCGAGACCGGCGGCAAGCTGGAGACCCTCAAGGCCAAGTCCGTTCGGAAATGGAGCAGCGCGCGCCGCTACCGCGGTAAATCTGCCGACTACGTCGCCTGCGCGGGCGATGACCTGAAGCTGTCGTTCACCCTGAAGAACGTCGGCAGCGCCGTCTGGCACGACATCGACGGGCGCGGGAAGAAGGTCGGCAGCGACGTGTTCCTGGTCACGACCAGCGGCAAGCAGGACGCGCTGACCGGCCACAAGCGCTTCAGCTTGCAGAACAACCTGAACCAACATGTTCACGGCGACCGCAAGGCGAAGAACTGCAGCGACGAGAACGGTTGCCGCAAGACGACCTTTGTTGCCGGCGGCATGCACGCCAAGGCGCCCAACAAACCCGGCGTCTACCACTCACGCTGGCGCCTCCGCGACTACAGCAAGGCGTGGGGGAAGAACTCCAAGGGTTTCGGCCCCAAGCTGGATCTCAGCCTGAAGGTCGTGAGCTGCGATCAACCCAAGGGCAAGTGCGGTTGCCACGTGTGGTGCAGCGACGGCAAGGATCACCATCTGGCGGCGAGCATAGACAGCGCGGCTGAGTGCAAAGTCGTCGCGGAGAGCTTCTGCAAGCCGGCGAAGTACCTCGCCCACGGCTTCAAGGCGTGCTCCACCGCAGTCGGCGGCGGGCAGCCAGGGTCCGACCCCGCGGACGAAAACGCGGGCGGTGCGGGCGGTGCCGGGGGCTCGAGCTCGGAACCCAGCTCCGGCGGCGCGAGCGGCGGCGTGGCCGGCTCCGACACCGGCGCGGCGGGCGCCGGCGGCGACAGCGCGGAGGGCGGCGAGGCCGAGGACAACGGCTACGACGTCGACGACAGCGAGGACGATCCCGACGTGTTGCCCGTCGAGGACGACGCTGACTTCAGCGACGACGGCTTCGAGGGCGACGACGGCGCGATGCCGGAGCCCGGCTCCGACGCCGGGGGCTGCTCGGTTGCTGCGACGGGCCGGGCTCCCGAAGCGCCCTACCTCGCGCTCGGTCTCGTGGGCCTCGCGCTCGGTGTTTCCCGCCGGCGGTGCGCTCGGAAAGCAGGGCAGTGATGAGCGGCCATCGATTTGCCGCGCTGGCGCTCGCCGCGGCCGCGCTGTCTTCTCTCTCGAGCGTTGCCTGCACGGCTGAGGTCGCCGACGAGGATCTCGGGCAACGACGCGAAGAGCTCAGCGCCCCGAAGAAGGCCTTCTGCACCATCCCGGTGGACGGACGCGGCAGCAAGCAGATGGAGACGGACTACATCCCACACGTCATCACCTGCGAAAATGGCGGCGCGAGCTTGGAGGCACTCAAGGCGCAGGCCATCGCCGCTCGTTCGGTTGCGTACTACTCCATGCTCACCAAGGGAAGCATCTGCGACAGCCAAGGCTGTCAGGTCTACGGCTGCGGCGCAGCGCCTTCGGAGCGAGCGAAGCGCGCCGCCAAGGAGACCGCCGGCATGTATCTGTCGAGCGGCGGCACCCTCACCTATGCGTTCTACGTCGCGGGTGACTCGGGCGCGTCGGCCCCGGGTTGCAAGGACTTCGGCGGCTCCACCAGTCACTACGTGACGTACAACTGGGGCAAGACGGGCAAACACATCGACCAGACCTCGCTGGGCTACCAAGGCCCGCCGGGCTTCGGCCAGAACCGTGGCTGTATGAGCCAGTGGGGCGCTCGCTGTCTCGAGAACCAGCGCGACTTCAATCACCTCGAGATCCTGCGCTTTTACTACGGGCAGGACATCACCGTGAGTCAGGCCTCGGGTCCGTGTGTGACCGATGAAAAGACGCTGCGCGCCAAGCTGACCAAGAAGTGGAGCAGCGCCAAGCGTGAACGCGGCAAACACGCGGACTACATCGTCTGCGCCGGGCAGCCGTTCGCGATGACGTATTCATTCAAGAACACCGGCAGTGCGACCTGGCGCGACGTCTTGCATCGCGGCAAACCCATGGGCTCGGACGTTTTTCTGGTCACCGCCAACGGCAAGAGCGACGCGCTCACCGGTCGCAAGCGCTTCAGTCTGGCGAAGAACGCCAACTCCGAGGTGCGTGGCGATCACAAGGCAAAAAACTGCCTCACGAAGGACGGCTGCCGCAAGACCCGCTTCATCGAGGGTGGCATGGGCGCTGTCGCGCCGAAGAAGCCGGGTGTCTACAGCTCGCGCTGGCGCTTGCGCGACTACAGCAAATACTGGGGCAAGAAGTCTCACGGCTTCGGTCCCAAGGTCGAGCTGCGCGTCAAGGTCGTGGCTTGTGAGCAGCAGAAGAAAGAGTGCGGCTGCCGCGCCTGGTGCACCAATGGCAAGAGTCACGCGCTCGCCGCGAGCATCGACACGGGTTCGGCGTGTCAATCCATCGCGCAGTCCTTCTGCGGTCCCGGCAATTATCTGGATCACAGCTTCACCCCTTGCCCGAGCGGTTCGTCGGAGCCTGGTTCGAGCCCCGGTGCGGGCGGCGCGAGTAATCCTTCCGAGCCCGGTGGTGGCGCCCCGACGACGGAGCCCGGCGCGGGAGGCACGCCGAGCGGAAGCGAGTCGGGCGCGGGAGGTACGCCGAGCGGAAGCGAGTCGGGCGCGGCCCCGACCGAGGAACCCGAGGACGAGGAGCTCGACAACGGCGTCACCCCCGATGAGGGGGAGGCGGGCGACGAGGATGACGCTCCGGTGGAGGACGACGCCGACTTCACCGATGACGGCTTCGATGGTGACGCGGAGGGTGGCGTCATTCCGCTCGACGAGACCTGCGCCGTTTCGACCGCCGGCGCTGGCGCCCGCGGTTCGCTGGGGCTTCTGGGCCTCTGCCTCGGGCTCGTCGCAGTCCTTCGTCGGCGTGGTCGCAAGAGTCAAAACGAATACACTGGTTGAAGGAGACACACGATGCACTTGTCCAAGTTCGTGTTGGCGACGTCACTCTTGGTTGCTGCGTGCGGCAGCGACAGCGGGGGCGGCCCGCCCGGTGCAAGCGGTGGCGGTGGCGGCAGCGGTGGCACCGGCGCGACGGCGGGCGACGGCGGTCTGCCGGAGGCGTATGCGCCCGAGCCGGGGGTGTGTCGCGCGCTGTGCTGTGCCGATACGGATTGTGGGGACGGACTGAAGTGCGAAGCGTTCGATGCCAAGGCCGGCACCCTCGGTGTTTGCGCCGGCAGCGCCGAGGGCGGAAGCGTGAACCCCGAGGCCGGTGCCCCCAGCTTTCCCGAGAGCTGCTGGACGTTGACCAAGCCGGAGTGCAACCCCCTCACCAACGAAGCCTGCGCCGCAGGTGGCGCGTGCGACATCGGTGGTCAGGGCGATCCCGACACCAAGCCCGTCGTCAGCTGTTACTACGACGACAACATCCAGGGCCCCGGCGAGATCTGCGACAACGTCGACGGACCCTTCTGTGTGCCGGGCTACCACTGCGCACCGAAGTGAGGCAGTGTCGCGAGGACGTCGCTGCGACGCCCTCGCGCTCGCCCCTCGCCCCGCGCCGCGCCCGGACTCTCCCACCAGCGAGACTCGAGCGCTGAACGCGCTGCGGGTGAGGCTGAAGGCGACCGCTCCCGCCGCCGCTGCGTCGCCGCTCACCCGCCGGCGGCTTCAGTTGATGCTCACGCGGAACGCAGTGAGCTTGGCGCCTGCGAGAGCCGGTGAGGTGAAGCGGAGCGACCACGCGCCCAACGCTTACATTGGCGCCTTCGTCATTCACTCCGCGGACGTTTGCCCCTGACGCGCGGGAAGCTCGACCGGCACAGCGTGAGAACCTCGCGCTCCGTGCTACGCTCCACCGGTGTCTAGCAGGGGTCGAGATGCCGTCGACGCGCCGGGAAGCCGCAGAACCGACCGCGCCGATGTCGTGTCCGGCGGCGCCGCGTCGGAGTGAACGCTGAGCTGACTGCGGAATGACCAACGCACACGCCATGCTGCGGGTCGAACGCTGTCAGGGATGCGGCGGTGAGATCGGGGTCGACGGCAGCGAAGTGGGGGTGGTGTGTCCATTCTGCGGACACCGCCGCTACGTGGAAGAGAGCGAGCGAGCCGCCCGGAATGCCGCCGCCAGCGCGGCCGAGCTCGAGCGGGAAGCGACTGCGGCGCTCGTCGCAGCGATCCACCTGGAGGCTCACGCGCGCTCTCGAACCGGGGCGCTCATCGCCGGCGCGATCGTCGCGACTCCCGCGCTCTTGGCGGCGATCGCAGTGACGTACGTCGGGGACTTGCTCGAACCGCTCTGGGTCGGCATCTGTCATGGGATGGTGCTATTCTCCGGGGTCCTTGGCTTGCTCGCTGGCGGCGCCGCTGCGCTGGTCCTGTTCATGCCACGCCGGATCGAGGCACGTGTGCGCCGCCGGCTCACCGAAGTAGAGGCGGAGGTGGCGCGACGCGCCCGTGGCGGGCGATGTCCCAGCTGCGGGGGCAGCGTCTCGTCGAGCGCTCCGGCGGCGATCCTCGACTGCCCCTTCTGCCGAGCGCCGCTGTGTCACGCGCACGGCGTGCTGATCGCCTGGACGGCGGACACACGAGCGCGCGCCGAGCGCTGGAAGTGGCGCGCCTTCGACGAGGCTCTCGGCGCTTCGTTGTGGCCGTGGCCGACGTGGCTCGCCTTCACCGTGCTCTTGGCAGCGGGCGCCTCCGCGCTGAGGTCGCTCGGCGAGCTGGCCTTTCTGCTGTGAGCGGCGCGACTCACGGCCTCGAGCCCGAGCGGTTCGGGCGGCACTTCATGCGGCGACGTGGTCCGTGGATTGCCGAGTGCACGGGTCCAACGCCGGTTGACGCTTGAGCCTCCACTGAAAACCGAGAGGCAGAGCTGCCCCTCGCGCTTCTTCCCGGTCGCCGATAGGCTGGCGCATGCCAATGCGCCTACGCTTGCGCGCGCTGCTCGTTGCCGTCACCTTTGCCGCAGGGGCGCGCGCGGACGTTGCCCCGGATCTGCTGGCGGGGCACCACTTTGTCGAGACTGCCCGCGCCGCTGCGACCGTTCGCTCTCTTGGCGTTTCGCACCCTGGTGGCCGGTCGCTCGCTCGATCTCGACGACGCCCGCGAGTTGATGAAGCCGCTGGGCCTCGAAGACTCGGACGTGCGCCGGATCCCGGATGCCCCGGCGCTGCTGATGACGGGCCGCAGGCGCGCATCGAGCTGAGCGGGCCCCGGGTCGCCCGGGCACACGTCGTCGAGACCTTCGACGCAGGGCAATGGTCATCTCGTCCTTGGTCACGTCGCCGAGCAACGGTCCCTTGTCGACGGCGCCCCGTGCGAACCCCGTCCACAGCAGGACCCCAAAAGCAAGCGCCAGCGCGGGTGAGGGGCGTGGGTTCACGCCATGCATTTATCACCGGATCCGAGCAGGGTGCGCGGGTGCGGCTCGGCTCACTTTCCACACGCTGCCGGCAGCACGGCGCCGAGCACGGGCAAGATGGCGTTGCGGCCGAGATCGAAGCCGAGCCCCATCGCCCAGCTCTCACCGCCGAGCCCGATGAAGTCGCGTCGCCCGAGGGCCCAGGCGTGCAGACCGCTGAGCAGGTAGGTTGCGATCACACCCCGGCGGCACTGCACTGCCTCGGTCAGCGCTTGGTAAAACGGGTAGACCTCGACCCGGAGAGCGGCGCCGAAGCCGGCGAGGTGCGTACTGTCGTCCTTGCTCTGCCAGAGTGGCGCTCCGGTGAGGCCGAGGGTGAGGGCAGGGCCGGGGAGCCGGTGGAGCAAGAGTCCGGCGCCGAGACCGGTGGCGAGGAACCCCAGACGTGGTGAGTCGGGATCGAGCGGGCGCTGGGCGTCCATGCCGAAGATCGCGGTGACGGCCACCGCGTCCGAGAGCCGGTGGACGCGGATCTGATCTTCGAACGACAGCGACAAGATGCGGGTATCGAGCAGCGTCGAGTGCCCCACGCCGACGCGCACCGAGCCGATAGCGTCGAGATCGAGCTCCGGTCGCTCGCCGCGAGCGACCCCGGACGCGGCGCCGATCAGCACGAAGACGAGGCCGGCGCAGATTCGGTGGTGACTCACCGCTGTGCTCGTACGCCCGGCCGGGCGTGGGTCTTCCCAGTGTCATGGTTCGGCCCCGCCCGGCATCTGCTGGACGCTGCGGTTGCGCTCTGCCAGCGTGGGCTCGCTCATGGCTCCACGGTCCTCGATGCAGCGCGCGCCGTCGCCCGCTTGCGGTCATCATGCTGACGGTTTCGAGCCCGTCGCCCGCACCTTCGCCGAGCAGCTCGCGCGCGGCGAGGAGATCGGCGCCGCGTTCAGCGTGTACCAGCGCGGCGTGCAGGTGGTGGATCTCTGGGGCGGGGTCGCCGACGCGACCTCGGGACGAGCGTGGGAGCGAGACACCCGCATCGTCGTCTTCTCCGTGACCAAGGGGTTCGCCGCGATGGGCATGCACTTGCTCGCCGAGCGCGGGACCTTCGACTGGGACGAGCCCGTCGCGAAGTACTGGCCTGGCTTCGGCCAGCAAGGCAAACGAGAAATCAGCGTGCGCACTCTGCTCAACCATCGCGCGGGGTTGCCCTGCCTCGACGCGCCGCTGACGCTGAAGGACTGCATCGAGCCCGCGCGCGCCGACCATGTTCTATCGGCGCTCGAGACGCAGGCGCCTGCGTGGCAGCCGGGCGAGCAGCAGGGCTATCACGCGCTCACCTTCGGCCTGTACGTGAGCGAGCTGTTCGGGAGGATCGCCGGCGAGCCGCTCGGACCATTCCTCCAGCGCGAGCTGTTCCAGGTGGTCGGCTCGGATGCGCGGCTGGGCACGCCCGCCTCGGAGGACTCGCGTCAGGCCACGCTGTACGTGCCGAGCACGCGCGATCGGCTGCTGACGCTCGCCCGCGGCGCACTCCTAGCCACGGGTTCGCCCGAAACGCGCGTCACCCGGGACCTCTTTTCGCGAAGCTCCGTGGTGCGCCGCGCGTTCACGAACCCCTCACCCGGGCCGCGCGGGCTCTTGGCTTACGCAGAAGTCGAGGTCCGTCGCGCAGCCCTCGCCTGGGCCTCCGCGACCGCCAGCGCCGACGGTGTCGCCCGCGCCTACTTGCCGTTCGCGAGCGACGGCCGCTTCCAGGAGAAGCAGCTCTTCTCCAAGGGCTCGCTCGCGCCCGTGCACCGACGTCAGAGCTGGTCGCCGCGCGATCGCCTGCTGAAGAAGGCGCTGGGATGGTCACAGGGTTTCCTCAAGGAAGAACGCCAGACGTTCAGTCCGAATCCCCAGTCGTTCGGGCACGCCGGCATGGGCGGCGCTCTCGGCTGGTGCGACCCAACCGCCGAGCTCAGCATCGGCTACGTCATGAACCGCATGGACGCACACGTCCGTTCGCCGCGCGCCTTGGCGCTGTGTCGCAGCCTGTACGAGTGCGAACCGGTGTATGGTTCGTAGCGCGGGCAGCTGGCACAGTTCTGAGTCAGCAGCTGCGCGCAAGGTGGCGTCGATGGGCGCGGCCGGCCGGCAGCTCGAGAAAGCCGGGGCGACGTGCCGGATCCGAGCTGCGGATCCCGGGAGACCGGACGACTGGGAAGCCGTCTCGCCCGGACCGTCGTGGCCTGCACGACGCCTGACGCGGCGCCCCGTTGTGCCCTGCCCGGCGCACCCGTAACATCGGGGCATGCGCCACTGGAACAAGACGCTCGCCGCGGTTGCAGTCATCAGTGTCCTCGTCGCGCACGCCTGCGGCGGCGAAGAGGGTGGGGGAGTCGCCGGCAACACGGGCGGCTCCGTCGGCACGGGCGGTTCGAGCGGCACCGGCGCGGGCACCGGCACCGGCGGCGACGCGAGCTTGGTCTTCGATGGGCCCCAGGGCGAGATCGAGTCGCTCGCCGTGGAGCCGTCCGCGGCCGTCATCGACGTCGTGAACGGCACGAGCACGCCGGCGCAGTTCAAGGCCGTGGGCAAGCTGAAGGGCGGCGGGTCCACGGCGGTCGCTGCGACGTGGAGCTTCGATCGCCTCGACCTCGGGCTGATCTCGTCGGCCGGTAGCCTCACGGCGCACGGCACGAAGGGCGGCGCGGGCACCGTGACGGCGACGTTCGGCACGCTGAGCGCCACCGCTACGGTCAGCATCAACCTGAAGCTCGAGGAGGACACCGCGAGCCTCACGCCAGCCGACAAAGCGAAGTTCGGCTCTCCGGACTCGAACCCGAGCGGCACGTTGCTCTACCCGTACGACCAGACCGTGTTCGCGCGGGGGATCCTGGGCCCGGAGTTGATGTGGAGCGGCGGCGGAGCGGGGGACAAGTACAAGCTCGAGATCGTCGACAAGTCGGTCACCCTCACCGCCTACTTCCCGGCCGATCCGCCCAGCCGTTTCGGCATGAAGAAGGAGTGGTGGACGACACTCACCGAGAGCAGTGACGGCTCGCCCGTGAGTGTGAAGCTCTCGCGCCTGGACGCCGCCGGGGCCGCGCACCAGCCCATGAGCCAGAGCTGGAGCATCGCACCGGGCAGCCTGCGCGGCACCATCTACTACTGGGCCGTCAACACCGGCACGTTGATGAAGATCGCGCCGGGCGCCTCCAGCCCCGTCGCCGTGTTCGATCCCGGGCCGGCGAACCAGCTCGGCACCCCCGCGCCGTCCGGCTACGACAACACCCAGCCGCCGTGGGAGGCGGGCACCGGCGGCAAGCGCTGCGTTGCCTGCCACACCGTCAGCAAGGACGGCTCGACCCTCGCCACCATCTTCGAGAAGAAGGGCTCCACGGCCAGCCCTTGGGGCACGGTTGCGCTCGGACAAACCCCTCCGTCCATTCTCCAGATGTCCGCCTACACGTCGACGGCCATCTACCTTGGCCTCAGCCCCGACGGCACCTGGGCGGTGCGCAACGACTTGAACATGTCGATGCACCTGGCGAACGCCAAGACCGGCGCGCCCTTGGCGAGTGCGCTGGATTCCATCGCTGACAAGGTGTGTGATCCCGCGTTCTCGCCGGATGGGAAGCTGCTCGCGTTCTCCAGCAACGTGACCGGCGCGTACCCCGTCGAGTTCAGTCGTGCCGATCTCGACGTGTTCGAGTTCGACGCCACCACGCAGGTCTTTTCGAACCGCAAGAACATCGTGAACGGCGGCAGCCAGGCCATCGCTTTCCCGAGCTTCTCGCCGGACTCGAAGTGGGTCTTCTATCAGAAGGGCGACTACAGCCGGGCCAAGTACGGCGCGTCGGGCAACCTGACCGGGCACAACAAACTCTACGTCGCGGACGTGGCGAAACAGGTGGGAGAGATTGAGCTGTCCAGCGCGAGCGGTGTGAGCCTCGCGGCCAAGGATCAGCTGCGGAGCTACCAGCCCACCGTCAATCCGATCGCAGTGGGCGGCTATGTCTGGGTCGTGTTCTTCAGCCCCCGCGACTACGGCAATCGCATGCAGTCCGCGACGGACTCGACCATCGAGAATCGCAAGCAGCTCTGGGTTGCCGCCGTGGATCTGAATCCGCAGCCCGGCAAGGATCCGAGCCACCCTGGCTTCTGGCTGCCCGGCCAGGACCTCTCGACCATCAACATGAACGGCTACTGGGCGCTCGAGCCGTGCAAGCAGAATGGCCTCGAGTGCAACGATGGCTACGAGTGCTGTACCGGCTTCTGTCGCGACCAGGGCGACGGCTCGTTCAAGTGCGTTCCTCCGCCGACCAACGAGTGCGCGCTGGTCGGTGAGAAGTGCACGACCGTTGCCGACTGCTGCTCGCCGCCCGGGTCCAAGATCCAGTGCATTGGCGGCTTCTGCGCGCTGCCTGGTCCGGCGTGAGGGGCACAGCCGGGGCCCGGCCCCCGGCCGGGGGGGGGGCGGGGCGGGGCGCCGCGGGGGGGCGCCCTCCGAAAGGGGGGGGGGGGGGCGCGCCCCGGGCGGGCGGGGGCGCGGGGGGGGGGGACCGCTAGCCCTGGTCACTCGAACAAACTGCTCAGGATGACCGCGACCAGCACGCGGCGAGATGGCCCCCGTCATTGACGGCGCGGCTCGCGCGGAGCATTGACGAAACGTGTCCGAGCGTGGGAGCTCTCGTTCCTCTGAAGCCTGGGGTGGCCTGGCGGCCATGCTGGTCGCGATCCCTTCGTCCATCGCGTTCGGCGTCGCGACGTTCTCGCCGCTGGGGGCGACGGGCGCGGCGCTCGGCGCCGTTGCCGGCATGCTCGGAGCAACATTGCTCGGAGTGGTCAACCCCGCCCTCGGCGGCACGAAGGGTCTCATCTCCGCGCCGTGCGCGCCGGCCGCGGCCGTCATGGGCGCGCTGGCCGCTCAGCTCTCGCGTTCGCACGACGCTGGCACGACCCTGCTCTTGATGGCCTTGGTCGGTGCAGCCTCGGGCGCGCTGCAGATCCTCTACGGGCTCATCGGCGGTGGCAAGATCATCAAGTACATCCCGTATCCCGTCGTCGCTGGGTTCATGAGCGGCGTCGGGGTGCTCATCTTCCTCAAACAGATCCCCGGCCTGTTGGGCGTTGCCTCAGGCACGCCGCTCGTCGTCGCCATTTCACATCCGGACAAATGGCAAACGCCTGCCATGGTGGTGGGAGCCGCGACGATTGTTGGTGTCCTAGCCGGCCCGCGGCTCACGCGGAAGGTGCCGGCCGCCATCCTGGGGCTGGCCACCGGGGCAGTGGCCTACGCGGTGATGGCCGCGTTGGATCCATCCCTCAGGTCCCTCGCGGGCAACCGGTTCGTGGTTGGCGAGGTGCAAGCGTCGCTGTCGTCCATGTGGACGGGCATGCGCGAGAAGGGGGTCGCGCTCGGCGGGCTTGGCCTCTCGGATCTGCCCGCCGTCTTCGTGCCTGCGCTGACGCTGTCGGCTCTGCTCTCCATCGATACCCTGAAGACTGCGGTGATCGTCGACGCCATGACCCGCTCCCGCCATGACTCGAACCGCGAGCTTCGCGCCCAGGGAGTGGGGAACGTCGTGAGCGCCGTCTTCGGAGGAATGCCGGGAGCCGGTACCAGCGGTCCGACGCTGGTCAACGTCACGAGCGGCGGCAAGACGCGCCTGTCCGGCATGATCGAGGGCGCACTGTGTCTGATCGTGCTGCTGCTCTTCAGTCGCTTGGTGGCCTGGATTCCGCTGGCCGCTCTGTCCGGCATCCTCACCGTGATCGCCGTGCGCATGTTCGACACCAAGAGCTTCAACCTCCTGCGCCAGCGTTCGACGCTCCTGGATTTTGCGGTGGTCGCTGCGGTGATCGCCGTCGCCCTTTTCGTGGGGCTCATCCAGTCATCGGCGGCCGGGTTTGCGCTCTCCGTGTTGCTCTTCGCGCGGGAACACATGACGGCGTCGGTGGTCCGGCGTCGCTCGACGGGCGCGCAGACTTTCTCCAAGCAGCGGAGGATCGCCGACGAGATGGGCGTGTTGGAGCGCGAGGGGGAGCGCACGACGATCTGCGAGGTGCAGGGCAACCTGTTCTTCGGCACCACGGATCAGCTCTTCAACGAGCTGGAGAAGGACGTCGCCAGCAAGGACTTCGTGGTGCTCGATCTGAAGCGGGTTCAGGGCGTGGACTTCACCGGGGCGCGACTCCTGGACCAGATGGACATTCGCCTGGAGGAGCACGGCGGTCGACTGGTGCTGGCCGGCATCCCGGCCACCCTGCCGACCGGCAAGGACCTGCGCGGGTACTTTGCCGCGCTCGGCGTCGGCAAGGCCAGCGGCGGTGTGGAGATCTTCGACGACCTCGACTCGGCACTCGAGTGGGTCGAAGATCAGATCCTGGATGCAGCTCTACCGAACCGGCTGCAGCGCGGGCCGCCGCTGCCGCTCGAGCGCATCGATCTTTTCCAGGACCTGGAGTCCGACACGCTGCTCAAGGCCATCGCGGGATGTCTGGAGGAGCGGTCCTACGCCGCAGGTGAGAAGATCTTCGCCAGGGGCGACGAGGGCGACGAGCTGTTCGTGATCCGCAAGGGCACGGTGCGCATCCTGATTCGGCTCGAGGCCGAGCGCGCATTGCACGTCGCGTCGTTCGGTCGGGGGGACTTCTTCGGCGATATGGCCTTCCTGGACCGTGGGAAACGCTCCGCAGACGCCGTCGCCCTGACGCCGGTGGAGCTCTTTGTGCTGTCGCGCGCGCGCATCAACGAGCTGTCCCACGAACAGCCGGCGGCTGGCGCGCAGCTCTTCGCGCGGCTCGCCCGCGCGCTGTCCCTTCGGCTCCGTCACACGGACGCCGAGGTCAGCGCGCTTCAACACGGATGAGCGGCACGATTTTCAAAGCAGGCGAGCCGCGGAGCCGCGGGGACTGCCTGGTTGGTCGAACCTTCAGCGCGCCAAACCCGTTGGCCGAGGGGTCGCAGCGTGCGCAGCCCTACACAAAGGCGCTGGAAGCGCTGGCAGCTGCCTCGAGTTGAGCCAACGGCGTTGGTCCTCCCGTACAGTACGCGCTAGCTTGAGAGCAACCCGACGTCGCTCTCACCGATCGGATACGGCTACACGCACGCACTGCCAACGACACTTCAGGTGGGCGTCGTCGTCTACTCCGCTGGCAACAGCCCCGACGTGACCGCGGCCTTCGACTACGTGGACTTTGCCGGCGTCACGAGCGCCGCAGACTGCACCAAGGACTAGCGCCTGAATCGCCGGGACTCGGCGCGCGCGGCACTTCACGTGGCGGTTCGCGCGCAAGCGTGAGATGCTCGGCGGATGACTTCGGCGCTTCGTTACTGGCTCGCGCTATCGGCTGTCGTCGCGCTCGCCTGCACGGAGGCGGGCGGCGAGCCGCCGCCGAGCTCGACGGCGAGCGGTGGCGCTGCCGGTCTCGTCGAGGGTTATCTGGGAGGAAGCGCGGGATCGGAGTGGGCGGCGGGCGGCGCCGCAGGTGTCGCCGGCGGCTCGGGCAGCGCCGGGACGTCGGGAAGCGCGGGCACTCCGGGCGGTGGTGGCGCGGCGGGCGCAGCGGCTGGCGGGAGCGCCGGCACTGGAGGCACCGGGGCGACGGGCGGTGGCACTGCAACGGGCGGCTCGGGCGGAACCCCGAGCGCGGATCACTGCGCGGGACAGAAGGACGGCGCTCATTGCGGCGGGAGCATCGGCGCCGGCAAAGGCAACCTGGTGACCTGCGGCGGCGGCGTCACCAAGGCGACCAAGGACTGCGCGAACGGTTGCCTGAGTCCCACCCTCGGCGACGACGTCTGCAAGTCCGCCTGTTGTCTGAAGAAGGCTCCAGGGAGCTTGGTGCGCGGATACAACGCCTGCCCGGCGAGCCCGAGCGCGCCGGCGCACTACGGCATCGACTACTCCAGCGCGAAGGGAACGGAGATCCCCGCCGGCATGGACGCGACCGTGGTCAAGGTCGTGACGGGTCATCCCAACTGCTGGGGCAGCGCTACCGGCACCATCAAGTGCTCCGCGAGCTGCATGGCGAACTACAACGTGGTGCGTCTGAAGAGCCTGTGCGGCGACCCGAAGAATCCGAACCGAGACTTCTACATCGAGTACGCCCACGTGAACGGTGTGGCGAAGGGCATCAAGCAGGGCAGCGTGGTCAAGAAGGGCGAGATCATCGCCTACGTGGGCGCGAGCGGGTGCGCCTCGGGTCCCCACATCCACTTCGAGACCATCAGCGTTCCCAAGGGAGCGTCGGCGCCCGTCCGCACCTGTGCATCCGTGGATCCGACGACGCGGTACTGCAACTGACGTCACTCAGAAATACGCACGCCAGACCATCAGCCCGAGCCAGCCGACCGCGAGCGCGAGTGACACCGCCGACAGCAGCGGCGCACGGCGAATTCCCGTCAGGGCAGGGATGGTGCTCGACAGCGCAAGAATTCCCGAGATGCCCAGGGCCGTACGCCGGAGCGACGAGCGCCAGGCTTCTGCTCGTGCAAAGTCATCCCCCAGCTGGTTGCGAAACACGATCACCAGGATAACCAGCACCCACGCAGAGATCGCGAGCACGAGCCCGGTTCGGCTCGCGCGTTTGGGTGGCGGGACCATGGTCAGCGGGACTGACCGCGGA
The DNA here is from genome assembly GCA_016706225.1 of Myxococcales bacterium. NCBI lineage: Bacteria > Pseudomonadati > Myxococcota > Myxococcia > Myxococcales > Myxococcales bacterium. The sequence goes on from JADJKB010000005.1 coordinate 787,892, forward strand.
CTGATGGAGGGGGGTAGGGACCACTTCATTCGTCGGGGCAGAGCACGGTCAGGAGAAGAGCCGCGTTCGCCATCAGCCTTGGGTAGCAGAGCGCGCGTGGCTTGGGAAGCGAGTGCGGCTGCGTACATGCTCGGCATCGACATGACGTCGAGCGTGCCGACCAGGCGGTACAGCGCGCTCTTTGGCCTATGTTCCGGCGCTGGTGTCCCACGTGATCTACGTGTCGCCCGTTCGAACGGTCACGAGGCCGGCGAGCAGCTCGGCCTTTCCTTGCGGCGCTGCGACGTCCCGAAGGGGGCCGGGCGCCGCTGCGGCGCCTGGGGTGAGCCGGGTGGGCTTGTCGTGCTCGACTAGCAGACGGGCGAGATGCACGGCGCTCCCGACAATCGCACTTCCAGTGGTCGTCTCGGGGCGCTCGGGGGGACGTCGCGGAGCACGTGGGCGCTGCGCCTCACTTGTCAGTCTTCGCATCACCGGCGAACTTATCACGCCTTTTCGGTCAGGCGATCGGCCGTTGGATCGGCCGCTCCGATGTGCTTGGGTGAGGCAATGCGAAGCGCAGCGGCGGTCCTCCTCGGGTTGGCACTCCTCGGCTGCGGCGATCCCGAGGCGCGAAAGGTCACCGATCGCTTCCTCGGCGCACTGAAGCAGTCCGACTACCGGGCCGCCTACGCCGAGCTGCATGGCGACGCCCGTACCTTCGTGCCGAACGAGGCGGCGCTCGCGAACATCATCGAGAGGAAGGGCAAGGTGATCACGGACTGGAGTCGCAACTGCGGCTCCAGCGGTAAGGGCGTCGATCGCGGCGGCTACAACTTCTCGGCGACGACCCGGGGCCTGTTCCAGAAGGACGAGCGGGTCACGGTCGGCGTCGAGCCCAAGAACGTGGGCAAGTGCACCGGGCCGCTCTTGATCGAGCTGCACCAGGAGGGTGGCGCCTGGAAGGTTCGTTCGTTTCGCTACTGACCACCCGCCATGGGGCGCCGCCGCGGTGGATACCGAGCACGCGACCTACGGGCTGAGCCCGACGGCAGTGCCGCCTTCCGTGGGGTCGCAGGCAAAGGGAGTGAGAGCCAAGTTTCGTCCTCATGAGGTGCGCGTCGAGCAGCGTCAGGCCGGACACCCTCAGCAGCAGAAACGTCATCAGCGCAGGAGCGAACACGGTCACCCCCCCGAAGGCGATGTCGACGGCGCAAAGCCAGAAGCCCCACCAAAGCACGGCCTCCCAAAGTAGTTGGGGTGCCGACTCAGCCGCCAGAGCCCGGGGTCGAGCACCTGACCGCTCCCCGTGCGTTTGCGCCGAAACGTCGCGAGCTGCCAATCGGCCACCACCTCGAAGAGGAAGCCGGCGACGCGTCACCGCGAGTTCCGCGCAGCGACGGCGAAAGACGTGCGCTTGGCTGGGCTCGGGAAACGCTAGTGGTCTAGTCAACCGCGCGCCGCGCGACGAGCGGATCCGCCGCCCGGCCAAGAACAACGGCGGTACACGGCGGCCGAAGGCTCCCGCGCAGCACGTTTACCGGACACTGGCCAATCGCGCCGAGCGGGGCTAGGTTCTCGGCCATGTCTACTCGCGCGCTGTGCGCTGTCGCGCTCTTGTTCTGGGGATGTGGCGGTGAATCCTCCGATGCAAAAGGGACAGGCGGCACGGTCGCGGTTGGCGGCGGCGCGGGCGTTGGTGGAGGAGGAGCCGGTGGCGGCGCTGGTGCTGGTGGCGGCGCTGGTGTTGGTGGCGGCGCAGGTGTTGGTGGCGGCGCAGGCGTTGGTGGCGGTGCAGGTGTTGGTGGCGGCGCGGGTGCTGGTGGCGGGAGCGGCTCGCAGCTGGTCTTTGCGGCGGTGGGCGACACCCGCCCCGCACTGCCGCTGAGCACCGGTTATCCGACCAGCGTCATCACCCAGATCTACACGACCATCGAGGGGCTCAATCCCAAACCGCCGTTCGTGATCTCCACCGGCGACTATGCGTTCGAGCTGCTCAGTGACACGACCAAACAGCTCGACCTCTACCTCTCCGCACGCAACAAGTATTCGGGCGAGTTCTATCCGGCGATGGGTAACCACGAGTGTTACAACCTCGTGGATTCGAACTGCGGCCCCGGCACCGCCAATGGCAACACGCCGCAGTACACGACGTTCCTGGCCAAGCTGCTCCAGCCAATCGGACAAACTCTCCCGTACTACACCAAGAACGTAAGCGCCTCGGACGGCTCGTGGACTGCGAAGTTCGTGTTCGTCGCGCCCAACGCTTGGACCGACGCTCAAGGAACCTGGCTCGAAGCCGAGCTCTCGAAGGCGACGGACTACACGTTCGTCGTACGTCACGAGCCGGTTGATGCAACCACTGCCCCGGGCGTCGTGCCCTCGGGCAGCATCATCGCGAATCACCCCTACACCTTGCTGATCGTCGGGCACACTCACACCTATGAACGCACCGGCAAGCAGGTAATGTTCGGCAACGGCGGCGCTCCCAAGACCGGCACCAAGGGCGAGGGCTTCGGCCTGTTCACCCGGCGCGCGGACGGGGCGATCCAGGTCGAAGCGCGCGACGCTCAGACTGGCGCGCCGGACGCGAGCTTCACGTTCGCCGTGCTGCCGGATGGCACGCCCACACCTTGACCCGCGTCGCGCCGCACTCGTTGGCGCGGTGGCAGTCGGGTTGGTCGCGCTCGGCGTCGTTGCGCTCCGGGCCGCGGCCCCGAAATCACCGGCCTCGCCCGGGGCGGAAGACGGCGGAGCGGTGCTCCGCGTGCCTCGCCGAGTTGCGCCGCTCGACCTGGATGCCCAGGCTCTCGATTGGAGCGTTCCGCACGCGCAGACTGGCAGTTTCAAGAGTGTCGACGGCCAGAGCACGCCCTATTCCGAAGCGCGGCTCGGCTGGGGCGACGGCAAGTTGTACCTCTTGCTCTACGCGGCGGACCAGGACATCCGTGCCGGGGTCCAGGCTCACGACATGCCGCTCGAACAAACCGACGCGTTCAGAATCACGCTGACCCGGCCCGGCGAGGCCGTGTCCCACGTCATCTACGTGTCGCCCGTTGGCACGGTCACGGACGAGAGCCTCGTGAATGACCGAGTCGACACCTCCTGGGAGTCAGCCGCCGAGGTAGCCCATGCGAACGACGGCACCCTCGACGACTCCCACGACGAAGACGAGGAGTGGGTCATCGAGATGGCGGTGCCACTCTCGGTCCTCGGACTCCGGGGAGAGGCCGGTGAGCAGATCGGCCTCTCTTTGCAGCGTTGCGACGTTCCGAAGGGTGCCGGACGCCGCTGCGGCGCGTGGGGTGAGCCGGGTGGGCTCATCGTGCTCGAGTAACCGCTGCCACTGGCGCGCCAACTCCCGCTCCGGCCTCGAGCGCTGCGGTCGCCGGCGGCCGCGCCGCCAAGGCAGAAACGCCTGGGCCGCTCCTCAGCGGTGCCTAGGGTGCCAGCTCGAAGAAGAATTGCAGGTCGCTGTCGGTCGCTGAGCCCCAGCCGTGCAGGCCTTCCCATTTGGCGCCGCCATTGACCGTCAGCTCCGCGTTCCCTTCACTGAAGAAGGTCGCGTCGTCGTATTGACCGTAGTTCTTGCGGATCGTTCGCACATAAAACGTGCTTCCCGAGGCCGTGCTGAGCTCGAGCGTGTAGGTTTGTCCTTGCGTCAGGCTGACTGGTTTGGAGAACGTGCCATAGCCCCAGTCGGGGTCGTCTTCACCGGAGGCAGCTCCGTCGGGAAACGAACTCGAGGCGAGGCTGAACGAGTCGAGAGCGGTGCCACTCGAGTCCCGAAGCGTCACCACGAGACCTGCCGAGCTTCCATTGGCCTTGGAGAGGCGGACGCCCGCCCCGACTGCGGTCTTGGTCCCGGAAGCGACCGCAAACTTCTGCCGCACGCGTTTCTGCGTTCCATTCACCTGGGCGGGGGCCAGTCCGGTGTATCCGAGCTCCATGTACCCGCAGCCCTGATGCTGACCGCTGTCATAGTCGACCTGCAAGATCGGCGAATACCCCGGGCGCAATACCCAGGTGCCGGTGGAGTTGGTTCGATACCCGTGCGCCCAGTCGTCGTTCGAGATCAGCGGGTGGTACCTACCGTCAAACTGACGCAAAGATGGCGAGATGTGGAAGAAGTCGAAGCTGAAGAAGTCCTTCGCGGTGTCGGCCGACAGGTTCTTCCCCACCAGGTGGTAGAACTTTCCCGCCTGCACCGCGATACCAGGGCTGAAGGTGTACAGACGGTCGACCTGAGTGACCAGCATTCGCGCCTTGTCGACGTCCGTCGTGACGCCGAGCTTGGTGCCACTGGGCATGTGCTCGTTCGACCCGTCGTCGTCTTGAATGCTCAGCTCGACGCCGCTGGGGCTGCCCTGTCCATATCCGGGCTTGTCGGGGCCCATGTAGAACGCACGCACCGACGTGATCAATCCCGTGAACTTCGCGCGGAAACGCATGTTCACGCTGTCGTGAGAGTTCTGGAGCGCAGTATTGGCCAGGGAATCCATCGACCAGCCCGCACCCCAGCGTTGCGGGGCGGAGCCGCCCGTGCCGCCCGACGAAGTGCCGCCCGACGAGGTGCCCGCGTTGCCCCCAACTCCCGCACCGCCGGCGCCCCCGCCCGTGCTGGTTGTGCCCCCACCGCTCGGCGCGCCACCGGCTCCGCCGCCGTCGTTACTCGTGTTGCCGCCGGTGCCCGGGCTTGCGCCAGTGCCGTGCGGTACGGACGACGCCTCGTCACTCCCGCAGCCGAAGGAAAGCAGCGCGCCCAGGAGCGCAGCCCCGCCGAGCGCTTTGAATTGGCCACCGGGGTTGGACGCCATGCTGCCTCCGCTTCGCAGCATACTCGATTGAGCGCGTGGCTTCACGGAGGGCCGTTGAGATCGTCGCTTGGCGATCGCCCGCCGTGATCACGGCTTGGAGGTGACGTACAGCACGCCTGCGCCGTCGGGACCGGTGTTTGGCGCGCAGGTATCCGGCGGGTAGAGCTTGCCTGCGCTGGTGAGGCAAGCGCAGGTCGGGTTGGCTTGGCAGGCAGCGGGCATGGGACTGCACCACGCCGTCGTGCCGCCGGGGCCATTGAAGTAGTACTGGCAATACTGCAGGTACTTCTTGCAAGTGTTGTTGGTCCCGCCCGCGTTGCAGGCGAAGCTGTCGCTGGTGGCTTCGCAAAACGAACTCGAGTTGCAGAACTGACCGCTCGGACAGTTGCCGCAATTCACGCTCTTGCCGCAATTGTCGTAGGCGGTACTGCAACTGCTCGCGGAGCACGGATCCGTCGCAACGCAGCAGGTGTTGTCGCCTTGGCACGTGCCGGAGCTACACTCCGCACCGCTGACGCATTCGACGCAGCTGTGGCTAGCGGTATCGCACGCCGGCAACGGTGCGCTGCAATCGGCGGCGCTGGCACAGGCGACGCAAGTGCCGGTGGCGACGTCGCAGGCAGGCAACGGTGCGCTGCACTCCGCTGGGCCTTTGCACTGGGCGCACGCTGCGGTAACCGGGTTGCACACCGGCGTGGAACCGCTGCAGTCCTGGTCGGAAACGCACACGGCGCAGGCCGGCTCTGACGGCGCCAGTTGGTGGAGCGCAACGATGCCGTTTCGACAGGCCTCTTCGCAAGTCATCTGGGTCTGAGATTTCCAGCAGGCTCCGTCCGGTCCATACGCGGCCAGCGTTGCCGCCGCCGTGGCCGGCTGCGCCTTCAGCGAACACGTCACGAAGCGGGTGCAAGCGCTGCCGGGGCCGGCATCCTCGGCCGTCCCGCTCTCAGTGCCTCCGTCATTCTCGGTCGAGGCATCCGGCAGTGCGCCGCTCGAGCCGCCGCTGCCACAGCCGCAGACCAACAGCACGATCCCCATGCCGAACGCGACGAAGTGCATGCGCCCAGCGTAGGCTGCTCGCCTCAGGTGCGCAAAACCTCGCCCCCGCAGCGCTTGCTGCGCTCCTTGCCCGCTCAATGACACGGGTTGTAGCTGTCACCGCCGCACAGAGTCGGTGCGCTCGCGCTGTCGGGATTGACCGTGTTGTAGGTGCCGGAGGCGGCGTCGTAGATGCCGTACAGGGCGCCGGCCGCACCGGGCAGCGCGCTGCCGATGCCGTCGTTGATGGCGCCGCACGCCATGTCGGCGCCGGGGTTGCTGAGGCCACCAGGGGTTGCGCCATAACCGATGACCAGGGTCGCCATGGTGACGTACTTGACCTCCCACTGCGCGAGAGCGACCCAGCCGCCCACCGACACGCCGAAGAAGTTCCCGAGCAGGCTCGCCATCTGCAGCATGTTGTTCAGCTGATCGAAGTCGTTGCAGATGTCCTCGGCGCCGCCTCCGGTTCCATTCGGCAGCATGCCGATCACGGTGCCGGTCCCCTTGTGGATGACCCAGAACGGCCCGGGTTTGACCGGCGCGAGCAACGAGTGCTCGTTGTTGAACTCCGGTCCCAACGCCCCCCACAGGAGTTGTTCTTGGGAGGTCAACCCAGGCTGCCCGTCGACCGCACCCGGGGCGAACAGCCCAAGGGTCTTGCCCTGAAGCGCTTCGTACGTGCTGGGGCCGGCGAGCAGGCCGGCTTCCATGATCGCCAGGCCGGCGGTGGTCTTCAGCGTCTTCTCCCAGGCGGCCCGCGGGTCATCCGCGGCCGTGGCCCAGCGCGAGAGCGGGAACAGATCCAGCTGGCGGGAGACCAGCCCTTGCTCCGAGAATTTCTGGATCATCGCCGCGATGCGCGGTCCGGTCTCGAACGTGAGCGACTGGGTAGACCAGGCGTCCACCAGCGGCGGCTGCGCGAGCGGCAGCTTGCCGGGGCCCATGCTGAAGCCCTGCCCGAGGGCTGCAAGCAGCTTTGCTTCGTCCTTGCTCTCGGCCGCCTCGAAGATCGGCCGAATCGAGAGCTTCTCGCCAATCCAGTCGTCCAGCACCACCGAGGCTGAAGGCGCGGCGCCTTCGACCTGGATCGAGACTCGGCCGAACAGCGCCGAGCGCACGTCGTCCAGCATGGCCTCGGTGATCTCGGGGAACGCAGTGCTGAAGCCGAGCCCGAAGCCGGCCAGGGTGGCGGTGTGCTCGCGGCCGGGCACCCCGATGGTGAGGTAGAGGCCCGAGAGCGCCTGGGCGACGACCGGTGTCGCCGGGACGTCGTAGCTATCCGCCCCGGTCTTTTGGTTGAGCTTCACCGTCACGTTGCGCGTGGTCGCGGTGCCGGCGGGTGCCCGGTACGAGAGCACGTAGTCCTCCACGGCCCGCGCGTCGATCTCGGCCAGCGCTGCCGCCGTCGCCTGCGAGAGTTGCGTGGCCGGGACGCTCTTGCCCCCGGACAGCTTGGAGATCTCGTCGAGCGTTGTTTGTTTGATCGTGCCGACTCCGATCGACAGTACCGGGACGCCCGCGGCCAGGGCCTGGGCGCACTTGGGTTCTTTCGTGTCGGATTCATCGCCGTCGGTGACCAGGACGATCACCGTCGGCTTCTGCTGTTCGACCTCGTAGAGCGCCTCCCAGATCTCGGAACCAGCGCTCGCGGTCGCGAGCCCCTGCACCTGGGCCTCGGCCTGCGTGAGGTTCGTCGCCCAGGTCGTCGAGATGAAGCTCGCACCGAAGTTGACGTACGCCGCACGGAACTGCGCTTGGGGATACTTCGCGTAGAGCGGCTGCACGATTTGCTTGCCCAGATCCGCCGCGCCCGTCCCCAGGAACGCGGGTGGAAGGCTGCTCGACGTGTCGTAGAGAAGGATCACCTTCGGCGGCGGCGCTTCATTCCGCATCAGGCTGAAGCTCACGGGCTGGTCGTCTTCGCGCACGTCGAACGCCGACGCGCCCAGCCGGGGCACGTTCTTGCCGCCGGCGTCCAGGGCGCTCACCGTCACGCCGATGCGCCGGTAGGCGTTGCCGTTGGCGCGGATCTTCACGCTCGAAACCTTGGCGAGAGCCGCGGGATCGGTCTCGGTCTTCCCGACCGGCTCGCCGTCCACCGTGAGCCCACCAGTGGCCGTTTGCTCATAAACGCTCCCGCCGAGCGAGAGCATGTTTCCCACGTGAGCCAGCTTCTCTTTCTCGTCGTTGGTCAGGTCGGGTCCGACGACGTTGAGCACGGGTACGACGGTCTCGATGTCGGTGACGCGCATGTGAGCCAGCGTCTCCGTGGAAGCTGGCGGCGGGAACGCCAGCTGGATGCGCCGGCCGACCACGTCCGAGGCGTCGTAGCTGCCTTCCACCAGCGTGAAGCGCTTGTAGGGCGCGTCGGAGCGCGCGGCTTCGAGCACGATGTGGATCTTCTGTGGCGGATCCGCCGCGCCTGTCGCGGTCGGCGTGTCGACGGTGAACGACTCGCCGAGCTTGGCAGCGGGTGCGAGGGGATTGGCATAGGTCCAGGCGCCACCCACCTTGACGCGCACCAGCGGGATCGGCGGCAGCGTGAAATCGAACGGACTCGTCAGGTCCTGGGGCAGGGCCGCGAGAAGCTGGCTGAACAGCCCGCTGGTCTGAGCGCCGTCCTTGTCGATTGTCGTGTACTGCCGGAGCGACGAGTGCCCGAGGGCAGCGGCCCACTCCGTGGCTTCCGTGGCACTGATCGGCGGTGCGTGCGGCAGTGAGATGGAGCGGAGCAACATCTTGTGCCCGTCGAGTTTCGTGGCATCGGCCTTGCCCTGGACGACTTCGGCCTCGAGCCCGGCCTTCTTGTAGAGCGCCACCAGGAGCTCGGCCTTCTCCCGGGGTGTCCCGGCGCCACCGCGCAGCGTGCCTTTGACCCCCCAGCGAGTCAGTGAATCTGCGGCATCGAAGCTGTCGACTCGAGGCGGGTAGGTGGCGATCTTGTCGCGCACGAACTCGAAGATCTTTGCCGGGTCCTTCGTCGCGACGACCGCGTCGGCTTGAGCGGGCAGATGATCCGGGCTCTTGCGCAGCGCCGCTTGGATGCGCTGCCAGGCCGTCCACATGTCCAGGCCGCCGCTGCCGCCGCTGCCGGCGCTACCGCCGCCGCCGTCGGCTCCCGCGCCGCCGCCCGTCCCCGCGCTGGCCTTGCCGCCGTCGTCGTCTGAGCTGCACCCCGAGCAACCCGAGGTCAGCGCGAGCGCGCCCAGAGCCAGAGCCATTCCCAACTTGAGCTGTGCGCGCATGTGTACCCTTCTCAGCCCAGGTCACCCCGACGTTGGGCGAGCGCACCGTAGCGCATCTGCCTGCCGGGCGCCGGCTTCATCCCGCCGCTTCGAACCGAGTCGAATTGATCGCGCTGGGCAGTCTTGGCCACGAGATTGGTCTTCGCCAGGCACACGGGGTCGTCCGCAGACGACCGCTTTCATGAGAGCAGGCGAATGCCGTAGGGAACGCACGCGATTGTCAAGAGGACCGACGCGGTCAAGTTGACGATCTCGACGCCATCAGGCGTCCCGATCAGGAGTACACCGATCAAGAACGGAATGCTCTGCCAGCGCGGCATGAGCTTGGTCTTGATCAGGGCGGCGGCCTGCATGCCGAACCCGACGGGCAACAGCACGATCGCTCATCGGCCGCGCCGCGGCGCGAAAGCCGAGACCGCCGTGGGGTTTGAGCCTCGATGGCATGGTGCTGCATCCGGCCCAAGCCTCCCGGTGAGCGCGGCCTCCTGCCTTCGAGGCCCAGCCGGGGCCGCGCTCATCCAAGGCGTCGATGAGCGTCGCGCACGCCGCCCGCGGCGTCCACGCCGTAGGGACACGCTGCGCTGCACGCGTTGCACGAGGTGCACTGCTCCGACCAGCGCGCTCTGTCCGGCAATTCGGCATAGTGCTTCCGCGCGCGCTCGGGCCAGCCATATTCGCGCTCGTACATCGCGAACTGGAGCACGTGCGGGATCGCCACTTCGCTGGGACACGCCGACGTGCAGTGCTCGCCACACCCGCGGCAGTACTCGGGCGACAACGCTCTGGCGTAGCCGTCGAGCAGCTCGCGGTCGGCGCTGCCGAGCGGATCCTGCACCGCGCCCACGGCCTGGTCCTGCGCGCTCGGATCGGTGCCGAGCTTCGAGTGCACCACCGACGCCACCTCCGGGTGATCGAGCACCCAGCGCAGGTTCGCCTGGTAGATGGAGAACTTGCTCTTCTCGTAGGCCCCCGGGATGCGTCCGCCTCCGGGCTGCGACTTCATCACCACGACGCCGATGTCCTTCTCCTTGGCACGGCTGAGGAGCGCGGGAATGCCGGCGCTCTCGTGGTCGAGCACGTTCATCTTCACGAGCAGCATGTCGAAGGCGCCCTTGTCGATGGCGTGCCGCAAGATCTTGCTGCGCTCGCCGTTGTGACTGGTGGCGCCAAAGAAGCGCACCTTGCCCGCCTTCTTCGCCTCTTCCATGGCGAGATAGAGCTCGGGGTTGTCCAGACGGTTGTAGCCGGTGTCGGGGATCTTGTGCCCGCCGCCGAGCCAGTGAAGCTGCATGATGTCGACGTAGTCCACCCCCAGTCGGCCCAAGCTCTTGTCGAGCGACGCGAGGATCTCGCCCTTCCTGGCGTCCACGCCTGCGTCCCACTTGGTGGCGATGATCAGCTTGTCGCGCAGGCCGGCGCTCGACTTGAGGGCGCGCCGGATGACCTTCTCGCTGTCGCCGTAGCAGACGGAGGTGTCGATGAAATTCATGCCCACGTCGACGGCGCGCACGATCGGTTCGGGTCCCGACAGCCCGCCCGCGCCGATCCCGACTACGCTGACCTGCAGGTTGGTCCGCCCAAGTCTGCGCCGCGCAACGACGGCCGCGCCGGGCTCGAGGTGCGGGGGGCGTTCATCGACGATCGGCACGCCTGCGATCGGTCGCCGGCGGTAGGCGTACACGCCACCGCCGACGACCAGCGCACCGGCGCCGCCCCCCGCGAGCGCCAGCTTCAGGAATCGTCGCCGTCCGACGGGCTTCGGGGTGTCGCTCATGCCGCTCAGCTTAGTGCACCCCGGGGACAGCGGTAGCGTGGCGCCGCGACCGCAGAAATCGCCGGGCGGTGATCGCAATCACGGATCGAGATTGCCCAGCCCCTGCTCGGCTGCGGCGCGGTCTTCGAACCAACGCAGCTCCCAGCAGACTCCCGCCTTGGATTTCTCCGTGCCGCCATTCCTCACCACGCCGTCGTCGTTGCCGTCGAGATTCATGGCTTGGTTGAGCTGTGGCTCCCAGAAGCCGATGCTGCCGTCGTCGCGGTGGTAGTCCGTGACCGCGTGGCCTTGAATGTGTCCCTTCGAGTCTCTCACGTAGTCTCCGCACCACGTCACCGGCCCGAGGCGGCGGAACTTCCGGTACAAGATGGCGGTGAAGGTCGCGTGAAAACCCTTGGCCTGCATCGCCTCCTCCAGCTGGCTCGCAAAGTCGTCGCAGTCCTGCACGTTGTCTTTGAACGGCTTCAGGTGGATGCCAGTGCGGCCGGCGGTGTCCCGCCAGCCAGTTGGTGGGCCAGACCCTACCGGCACGCTGGCCACGGAGCTCACGGAGGTGAGCAGGTTGAAGCCGTCGGGGACCGACCCACCGAGCGATCGGCAGGTCGCCGCGGAGACCGACCGGACGTAGCTCGTGGCGTCCATCGGATCGCCCAAAATGCAGTCGAACGGCGCATCGAGGACGGCGCCGCTCGCGCCGCTGGAACCGCTCGCGCCGCCGGAGCCGCTCGCGCCGCCGGAGCCGCTCGCGCCGCCGGAGCCGCCTCCAGAACTAGCGGTGCCACCGCTGGCCCCGGAGCCTGGGCTGGCTCCCGAGCCCGAACTGCTCGCCGTCCCGGACGAGCCGCCGCCAGAGCTGAGCTCGAGCGTGCGCGTTTCGTTGTCGGGGTCATCCACTTCGGCAGCACAGCCTACGGAGACGCAGAACGCTCCCAGCAGGATCCAAGAGGGACGGGACGAGGGGTGTAAGGGATTGGTCATGCCCACTGCATCAGCAGGAAGCGTGCCGCCGGGCGCGCTGCGTCGCGCGAGATCGGTGGAGAGCGCCGCCGAACCTGAGCGTGCCGTGCCGCGCGCTGGGGTATGCTCCCGAGATGCGACTTCGAACCACGGTGCTGTTCCTGGCCGTGGGCCTCGCGCTCCCGACGGCTTGCAAGAAGGACAAGGGCGGCTGTGCCGACGGGCCGAACTTCGCGAAGCTCGCGTTGCCGGCCACACTCCACATCTACCGGAGCGGCAGCTATCTCGGTGCGATCACGGTTCCGGCCGTCGGCGCTCCGACATTCGCGGCAGCCGCAGGCGCCCCGGAAGACCGCTTGAAGGCATTCCACGAGGACTTCGATCCGCTCGTCAGCTCGGACAAGGTATCGGTGAAGTACGAGACCGCGAGCGGCGACACACACTACATGTGCGGCGCGACGGTCAACAAGGGCACACCCGAGTACGCCGACGCGCTCCGCGCTCACTTCTTCGGGAAGTACTACGAGGTCCAGGACCGCGCGCCCTGAGAGCGGAGATGCCTTGGCTCGCTGGATCGGGTAGTCAATCGGCCATGGTCAGCGAGATCGTCCGCGGGTCCGATGGGGTCGCCCGGTGTTGGTGGGCATCGAGCACCGAGTCGTACGCTCGGTACCACGACGCGGAGTGGGGCCGGCCCACGCGAGACGATCGGTGGATCTTCGAGAAGCTGTGCCTCGAGGGGTTTCAGTCCGGGCTCAGCTGGCTCACCATCCTCAACAAGCGAGACAACTTTCGCGCGGCGTTCGCGGATTTCGAGGTCGACAGCGTGGCCCGGTTCAATGCGCGGAGCGTCGACAAGCTGCTCGGGGACGCCGGGATCGTTCGGCACCGGGGGAAGATCGAGTCCGCGATCAACAACGCCAAGCGAGCTCGAGAGCTGCGGGACGAGTTCGGCTCCCTCGCCGCGTTCGTTTGGCAGTTCGAGCCTCGGCCGGAGTCGCGCCCCAGGAGCTTGAACCGCGCCGCCCTGATGAAGCTGAGCACGACCGCGGAGTCCATCGCGTTGAGCAAGGAACTGAAACGTCGCGGGTGGAGCTTCGTGGGCCCCACGACGGTCTATGCGTTCATGCAGGCGGCTGGGCTCGTCAATGATCACATGCAGGGCTGCGCGGCGCGGCAACGCTGCGCTTCGGCGCGCACGAAGTTCAAGCTGCCGCTGCCGAAGCGGTCGCGGAGAACCTGACGCAGGGATTGGGCTTCGGCCAGGGTCCACCTGGCGAACGTGCCTGGCCAGGCGGATAATCCATCGGACAATCTCGTCTGATTCTCGTGTGGTTCGCCGGAGCCACTCATCGCGCCGGGCACTCGTCGTTGAGGTGGCTACTTCGCACATCCGCGGTGTCCGCGCGGTTCGTCGCGATTACGCAGCCGCGCAACTGATCGAGCGCCAGCTCACGGTGCCGCCCGACGGCCTGCTGCTGCGGCTCGATAAAGTTGAACTATCGACAGGCGGGACGCTTCAGCGCGATAGCTCGTCGAGATCGATCCGCAGTCCCCTCGGCAGGTCCAGCATGCCGCTCGTTCTTTCCTCGGACGTCCAGGCGCCCTCGGGTGTGCGCCGGTAGAGTTCCGCCCGGACGCCCTCTTGATGCACGATCACGTACGCTTCGAGCGACGCCAGCCGCTGGTAGGCATCGAGCTTGGTAGTGCGGTCGTGAGCTTGCGTGCTCGGGCTCAGCACTTCGAATACGACCGTCGGATTGGTGACGGCACCGGGCTTGCCCGCGGCTTCGACGGGTGCGCCACAAACGATGGTGAGATCCGGCAGGAAGGCGCGGTCGAGCTCAGTGACATACACGACTAGCCCAGCCGCGTATGCGGAGCACTCGCCGCGAACGGAAAGCTGGCCCGCAAGGCGCGCGCAGAGCTGCGCATGGCGCGGCGTTGTTGCGCCCATCGCGTAGGCGACTCCCTCCGCCCACTCGTGGGGCCAGTCGAGCGCCAAAAACTCGTCCCAGCTGATCGCCGGCAGGTTCAGAGCTGCGCTTGCCATGCCTGTGACCAGGCTAGCACGCCCGGGCGCCAGTTCCCCGGCTCTTGCCCTCCCGGCGGAGCCGGTGGTACGAGCGGAGCTGGCGGTACGGGCAGCGGATGGGAATGCAACGACCTCGGCAATGAGTGCATCTGCATCGAGACGTCCACCCCGGGCGTCACTCCATGCACGGTGTCGCACCCCTGCTGCTACACTCTCATCTACGGCGGCGTTTTGAATTGTATTTGCAGCGACAGCACCGGCTCGAGCTGCACCGATGAAATTTCGCTCGGATCTCACGCACAAGGTCGAGAAGGCACTGAGACCCGCGGCTCGAGCGAGGCTCCGCACGCTCAACTCGGCAATCCACCGGCCCTCGTCGTGCCCAAGCCGCCCGTGGATGCGTCCACCCACAAGCCACCTCCGGCTCGCGGCGATCAGCTCGAGCTGCTCGGCGAGAAGGACGATGCGCCGGTCGGGCGGAGGCGGTGGGCGTGGTTGCTCGCGCATGTCCCCCGTCGGCTCACGATCGGTCACATCTATTGAGCCCGCTCCTCCGCGTCCGACGAAAGCGCGTCCGCGAGCAGCGTTACGATGTTGACCCTAGCCAACCGTTCGGCGCAGCATTCGGGCGCCCGAGAGCAAGGGGCAGGACGGGGAGACGAGTATGCTGAAGAACCTTCTCGACGTAGTGCGAGCCGGCGCGACGGGTGGTCCTCGGAGCCTCCCGGCTCCGATCGCGGCTCAGACGGCCTCGGCCCCGGCCGACGTCCGCGATCTGGTCGACGTCATCGGCACCCGCGATGTCCGGGTCTCGCTCGGCTGGCGATCGATCGAGACACGATACCTGGGCAGCCTGGCGGACACCTGGCAGCAGGTCGCCGACGACACGGGCGAGAGCGACCCGCGCCAGGGCGACCTCGCGAGCGGCGTGCAGATTGGGGCGAGCGCCGGCGGCGAGGTCTACTTCGGCTTGTGCTGGGGGAGCGGCTCGGTGGAGGTCGCTGAGATCGACACCGAGGACGGGCTCATCAAGTGGTTCGCTACCGTGGCTGCGTTCCTCCAGTACCTGCGGGACGCCGAGACCAAGCGCGGCCAGGCGGCGCCCGAGGCGCTCGCGGCGATGTTCCCGGCCGCCTCCGCGGCGGCCGCGCCCCCGGCTCCTCCCGCGGGGGTCGAGGTCTACGCCGGCATCCCCCCGGGTCACCCGTTCGCGCAGGCGCAGGCGCACTTCAAGCAGGAGCAGAACGTCATCGAGGTGGGCCCGACCCCGAGCGGTCGCACGGTCCTCGTGCGTCGCTTCGCCGCGGGCAACCCCTTCACGCCGGCCGCGCTCGTGGTGCGCGAGGCTGACGGAACGATCCGAGCGCTCCCGTGGACCGACACCAACGACATCTACGGGCTCTGCCTCGTCCCCGGGCAGGAGCGCGTGCTCGTGTGCTCCGGGGCGCCGGGTCCGCTCCTCGACGTCGATCTCGACACCGGCGCGCAGACGACGCGGCTCCCGAACGTGCGCTGGTCTTGCGGCTTCGTCGACGACGATCACTTCGTGGTCCACGAGGACAGCGAAGCGCGCGCCTACGCCTACGCCGGCGGGGCGAGCCCCGTCGCTTCGGCGGCCGTCGAGGGGATGAACCTCTTCGTCGGCCACGGCCGGGTCTTCACCCTGCCCCCGGGTCCCACCGGGCTCTTGCAGATCCATCGCTTCGACGGCGGGGCGCTGGTGGACGAGCTCCGCTCGCCGATGGAGCCGCGCGTGTTCTTCCTCTCGGCCACGGCGGTCCACGACGGCCGTCGCCTGCTCTGCAGCGTGGACTGGCAGGGCAAGGCGACCTGGTTCGACGTCGGCGCCGCCTGAGTCAGGGGCTCGTCGCGGGAGCGCCGCCTTCAACCACGAAGAGATCGGCCCCATCGCGATCCCGAGCGGGCTTCCTTCGCGCCCGCAGCGGCAGCATGGGCGCTCTGCAAATCGTCATCGGGGCGGTCCATAGGCGAGACCCCACGCGGGGACAACGGAGGTCGAGGCGTTCTCGCCGGACGGTTGACGGTGGACTGCGCAGTGGGGACGATGGCCCCGAGGAACGGCTTGGACTTCGGGCGGCTCGTCGCGGCGGTCGGGTTGGCGGCACTTCCGCTGGCCATCACCGTCTACTGCGGCTCGCGCCGCAGGGCGGAGCTCTCGAAAGCATTCGATCGATTCGCGCGGCGGCTCACGGACAAAGGGCTCACGCTCGAGCGCGCTCAGCGTGACAACTGGCACTTCACCGGCTCTTGGCTCGGATATCCGGTGAGTGCCGCCATCGTGAAGCGCAAGATCACGTCCGACTATCACACCTGCTCGGAAGTGGGCCTCGCTGCGCCCAGCGCGCTCGGGCGGGCCGTCGTCTACTCGCTCCGATTCGATCTGCCGCGGCGCATCCAGGACGAGCTGGCAGAGCTCCCCGGCGTGCGCGTCGACGCCGAGCTCACGAAACACTACCGAACCCACGCGGCACCGGGCGTCGATCTCGCGGCGCGCCTGGGCCCGGACCTGCGACGCGCGCTGCTCGGCTTCGAGAACCTCGTGTCCCTGGACACCGACGGTGATCTTGTCACGGTCGCGCTGGACGGCATCGAGTGTCGTCCAGAGCACATCGAGGCCGCGCTCGACCTCACGGCTGCGTTCATCGAGCCCCGCCCGGTCAGTGCGCCAGCTCGAGGCCGAGCCCGCATCAGCTGGTGGGGGATCGGCGCCGCGTCCGTCTTCGTGGCGTTCTGGCCGGCGTTGCTGCTGTCGCGGCTGCCGCAGGTGACGCACCACCTGCCTGATTCCGATCCCTGGCTGCAATTTTTCGCAATCTTCGACCCGCTGCACCTGGTGCTCATCACGGGCGTCGCGGTCGCCGCCCGGCTTGGGCGACGTGCCGACTAACGAGCTCGTCACGCACTGCGCTCATCCGCTCGGCTGTGGTCTGCCGTGATGTTCGAGACCGAGTGGAAGAAGGTGCCGTGAGGGCTCGGCGCTGTCTTCGTACCGCACGACCTGGTTGCTCGGCCTGTGGCCGCGGACATCCCACGCTCGTCGACCAGGTCAACTCGGCTCGACGGCCCGCACACCCTTCATCTCGTCGGCGTAGTCCAGGATGGCGGCATCCCGGGTGACGAGGGTCGCGTCCAGGCGCCGGGCCGTGGCGACGATCAATCGATCAGCGGGGTCGCCGTGCTGCCACGCAGGAAGCTCCACTGCATCGACCGCCACTTCCGGTTCGAGCGGCGCCACGGCAGTTTGGGTCGCCGCCAATGCTCCGACGAGCCAGCCGAGCAGCGGGCCTGAAACTCTGAGCTTTCCGGCGCGAGCGAGCATCGCGATTTCCCATGGCGTGATCGCGGCGACGTAAAGGACGCCGGCCTCCCCCGCGCGCTCCAACTTGCGCATGATGCGGCGCGCGACCCGCCCGCGCCCGACCGCAACGTCGAGCCAGACGTGGGTGTCGAGGACGATCGCCTCAACGGTCGGCATTCCAGACCACTCCGGTCGAGAACAGCTCCTCGTCGGGCGCGAGATGGAGGATCGACTCCCGCGCGGCACCGAAGATCGGTCGTGGGTTTCGCGCTCGCGCTGGCACGAGTCGAACCAAGACCTTGCCACGCTTGGTGACCTCCAGTGGCTCCCCGGTCTCGGCCACCCGATCCATCAGGCTGAGGCAGGTCGCTTTGAACCTCGCCGCTGCGATCTTCTTCACGTGACCACTATGATGTGGTCATCTTGAAACGTCAAGCGAGCCGTCCTCACTTTCGGGGCCGTTGCGGACCGCCGTCGAGCTCGCGGAACTCGAGGTTTCGGTGCATGGCGACCTCCTGTCCCGGCAGCGCGTCCGGGCTTTGCCCGACCACGGCGCAGGGGGCGTGACAGGCGCGCACCCGCACGGCGCCTGGAGAGCGCGGCGCTCCAGTCCACGCGCTTCACACATGACAGCACCGCACCTGGCGCGACCCGTGCGCCACCAGGGCGGAGCCCGGACGCGCTGCCGGGCAGCACCACCCGCGCATCGAAACACCCCCGCCATCAGCCCCGCCCCGTGCGCCGACGCACTCTCGCGCTGTCACACGTCGCGCTGACGTTCGCAGTCTTGCCCGCCCCGCCCACCATTCAGATTGCCACCACGTCCCGAACTCGGAACCACCCGCCCCCTCCATCTGCGCGCAGCGCCGGCTCCGATTGCGCTCGGCTCTCGCACTTGCTCCAGCGCAAGTCGCGCCTTCCGCGTCGCGCCGCCGGCGCGAGCACAGATCAGGAGGGGGCAGGCCGGCGCGCAGCGGCGCTCTGGCGCCGCGAGCACCGCCCCGGGGGAGGCATCAAAACGCGTTGATCCCCGTGAACGCCTTCCCCAACACCAACGTGTGCACCTCGTGCGTGCCTTCGTAGGTGTAGACGCTCTCGAGGTTCAGCATGTGGCGGATGGCGGGGTACTCGAGCAGGATGCCGTTGCCGCCGAGGATGCTGCGGCAGGTGCGGGCGGTCTCGAGGGCCACGCGCACGTTGTTGCGCTTGCACAGGGAGACCTGCTCGGGGCGGAGCTTCTTCTTCTTCTCTTTGATGCGCCCGAAGTGCAGCGCCAGGATGTCACCCTTGACAATTTCACTGCCCATCTCGGCGAACTGCTGCTGGATCAGCTGCTTCGACGCGATCGGCACGCCGAACTGGATGCGCGTGCGGGCGTAGTCCACCGTCGACTCGAAACACGCCTTGGCCGCGCCGAGTGCGCCCCACGCGATGCCGAAGCGCGCCTGCGTCAGGCAGCCGAGCGGCGCCTTCAGGCCCATGCCGTTCGGCAGCATGTTCTCGGCCGGCACGCGGCACTCGTCCAGCACGATCTCGCCGGTCACGCTGGCGCGCAGGCTCATCTTGCCGTGGATCTTCGGGGTCTCGAAGCCTTTGGTGCCGCGCTCCACGATGAACCCTCGGATCGACTCGGCGCCGCCGTCGTCGACCTTCGCCCACACCACAGCGAGCTGCGCGATGGGGGAGTTCGTGATCCACATCTTCGTGCCGCTGATGACCCACTCGTTGCCGTCCTTGCGGGCGCGCGTGGTCATCGAGCCGGGATCGGAGCCGCTGTCGGGCTCCGTCAGGCCAAAGCAGCCGATGATCTCGGCCTTGGCCATCTTCGGTAAGTACTTCGTTTTCTGCTCCTCGCTGCCGTAGGCCCAGATCGCGTACATCGCGAGGGAGCCTTGCACGCTGACGAAGCTCCGGAGGCCGCCGTCACCGTACTCGAGCTCTTGCAGGATGAGCCCGTACTGGACGGCGCTCATGCCGGCGCAGCCGTAGCCCTCGAGCCCCGCGCCGAGCAGGCCGAGCTCGGCGATTTCCGGGATGAGCTCCATCGGGAACTCTTCATTTTCGAACAGCTCGCCGGCTCGGGGCAGGAAGCGCTCGCGGACGAAGCGCCGCACCGCGTTGCGCACCAAGATTTCGTCCTCGGTCAGGTGGTCGTCGAGGGCGGACAGGACATCGAGCGACATGGGTTCGCTTGCCATGCGCGGCGGTCTATCACGGCCCCGCCGGGACGTGCCCAGGGCCGGCGGCCGCCCGGGAAATCCGGCCGGAAACTGGGCCAAATGCGCCGCCGGACGCTAGCCCCTCGGGGAGCCTCATGGCCCACGCCTCCCGCAGCGTCACTTTCGCGCTCGCCCTCGCCGGGCTGTCCTTCGCGAGCTGTCTCGTGGACGGTCGCTTCGCGGTCGGGCACGAGCTCGCGCGGCAGCTGCCCCGCGCACAGCGCTTCGTGAAGCTGGCGATCGCGCGCATCCCGGAGCGTGCCGCGCCGGAGCCAGCGCCCGCGCCGGAGGACGATACGAGAGCGATCGCGGCGGGGGACACACGGCCTGCGAGCTTCAAGACCGGTGACGTGCTCTCCGGGGCAGAGTCCGAAGGCGATGGCGCCGATGGCATGGCGATGAATCCGAGCGCCGCGCCGGACGCGGGTCAGCTCGGCGCCACGTCCAAAGAGACCTTCGTCTACGCATCACCGAGTTGGCGCGCCAAGAAGATCGGTTACCTGCGAGGCGGCGCGATCGTGAAGCGCTCGCCGGAGCCCGTCTCGACTGCCGGCTGCAAGGACGGCTGGTATCGCATCGCGCCGCTCGGCTTCGTCTGTGTCGGCAAACACGCCACGCTGGATCTCAGCCACCCGCTGGTGACGGCGACGGCGCGGCGTCCCGATCGCCACGCGCCCATGCCCTACGCCTACGGCATGTCGGCCTTTCCGACGCCCCCGCTCTACACCAAGGTCCCGAGCGCCGGCGAGCAGCGCAAGGTCGAGCAAGATCTCGTTCACCACGCGCGGCAGAAGCCCGACACACTGTGGGATGACGTGCCCTTCGAGCCCGTGCCCGAGATGATCGACGGCGGCCGGCAGGTGATGGCGTGGAACGGCGTGCGCCACTCGCCGGGCAGCCTGTACACCGGGCGCGCGGTGCCCAAGAGCGGCTTTGCGTTCCTGGATTTCTTTCAGGTCGAAGGCCGGAGCTTCGGGCTCAGCGTGGATCTGGACGTGATCCCCCTCGACCGCATGCGCCGCGTCGAGCCGAGCACCTTTCACGGCCTCGCGCTCGACGAAAAAGTCACCTTGCCGGTGGTGTTCGTGATGTCGAAGAATGCCAAGCTCTACTCCGGCGACCCGCGGAAGGGGCCGCTGGTCGGGGACCGCGCGCTGGGTTTCCGAGAGGCGGTGCCGGTCACGGCGCTCCGGGTGCAACGGGGGGGCGCTCGGTATTCCGAGACGACGGACGGACTGTGGCTGAAGGAGGAGGCCATCGTGCGCGTCGAGCCGATGCGGAATCGTCCCGGCTGGGCCACCGACGGTCGCACCTGGGTCGACGTCTCGATCCTCAAGCAATCCCTGGTGGCGTACTCGGGCGACAAGCCCGTGTACGTGACGCTGGTCTCGACCGGCGCCGACGGACTCGGCGATCCGAAGGACACACACTCGACCGTTCGCGGGCAGTTCCTGATCCACACCAAACACGTGACCGCCACCATGAGCGGGGACGAGCTCGGCGACGAGTTCGATCTGCGCGACGTGCCGTACGTGCAGTATTTCCAGGAAGGCTACGCGTTCCACGCCGCGTATTGGCATGACTCGTTCGGTCGACCGAAGAGCCACGGCTGCGTGAATCTCTCACCGCTGGACGCCCGCTGGTTGTTTCACTGGTCGGACCCGCCGGTGCCACAAGGGTGGCACGGTGCCATGAGCCTGCGCGAAGGCTCGCTGGTCCACATCCACCCCTGAACGCACCGTCGCCCGGAGTCGGGAGCCGCCCGCTCACCCTGGCAATGCGCTCCGTTACGCTCCGTCTTTGGCGGCGGCTTGCGGGTCAGTCCCGTCCCCGAGCTCTGCCCGCGCTCGGTCGCGCTCGCGGTCGAGCTGGTCGGCGCTGGCTCCCAGCGCGCCAAGTAGGTGCGTGGCCATCGCCAACGCCACCTCACCCTCCGCAGATACCACGGTATCAGCGCCCGCGCGGCGCAGCGACGCGACCTCACCGACATACGTGGTGCGGGCCAAGATGGTGATTTCGGCGTTGAGGTCCCGGGCCTGCCGGATCACGGAGCCCGGCGAACCGGAGGCGGCAAACACCAGGCTGCCCGCGGTGCGAACCCCAGCTTCCTCCAGCACGGCAGCCTGGGTCGCGTCGCCGAAGATCGCGCGGATGCCTTGCTTGTTCAGTCGGTTCACCGTCTCGTGGTTCAGCTCCACCACGGTCGGCTCGATCTGATTTGCGATCAGGAGCTTCGACAGGGTACGACCGACCGGGCCGTAGCCGATGACGATGGTGCGGTGTGAGCGGTCCAGCAGCGAAGTCGGCTCGTTCGCGCGCTCGAGCGGACGGCGCATGCGTGCGTCGATCCACCGCGAAATAGGCGGCACCAGCCGGTAGAGCAGCGGGTTCAGCGTGATGCAGATCATGGACACCGCCACCAGAGCCTGCGTCGCGCGCTCGGGCAAGAGGCCGAGCTGCCGCCCGAGCGCTGCCACGATGAAAGAGAACTCACCGATCTGTGCCATGCCGAGCGCGACGGACACTGCGTTCTTCGCGGACTGCCCTCGGGCGAGCATCATGCCGAAGGTCACGAGCGGCGTGCCGAGCAGCACCAGCCCGAGCGTGGCCGCGGTGAGCCCGAGGTTGGGCACCACGGCGGCCGGGTCGAACAGCATTCCCATCGACACGAAGAAGAGCACCGCGAAGGCGTCGCGCATCGGCAACGCCTCGGACGCCGCGCGAGTGGCGAACTCGGACTGGCCAACGACCATCCCGGCCAGAAAGGCACCCAAGGCCATGGACGCGCCGAACAACTTGGCGGAGCCCACGGCGATGCCTAGGGCCAGCACCAGCACCGTGAGGGTGAACAGCTCTCGGGAGCGGGTCTTGGCGACGTAGCCGAGCAACGCGGGGATGACGCGCTTGCCCACGATCAGCGTGAAGGCGACCAGGAACACGATCTTCACCACCGCGAGCCCCGCGGACACGAGCAGTCCGTGGGTTCCACCGCCCGGGGCTTGGCCCGCGACGATGGGCAACATCACCAACGCCAGGACCATCACCAGGTCCTGCACGATCAGCCAGCCCACGGCGATGTGGCCCGCGGCCATGTGCAGCACGTCGGCATCCGAGAGCACACGCAGGAGCACGACGGTGCTCGCGATGGAGATACTGAGACCGAACACCACGGCCGCCCCCGACCCCCAGCCGAAGGCTCGCGTCACGAAATACCCACCGGCGGTCGCCAGACCGATCTGCACCAGCGCGCCGGGGAGCACCACACGGCGCACCGCGAGCAGCTCGTTCAAGTGAAAGTGCAGCCCTACGCCGAACAGCAACAAGATCACGCCGAGCTCGGCGAACTGCTCACTGATCCCGCCGTGTGCGACGAACCCCGGAGTGAACGGACCGACGGCCACCCCCGCCAGCAGGTACCCCACGATGGGCGAGAGCTTCAGCCTCTGGGTGACGAAGCCCAGAAGCAGCGCTGCTGCGAGGCCGCCAGCGAGGGTCAGGATCAGATCGAAATCGTGAGGCATGGGCGGCGGAGCAAACCTGAGTCCAGAGACAGGATTCGGACGAGCGGACCGCCCAGTGGGGAAGCCGCCGGAGAGCCGCTGCAATGCACCGTTCGAAGACGGCGTCAGAGCGACGAGGCAGAGACGACTAAAGCACAGTTTCGAAATCGCGGCGATTGAGCGGGACGCTCCCCGATGTGCTTCGAGCTCGAGACGACAGCGCGCGCTGTGGCGTCGCGCGGCCAAAGACGGCTGGCGCGGTCGAGCCGCCCTTCCGTTATCGTCGCTCGGCCAGCCGAAGAACATCCAGTGTGGTCCTGCGCTGGTGCAGATGGATCGACTGATTGCCCACACCAAGAGCGCTGACGAGCTGGCACGACTGAAGGAAATTCGCGCTCAGTTCACCGACGTCTGCAGGTAGCGCCGCCCGTGGCCGCAGCGGGGCGTGTCCCGCGCACGAGTGAGGTCGGGCTCCAGCTGCCGCGGCGCCTGGGCCGCACACTCTCGCCCCGGGCACTCCCGCGTCCGTATCGGCCCGAGAGCACGCCGCTCTACCAGACAGCGGCGGAGCGCTGAGCGCGCGTTGCTTGCGGCGCGACCTGCGATTGCGTTACCTTCGTCAGCTGGAGGCTCGGGGCACATGCGAAAGACTCTTGCGCTCGTCAGTTTGTTGCTCGGTTGTTGTTACGTCGTGGTGGCCTGTGGCTCGGACTCCGATAGCGGGCTGAGCGGCACCGGCGGCAAAGACGGGGGCGCGGGCACCGGCGGTTTGGGGGCCACCGGCGGCAGCGGAAACACCGGCGGCAGCGGAAACACCGGCGGCGGGACGGCGGGTGCGGGCGGCGGGACGGCGGGTGCGGGCGGCGGCACGGCGGGAGCCGGAGGCGGGACGGCGGGTGCGGGCGGCTCGGGCACCGGAGGAGCGAACACCGGAGGAGCGAACACCGGCGGCGCGAATACCGGCGGCGCGAACACCGGCGGCGCGAACACCGGCGGCGCGAGCACCGGCGGCACGGGCGGCGGGAATACCGGCGGCACCGGCGGCGGCGGCAACGCCTGCGGAACGCAGACGTGCGGCTCGAACCAGACGTGCTGCCCCGGTCTCAACTTCTGCTACCCATCGGCGTGCCTCGCCTGTTGCCCGAACCTCGGGGACGGCGGTGTGGCGACGGACGGCGGCAAGGCCTGTGGAAATCAGGCGTGCGGGTCGAACCAGGCTTGCTGTGAGACCGGCGTCGTCAAGTATTGCTACAACACGACCTGCACCCAGTGCTGCCAGAAACCGAGCGACGGCGGCGTCAGTCTGGACGGCGGCGCGGCCGCGTGCGGTAACACGAAATGCGGCAATGGGCAGTCGTGCTGCAAGAACCAGTACTGCTACCCGTCGGCCTGCCTGGCCTGCTGTCAGCCCTGACGGCTCGCGAATCTGTCACTCCCGGCGCGTAGTGAACGCGCGCCGGGCTGCCGGGAAGTTCACCAGCGCGTGGCTCGCGGGCTCAGCGCCCGAGAGCGTCGAGGGCGTAGGTGTGGAGCGAGGGCGCGTTGGCGGTAACCCGCAAAAAGACGTGTTGCACCGGCTGGAGATTGGGTGCGCCCCGTCGGAGCAAGCGGTAACTCTCGGGGCCGAGCTCGGTGCCGTCTCGGCGCGACCAGTCCGCCGCCAGCTCTCGGCGCAAGACCTCTCCCAGATACGCACCGCCGAGCACCGTCACGCGTCGCGCCCAGCGGGTGTCGGAATGAGGCGCCTCGCCCCGAGGAGCAATGCGGTCGATGTGGTCGTCGAGCGCGAGGAGGCTGGCCAGCGAGCCGTCCAGGATTTCTCCGTTTCGCTCCCGGCACAGCGCAGAAATGATCGAGCGCTCGACGGCGAGCGCGTAGTGCGGCAGGCGCGATGGAGCGGGCCACTCCGCGGGATCCCAGGGACAGATCGGCGTGACCGCCGGCAAGTGCAGCACGCGTCCGGTGGCCTCGGACTCGAGCTCGGAGACCACCGATGCGGCGGCGAAGCGGTGCTCTCCCGCGAGCTCCTCGGCGACCATCTCGAAGGGGCGGTACGCGCCCTTCTCTCCGAACACCTCGGCGTTCTGCGGCTCAGCCGGATTTCCGCGCCAGCGGGCTCCGAGACTCTGGCGCAGCGTCTCGCCGACGTAGGCGCCGACCAGGACCGCGAGCGGATGACCGACCTCGATCAGGGGCGCGCCAGGCGCGAGCAGCGACAACAGATCCGCGATGCAGATGAGGCTGCGCGGGGTCTGGTCGTAGGGCGCAAGATCCCGTGAGATTGGTGCGACGGTCAGGAAGCTCGCGGCCACGGCGGCGAGGGCCGGCGGTTCACGCCGCGTGGTATCGGAGACCTGACTCAAGGTGTCCGTGGCCAGCTGGGCGAACGTGTTCCAGGCGTCGGCAACACGACCTTCGATGACCGCGTGTTCGAGCGGTCCCCACAGGCTCGACGCCTCCAGCTCTGCATCGCCTGCGGGTGCGGCGATCGAGGCGGCGTGCGCGCGCAGCGAGAACAACCCGTCACCGTGGGCCTCGAGGCTCTCGGTGAGCGCGGCGGCCTCTTTTGGACTCTTGTCTCGGAGCCTCGCGCTCGCACGCCTGGCGTCTTCGGTCCGACCCAGACGTGCCGCTGCCATGGCCAGCGCCGCATACCCGTCGGCGCTGGGTTCGAGCTCGATGGAACGTTCCGCCAGTCGCAGCGCACGCACGGCGTCCCCGGCGTGCGCCTCGACACAGGCGCGGAGTCCGAGCAGAAGTCCTTCGTGGGGTCCGCCGTCTCCGACCAGCTCGCGCAGGGCAAGCGACGCAGACGAGACCAACTCGGGATCGGCGGTGCGACGGGCTCGGCGTAGCGCGGCCCAGGCAAACGTCAGGCGAATGGTGGGCTGAAGTGGATCTTCTTCGTGGGCGCGCTCGGCCTGTTCGAGCGCGAGATCGATGTCGTCCAGCTCCAGCGCGAGACGGGCGACCCCCGCACGCACGGTCGGGTCGAGCAGCGGCGCCCCAGCCAGGCGTCTGGCGACCGCGAGCGCCTCGGCACGTTGCCCGCCCCGAGACAGCACGCGCCCTTTCAGCAGTGCATGGTCCGGCTCGTCCGGATCACCGCGACTGGCCAGGGCCGCGAGGGCCTCGTCGAGTCGGCCCGAGTCGAGCATCGCAGCGACGTCGAACAAACTCGCCGCGCGACCCTCCGACGCCGGAATGTCACTCGTGACGATGCCCTCGGTGCGACCGCGACCCACGGGGGGGCGACGTTGGCGCTCGGCCGGGCTCGCGGGCTGAGGACGCTCTCGGCGCGATAGCGCGATGCGCTCCGTGGCTTCCGGGACCGAAGAGTACCGAGCGCCGGCGTTCATTTCCGGAATGCGGGAGGGAGAGCGCTCCGTCAGCTCGATGGTCTGCTCGGGTTCTCTCGGTTGTTCCCGCGCTTCAGCTCCGCGGCTCGGAAACCCTGGCGGGGGCGCCGAGCGGCCGGAGATCTCCAGATCTGGGATCGAGCCCGAGCGATCGGGGCGTGAGCTCGAGGCGAGGTCGGGCACCCGCGCCGGTTTGGGAAACTCCGGGTGGCGCAGGGCGCTGCTGGTCGGGCTCTGTGGTTCCAATCCTTCTGCGCGCGCACCGCGACCGAACGCCAGCTCGATCTCGGCGTTGGGCGGTCGGCTTCCCACTCCAACGGGTGGCGGGCGTGAGCTCCGCGCCGCGCCGGGCCGCTGTAGCGTGCCGGCCTTGGCCGAGAGCAGCAGGGCCTCCGCTTCCGGAAACTCTTGAGACTCGTCGAGCAAGCGGCCAAGTCGCTCGGTGAGGCCTTCTTGATCCAGGGTCCCACGCAGGTACAGCAGGCGTGACGCGAGGTAGGTGGTCGCGTGGCGGAAGAAATAGTTGTCACCCAGCTGCGCCAAGAGGTGCTGCGCCTCGTCGAGCTCTTCGGCATCGAGCTTCTTGTCGATGATCGCGAGCCGAGGATGATCCAGCGGGCTTCTCCCCATCAGCCCCAGCTTAGACTTGGTTCAGGCAGATTGTTCGGACGAAAAATTTTCCCAGCCCGGGAGGGCTTGGTCACGGGCTCTTGGCGCAGCGAAAGCCAATGCCCGGATGGCGGCGATCTGGCTCCGCTGCGAAGCGAAAGCTCGGGTGCAGCCACTCTTCCCGCGCACCGTTCCAGGCGCCGCCGCGGATGATCTTCTTCTCGCCGCTGGCGCTGCCGGTGGGGTTCTTCTGCTCCTCCGCGGTGTAGGGCGCCTCCCAATCCGAGACCCACTCCCAGACGTTTCCGACCACGTCTTTCGGGCCAAAGCGCGAGTCCCCCTTGGGAAACTTGCCGACCGGCGCGGTCGCGGCAAAACCGTCGCTGTCCTTTTCGAACAACACCAAGACACCCACGCCAGCCGCCTTGGACCACTTCTGACAGTCGAGATCGCAGGCGTTCAGATGCGCCACCGTCGGTTTGTCGTCGCCCCAGGGGTAAATGCGCCCATCGGGGCCACGCGTCGCGAACTCCCACTCGGCCTCGGTGGGCAGGCGTTTGTCGTTCTTGCGGCAGAACGTGTCGGCGTCGCGCCACGAAATGCAGTTCATCGGGTGCATCTTGCGGTCGTCCGCGTCGACGTTGCAGAGCGGCAGGAACGCCTTCTCTTCGGCGCGCGCCATGCCCGAGTACATGACCTCCGGCTTGAGCCGGCGGCAGCCCCCCGTGCTGCTGCAACCGAGGTAGGCCTCGACCGTGACCTCGGTTGCGTCCATGCAGAACGCGTCGAGCGACACGTTGTGCGCGGGCTTCTGGTTGTCGCCCGCGGCCTTGTCGTCCGAGCCCATGTAGAACTGACCGGCGGGGATCTTGAACATGGCGTCGGGGCAGGCGTTGACTTTGGGTTCGCGCAATGCGCTGGCCGAGGGTGCTGGCGAGGGCATCCCCGACGCGGTGGGGCCGCCGGCGCCAGGGTCTTCGCTCTTTTTTCCCATGGCTCGCATCCCGAAAAACGCTCCGCCACCGAGCACCAGCACACCAATGACCGCACCCACGATGAGCCCCGCGCTCGACTTCTTCGCCGGCTGGAGGCTGGCTGGGGTCACCGTCGCAGGGTCCATGGTGATGGCATCCCCGGGCCGGCTCAGCGCCGGCTGGGTGCGCGCCGGCTGGATCGGCGTGATGGCAGCGCGCAGGGACTCGGGCATCGCCATCGTCGCGGACATGGCCTCGGCGCCCGTCACGCGAGTGCTGCCTGCTGCCGCTGCCTCGAGCGCGCCCCAGAACTCCGATGCCCGGGCGAAGCGCGCCGTGGGTTGCACCGCGAGCGCCTTTTCGAGCACGGCTTCGACGCCGTCGCTGACGTCACAGCCCAGGCGGCGCGGGGTGGGGCGGTTGTCCGGGTGCCCGGCAGAAAACGCCAGCTGGACCAGATCCCCGCCGTCCAGCGCGGGCTTGCCGATCAGCATCTCGACCACGACCAGCGCCAGCGCGAACACGTCCGTCCAGGGACCGGTTGCGCCGTAGCTGCGGCTGAACTGCTCCGGCGCGCCGTACTGCGGAGTGAACGACGTGATGTTGGTGCCGGTCTTGGCGAGCGCGGCCTTCATCTGGGTGTTGTCGGTGATCATCTTGGCGACGCCAAAGTCCAAGATCTTGACCGTCACTGCGCCGTTGCGCGGGTCGTCACCCAGCACGAAGATGTTCGGCGGTTTCACGTCGCGGTGAGCAATGCCGTGGGCATGCGCGACGTCGAGTGCAGCAGCAACCGGACCCAGGAGGCGCAGGACCTCCTGCATCGTGAAGCGCGCGCGCCCCTGCTTCGTCTCCGACACGATCAGGTCCTCGAGCGGTCGGCCTTCGAGCCACTCGAGCACCATGTACGGCATCCAGCGCCCCTCGGGCGTGGTGTAAAATCCGACGTCGCGGGCTTGAACGATGGCCGCGGTCTGCGTCGACAGCTGATTCAACATCGAGCCTTCGTCGATGAAGGACTGCTGCATCTCCTCCCGCTGATCGACCGGCACGCTCGACAGCTCACTGAAGAACTTGATGGCGACGGGTTTCTTCCAGATGTTGTGCTGCGCTCGGTAGACGACCGCGAACCCGCCCTCGCCCACGGCGTGCTCCACCATGTATTTGTCAGCGATGAGCTCGCCGGAAATTCCCAACGGGTCGCGTGCCGCCATCTACTCTTCCTCCATCTGTCGCGAGCCGAGCAGCGCGCCGCGCTCGGCCAAGTCTGCCAGAAGTGTCGCCGTTCCCTCGACTACCTTCTGATCGAGCTCGATTGTTCGTGTCTCGCAGGCCGTTTGAAGGGCATTGCCGAGAGGCTGGCCGGCGAGCAGGCGCTCGAGGATGTCGGCGGCAAGCGGGCTCTGTTCGAGGTAGCGCACCTCGTGCTCGGGACTCCGATAGACCAACAGCGCGGTCGGCTCGTGAGCCGGCGGCGTGCGGTCGTCCAGGTCGTCGTTCAGGCGATGGACCGCGTACTCGTAGCGCATGAGCCTCACGGCTTCGATGAAGCGCAAGGGCAACTCGAGAGACAGCTCACCCGGCTCGTGCGCGAGCGGACGCGCGAGCTCCGACGCAACGTCGATCTGAACCGACTCGTGGCGCGCTAGATCCATGCTCCAGGCCGGTACGCGCGGATCCGCGGGCCACAGCGGTTGGCAGAAGGCGAGCAGCTCCGGGGTCACATCTCGCAGGTAGTGTGAGCGTGGGGCAACCTCCGCCAGGTAGCGGTCGAAGTACTCGTCGAACACCGCTCCCAGACGCGCCATCGTCCGAGGGATGGCGCACTCGAGCGCTTCGCGCAGGGTGCCGCGGACGAGCGTTCGGTAGACGAGCAAGCGCTCCAGCCCCTGCTCCTTGATCGCGCGGGCGTCGTCCTCGCCGACTCCGTTCGTCCGGAGCCAGTTGCCGATCGCCGCCTCGTCGTCCGGCGCGAACCCTGGGCCGAACACCAGATCGGCCATGGCGAGCTCAAGCGCTTCGGGCAACGGGGGCCTCCTTTGCGCGAGTTGCCCGGGCGTAGACCTCGGCCAAACGCTCGACCTCGGCCAGGAGCTCCGACAGCTCGGGCACGTGGTTGTCGCGTTCGAGCAGCACGGGCACCGGGCCGGTGCGCTCGAGGGTCCATTCGAGCAGCTCGATCACGGGATCGATGACGGGCGCGCCGTGGGTGTCGAGGATCAAGCCGGACGTTGTACGAGTGTGACCGGCGATGTGGATCTCTCGTACCCGCTCGAGGGGCAGGGAAGTGATGAAGACCCGCGGATCGAAGCCGTGATTTTGGGCGTTCACCCAGACGTTGTTCACGTCGAGCAACAGCCCCGCATCGGCCCGCTCCAGCACCTCCGAGATGAAGTCGGCCTCGGCAACTTGCCGGTGTCCGGGGTGGGCGTACCAGCTGATGTTCTCCACCAGCATGGGGATGCCCAGATGATCTCGAGTCCGCTGCACGCGTTCGGCCGCGCGCACCGCGTTCGCCCGGGTCTGCGCGAGTGGCACCAGCTCGTGCAGGATGCGGGACCCGACGCTGGCCAGGCACAGATGATCGCTGTGCCAGGGGGTTCCGATGGACTCGGTCTCGGCGCGAAGCTCCGTCAGATATTCCGCGGCCGGCGCCTCGCTCGCGCCCAGCGAGAGCGTCAACCCGTGCGTCACCACCGGGTAACGCTCCGCGATGCGTCGGAGCGCCGCCGGGTAATAACCCCCGCGGCGCATGTAGTTCTCCGGGCTGACCTCGAAGAACGCGACGTTCAGGGGCGGACCGTCGAGGACCTCTTCGAGGAACTCCCAGCGCAAGCCGAGGCCAACGCCGAGCGGCTTGCGCCCTCTGTTCGGCATCTCACGCCCCTCTCGGTCGGTCAGCCGCAGGTTCCGGCGCCGCAGCCCGCTTTGGCGCCCGCCGCCTTCTTTTTTGCGGTCGGCTTCTTCTTCGGCTTGGTGGCGGGAGCGGCAGCGGGCGCGGCTACTGCAGTTGCACCCGGTGCGGCCGCGGCGGTGCCCTCTCCAGCCTTGTCGGTGTTGGCGCCCTCGGCTGCCGGCTCCTCCGCTGCAGGGTCGGTGCTCTTTTCCTCGCTGGCTGCGCCTTCCGGCGCGGACTCCGTCGCGGCCGGTACTTCCTTCGACTCGACCGGGGATTCGGCCGGAGGGGTCGAGCCGCCGCAGGCGACGGCGCCGAGCGCAGCGAGGGTGGCGGCGATGTGGGTGAGCGAGAGCTTTCGAGACATTTCCTGTTTTCTCCTTCAGCGCGGCAAAAGATAGCGGCTTTTTCCGGGCGGCGCCGGTTTTGTCCGCTCGAGCGGCTGGATTTGCTTACGCCGGCCCGGGCCGATCGGTTTCGTACTGGCCAATTCGCCGGGGATTCACGGGCTTTTGACTGTGCCCGTTGCGAACAGGCTCACCTTGGCCTCGCTCCCGACCTGCTGGCCAAGGAGCTTCATGGCTTGGGCTTGAAACACGCCCGACGAGTCTCGTGGCTTGATCTGGTGTGCAGCCAACGACACGACCACCGGGCGGCGTGTGGTGAGGGTCAGGCGCTCGGGAACCGTGTCTGCAGAAGCACGCTCGGCGTAGTGGAAGCTCACGCGGATCGGCACCTCGACGTCCACGCGCACCTGATGCAACACGAGCTGTCCGCGTGCGACGAGCGTGACGCTGCGGCGCTCGCTTTTCTTGGGTTCGCCGGCGTCGTCCTCCGGCAGGTCCGCGGGCTCCTCCGGCTCGGGCTCGACGCGTTCGCGTTTACCGGTGTGGGCACTCGCACTGCTCGCGTCGCGGAGCGCGGTGAGGGTGAAGATTGCCCAGCGCAGACGCTCGCGTTCCGCCTCGGGGCGGCTCGCGCCGACGTCCATCCAGTTTTGCGCTTCTTGCGACTGCTCGGCGTCTCGGCCGGCGTCGCCGTCGCCGCGGATCTCGATGCTCGCGACGTCGATGGCGAGCGTGCCGCGGCTCTCGGTGAGATCGGTGAGGTTCACGTCCAGCTCACCGCGGCAGACGCGAAACACACCGCGAGGGCTGCCTTCTTTTGCTCGCAGCGTGAGCTTTGCCTCGCAGCGTTCGCTCCAGACGTACTTGGCGGACAGCGCCGCGCTCGCTTCCGGAGGGTTCGCGAGCCAGGGCTCCGTGCGCTCCGGCGGCGGTGGCTCCTTCTTGGAGCAAGCGACACTGAACAGCGCCGCCGCGAACAATGCGAAGCGCCTCATCGCCAGAGCCCCACGCTGGCGCCCCAGCTGAAATAATGGCGCGCACCGTCGAGCGCCGCCGACAGCCGCCACTCGGTGCCGTCTTCCAGGAGTCCGAACAACGTCCACGGGAACAACTTCTGGTCGAAGCCGAGGGTTCCATGCAAGCGCGCTTTCGCTCCGCGGGACTCGAAGCGCGTCGGCTCGCCATACGTGCCGGCCCGGACCTTGAGCCAAGCCGGGACCAGTTCGGTCTCGACGCCGAGGCGTGGCGTGTAGGTCGCCTTGCGGCCGGAGCGCTGGACTCGACGCTCGATGAACGACTCCACACCCACACTCTGCCGGACCGGTCCGGTGATCAGCAGTGAGGTCGAGATGAGCACGTACGAGCGACTCATCTGGCGCACTCGCCGCAGGAGCTCCAGCCGAACCTCTCGCAGGGCGCGCTCGCGATGGACCTCGTCGAGGGCATCGTCGGCGGCGATCTCGGCATCGAACGCCGCCTCACGCGCGGCCGTGGCGCGGGCGTCGAGCCCCGCTTCGCCGAGCGAGCGTCGTTTTCGCCGGCGCGCCTCGAGCTTTCTCCAGGCCAGGTACCGATCGAGTCGAGCGAGCGCCTCGTCCGGCTCGACGAAGCGCGGATTGAGGGGCCGCGGTCCGAGCTGGACCGCGAGGCCAAAATCGATGTCCCACGGCAACGTGACCTCGTTCGGTAGGTAGAGATCCGTGCCGTTGCGGCTGATGACCCGGTCTCCCGCTGCGTTCTGCTCGACATCGGTGGTCAGCGCGTTCGTGACGACCGGCGAGCGCGCCGCGAAACCAATGCGGTACGGCGCGCCATTGGGTCGGACCAACGTCCCGACCTCGAGGGCGGCGCCTTCGATGTGAAACAGCTGTTTGGGCTCGTCGGCCTCCGGGTTACGGTTCTCGAGCAAGAGGCCCGTCCCTCGGCTGCCGACGCCGACCAGCAGCTGGCCGTCGAACCACGAGCGCGCGACCTGCAGGCGGATGCCGCCGAAACGAGCGTTCAGGCCCAGGGTCTGGCCCTGCGGCGCAACGTCGAAGGTCGTGTAGTGCAGCGAAGCGCCGACACCCCAGCGACCCAGCTGCAAGTTGGCCGCGAGGTCGAGGAACAATGCGTCTTGCTGGGTGCTCGACAGGTTCGTGCGCTCACCGCTGTTGAACAGATCGTTGCCGCGCACGGCGGCAGGAAAGGTGAGCCCGAACCCCAGATCGTAGTCGGTGTGATCACGCGAGTGCACGGCGCGCAGCGCGGGGGCGACCGGGTTCACCGCGTTGCCGTCGACCCCCTCGGCGATTGCCACGTAGGCCCCCGCCAAGCCGAGCACGCGGGTGCCACCGAGGACCACACCCTGCGTCAGATCGATGCGGTAGTCGCTGGTCGTGATCGTCGAGCCCTCGGGGCCGAGCGGGCCTGCAGCAATTGCGGAGCCCGCACCGAGGAGCAGGGTCAAGAGCGCGCAGGGAGCGGCGAATCGGCGAGCGAACACGCCCCGCAGGATAACCCAACGCCTTCTCTTGGGGTCGCTGGCTTCCGCGGAGCCGCGCTGGGCGCTGCGCCCCAGCCCCGGGCGTGTAATAACCGACGACGCGATGCAGCTCGAGGGCGCCGTCATCGGTGGGGACTTCCGCCTCGAACGGGAGCTGGCCAAGGGTGGCATGGGAGGGGTGTGGCTGGCCGAGCAGCTGAGCACCGGGCAGAAGCGCGCGCTCAAGCTCATGCACCCGACTCTGATCGCGGAGCCGCGCATGCGCGAGCGCTTCGAGCAAGAGGCGCGCATCGGGGGGCAAATTCCCAGCGCTTACGTGGTCGAGGTGATCGCAGCGGGTGTCGATGCGAACTTCGGGATCCCGTGGCTGGCGATGGAGCTCTTGCACGGAGAAGACCTGGCTCAGCTCTCCGCGCGGCGCGGGCCGCTCCCATTCTCGGAGCTCCTCGTGCTCTACCGGCAGCTCTGCCACGCGCTTGGCGCGGCGCATGCTGCGAGGATCGTGCATCGGGACATCAAGCCCGAGAACGTGTTCCTGGCGGAGGTCCACAGCGCCGAGGCAACGCAGCAAGTGAAGGTCCTGGATTTCGGCATCGCAAAGCTGGCCGCGGACGCCCGAGACAGCGCGACGGGACGCCTTGGCACTCCACTTTGGATGGCGCCAGAACAGAGTGATCCGCGCGCGCACATCACACCGGCGACGGATGTGTGGGCGCTGGGGTTGGTGGCGTTTCGGTTGCTGGTCGGGCGTTACTACTGGCACACCGCCAACGATCCGTCCGCGGCGCTGAGCGCGCTGCTCATGGAGACCCTGACTCAGCCCATCGTGCCCGCCTCCGAGCGCGCGCACGAATACGGCCTCCAGGGTGTGCTGCCGCCCGGGTTCGATGCCTGGTTCGCCCACACCGTGGCCCGTGATCCGGCACAGCGATATCCGGATGCCCACGCCGCGTTCGCCGCGCTGGAGCTGCTGGCTGGGAGCACGCTTGCGTCGGCGGTCGCGCCGACCTCCCCGAGCTTCAGCGCATCGGTTTCGGCGGTATCGTTTGCGCCCGCGCCGAGCGCGCCGGCCCCGAGCGCCGCCGCGCCGAGTGGAGCTTTGGCCAGCCCACCGCGCACCTCGAAGGCGCCGCTCTTCATCGCCCTCGGTGGAGGACTGCTGCTCTTGGGTGGGTTTCTGATCGTGGGCCTCGGCGCCGGAGCCTGGCTGTACAGCTCGGAGTCCGGCTCCGACCGCACCTCGGCCCGGGCTGGCACGCCGCCGCTCATCACGACGGATACGACTGCTGCGCCAGTCGCCGCGCCTCAGCCATCGCCCGGCGAGCCAACTCAGAAGTCTGCCGCCAACCGACCGCGTGGGGTTGCGGTCGCACCCGGCGCGTTGCCGGCCACCACGAATGAAAAGCGGGCGGAGCCTACTCCAGCTCCCTCCGCTCCGGAGCCTGCGGCCGAGACGCCGGCCGCGGGCAAGCTCGCGCCAATCGATGTCGCGGCCGTGAAGAAGAAGGTCGACGCCGCCGCGGCCTCTGCGTCGGTCGCGTGCGCGGGGTCCAAGGCGGCCGACGCGGGGGCCGAGACCTACACGGGCTCTTGCGGGTTTCGCCCGGACGGCACGGCCTCGCGGGGAATGTCCGGTGGCGGCGGCGCGCAGAAGTGTGTTCGCGACAAGATGTTCTCACTGGCCATCGGCAAGTACGCGCACCCCGAAGAGTGGCACGTCGAAGTGTTCCCGTGGACCGTCACGGTCAAGTGAGCGTGTGTTTCATCGGCTCGGGTTGGACGACCCCGAGCCAGCCGGCAGCGTCGAACGCGAGAGCGAAGGGGGGCTGCTCTGCGTGCCGAGCGCGCGCGCAAGCGCTGCCATGACCTCCCGCGGACCGCAGGGTTTGGGCAAGAAGGGATTGTCCACGCGCTGCAAAAAACGCCCGAGCTCCGGATCGCGTATCCCACCGGACATGAAGATCCACCGCTCTCTCGGCGTGGAGCTGGCGACGACGGCCGGATCGTCGAACAGCTCGATGCCCGACCGACCCGGCATGAGAATGTCGCAGTACACTGCGTCGAACGCCTCACCCGCGGACAGTGCCGTGAGTGCAGGCTCCGCGCTGCCGGCCGTGACCACATCGTGATCCTTGAGGATCCGCGCGAGTGCACGCCCCACGCGCGCGTCGTCGTCCACGATCAGGATTCGCGCGCGCTTTCCAGGCTCCGGGGCGCGGGAGAGTCTCGGCGCGCGCGGCAGCGCGGCGTCTCGTGGGGCGGGAAGGAGGTCGACGCGGAACGTGCTGCCCTTCCCCCGCTCACTCTCGGCGCTCAGCCGGCCGCCGAGACCCTCGATGATACCGTGACTGAGTGACAGCCCGAGACCGGTTCCGAGGCCCGCGGGCTTCGTCGTGAAGAAGGGCTGAAAGATCCGGGCGAGCACCTCGGGGCGCATGCCCTCTCCGGTGTCCGAGATCTCGACGTACACCCAACCCGCCTCGTCGAACCCAGTCTTCAGCCGCACCTCGTGCTCTCCCGTCTTGTTCGTGCACGCCTGGGCCGCGTTCACGATCAGGTTCAGGAAGACCTGTCCCAGCCGGGCACGGTTGCCCCGCACCGGTGGGATGCTGCCATAGTCCCGGATCAATCTTGCGCGCTGGCGCAGCTCCGAGGCCGCGATATTCACGGTCGAGTCGAGCAGGGCCTCGAGCTCGACGATTTCCAGCTGATCCCCGGAGTCCCGGGAAAAAAGTCGGAGATCGGCGATGATCTTCCGCACACGCTCGCCGCCTTCCATCGCGTCGCGCAGAGCTTCGGTCAGCTCCTCTTCCCCGAGCTGGGCGGCGGCGTCGAGCACGAGCGACACGTTGGTCATCACATAGGTCAACGGGTTGTTGATCTCGTGAGCGATACCGGCGGCCAGGGTTCCCACCGCCGCCATGTGCTCGGTCCTTCGCAGCTCCGCCTCGAGCAGCCGCAGTTGCTCCGCCGTGATCTCCTGATGCGTGACGTCCCGCCGGAGCTTCAAGAAGAGCGCGCCCGGACTCCCGGGGCGTCGGAGCGGCGAGACACACACCTCGTGATCGCGGCTGCGACCTCCGCGTGGGTTGGCCAGGCGAGTGCGGGTCCAGTTGTCCGCCGGAAGGATCTGGCTCTCGTCGAGCGGAAGCTCCTCGAGCACGCTGGCGCGTAGGGCGGCTAGTTCGAGCCCGGTTTGACGCACGAAGGCGGGGTTTGCGTATTGAATGCGACCGTCGGTGTCGGTGACCTCGGCGGAGACGGCGAGGTTTGCGATGAAATCGAAGCGAGTCGTCGCAAGTAGACGACAGGCCTCCAGACGGACCGCGAGGTGGTCGCTGGGCTGCTCGCGGAGGAGCACGTCGTCCGCGCCGCTCGCGAACAAAGCTTCGATGTCGGCCGTGGCCGTGACTGCCGCCAGTACGGTGGTGTCGAAACGCCGTCCGGCCGCCCGAAGTCGAGCGTCGGCCCGTGCGACGTCGGGTGGCTGGCCGTCGATGACCCACAGACAGGGGAACGACGCGTCGTCGGCCAGGTGGTCATCGGTGAGCTCCGCTGGGCTGGCGCCGGCGTCCGCCAACCGCGCGCCAAGTGTGGCGTCCATTTGGCCCGAAGCAAAGAAGACGAACACGTGGTCATAGTACCTGGGTTCAGATCGTGATGCAGTAGGCGGGCGCGGGTCGGAGCCGGCGTCAAACACGCGTCCTGCCTGGTGGCGCGGGATTTGCGGGCGCCGCTTCAGAACTTAGCGGCCGTTCGCCGCTCTTTGGCCATGCGCAGCTCCGCCGCAAAGACCGAGATCACGATGCCGACTGCACCCAGGGAGAACACCACCAGCATCGGTCCGAGGGCCCCGGCCAGGGCTGCGACGAGCGTGAGAAACACGAAGGTATCGCGCTTGAAGAGCGGCTGCAGCGCAGCGAAGAGGCCCCCGGAAGTCTCGCTCCCTGGTGCGCTGATTGGGTACTTCAACAGATCGCCCGAGCCGATGCGGATCAAGTAGCGGTACTCGATGCTGCTCGCGATCAGGCCGCATGCGACCGTGACGGCCCCCGCCACCAGATACGCGAGGTGCCCGGTCGCGGTGTAGAGGCCCCAGCCCGTCGCACCGAAGAAGCTGTAGTTGGTGACGTCGTCGCCGACGGTGTCGAGCCACTCTCCCGCCAGGGAGCCGCGGTACGTGACGCGGCTCATCTCGCCGTCACAGCCGTCGAGAATGCTCTGCATCTGGAACAAGAACGCGCCGAGCGCCATCGAAGCGTAGTCGCCCCGTGACGCCAGCCACGCCCCGAACAGGCCAACGGCCAGAATGGCGACCGAGACCTGGTTCGGCCTGAGCGGAGTCTTCACCAGCCAGCGCGAGATCGACAGCGACACGTAGCGGTTCAGCCAGCGGCTGGTCCAGCCGTCCTGGGGTTTGCGCAAGGCGCGGAACAGCGCCTGCTCGGCGCGCCGTGCGCTCTCTCGGTCGACGACGTCGATGGCCTCGAAGCCGAAGGGTACCTCGACGACAAAAGGCTCCCGGGCGAGGTCGCGCTCTTCCGTGAGTGCGCCGGAGGCCGCGAGCAGCTTGAAGAGCTGCCGGTGTACGACGAGGCTCGCCGGCGCGATGACGCGTGACGCATCCGCTGGCGGGGTGTCCTCGATCGGCAGCCTGAGTCTCGGGTCGTCGAGCAGAGGACGCAGTGCGGCTTGCGTCGCTGAGACCACGAGGGCCGATGCGCCGCCGGCCTGGGCATCGAGCGCCAGGCGGAGCGCCAGTGACAGCCCGCCGACTCGGCGTGAGGCGTCCCCGTTCGGGGGTGAAAGCACGAGTACCCAGCTCACCAGGCGGATTCTTAGCACCGGAGCCGGCGCGACCCGCACGTGATAAGACCCCGGTCATGCTTGGCCGCTGCTGGACGCTTGGGCTGCTCCTGTCCTTGGTTTCGGGTTGTGCGCTCGAGGACGATCCCGCCCACGTCAGCGGTGAGAGCATCTACATCGCGCCGGCGGCGCTCAGTGACCTCTCCGAAGAGACCTTCTTCGATCACCCTTGGCCGAGCGACCTGCGCAAAGAGTCTGACGGTTTCATTCGCTTCGAAGGCTTCCCGAACCCGCGCAAGAAACCCATCCTGATCGGCTACATCGAGTCCCTGCAGGGTGTGCTCACCGGATTTTCGCCCGCGGCTCCCGGGTTCCTGCGCTTCACGACGCCGCTCGCCGAGAGCTCACTGCCCACGCCCAGCGACTCCCTGGACCCGAGCGCGAGCGTGCAGCTCATCGACATCGAACCCTCCTCGGCGGAGTACGGGGAACGCAAGCGCGTCAGCCTGTTTTTTCGAGCGGACGTCGGGGCCTACTGGCCCGAGAACACGCTGGCGTTCATGCCGACGCTCGGGTACCCGCTCTTGCCATCGACTCGCTATGCGCTGGTCGTGACCAACGCGGTGCGGGCCAAGGACAGCGGGCTCGTCGAGCCATCGGCCGATCTGAGGGCGGTGCTCGGCCGTGATCCCGCGAGTGGCTCCACGGCCACGGCCGGTGACGCGCTCGCAGACGCGGTGACCGAGCTCGAGACCGCCGGCATTTCGCGCAGCACGATCGTGCACCTGGCAGTGTTCACGACCAACGATCCCGTGGCGGAGACCGCGAAGATCCGCGACTTCGTGCTCCAGAGCTATCCCGCACCGAAGCTGCTCGACGGCACGCTGAGCAAAGCTGAACAGTCCGGCTTCTACGACACGTACGAGGGACGCTATGGCCCGACGCCGAACTTTCAGAAGGGCAAGATCCCCTTCGTCAAGATCGCCGACGGCGGGCAGCTCTCGTTCGATGCGAAGGGTGAGCCCGTCGTGGTCAACGACTTCGACCTGCGTTTTGCCATCACCGTGCCCAAAGAGAGCGCGTGCCCGATGCCCGCGAAGGGCTACCCCATCGTGCTCTACGCCCACGGCACCGGCGGCAACTACCGCAGCTTCATCGGCAGCAAACGCGAGGGCACGGCGCTGGCCAAACGCTGCATCGCCACCATCGGCATCGATCAGATCTTCCACGGCGACCGTCCCGGGG
Source organism: Myxococcales bacterium (assembly GCA_016706225.1). Lineage (NCBI taxonomy): Bacteria > Pseudomonadati > Myxococcota > Myxococcia > Myxococcales > Myxococcales bacterium. The sequence continues at coordinate 827,499 of JADJKB010000005.1, forward strand.
CGGACGCCGGCAAGCCCGAGTTCCTGTTCTTCAACGTGCAGAACCCGATCGCCGTCCGGGCCAACGGTCCGCAATCGGCCATCGACGTGGTGCAGCAGGCGCGTTTGTTCACGGACACGAAGCTGACGATCCCGGCCTCGGTCACGCTGGGTTCGGAGATCCGCTTCGACGCCGACAGGCTGGCGTTCATGGGACACTCCCAGGGCGGCTTGAACGGGCCGATCTTCCTGGCGGTGGACGACCAGGCGCGGGGCGGAATGCTGAGCGGGTCGGGCAGCATGATCAGCATTGCCCTGCTCGAGAAGACGGCGCCGCTGGACATCGCGGGCCTGGTCAAGACCGTCTTCTTGGGGCTCCTGGGCGACGAGGTCGACGAGCTGAACCTGTTTCACCCGGCCATGTGCCTCGCGCAGAGCATCGTCGATCCCACCGACCCGATTCACTACGTCCCGATGATCGCGACGCGCCCGCGAGACGGTTTCTTGCCAAAGAGCGTGATGATGACGGAGGGAGTGAACGAGGACGGCAGCGGGGACAGCTACTCGCCGCCGCACGGCATCGAGGTGCAGGCGGTGGCCCTGGGCCTGCCGCCGCAGACGCCGGTGATCCACGAGATCGCAGAGCTCGAGTGGGGCGACGTGGTGCCGGTGACGATTCCGCCCGAGGGGCTCAGCGGCAATCTGGCGAACGGCGCCGCGAGCGGTGTGCTCGCTCAGTGGCTTGCGTCGGATGCGAGCGACGGGCATTACGTGCTTTACGACATCCCGGCGGCCATGAACCAGGCCGCGGGCTTCGTCGAGAACTTGATGAGCGATCCCAAGGGGCGGGTTCCGGCGCCGTAATGTCGGTGGGTCGCGGACCAACGAAGCGTCTTGCCCGGGGGGCGGACTGCCGATTGCCATGACTGAAGCGCGGTCGATGGAGGCGGACGTCGTGGTCATCGGCGGGGGGCCTGCGGGCTCCACGGTCGCGACCGTCCTGGCGCGGAAGGGCCACGCGGTGCTGCTGCTCGAGCGCGAACGTCATCCCCGCTTTCACATCGGCGAGTCGCTGCTGCCCGCCAACATCCCCATCTTGGAGCGGCTGGGTGTGCTCGAGGCGGTCCGTGAGATCGGCGTCGAGAAGCTCGGCGCGGATTTCCCCTCCGCGGACGGCACGCGCCGCAACGTGTACCGCTTCGATCGCGCGCTCGGGCAAACGCCGGGTTACGCGTTCCAGGTCGAGCGCGCTGAGTTCGATCAGCTGCTGTTCCAGCACGCCATCGCGCAGGGCGTCGATGCTCGCGAGGGCGTCCGCGTGACGGGGGTCACGCTGTCCGATGCGGGCGTGACGCTCGAGGCCGAAGGCGACTCGCTGGCTAGCTCGACCATCCGCGCGCGCTACGTGGTCGACGCAACGGGTCGGGACGCCTTCCTGGGCAAGCTGCTCGGCCTGCACCGCAAACACCCGGTCCACCAGAGTGCCGCGGTTTTCGCCCACTTCCGGGGTGTCACGCCGCGGACGGGTGAAGAAGCGGGGAACATCAGCATCTACTCCCACGACCGCGGCTGGGCCTGGATCATCCCGCTGCGCGACGGGCTCGTCAGCGCGGGGGTCGTGGCGGATCCCGACTTGTTCAAGACTCGCAACGAGCCGCTGCCCGAGTTCTTGCGCCGGTTGCTTGCCGGGATCCCCGATGCGGCGGCGCGCATGAGTGAGGCTGTGATCGTTGGTAATCAGCACGCGAGCGGCAACTACTCGTACCTGTGTGATCGCCTCACCGGTCCGCGCTGGATCATGGCGGGTGACGCGGGTGCGTTCGTCGACCCCGTGTTCTCGACCGGCGTGTACCTTGCGATGCGCTCCGCGGAGAAGGCAGCCGCGGTCGTCGACGGCGCGCTGCGGGAGCCCGGACGGGAGCGCGCGCTGCAGCGGGCCTTCGAGCGCCAGACCTGGGAGGGGTTGCGGGCGCTGTCGTGGTTCATTCTGCGCTTCACGACTCCCGCGATGCGCTGGCTGTTCGACCACCCGCAGAATGGGTTGAAGCTCGAGCAGGCGGTGATCTCGATGCTCGCCGGCGATGTCTTCGAGAACCCCGGCGTCCGGTGGCGCCTCGCGATCTTCAAGCTGCTCTATTACGCCGTCGCGCTGAGGATGTTACCGGCCACGCTGCGAGACCGCCGACGCCGGCGCCAGCACGTGAACGCCGTGTTTTCCGGCGGGACCACCAAACAAGATCCGGCCTGAGTGTCACCGGTGTTTCGAGTCCAAGGACTCCGCAGGCGGCGGTGTCCGACCACGACGCGGAGACCAGAGCATGCAAGGCCCCTATCGCACGCGGGTGAATCCCCCGGCAGAGTTCGATGATTTCTGGCGTCGTGTGGAGCGGCGCCGGCGCGCCCTCGGTCGGCTGCCCCGGGTCTCGGCAGTGTTCGTGCTGCTGCCGACACTGGCATTCTCGACGCTCGAGCTCCTGAGCCCCGCGCCGCCATCGGCTCCAGCGCTCGTGCGGCGTTCCATCGGGTTGTCGATGCGCGAGCCCTTCGGCCTCGTGGTTGCGGCGCGAGGGGCGACGGCACGAACGGGCGCGCTTCCCCCGGGAGTTCCTCGCCCCGAGCTTGGCGCCGCGCAGCTCGGGGCGGTTCAGGCCGCCATCACGGCGGACGCCAGCGCGAGCCTGTCCAGGTGTTACGCCAAGGCGCGCGAGCACGAGCCATTACTCTCCGGCGCGCTCGTGGTTGCCGTGGCCGTGAAGCCAGGTCGTGAAGCGCGGGCGGTGGCAACGGGGCGAGTCGAGCTCCTGGCCTCCCTCGGCCGCTGCGCATCGCGGGCGCTCGAAGACGTGCGCTACCCCGCGTCGAAGGAGTTGCTCTGGATCCACTATCCGCTGTGGTTCGAGGCTTCGCCGGGCTGAGGCTGGGGTTGGGTGGTGCCGCCCTCGCGCGTCGCGCGTCGCGGGCATGTGAGTCCATGTAGGCGCGTGCTTCGTGATCGGCCGGCCGATCGGGAAGCGCGTGCGAGATTTTTGTCCGAAACAAGATCGACAAGTGATGTTTTTTTTGATCTAACGCGTGACCGAGTAGAACGGATTCAGCGGACAGCGTGCAAGCCCACCAAGTTGATCAGACAGCAGGCGACTCCTCAGCGGCCATCAGCGAGAAGTTCGCGGTCGAACTGAGGGTTCTCTCGGAGCGACTTCTGGTGGAAGGGGACGACGGGCGCTGGCGCGAGCGCGAGTGCGCCGTGCTCTCACTCCGCTTCGACTACGGCGGCGTTCGTGTGCGGCCCGAACGCGACGACGACCTCGACGCGGACGACCCCGAGTCCGACGCCCCCGCCGTCGACCGAGATCTTCGGGCCGAGCGCGCGGTCCAGGCGCGCATCGAGCGCTACGGTGTCGTGGAAATCGATCACCTCGACAGCGTCGTGGCCCCCCACGGCGCTCAGGCCGACTACGTGATCAACGTCGACGACAACGTGCACGCCATCTGTTCGTTCTCCGGGCTCGCGGTCGAAGAGCTGCGGGCGCTCGGCTGGCAGGTCGAGGTCGACGAAGGCTTTCAGTTCAAAGTCGTGGGCGGGAGCGAACACTGGGTCGCGCGCCTCGGCGACGTGCGGGACAAGGCGGAGTGGTTTCAGTTGGAGCTCGGGCTCGAGGTCGATGGCCAGATCATCGATCTGGTCCCGGCGCTGATCCGCCTGCTGGAAGAGGCGCCGAAGGGTGCGCGGCTCTCCTCGCTCTCGCGACAGGTGGCGCGCTGCCGCGCGCTGCCGGTGGCAAAAGGTCAGTTCGTGGCCATCCCCTGGGAACGCCTCGAGCCGATCCTGGCGGTGCTCGCCGAGTTGTATGACGGCCACGGCCGAAAGCTGCGGCTGCACGAGGCCAACCTGGCGGTGGTCGGGCGCCTCGAACAGGCGATCGAAGGCCGCGGTCGCGTGCTCATGTGGTCCGAGGTGAGCCCGGCCGTCGAGCGAGGCAAACGCCTGGGCCGCGGCCCCGCCGTCGCCGAGCGACCCGCGGTGCTGCACGCCGAGCTTCGACCCTACCAAGCCGAAGGGCTCACCTGGCTGTGCCACCTGCGCGACCACGGCGTCGGCGGCGTGCTGGCTGACGACATGGGCCTGGGCAAGACCCTGCAGACCATCGCGCTCCTCGCCATCGAAAAAGAAAAACGGCGCATGGACCTGCCGACGTTGATCGTCGTGCCGACCAGCCTGGTCGAGGTCTGGCGCCGGCAGATCAAGCAGTTCGCGCCACACCTCTCGGTGCTCACGCTGCACGGTGGCAAACGCCACGCCGCGTTCAAGAAGCTACCGGCGGCGGACGTCGTGCTCACCACCTACTCGGTCCTGTCTCGCGATCTGTCGCGATTTCGCGAGCAGGAGTACCACTACGCGATCCTCGACGAGGCGCAGGCCATCAAGAACGCGCGCAGTCAGGCCAGCCAGGCGGTGCGCACTCTCAGGGCGCGTCACCGCCTCGCGCTCACGGGGACGCCCATCGAAAACAACCTGGACGAGCTCTGGAGCCTGTTTGAGTTCGTGATGCCGGGCTTGCTCGGCAACGCACAGCGCTTCCGCACCGGGTTTCGCTTTCCGATCGAGCGCGAGGGCAACGAGACCCGCATGAACGCGCTGCGCTCGCGCGTCTCGCCGTTCGTGCTGCGCCGCCTGAAAGAGACGGTCGCCCGGGATTTGCCGCCCAAGACCGAGCTGGTGCAGCCGGTCGTGTTCGAGGAAGAACAACGGGATCTCTACGAGAGCATCCGCGTCGCTGCCCACGCCGAGGTGCGCTCTGCCATCCGCCGCCAGGGCTTCGAGGCCTCCAGCTTGATGATCCTCGACGCCCTCACCAAGCTGCGACAGGTGTGTTGTGATCCACGCCTGGTGCAGGTGGACGCGGCCCGCGACGTGAAGACGTCCGCCAAGGCCGAGGCGTTTTTTGCGCTCTTGGCTCAGGAGCTCGGACGCGGTCGCCGGGTGCTTGTCTTCTCGCAGTTCGCGCGCATGCTGGGCCTCTTGTCCGAGGGTCTGACCGAACGGGGCATCCGCCACGTGACCCTCACCGGCGCCTCGCAGGAGCGCCACAAGCTGGTCGACGCCTTCCAGACGGGTGAGGTGGACGTGTTCTTGATCAGCCTGAAGGCAGGCGGGACGGGCCTCACGCTGACCCGCGCCGACACGGTCATTCACTACGACCCGTGGTGGAACGCCGCGGCGCAGATGCAGGCCACCGATCGCGCTCACCGCATCGGGCAGACGCAGCCGGTGTTCGTACACAACCTGGTCGTGTCGGGCAGCGTCGAGGAGCGCATGCTCGAGCTTCAGCAGCGGAAACGCCGGCTCGCCGACACCTTGTTCGGCAACGAGGTAGGCGGCGGGCGGCTCTTGCCCGACGACATCGAGAGCCTGCTCGCACCCCTCGACGTCGACGAGTGAAGGCTCAATGCGGTCTCCGCCGCCCGGCTCAGCTCAGCGTCACTCGTCGCCCGGACCCTCGTCGATCAGGGCCGGTGCGGACTTGACGAGCCAGGTGGACGGCTCGGTGTTCTGGCCAATGTCGCAATGGAAGTGGTTGCGATGGGCCGAGTTGTAGTTCGGCGTGAGGATCGTGCCGAACACGTGCGACGTCGAGAGATCACAGGCCAAGGAGTAGAGCTCCTTGCTGATCCCGGTCTGAGCGGCCAGGGCCTTGGTGCACGTCTCCGACGACGAGCCCGACCACTGGACGAAGTGAGCAGGGTTGTTCACGTCGTAGACCTTGCCGTCGTCCTTGTAGAGGTAACGAATGTCGACCGCGCGACCCCAGGAGTGGTTCGAATATCCGCTGTACGGGGCCACCGTGCAGTCCGGCTCCGGATCGTTGGGGCCCCGGCAGAAGTTGGTCGTCGACCAGGCGCAGCAGCAGCGATAACAGTACGAGCCGAGCGTCCCGATCTTGTGAATGCCGTGGGCCTTCAGCACCTCGGCCATGTCCCACAGGTGCAACACGAATTTACACGCCATCGGATCTTTCGCGACCGAATCGGTGTCGGTGCTGGCGATCAGGACGTCGTTCAGCTTGCCGGTCAGCTTGACCGCATCGACCACACCCTTGGCCGTGGTCTGGGTGTAACCAACGCCGAGTTTGTCCAGCTCTTCGAGACAGGTGAGGGGAGCGCCGCCCGTGCCGCCGCTGCCGCTGCTGCCACCGCTGCTCGTGCCGCCGGTGCCGGTGCCGGCGGCGCCGCCGACCGCGCTGCCTGCCGAGCCTCCGCTCGCGCCGCTGCCTGATGCACCGCCGCTGCCGCCGACCCCGGCGCTTCCGCCGGTGACCCCGCCGTCGGTACCCGCCGCGCCGCCCGAGCTCGAACCACCACCGCCGCCGCTTCCGCCGTCGTCGCCGCAGGCGACCAGGCAAGCAGCGACAATCCAAGCACCCAGGCCGAACCGGAGAGAGCGGAGGAGCATTGTTTGTCTCGAATACACGCGCTCTCGGCTTTGCGTCAACGCTCGCCCCGACCATACTCCCTTGCCGCGATGAGCCATCACTCGGAATTTCGCTGCATCTCGGGGTGTGACGGCGCCTGGCCCGTCACCCAGGCCATCTACCGTTGCCCGAGGTGCCAAGGGCTGCTCGAGGTTCGCCACGACCTCGACGCGCTGAAGAGTCGGAGCGCCGCCGGTTGGATGCGGCTCTTCGACGAGCGGTACATGCGCAGCCAATGGCCCTATGGCTCCGGCGTCTGGGGCAAGCGCGAGTGGGTCATGCCCGAGGTGCCCGACGAGCTGATCGTCAGCATGTACGAGGGCGGGACCAACCTGTTCTGGGCGGAGCGTTACGGCCGGCAACTTGGTCTCGACGATCTCTGGGTCAAGCTCTGCGGCAACAGCCACAGCGGCAGCTTCAAAGATCTCGGCATGACCGTGCTGGTCAGCGTGGTGCGCTGGGCGATGCGCGAGGGGCTGGAGGTCAAGGCCGTGGCCTGTGCATCGACCGGTGACACCAGCGCGGCCCTCGCAGCCTACGGTGCGGCTGCAGGGCTGCCGGTGGTGGTGCTGCTGCCGCGAGGCAAGATCTCGACGGGCCAGCTGGTACAACCGCTCGCACACGGCGCCCTCGTGCTCGGGCTCGACACCGACTTCGACGGTTGTATGGACATCGTGCAGCGCCTGGCCGAAGAGGGCATCGTCTACCTCGCCAACAGTATGAACGCGCTGCGCATCGAGGGTCAGAAGACGGTGGCCGTCGAGGTCGTGCAGCAGCTCGACTGGCAGGTTCCAGACTGGATCATCCTGCCGAGTGGCAACCTGGGCAACGCCAGCGCGCTCTACGCCGGGTTCAAGTTGATGAAGGAGCTAGGGTTGATCCAGCGCTACCCGCGGCTCGTGATGGCTCAGGCCGAGAACGCGAACCCGCTCTATCGCGCCTGGAGCGCGGGCAAACGCGAGGTCGAGGCCATCAAGGCCCAAGCGACTCAAGCGACGGCGATCCAGATCGGAAATCCGGTGAGCGCGCCTCGGGCCGTGGCAGCGCTGGAGGCGATGAACGGTCTGGTCGAACAGGCGAGTGAGGAAGAGCTGGCGGACGCGGCCGCGCGGGCGGATCGCACCGGCATGTACACCTGCCCGCACACGGCCGTAGCGCTCGCGGCGCTCGAGAAGCTGAAGGCCCGCGGTGTGATCAAGGGCAGCGAGCGCGTGGTGTGCATCTCCACGGCGAGTGGGCTCAAATTCACCGAATTCAAGGTGGGCTACCACGAAGGCCGACTGCCCGGTGTGACGAGCCAGCTGGCGAACCCGCCCGTGAGCTTGCCGCCGGACTTCGGCCAGGTCGTCGACGCCATCGCGGCGCGCTTCGGTTGAGCGCGCGCACCAGGCGGTCATGCGCTCGACGCGGGCCCACTCGCTCACACGCGGCGGGCGCGCGCGAGCCTCTCGTGACTGCCGGAGCCATCATTGATCATCGGCAAGAAATCGATGGGAAGTCCGGGCGCCGCTGCGGCGAGCGCCTCGGCGGGTGCGAGCAGCGGGCAGTCGGACCGCCCTCGGCCGACCCTCGTCTCAGGGATTTTTCGCGGGTTTTCCTGGTCTTCAATTTTTTTTCTAAGACAAGCGAGCCGGCCCCGTTGTCTGTCTGAGGAACGGAAAGCCCGATAACCAGCATGACGGAATCGGCGGACACATCGGAACCGGGGCAGCGCGAGTGGGTGCTCGCCGCACTGACCCACTTCGAAGGCCCGCTGCTCCGCTTCGCGAGCGGACTCGTCGGCTCCGGTCACGCCGCTGACGTCGTGCAGGACACGTTCCTCGAGTTGTACCGAGCGGACCGCGGTCAGGTGGAAGGTCACCTGTCTGCGTGGCTCTTCACGGTGTGTAAACGCCGCGCCATCGACGTCGTCCGCGAACGCGGTCGGCTCGCGGCGCTCGAGGAGGATGACGGAATGCAGAGCCCAGACAGTGGACCCGCCGCGCGTGTCGAGCGGCAAGAGTCGATGAGCCGCGTGGAGCGCGCGCTCGAGCGGTTGACCGAACGCGATCGACAGGTCGTGATCCTGAAGTTCTCGGCGGGGCTTCGTTACAAGGAGATCGCCGAGGTGATGGAGCTCTCCGCGTCCAACGTCGGGTTCATCCTGCACACGGCCATCAAGATCCTCCGCGAGGAGCTGGGTGACGCGGCGGGAGTCTTGTTGGTGAGCAAAAGGAGCGTGTCATGAGCCTGGAACCCAACGACCCGCGTCTCACCGCCTACGCCCTCGGCGAGCTCGAGGCTGAAGACCTGAGCACTTTTCTAGCGGAGCTCGAGGCAAGCCCCGGGGCGCGCGCCGAGCTGGACGCCATCGTCGAGACCGCGGAGCTGCTCCGGCAAGGGCTGGCTCAGGCGCCGGTGTCTGGGCTGGGCGAGGCAGCGCGAGCGCGCATCGAGCGCACGCTCGCGGAAGGCTCCAAGGGCGCTGACCCGAGTGAGCCGCTTCCGGAAGCCGTGCCGCCGCAAGAACCGACGAAGGTGGCCAAGATCCGCCCGCGCCGGCGCCGGGCCTGGATCTTCGCCGTCGCAGCCGCGCTGCCGTTCGCGCTCGCGTTCGGGGTCTTCAGCCTGCGGAGCCCGATGCGCACCAACGAAAAATCGAAAGCGACGGACATGAGCCCGTCGCCGCTCTCGGCGCGTGGACGGTTGATGGCGGACGAGGAGCGGCGGGAGGTTCCGGCTGGGACGGCGGGCACGCTGATGCCCGAGGTCCCCAACGGCGAACGCGGCAAACACACCGAGCAGTACGACGCGGTGCTCGACAACCCGTTCGTGCGGGTCGGCGTCGATCCACGCTCGACCTTTTCCATCGACGTCGACACCGCCGCGTACGCCCTGGTGCGGCGCTTTCTCACGAATGGGAGCCGCCCGCCGCGCGGGGCGGTGCGCATCGAGGAGATGATCAACTACTTCTCGTACGCGTACCCCGAGCCGAGCGCGGGCGCGCCCTTCGGCGTCACGACCGAGGTCAGCGCGGCGCCATGGGCCAGCGCCCACCGACTGGTGCGCATCGGGCTCAAGGCCAGGTCCCTCGCGATGCGGGCGCGCCCGGCGTCGAACCTGGTGTTCTTGGTCGATGTGTCGGGGTCGATGAACGACCCGAACAAACTGCCGCTCTTGAAGCAGGCGTTCTCGCTCTTGGTGGAGCAGCTCGACGAGCGGGACCACGTCTCGATCGTGGTCTACGCCGGCGCTTCAGGCATGGTGCTGCCACCGACCTCGGGGGATCGGAAGCGCGAAATTCTGGGTGCGCTCGAGCGCCTGGAAGCGGGCGGCTCGACCAACGGCGGACAGGGCATCGAGCTGGCCTACTCGGCGGCGGCGCAGAGTTTTGCCCAGGGCGGCGTGAACCGAGTGCTGCTGGCCACGGACGGCGACTTCAACGTGGGCACGACCAGCCAGAGTGCGCTCATCGATCTGATCCAGGCCAAGGCCAAGGCTGGAGTGTTCCTGAGTGTGCTCGGTTTCGGTGACGGCAACTACAACGACTCGATGCTCGAGAAGCTGGCCGACAAGGGCAACGGCAACTACGCCTACATCGACAACGAGGGCGAAGCCAGGAAGGTGCTGGTGCGGGAGGCTACGGGCACGCTGGTCACGGTCGCCAAGGACGTGAAGCTCCAGCTCGAGTTCAACCCGCGCAAGGTCGAGGCCTTCCGACTGATCGGTTACGAGAATCGCGTGCTCGCTCACTCCGATTTCAACGACGACAGCAAGGACGCTGGTGAGATCGGAGCCGGGCACACGGTGACCGCGCTGTACGAGCTCATTCCTGCGGGCGGATTGGTGCCGGGCGCGGAGGTCGACGGGCTCAAGTATCAGAAGCCCGCGCCCGTCGCCGAGGCAGCGACGAGCGGAGAGCTCTTCACCGTCAAGCTGCGCTACAAGCTGCCTGAGAGTGACAGCAGCAAGCTGCTCGAGGTGCCGGTCACGGATCAGGGCGCGGCGCTTGGGGCTGCGAGCCCCGATTTCCGCTTCGCCGCAGCGGTGGCCTCGTTCGGCATGTTGCTGCGAGACTCGCCGCACAAAGGCAGCGCCACGTTCGAGAGCGCGCGGCAGCTCGCCGAGAGCGGACTGGGCCAAGGGCGCGATCTAGAGGAGCGGCGCGAGCTGCTCACGTTGATCACTCGCGCCGAGGGCCGGTCCCCGCGCTGAGCCGAAGTCACGCGCGGGGCTCAGCGCAGGCGCTCAGCCCTCAGTCTCGCATCCAGTGACAGGTGTAACCGCCGGGGTTCTTCTCGAGGTAATCCTGGTGGTACCCCTCGGCCAACGTGAACGGTCCCGCCTCGACGATCTCGGTGACGACGGGGGACTTCCACTTGCCGCTCTTGTCGATGCGCTGCTTGACCATCTCGGCGACGCGGCGCTGCTCCGGCGACGAGACGAAGATTGCGGAGCGGTACTGGGTGCCGACGTCGTTGCCCTGGCGGTTCTTGGTGGTGGGATCGTGCATGCGGAAGAACCACTTCTCGAGCAGCTCTTCGTAGCTCAATTTGCTGGGGTCGAAGGTGATGCGCACCGACTCGGCGTGCCCCGTCGTTCCGGTCTTCACTACCTCGTAGCTCGGGCTTTGGGTCGTGCCGCCGGCGTAACCGACCTCCGTGTCGAGCACCCCCGGCACTTTGCGCAGGATCTCTTCCATGCCCCAGAAACACCCTCCGGCCAGCACGGCGACCTCGCGTTCGCTCGTTGGGTTCTTGTTGCTGGCAGTGGCGGGGGACTGGGCCGCGACCCGCTCGGGATCATTGGTTTGCTTCGACATGCAGCCTCCGGAAACGCATAACGCCAGGATCGAGACTACGAAAGGGCCTGCTCTCATCGTCGAGCATACGAGCGAGCAAGCCGAACGGTTGCATCCCCCGAGCGACGAGCCCCTCGCTCGGGGCCGCGGAGACGGTCGAGCGCTTCGGATCCGGCCGGCCCCAGCCGCCGAAACCGCGGATGCTTCAGCGATTTGCGAGGTGGCTCGTGCTCAGAACGTGAACCGCGCGGCTGCGCCGCCGCCGGTTGGCGTTGCGTAGGGTGCGAGGTTGAAGCGCGCCTTCTTCGGCAGATTCTTGGCGGACTTCTCCTTGGCGGGCTCGGAGTCCCCACTGGTGAGGAGCACGATGCCGGTCACACCCAGCGTGATCGCCACGCCGAAGGCCATGTCCGCGATCAGTGCGTTGCGCTCCACCTTGTCGGCGTTGTCCGTCGTCGGGTCGTCGTTGAAGTCACTCTTTGCGCCCAGGGCCTTCACCCCGAAAATGCGCCGACAATCGTGCTGGCGCCGGCGATGCCGAGGGTGACGTAGGCCGGGACCTTGCTCTTTGGCTGGGCCGCGGGTGCGGGCTCTGCAGTTTCCGGCGGTGTCGGCGCGTCCACGGGCGCGGGAGCCGGGGCCGGGCCGAGATCGGCGGCCGTGAGCTCGATGTTCTTGTCCGTCTTCTGGCCGGCGGTGACCTCGATGGTCATCTCCTGCTTCTCGTAGCCGGGATTGGTGATGGTGATTGTGTGAGAGCCGGGCTTGAGCTTGAGCATCATCGGCGTCTCACCGGCCTGGGCTGCGCCGTCCACGCTGACCGAGGCGCCCGCGGGAGTGGTGCCGATGCTGACCTCGCCGGTCTGCCCACCCTTGAGCTCAGCCAACCGCGCCTTCACCTGGCTGATCTTCTCGTCGCCCAGCTTGCTGACGTTCGCGTGCCCCAGCAGTTTCTCGAAGGCAGCGGCTGCGTCCTCGTTCTTGCCCTGCTTGTCGAGGGCCATCGACATCCAGTACTCGGCGTGAGGCGAGGGCAGGATCTCGTTGGCCTTGGAAAAGCCGGTGTACGCATCGGCGAACTTGCCGGCGTTGTAGGCCTTCTCGCCCTCTTGGTAGGCCTTGCGCGCGGAGTCCCGCTTCTTCTGTTCGGCAGCCGAGACCTTCCCCTGCGCGTACGCCATGGGGAGGGCAGCTGTGCTGGCGAGTGACCCTGCCAGGACGAGCGCGAGGGCCTTCGAATACGGAGCGGAAATCCTGCGTGCCATGTGCGTGCCTCCGACGCGCCGGGTCGGCCGGCACGACAGAAGAGAGGCTAGACCCAGAGCAGTTCCCGGGACAAGCACGCTTTTGCCCGGCAGATCGTCCAAGGACGAGGATTCCGACTCGGAAAACGCGAGTTATCGGGGTAGTGATAGTGTCCTCGACGCAGGGCTTCCGGCGGGCATGACCACACCTTCCGACAACGGTTCTTCGCCTGGCGGCGGCGCGGTTGGACGAACGACCCTGCGGCCTCCGGAGTGGACCTCTGCCCAGGAGGGTCCCCGCTCCGCTGCGTCACTGACGTTCGAGATCCAGCTGGCCGACTCTCCGGTTTCGCGCCGCACCGGCCCGCGGGCAGAGCTCGCCCACCTGGCTGCCCGCATCGAGAGCTGCGCCGCCGCCGGTGACACCGAGGGGGAGCGGGCTGCCGCGACCTCACTCGCGCGGGCGCTCGTGATGCGCGGCACCGAGCTGGACACCGCGACCAAGCTGGCGCGCCGCGCGCTGTTGCTCGGACACGACGCGGCGCTGCGCGAGGAGCTCTCGGGTTGGTTTGCCGCGCTCGGCGAGCCAGGGTTGGCCGCCGCTACGCTGCGGCCGCTGGTCGCCGACCTCTCGGGTCAACCGGCGGCGCGCATCCTCACGCGCATTGGTGTGCTGCTCGGGCGCGCCGGGGATGCAGCCGGCGCCGCGGACGCGCTGTTCGACGCGGCGCGGGAAGATCCCGCCGACGCCGCCGCGCCGGAGTTGCAGGCCGGGATCGGTGCGTGGCAACCGGAAGCGGTTCCTGCGGAGCGGGCCGCCGAGGGTTACCTCGAAGGGTTTCGCCGACGCGAAGCGGCCGGCGATCGGGCTGGCGCGTTCGAAGATCTGCTGCGCGCTTTCGAGATGGCCCCGGGGGAGCCATCACCGGCAGAGCGTCTCGCCGGCGCGCTGGCAGTGCGTGGGCGGGTTGGCGCGCTCGACGAGGTGTTGCGCGAGCACGCCCGGGCGAGTGGTGACCGGGGCCGTGCGGTGCACCTGCGTCGGCTGCGCGAGGCGCTGGCTGCCGACGACTTGCCGCGGGCGCTCGGCGCAGCCTTCGACGCCCGCCTCGACGGTGAAATCGACACCCTCGGCTCGAGTCCGGCTCGCGGCCTGAGCTTCGACGGTCTGGCGGAGCGAGTGGGCCTCCACGAAATTCACGCGGCGCGCCTGACTCTCGCAGCTTCCGGGCAGACCGCCGGCGAAATGCTCGAGACCCACACCGCGCTCGCGCGCCTGTACGGCGGCGCGCTGGCGTCCCCCGAGCGGGCCATCGATGCCTGGATCGAGGTTCTGGTCCTGGACCCGAGCGACGCCGCCGCGCGCGCTGCGCTCTTGAACGAGCTCGGCTCGACCGGGGACGCTGCGCCGATGGTGAGTGCGCTCCTCCGCATCGTCGAGCGCGGCGGCTCGGATCGGGCCACCGCCCTCGTCGATCTCGCGGAGCTGGCGCGGACCAGCCTCGACGCGCCGGGGCTCGCGGTCTTCGCTGCGACCGAAGCGTTGAAGTCCAACGCCGACTCACAGCTGCAGGAACTCCTCGAGCGCTTTGGCCCGGCTGCGCGGGAAGAGGACGCGCGCATTGCCGCCCTCACAGCCGAGCTCGCGAGCGACGGCGACCGGGAGGGCAAGCTGGTGGAGCTCGCGGCGCTCTTGCGCATGCGACCCGATCGCGTCGACGAGTACATCACGGCATTGAAGGAGTTGGTCGCGCTTCCCGGCGACCGGCGCTCGTACCAACGCACGCTCGAGCGCGTTCTGCTGCGCGGTGGCCGCGAAGACGACCTGCTCTCGGTCCTGGAAGCGGCGCTCCGGCGTGAGCCGGGGGCGGACCACGAGCGGTTGGCCCTGGCGTTGGCCAAGGAGCGGAGAGCGCGGGGCGACGAGATCGGTGCGCTGACCGTCCTCACTCCACTGCTCGGCGCCGTCGGGAGCCACGCGGCCGCCGCTGCGATGGCGCTCGTGCTCGCCTCTCGCCGCGGGGAGGACCGAATTTGGGCCCAGGCGCTGGTGCGTGTGTCTGCGCCACTGTCGTCGTCCCTCCGCGCGGTGCTCTTGGCGGTGGCCGCGGAAGCGTTCTTCGCAAGCGGAGATCTCCAGGCGGCGCACGAGAGCGCCGAGCAAGCAAGCCGCGTCGACCCCTCGCAGGCCCGACCGGTTGGTGTGCTCGCGACCATCGCCATGTCGCGACCGCCGGATCGATCGGTCGCCGAGGCCCTCGAGCGAGCCATGGGGTTCATCGTGCCCCGCGTCCAGCTCTGCGAGGCGCTGGCCGTTGCCCACGAGACGCTGGGAGATCCACTGCTCTCGCTGGTCTGGACCCAGCGCTGGCTCGCGCTTCGGCCGGGAGATCCCCGGGCAATTCGTACGCTGCTCGGCCGCGTCACCGAGTCCGGTGACGCCCAGCGCATCAGCGACACTCTGTCCTGGCTGCTCAGTCAGCCGCAGCCATTGTCGGATCTGGCACCCGCGCTCTCAGCGGCGTTGTTGCGCCTCGCAGAGCTCGACGTCTCACGCGGCACGGCCATGGCGCGGCGTGCCCTCGAGGTGCTCGGTCCCCGGTCCGAAGAGTTGCGCCAGACGGTGCTCGCCGTCGCCGACGCGGCCAACGAACCGGGGCTCGCGCTCGCGCTCCTCGAACGCACCCTGGCCGTGGGTGGAGAGAACGCCGAGCGCGTCGAGCGCCTGTTCGAGGTTGCGTCTCGCCGGCGCGTGGTGGGAGACGCGGACGGTGTCGCGCGCGCGTTGTCGCGGGCGATGCTCGATGGGGCGAGCGCCGACCAGGTGCTGACCGCGCTCGGGGACGCCCCGCCGGCCCGCAGCTCCGACGGCGAGCTTTCGCTGTTGACGGCCCGCGCAGAAGCGTTGGCCCGCGCCTCGGGCGCCGATGCGGAGTCGCGCGGCCGCGCCTACCGCGAGCTGGGCGCGGCGCGTTGGGATCTCGCTGGCGATGCGGAGGGTGCCGTGGCCGCGTGGCAGCGGGCCGCGGAGCTCGATCCGGTCCACGGCATCGCGCGCCTGGCGCGGGATCTCGTGTCTTTTGCTGGGTACTCGGAGGCGCTGAAACATCTGCAGCGTTTTGCCCGCGGTCAGTCGCACCCGCGGGACGCTGCGCGCCTCTTGGGCGTCGCTGCGAACGTCGCCCTCGCCGCCGGTGAGACTCAAGCTGCGCTCGGCATCGCGGTGGAGGCGCTCAATCTCGATGCCAGACACGCCGACGTGCTGGCGGTCGCCGAGCGTGCGGCTGGCCCCGAAGATCTCGACACGCTCGAGGCTTTGTACGTGAAGCTCTCCGGCGCCGCCCTCGGCAGCTACGGGGAGCGCGCGGTTCACTACCGCGCCGCCAGGCAGTTCGAACGTCGTGGTGACGCAGGGCGCGCGCTCGACCACGCGGTGCGGGCCTTCCGCGCGGTCCCTGCGGAGGGCGTCACGTTCGTGCTCATGGGGCGGCTCGCCGAGCGCACGGGGCGCGGCGCCGAGGTCGTCCGCGCGCTGACCCAGGTCGCGGAGACCACGGCGGAGGCCGCACAACGCGCGGGTTGGCTGAAGCGCGCCGCAGCCTTCGGCGGCAAGGACGAAGAGAGCCTTCGGCTCCGCGTCGACGTGCTCTTGCGGGCGCTCTCGGTGCACCCCGAGCCGGCGCTCTTGCTGGCCCTCGGCTCCGCGATTGCCGAGCTCGCTCAACTCTCCCCCGACTATCGCGAGATTGGTGCGATGCGCGTCGAGCACTCGCTGGAGGTGCTGCTGCCGCGCCTCGAAGGCCCCGAGGGCGCCCGGACTGCCGTGTCTGCGGCGCGGGTCGCCCTCGATTTGGGCCTGACGCGCCCGGCGCTCGCGGCCCTCTCCCGCGCAGTCGAGGCCGATCCGGACGTGGGGTGGTTCGCAGATCTGTCGGATCGAGCCACGCAGCTCGCGGCCGAGGTCGAGCCCGCCCAGGCCTTCGTCGCACGGGTGCGCGATGCGGCCGCGGACAAATACAGTAACGTCGGGCGACATCTGCTGGAGCTGGCAGCGCAGGTTGCGCGGGCGCTGGAGGACGGAGCGAGCGCCGGTCAGCTGATGGTCGCGGCCGCGGAGCGGGATCCGGACGACCTCGAGCTGGCGCGCCGTGCGGCCCTCGCGGCGCAGTTGACGGGTGACGCCTCGCTGCTCGGCCGGATCGCCAGCGCCGTTCCCACGTCGGAGCGCGTGGGTGGGCTGATGCTGGCCGCCGCCCAGGCAGAAGCGAGCGGCGATCCGATGTTGGCCATCGAGGCCTTCGAGCGCATCGAGCACGATGCCGCGGCCAAGCTCGAAGATCGACGGCGTGCGCGCTTGCGGTTGCGCGAGCTCTACGGGCAGGTTGGCAACCACGACAAACTCGAGCGGCTGCTCGAGGACGAGCTGGGCATGAGTGAGCTCAGTGGGGCAGCTCTCGCTCGCGTCGCGCAGGACCTGGCTGCGCTGCTCGCGACGCGCGGCAAGCTCGAGCGCGCGCTGGTCGTCTTGGAGGACACCCTGCGCAGCCTGCCGCGGGATCCAGGCTTGCTCGAGGACATGGCCGCGCTCGCCGCTCAAGCACGCGACGGCCAGCGCCGGGCAGCGGCGCTCAGTGCCTTGGTCGAACTGGTAGCGCCGCGGGCGCGCGCGAAGGTACTCCGCGAGCTCGCCCCGCTCCTGGAAGAGCAAGGGGACGAGGCGGGCGCCACGGCGCGCTTCGACGAGCTGCTCGCGCTCGAGCCGAGCGACGTCGACGCGCTGGCTGCGCTCGAACGCGCAGCGGAAAAACGCGGGGACTTCGAGCGCGCCGCCGCCCTCCTGGCGCAACGCGCGACGCTCGCGCAGCGAGTGGACGACGTGCGGCGCATTCGACTGCGGCGCGCCACGCTGCTCGAAGAGCGCCTCGGGCGGGCGGACGAAGCGCGCAACGAGCTCGAGGCCCTGCTCGCCGCGACCGGGGATCACCTCGCGGTCCTCAGGGTGTTGGCCGATCTGCACGAGCGACTCGGGGGGGCGTTGCGCGCGGCCCCGCTCTGGATGCGCGCCGGTGCGGTCACGCCCGACAAGAGTGAGTCCGCCGACCTCCTGCACCGAGCGTGTCGAGCTTTCCTCGCTGGCGGCGATGTCGAATCGGCGCGGCGGGTGCTCGATGGCATGGAGGCCTGGGCGCACTCCACCGAGCTGCTCGAGCTGCGGGTCGAGGTCGAACAGAAGAGCGGCGACTCCCGCGAGCTGGCGCAGGCGCTCGAAGAGCTGGCCGGCGACCGGAGCGGAGACAAAGCACGCCACGTGGCGCTCCTGGTCGCGGCGGCGCGTGCGCACGACCTCGCGGGAGACCGTGAAGACGCGCTGGCCGTCGCGGAGCGCGCGGCTCAGCTCGCGCCCGCCATGGCCGAGCCTCAAATCCTCGCGCGTCACCTCGAGTATCGCGTTCGCGGACCGACGACCCGCGAACACGCACGCCTGGTCGTCGCGGCGCTGCGTGGCATCAACGGCCCTCTCACGCCGGAGCAGGCCGAGCTCCGCTGTTTTCTGATTTCCGAGGCTCTCGACAGCGCGGTGGGAACCGGCGCAGGCATGCGCGAGCTGATGAAGGTCTCCGCCGAGCTCGGCACGGTGCCGCTGATTGCGCTAGGCATCGCCGAGCGGCTGACCGAAGGCGGGGAGCACACCCAATCGCTGTCGTTGTTCGACGTCGCCCTGGCTGGAGATCTGCGCGGGGTCCGCCACCGGGGACGCGTTGCCATCGTGGCCGCGGACGCCGCTCGGGAGGCGGGCGATCTGGTGCGGGCGCAAGGTTTTGTCGCCATCGCGGCGGCGGAACCCATGACCCACGACGCCGCCGTCGCGCTCGGCGGGCAGCTTCGCTCCGAGGAGCTCGCACGGGAGATTGCCCGTGAGCGCACGAGCGTGCGACGTGAAGCGCCCTTGGTTCGCCGCACCGACACCGAGCCGGGACTGCCGAAGGCAGAGCCGGTCTTGGCGGGCGACTCCGAACTCTTTCCCGGCCCGAGAGACTCGGAGCCCCCTCCACCGCCGCCTGTGCCGCCGGTGCGTCGTTCAGAACCGCCGCCGCTCACCCGTGCATCGGCGCGTCCGAGCACGACGTATCACTCGACCGCGCCGCCGGAGCACGTCGCGGCTCCCCGCTCGTACTCGGAGCAGCTGGCCAAGTCGCCGAGCGTGCAGCCGGCGCCCCCGCCAAGGAGCGCTCGCCCGGCGGCGATGAACGTCGAGCCGGTCATCATGGACAAGGGCTCGGAGTCAGCGCCTCTGTCGGAAGTGTCCGCCAAGGTCGACATGCCGCCGTCCTTGCGGCGCATGTCTGGCACCTTCCCCGCCGCTAGTCCCATGGAGGCCGATCTGGTGGACCGCCTCGCGAAGGGTTCCCTCGACGCGGGCTTCGAGCTGGTCCGCCAGCTCGAGAACCGCCGCAGCCGCAGCTACGATCTGGTCGCGGTCTGCCGCCGCATGGTCGGCATCGCTCCGGGGGATCGCGAGCTCTTGCGACAGCTCTACGTGGCGGCCCTGGCCGACAAGAACCACGTGTACGCGCGCGCCGTCGAGCACGCCCTCGCGCTCTTCGATCCGAGCGTCGAGCCTGCTCTGCCGCCGAGCCTGGCGGAGCAGCCGGAAGATCCGGCGCGTTTGCGCTCGCTGCTCCTGCGTGAGCTCACGAGTCCGGTGTGTGAGGCGCTTTCACTGGTCTGGGAG
Source organism: Myxococcales bacterium (assembly GCA_016706225.1). Classification (NCBI taxonomy): domain Bacteria; kingdom Pseudomonadati; phylum Myxococcota; class Myxococcia; order Myxococcales; species Myxococcales bacterium. Next base: position 846,704 of record JADJKB010000005.1, read on the forward strand.
GGAGCGAGCCACGTCTTTCGCCGCGACCCGTCGACCTACGGAGTCGCAGGCTCGGCGCGTCTGCCGCTGAACGCCCCGTCCCCGCTCGGGCGCAGCTACGCCGCCGCGGCTCGCGTCCTCGGACTGACCCGCACACCGCTGTTCGAGCGGCGCACCATGGGTGCGGTGTCGCTGGGGGTCGCGCTCTTGAATCCTCCGGCCGTCATCGTCGGGGGTGAGGTCACGCGCGAGACTCCCGAGCTCAGCTACCACCTCGGCGCAATGTTGGTCGCGACCCTGCCGGAGCACGTGCTCTTGTTCGGGAGCAGTGAGGAACAGGCGCGGTCAATCTTGAAGAGCATGCTGCTCGCGTTCGGGCCACCGGAGGAACAGAAGGGGGAATTGGCTAGCGCCGCCGCGTTGGCGGAGGTGCTCTGGGAACGCATCCCGGCTCGCGCCCAGCGGCGCCTGCGGGAGATCTGCCACGAGCCCACCGGCATCGACTACGAGACGGCCATGGACAACGCGCGCCGGGCCGCGCGCCGCGGTGGGCTCTTCGTGTCCGGGGACCTCGGAGCGGCGCTCCGCCAGACCTGCCGCCAGGAGGGCCTCCCGCTCCAGGCGCTCGAGGCGCCGGCCACCCTCTCGAAGCTCGTTGGCGAGCAACCCGCCATCGCCGATCTGGTCCGGCTGGCCACCAGCTCCGAGTACGCCGCGGCCCGCTGGCAATCTCCGCGGGGGACGCGGCCTGCCGGCGGCGTCTGAGCTAAGGTAGCGGTGCAATGCCCCGGCGGCTCTCGAGCGCGACACCGTTGTCACACCCGCCTTCGGGGGGATCCCACCGAAGCGGACGAAGTCGGCTGATTCGCCTTTTGGCACGCCTATCGCTACTCGTGGGCCTCGTGGTCCCCGTCGCCGTCGCCTGCATCGTCTCGGATCCGGCCGAATACGGCGTGGCGAAGCAGACGCCGCCCTTCCTGGATGCGACCCAGGCCAAGCCCAGCGTGCTCTACCGCTATGACCTGACGTCGGGTCAGACCCTGGCGGTGAACGTGCCCGTGCGCGCCGAGGACGCCGGCGACGAGCTCGTGGCGCAGCTCTATCTCGACTACCTCGTGGTCGGTCGACAGACCCTGCTCGGGTTCCGCCAGCTGGCCCCCGGCAAGTTCGAGGACGAGCGCACCATCGACATCCCCGCAAACAACATCGTGACCCAGGGTTGCCATGCCGTGAGCCTGGTGGTCACTCACCGCGGCAATCTCAACGAGAAGAACGCTCCGATACTCTCGGCTGACACTGCCATCCTGTCGTGGTGGATCAACGTCGACGACGACGGCACGAACACGATGAGCGAGTGCCCGGTGCAAGGAGGAGCCAACTGATGCGCCTCTTCTTGGCTCTCGTTCTGTCCACGCTCGCGGCGGGCTGCTCCGTCGACGCGCTCGAGGACAGCTCGCTCAAGCCGCCGACCAACCATTGCACCGCCGATACCGACTGTGGCGATGGCGCGTGTGACACGACGCTGGGGTTGTGCCACGCGAAGGAGGGTCAGTTTGCTACGGTGCTCTTCGAGGTGACTCCCCCGGCGGACGCCGATCGTTACGGCGGTCTGTCCTTCCTCGTCGCCGAAGACGTTGCCGGTAGCGGTGGCCCGCTCGACCTTGCCCTCGGCGTCGTGAGCAAGGTCACCGGCACCGTGCAACCGCAGAAAGCCGATTACCAGGGCAGCTGTTCGGTTGCGTACGGCGCGACCAACAAGAGCTCGACGCCGCCGGTCAAGGTCACCTTCACCTCGACCACCACCATCCTCGGGCTGCCGTCGCAACACTTCACCGCCAAGACCAGCTTCAACACCAAGACCGAGCAGTTCGAGTTCGAGGCTTGGCTGCCCCCCGACGAGTACGACGTCTACGTCGAGCCTCCGACCGACTCGGAAGACATCAACGCCCAGTCCTGCACCGTGGTCCCGCAGCTGGTGCACGGCATCAAGGTCGAGGCGGGGGACGTCGAGCTGCCGATCCCGTTGCAGGCTCCGAAGCTGCTCGAGATCGAGGTACTCTTGCCGTCGATCGCGGTGACCACGCAGGAGAAGACGCCGCTGGTCGGCTGGAAGATCGACGTCATCGATCCCGGCACCGGTCGTGTGCTCTCCGCGCCGGCGCTGCTCACCCTCGTTGCGGACCCCACGGACGCGGACAACCAGCACTACGTCGCAGAGGTCGAGTACGCCGAGGCGGTCGGGGTCGGCGCAGGAGTCGGCAAGGAGCTGGTTCGCTTGCGGCCGCCCACCGGTGAGGACAAACCCACGCTGGTGCTCGAGCGCGCCGCGCTCGAGCTGTTCACCCCCGGCAAAGCCAAGATCGAAGCGCAGAAACAGCTCTGGCCGGAGGCGGTCGTGCTCGATCAGATCAGCTTGTTCGGCACCAACGGCAGCCCCTTCGAGCAGGTTGCGGCCGCGCGTTTTGTGTCGACCAAGCTCGATTTCTCGAGCGGCGGCAACGTGAGTCAAAATGGGCTGGCGTTCTTCGAGAAGACCGTCGAGGTCCAGAACGGCGTGGCGACTGACGTCCAGCTCTTGCCCGGTGAGTACGACGTCTACGTCGCGCCGCCGGCAAACAGCGGTTTTGCGACCACGAAGGCCAAGCTCACGGTGGCATCGGGACAGCCCAAGCAGGGCGGTAAGAGCCTGACGCTCGAGCTGGTGTCCGATGTCGGCGGCAGCGTGCTCGTTCCGAGCGGCGACGAGGCCGCCGCAGGTGCGACGGTTCAGGCGATTGCCTCGCCGGTCTTGGCCACTCCGCTCGAGATTGCCGTCAGCGCCCTGCCATTTGCGCCCAAGGCCTCGTCCGGCATCGTGGGCGCGAACGGTCAGTATTCGCTCGAGGCCGATCCGGGGATCTTCGACTTCTCGATCCGTCCTGCGGAGGGGACCGGCTTCGCCTGGCTGGTTCGCCCGAACGTCGAGGTGCAGAGCGGCGTTCACGATCTCGGGCCGACGCAGCTGCCGCTGCCGGTGATCTACACCGGCCTCATCACCGTGCCGGGCGCGGAGACCCCCACGCCGGTTCCGGGCACGCTGATCCGCGCGTTCATCTACTTGAACTCGGCCGGGTACACGGGTGACCGCGCGGGGGCCAAATCGGTGGTCCAGATCGCGGAAGCGCGGGCGGACGCGACGGGCAAGTTCCGCCTGCTCCTGCCGTCGCACCTCAACTGAGCGTGGGCGCGCGTCCGGGCTTTGTGCCGTGCGCCGTCCCGAAGCTGGTTCCCGCCGCCCGCACGTAATACGCTTCGGAGTGTGAAACGTTCGCCGCTCGCACCTGTGAGCGAAGCCACTCCCCAAGCCTCCGGGGCCACGCCCCCGGCCGGTGATCTGGCTGCCGCCCTGCACGAGGTGGGCAACGCACTCACGGTGGTGCTCGGTTGGCTCGAAATCGCGGAGTCGCGAGCAGAGGAGGGCCCGGCTCGCGACGCGCTGGAGATCGCCCGCAGCTACGCCCAGCTCGGGCATGGCATGGCGCGGCGTGCGATCGGCAGCAGCGACGCCATCCTGGAGATCGAGCGCAGCGCCGCCAGTCTCGCCCGCGCGGCGGTGCTCGGTGTGACGCCGGCTGCGACGCAGAAGGCGGTCGGACTGCGGCTCGAGACCCGCACGGGCCTCGACGACTGGGTGACCGATGCGGACGCGGTAGCGCGCATCCTGCTCAACCTGCTCCTGAACGCCGTGGCGTTTTCGCCTGCTGGCGGCAGCGTCACGCTCGAGCTCAACGAGGGGCCTGGCGTGATCGTCTTTCGCGTCGTCGACGAGGGTCCCGGCATCGACGCCGAACGCGCGCAGACGTTGTTCTCGGCGCCGGACTCGACGCGTCCCGGGGGTCACGGCATCGGGCTTCGGCACTCGGCCGAGGTCGCGCGGGAGCGGGGTGGCGCCCTCGGCCTGGTCAGGCCGGGCCCGGGTGCATGTTTCGAGCTGTCGTGGCCTCGCGGTGAGAAGAAGAGCGGCGCGCGCCACCCGACGGTCGCGACGCGGCTCGAGGGGACCCGCATCTTGGTGCTCGAAGACGATCCGGCCGTGCTCGGCCTGATCGAGCTGAGCCTCGAGACGCGCGGCGCCACGGTGGTCTCGATCACGAGCGGAGCCGAGCTCGACTCGTTCGACATCCTGTCGGGCGTCTCCGCAGCGCTGTTCGATCTCTCCCCGATCGCGGACGACCCCAAGGCTGCCCTCGCGCGGCTCCGCGCGCGCGTCGGCGATGTGCCCGTGATCCTGATCAGCGGTTCGCCAACGGGGGTACCCGAGGCGGTCGCGGATGAAATTCGAGTCTGGGTTCGGAAGCCGTTCGAGATGAGCGAGGTGGTCGAGGTCTTGCGGGGGCTACTCGGGCGAGGCTGATTCGCGCCCTCGGGCGAATGCGGCCTCAGTCCATCTGAACTCGGCGGGCGGTGGTCTGTCCCGAGACGATGGTGACTGCAAAGCTCTTTTTGGTGGAACTGCGCCGCAGACGCACGCCGTGAGGCCCTGGGGGTAGCGCGGCACGGATGATGGGTGAGGGGCCGAGATTGCGGCCGCCGGCCGTCACCGAATCGCAGCCCGGAACACACATGACGGTGAGAAAGCCGGGCCCACCGTTGCGAGGTGCTTCCTCGACGCTGGTGGCCGGGGGCGGCGAATCGTCGGCGGCGGGCGCGGGAGCGGGTGGGACGGAAGTCCACTCTGTCTTGGGTTCGTCGGAGTCGCTGTTTGCGCCCGGGTTGCTGGGCGTGAGCTGAGTCGTGTCGGACCGCGGGGCCTCCTGGCTCAGCAAGGCGAGGTAGAACATTGCTGCGAACAGGAACAGCCCCAGCAACGCAGCAACGCCGCCGAGCACCAAGACGAGAGCACCTGTCGTCGAGGTCGACCTGCGACCGCCGTCCGGGACTCGCGGCGCATCGGGAGCCCGCGTACGTGCCCGGCGCTCGCGCCGCTCTGCCGTGTAGGCGCGCCGAAGCAGGGGCTGGAGCGCCGCGAATGCCGTTGCCGCGTCGGGAAAACGCTGGCTCGGCTCGAGCGCACAAGCACGCGCCAGCCAGTTATCGAACCCATCCGGCAGCGAACCCAAGAACCCGAGTCGCGCGGCGCGTTCGGTGGCCGGCGTGCTGATGCCCGTTCCGATCTCGGTCGTGAGCTCCGAGATCCCGAAGTGTCGATGCGCGCACAGCCAGTAGCGTCTCCCCGTGAGCAATTCGAAGGCGCAAAGTCCCAGTGCCCACACGTCGGTGGCTGGCGAGACGCTGCCGCTCCGCAGTTGCTCCGGGGCCATGTAGAACAGAGTGCCGAGCGGTTCAGTCAGTGAGGTCGTATCCGCCACGGCTTTTGCCAAGCCGAAATCGAGGATCTTCACCGTGAAGTGGGCATCCGCGCGGGCGGTCTTGGCCAGGAAGATGTTCGCGGGTTTGAGATCGCGGTGCACGATGCTGACGGCGTGGGCCGCGCCGAGCGCGTGGCACGCTTGTTTGAGAACGGTCGACGCCTCGCGCGGCGAGCACGGACCTCGGGCGGACAGACGCGCCGCCAGGTCCTCCCCTTCGAGGTACTCCATGGCCAACCAGGGAAATCCCGTCTCGGCATCGATGCCCGCGGCGACCACCTCCACCACGTGATCGCTCTTGATGCGCGCCCCGAACATCGCCTCCTCCGCGAAGCGTTGTCGGAGCTTCGGATCGTTGGCGAACTCGACTCTCATCAGCTTCAGCGCGCGCGTGCGCCCGGTGCTCATCTGCAGCGCGCGATACACCGCTCCCATCCCACCGACGCCGATCAGGCGTTCGATCTTGAAGTCGGTCCCGAGCACCTGGCCTCGGGACAGCTTCGGGAAGGCCATCCTGCGAGAGTAACAGCGCGAGCGCGCCGCGTCGTGCCTACGCCGCACGGCGCGGACGTTGTCTGGCCTTGGTTGCAGGTGCGTCCATTCCCGGCGGCTCGTCTCGATGCCGTGCACGCGGAGACATCTTCAAGACCGTCGGCCGTCTGACCGCGTCAGGTTCTGGGTCGCAAGACTCGCAGCGTCGCCGGCCGGTCATCCGCCGAGTTCTCATCGCGCGTGCCGGCAGACCGCGCAGCAGACGCAATCACTGCGCGCACGTCATCCGGGGTCTCCGAACCACGCGCTGCTGCCCACCCCCAGCGTGCTCGCCGCCCTGCGGGCGGCTGCGCGCGCTGCCCCTCCCAAGCGTCCGTCCTCGCGCTGTGCGCTGCGGGCGGCCGCGGGAGGGGTGGCGCCGCGTTTCACTGACAGGCCCCCGATTCGTGTGCGCATCACTTCTGCTCGTACTCTTGCGCGCTCGCGCCATCGCTGCCCGCGGGCGCAGGGTTGGCGCCGACTCCGCCGACCGAGCCGCCCGCACCCTTCAGCCCCGCAGTGCCCGCCGTGAGCGTCACTGTGCCGAGCTTGATTGGAGCGGTGCCGTTCCACACGAGCGCGACGCTCGCGCCGCCGGTGCCGCCGGAGCCGGAGCCGCCGTCGCCGCCGGTGCCGCCCTTACCGCCATCGCCGGCCTGGCCAATCCCCGTCGTGTTCGCGCCACCCGGCGCGCCCGCGCCGCCGTTGCCGCCGCCGCCACCGTTGCCCCCCTTGCCGCCATCGCCGGCCTTCTGCGAGACGAGCTCGACGCTGTCCAGCGTCGCCGTGCTCTGCCACACGAAGAGCGCGACGCTCGCGCCGCCTCCGCCGCCGCCGGTGGCCTTCTTCCCGCCGCACCCGCCCATGCCGCCCGCGCCTCCAGACGCACCGATGCACGTCGGCAGGCCCGTGGCCGCGCTCGCACCGCCGCCTCCGCCGCCTTGACCGGGGAAACCGTCACCGGCGCCGTCGTTGCCGTTGGCAGGTGAGAAGCCGGTCGCGGTGAATGTGCCGGAAGCGGCGGCTGCCGTTCCGGGGGAGGAGGAGTTGCCGCTGGAACCCGGTTGGCCGGGACCCCGATGCTCGGTGGGACCCGGAGCCGCCGCCTTTGTTGTCGACGTTCGCCGGCGTCACATTCGTCAGCGGCGTGCCCGGCGTGCCGTTGCCGCCCGCGGCGGCTTTCTCCGCGTTCCCGCCCTTCCCCCCCAGCGAGCCACACGCGCTCGCCGCCGCCCACGCTCCTCCGACCTGCGTCGCGGGTGCGCTCGAGCAGGTCGCGCCCGTGCCTTGCTGGGCTGCGCCTGGCGCGCCGCCTGCGTCTCCGTTTGCGCCGTTCGTGCCGGGTGTGCCGGCCATGCCCTTGCCGGCGGTGATCTTCACACGGCGCAGGGTGAGGTTCGTGCTGGAGGTCACGAAGACGCCGAGGCTCGAGGCGCCCGCTGTGCTCGCGTCCGCGGCGGCGACGTCGAAATCTTCGATGGTGAGACTCGTTGCCACCGCATCGACGCGCACCGCCGTGCTCGCGCCCGCGAGCTTTGCCTTCGATGTGGTCGAGTAGCTCCACGCCGTGCAGTCGAATCCGCCGTAGAGTCCCGAGCCGTTCAGGGCGGAGAGATCGAGCGCCGCGGACTCCGTGTAGCCACCGCCATCGTCACAGGCATACACGCGCTTCTTCGCGCTCGCGGCGTTGCTCACAGCTTTGCTGAGCGACTTGTAGGGTTTCGTCTTGGTGCCGTCCCCGGCGCTGTCGTCGCCCTTCGGCGAAACAAACACTCCGTACTGCTCGTCGATGACACACGTCTCCTCGCCCGGCGCCTTGCTCGCATCACACTGGCCGCCGTCGCTTCCCGCCACGCCGCCGGTGCCTCCGGTCGCCCCGCTGCCTGCTGAGCCTGCCGTTCCGCCGGTGTTGCCGGTTCCTCCACCGCCGCCGGTGCCTCCGCTTGCGCTGCTGCCCCCCGTGCCGCCGCCGGCTCCCGCTGTTCCGCCCCCGCTGCTGTTCCCGCACGAGCTCGTGCCCTCGCACGAGTCGTCCGTGCCGCAACCGAGCGGCAGGAAGCTGCCGAGGCTCACGAGAAACGTCAGTGTTGCCGATGAAGTGAAGCGCATGGTGTTCTCCTTGCCCGCTCGAATCAGAACCCGCCTCGCACGACGACGCCATGCGTCTCGCCGAGCAGCGGCGTGATCTGGAGCCCCGCCGCTCGCGCAGCGTTGGGTCTTGCATTCGGCCACGCGAGCCACGCCACCGCCGTCGCGGCGCCCAACACGCCGGCGCCCACGAAGCCAACGCTGGCGATGGTTGCGTTCCGATTGGCTCGCTGGCGACTGTCCTCGAGCGTCGCGCACTCCGCGGCGTTGGCCCCGCCGGCGCAGGCGTTCTTGCCGAGTTTGCGGCTCAGATCGTCGGCATCGCTCGCTGATGATCGCGAGTCCAGCCCAAAGCCGATGCCGACCCCCAGCGACACCAGCGTGAGCGCCGCGCCAGTCACGAGCACCACGGTCTTCGTGCTGGACCGATCATCACTCATCTTGTCCGAGCCCGAGCCCGGGACCGCGCCGGTGTCGGGTTTGCTCGACGGAGCCGATGCGAGCGGAGCAACAGCTGACTTGGCAAGCTCGAGTCGAAGTGTATCCGCCTCCCCCGCCGCGGCCTCGAGCTCGCGCTTTCCCGGCTCGTATCCCTCCAGCTTCGCCTCCACGACATGGCGCCCCGGCTCGAGAAAAATCTCGGCACCGAGCGGCGCTCGCCCCGCCGCCACGGAATCGATGCTGAGCTCCGCCCCCGCGACGCTCACCTCGAGCGTCAATGCAAACACCTTCGAGCGCGCCGTCCTCGCGCCCTCTTCGATGCGCTTCTTCGCGTCTGCAGTGGGCTCCTGATTCGGGAAGTTCCGCAGCGCGAAATCCAGGTGTTCGGCGGCGTCCCGGTACCGAGCCAGCTTGAGCTCGCTCTGCCCGAGCAGCGCGGCCGTGTCGAAGCTCTGCTTGAGCCCCCACGACTTCACCAGCAAGCCCCGCGCGCGTTCCCAGTCCTTCTTCTGAACCGCCGCGCGCCCCTCGTTGAACAGCTGCTCCGGTGTTGCCTCGGCGTGCGCGGGCGAGGCCGTCGAGAGTGCGAAGGCAATGGCGAGCAGACACAGAAGTGCGCGGAGCGGCATGGCGATGATGCTCAGAGGAAAGGTCGATCCGGGTCCGGGGCATTCGGAGTTTTTGTGCTCGTCGCGGGCAGAGGATTCGGGGCCGATGATGGAACGGCGAGCGGCACAGTCTTCGGCCTCGGCGGCTGAGTGACCTCCTCGCCAGGTGCAGTAGCGGTCGCTGAGCCCGTCGATGTTGCCGTGGCTGTCGCAACGACCGGAGCCGCAACGGGCTCCGCCACGGCGGTTGCGGCAATCGGCGTCACCGTAGCAGCGACTGCCGCCGGGCTCGTCACGGCGGCCGGGGGCTGGAGCAGACGCCAGCCCGCGAACAGTCCGACGATGGCGGCGACGATCAGCGCGATCGGGACCCATCGCTTCGGCCGTGCTCGACGCACTTCGGCGACGCTCTCGGGCTGCTCGCTCGCTCGTGTTGATGCCTCGACCTCGGGCGTCCTCGCAAACTGTCGGAACCACCCCGACGGCGGCCGGCGCCACAGCTGAGGCGGCACCGTGAACTCCTCTTGTCTCAGCCGTGGGTCGGTCTTCCCAGGGTCGACCAGATCGCTCGGCTCACCCACTCCCCGCAGCGTGTCGCGGCGCTCTGACGCAGGCAGGTCCACGCGCAAATCGGGAGGCAGGCGAGGCTCTTTCGAGTCCGCGCTCATGACACCCTCCCCGGATGAACGCACCACAACCCGCACGGCCGGCGATTCGTACCGTCCATGCAACATTCGGCCAAGTCCTGGGGGGATCGGCCGCACCTCCGTGCGCTCTGCCACGTCCGCCAGCATTGGGCAGCGGCATCGGTTCCCGGACGGGTCTGTTGCGTGATTTCTCGGCAAGCCATGGCTCAGAGCCCAGATCCAGGCAATTTCAGCGGCTTCGAGTCGCCTCGCCGGGACGGACCGGAGGCGGCGAGGGGCGGGGTGGGCGGTGCGGTGAGCGGTCGCGGCGCGCTTGGTTCGACGGAGGGCGGCTCCGCGGACGCTGCCCCGACGGCGGATTGCGCAGTCGCACCCTGCTCGTGCGTGGGCGCGGGCAATGCGGCCGGCGGTTCAGGGGTCGCCGATGCGGCCGCCGGCTCAGGGTTCTGCGATGCGGTCGGCGCGTCAGTGTTCGCGGATCGGGTCGGCAAGGCATTGGAACCGAGCGCGCGCGCGCGCACCGCTGCGCCGATCCCGACGACCGAGGTGGCGCACACCGTTGCAATCGCGATCACCCACCCCATGCGCACCGGCGCGGGTGGCCGCAGAGCCGGAGGCAGAGCGGGCGGCGAGGGTCTGGGGGTCGCGACTCCAGAAGGAGTGGGCGTCGCCGCGGCTTCGGCCACGCTTTGTCCCCGTGTGGGCACCTCGACGGGCGGCGCGTGCATCACGGGCGGCGGCGTCGAGTCCTCGAGCGAAGAAGCGTCGAGGACGAATGCGGCCAGCTCCGAGTGCGCGAGCTCCGAGTCCTCCGGCGCTCCGAGGAGCAGCGCGAGCAGGGCGCCTCGTGGCGCGGGATGCATGGACAATGGAGTTCGACCCAACGCGACCAAGATCGACAGCGCAAAACTCTGGATGTCGCCGTCGGCGGCGCCGAGCTTCAAGAGCGCGGACTCCGCGGCGTCCGAGCGTGTGCCGGGTTCGAGCAAGAGAGCCGCACCCAGGGCGATGTCGGTGCGCTCTGGACTGGTCCGGGTTCGAGCGCGCTGGGTCAGTGAAGCACCCAGGCGACTGATGAGGCGTTCACGCAGGTCGCCTCGCTCGCTGCCGATGCGAGCGACCGCCGCGCGCAGCGGCGCCCGCGAGCGGTCGTCGCATTCGGCGGAGGCGAGCGAGAGCTCGCGCGCCAGCTCGGAGCCAGACGCCGCCGCAGCGATGGCGCGGAGACCCTGTTCCACGTGCGAGAACTCCGGCGAAGAGCTGGCAAATCGCAGCGCCCCGCAGCTCAAGGCCGCGTCGATGTGGGTGGTGCTCTGGGGGCGTCCGCTCGGCGTGCTGAACGGCGCCCGGGTCTCCTCGGTCTTCGTCTCGAACGACGTACCGGGCGTGCTCACCGCCGCTGCGCCCGAGGAGCTCGAGCGTCGCGGTTTCTGGATCGGCCCCGCCGCTGCGCATCCCGCCAGCGCACTCTGGAGATCCGCGCCGAGCTCGCGCATCGACTGTTGCCGGTGGCGCGGATCCTTCGACAGCGCGCGCAACACCGTGCGCTCGACCTCCCTCGGGAGGCCCGGAACCTGCTCGCTGAGTCGGGCCGGTGGCGCATAAATCTGGCGCATGCCCAGCTCGATCGCATCCGGCAGGTCGAGTGGGCCGGGGCCATCACTCCAGCAGTGCCGCCCGGCGATCATCTCGTAGAGAATGTGTCCGAGGGCGTAGATGTCCGCGCGTGCGTCGGTGCGCTCGGCCTTCAGGCGCTCCGGTGGCATGTAGGCCTGCGTGCCGATCAGGCGGAAGCGATCCGTCGTCTTCATCGCTCCCGAGCGCCGCAGCTTGTTCGTGATCTTGCTCGTACCGAAGTCCAGCACCTTGATGCTGTCGTCCTGGAGCACGAACACGTTCTCTGGCTTGAGGTCGCGGTGGATCACGTCCTGCTCGTGTGCGCACGCGACTCCCTCGGTAATCTGCAGTCCAAAACGCAGCGCGCGTTCGACGTCGAGCGCGCCCTCGCGATGCAGGACCTCTCGCAGTGAAGCCCCCTGCAGGAGCTCCATGGTGAACCAGACCACACCGTCCGTGACGCCGCCGTCCGTCACCTGCACGATGTTCGGGTGGCGCATCTCGGCGAGCGTTCGCGCCTCGGCCTGCATGCGCTCGGGGTGGTCGCCCGCTTGGTTGTGCAGCGCCTTGAGCGCGACCCTGAGCCCGGTGAAGCTGTGCTCGGCCTCGTACACCACCCCGACCCCGCCCGCGTTCAGGCGGCGCAGGATTCGATATCGGCCCTCGACCGTTTGTCCGGCCCGGAAGGGGTCATCGCCGAACTCGTGCTGCCGCTGGGTCCCCATCCGTCGCTCGCGCGACCGAGAATACTCCCTGACGGCGCGTGGACAATCACCGCAACAACGGCTGGACGATTCTAGCGGTCACGGCACCTGAAGCGACGGCTGCGAGGACCACGACCGCGAGCACCGGGAGCGAGCTCCCGTCGGTCGCCCAGAGCCCCAGCGCAGAGACGACGATGGCGACCCCTCCAGCGCCCAGGTAGGTGAGCCGCGCGGCGCCGCTCGAGGCTGCTCTGGGTGGCTCGGTTGCTCCTGCTGGGACCTGCCGAGGCTCAAGCGCCGCGCTCGCCGTGTGTGTGGGCAGCGCCGGCTCGGCCGCGCCAGCTTCCGCAGGCCCGAGGACCTCCGTGCGAGTTGCGGTCGAGGCCTGCGCGCCGAGCGGGGCAGTGGTGCTCTCCTTTGCGAGCGATGAGTCGACACCTGCGTCGGGTGCGGGCTGTTCGGGGCCACGCGCAGCCACCGCGTGCTGCGCGTTCGCGCTCGGCGTCGTCTCGAGCCACCCAATATTTGCCGAACGCCGGCTCACGATGGCGGTGAGCGCGGCGGAGAACTCTGCCGCCGACTGGAAGCGATCTGCCGGGTTCTTGCGGAGTGCCCGCAGGATCGCGGCGTCGAGCTCGTGCGGGAGCGACTGATTTGCGAGGTCCGAAGGCGCCCCCGGGTCGTCGCCGAGGTGTGCAACGAAGAAGTCGTCCTGGTGGCGAACGTGGTCGAAGGGCCCGCGCCCGCACACGAGCGTGAATAGCACCAGGCCCGTTGCGTAGATGTCGGCCCGATGATCGATCTTCTTTCCCAGCACCTGCTCCGGGCTGACGTAGCGGGGTGTTCCCACGATGGCGCCGTCGGCGGTGGGCAACGTCGGCGGCGCGGGCGCGCGCGCGTCCCGGTCAGCCATGACCTTGGCCACCCCGAAGTCGAGCAGCTTGACGACGCGTTCGCCGGTCGAGGTTTGCTGGAGAAAGACGTTGTCGAGCTTGATGTCCCGGTGGACGAGCCCCAGCTGATGCGCGGCAGCGAGTCCCGCGAGGATCTGTCGGACCACGTCGAGCGCCTCGTCGACGGGGTAAGCGCCGCGTTTCCGGTAGTCCTCGCCGAGTGTGCACCCCTCGAGATGCTCCATGACGTAGAACGGCCGGCCATCGGCGGTCCTGGCGAAGTCCGTCACGCTGACGATGTTGCGGTGAGAGAGCGCGCCCAGCGCCTGCGCTTCGACCCGCATGCGATCCGCGATGCCCGCGTCGTTCGCGAGCTCGAGCCGGAGCACCTTGGCCACCATGAGCCGCCCCACCACCTCATGCTCGACCTCGTACACCTCACCCATGCCGCCCGCACCGAGCTGTCGCGTCGCGCGGTACTGGGTTCCGCGGAAGGGGTCGGGCTCCGCCATCGGCTGCACAGATTAGCCGAAAGGCATGTGGGGGTGTGCGGGTGTGGCGGCAGGGGCACTCAATCTCACCCGATTGCCACCCGGGACACCTCGCGACGGTGGCGGAACTGGCAGACGCACTGGCTCGAGGTTCGGCCGAGCCGAGAGCGGTCCGCAGTCGTGAGTAATTTTGGAGATGCCCGCCCGCCGTCTGCGCGCGTCAGGCTTTGGGTCGCGAGACGCGCACCTTGCGAGGCGAAGCGACGACCAGGCAGCCATCCCAAGTTTTGGCTTCGGGGTCCGAAACCACCCGACCAGGTGGTCGGAAATACGCCACTGCTCGTCATCTGGCACGCGAACCTACAGCAGCCCAAAGTGTGTGCCCGGCGCGAAGCGCCGCGCGTCGGAGAAGTCGAGGTCCTGGGTCACCAGAAAACGGCCATTGGCCTGAGCAGCTGCCCAGACCGCCTCGTCCGGGCGTCCACCGAGGCCCTCATCGCGCGCCGTATCGACATCGAATCCCAACGCCACCAGCCGGAGAACGGTAGTTGCGGGGAGGTTCTCGTCCAGTTTCAGTTTCAAGCGACGCGAGGCTCGGAGGGAACCGCTGGAGGCGCTGGGAGATCTTCAGCGGCAGATGCCGCTGCAAAAGCAATCACCGCACGCACATCATCCGTGGTGAGTGATGGGAAATCTCGGAGGATGACCTCAGTTGTTTCACCGTGCGCAAGATACCCCAAAACCGTGCGCACGAGTACGCGGGTTCCCTTCACGACGGGCTGCCCGCCGCAGGTCGCCGGGTCCCTGACGATGTGCGCGGCATAGGTCATCTGAGTTCCTCCATGGTCCTCTGAACAACGCCCTCGTGCAAGCGCTCTGCGGGCGGGACGGGCGGGACGTTGATGCTGCTGCCCACCCCCAGCGTGCTCGCCGCCCTGCGGGCGGCTAACTCGAGCGGATCTGCCGATGCGGCGGCGGTCACGGACGTGGAGGACCCCTCACAGCGTCCTGGCATGTCGCCCTCAGAACCCAAGACAGCGCTTCGCGAGGGGGTGCTTGACGGCACGACGCAGGTCTCCTTGCGGGAAGTCGCCCTCGCGCGAAAACGGGTTGCCGTCGACCCTGTCCCTGAGCTAGATCCCGCTCTCCCGAGTGGCATTCAACACCACTTGATTGGTACTCGGGACACCCGCGAAGGTGGCGGAACTGGCAGACGCACTAGCTTGAGGTGCTAGCGGGGTAACTCCCATGGAGGTTCAAGTCCTCTCCTTCGCACCAAGCCTCTCAGCGCCGAGCTGAGAGGCCGTCGCCTCTACTCCAGCCACCCCGAGTTGAGCAGCACGAGCCACTCGGCTTTGTCCTGCGCTCCGGCGAGCGGGCTGTAGAGCAGCACCACCGCATCGAACAGGTAGCCTTTCTTGCCCAGCCCCGCCGGCAGCGCCGTGTTCATGACCACTGCCATCACCTTCTCGAGCGCCGCTTGGCTGAGCGCCGCCGGTGGCGTGCCCGGCGAGCCGAGTGGTGTCAGATCGAAACCTCGCGCTGTGAGCGTCAGCCCCGATAGACCGCAGTTGGTCCCGAGCTCGCTCGGCGCGTCCCAGCTCGCCGGGTAAACGAGACCGCCGCTGGCGCCGAGATTGATGGTCGCGCCGAGGGCGGTCACACCAGCCCGGGCGCTGACGGCAGTCACCCATCCGTCGCCGCAACACGCGCAAGCCGCGGCGCTCGCCGGCTGGAAGAACACGAAATTGTCCTCGGGTTTCGCGCCCGTGATCGAGCTCGTGCCAAAACAGGAGTTGCCAACGCCGCTGTCGAGCGTCGCTTGTTTGAAGGCCGTCGCTTCGTCCACCTGCGCGTACTTGCCGCAGACGATCTTGTAACCGCTGATCGTGTTGTCGACATGACCCACGCGCACGACCGCGGTGCACGAGCCGACCCCCGGATCGACCTTGTTCGAGATCGCCTCCGCCAGCGCCTGGCAGTCCGATGGCGCGCCACCGGTTGCGCCAGTTCCTCCCGTCGCGCCGCTTCCGCTCGCGCCGCCACCTCCGACCGCAACGCTCCCACCAGTTCCGCCGCCGCCGCCGCCGCCGCCGCTGGAGCCACCGCCACCCGCTTGCCCACCGGTTCCGCCGCCGTCCGAGTCCAGCGAGCCGCCGCAGCCCACCCCACCCCCGAGCGCTAACATCAGGGCGCCGGTCGAACGCAGCATCAGGTGCAAGGTCGTCATCGTGACGCCGAGGTCAGCAAGGCTCGTGCCGGCGCTGAACCTGCAATTGAACCCGAATGGCACAGGCTGCGCCAGCGATCCCGGGCGATCGGATCACACAGGCTGTCACCCGGGGTGCTCTGGACTGCTGCGGCCCGCCTCGTCAGTCGTTCGATCGAGCCGTCACCGCCGCAATCGGTCGAGCGCCCGCCGTCCGCGCCGACAGGTTGCGCAGCGCGGGTTCGTGCGTGCGCCAGTCCGACAGCTTCGTTGCCGGGTGCGTCGGCACCGCGTAGCTCCGCTCGCGCAGCCGCCGCAGGTTCGTCGCGCCCTCGCTCTGCACCGGCAAGTGCGCGAACGACGTGGTCAGATGGAAGATGCGGTAGTGGAAGAAGTTCTTCGTGACCATCAGGTCGGCTTTGCGCGGGTTCACGCCGAGCTCGCGCCAGAACTTCGGGTGGATGGGCAGCGGCGGACGGTCACCAACGGCGAGGTGATGCGCGCCCACGTCGAGCCGAACCCGACGCCCGAACTCTCCCACGTGCCGCGCCGCAACGGTGGCAACCAGCTCGACCTCCGGCTGAGCGTAGCCCGGCGTGCCGCGCAAGGTGACCCGCTGCTCCGTGCCGAGCGGCGCCTCCCACAGCGTGTCCACCAGCGCCGGGTCGTGCACGGGGATCAAAGCTGAGAGCCCAGTCTCGCGGGCCACCAACGCTCGAACGAAGCGGGTGTTGCCTCCCGGTGCTCCCGCGCCGACGATGTCGTCCACGTCCACCAGCGTGACGGGCCCGAGCCGGCGGGAGCGCGAGCGGGCCACCTCGTCGAGCGCCTCGTCGATGCTGAACATGCGCGGTAGCTCCACGTCCTTCTCGGCCCAGACGCGCTCCGCGAGCTCGTCCGCCAAACGCTCCGCCAGTCCGACGTCGCCGTTCGTGCAGACGTGCACCGCCCAGCCGAGGTTCTCCGCCGACGTGAAGGGATGCACCATGAACAGGCTCGCGGAGACCACGCCTGGGCGTCGCTCCAGCTTCTTCATGAAGCGGAACACGGCGCGCATCGGCGCCAGAAAATCGATGGTGTTTCCGCCCCCGAGCACCAGGGGCAGCTTTCGCCAGGCGTGGGTCGGCGTGAGCTCGCCGCGCAGCGTGCGGATGAGCCGAGTGCCCGCTCGGAAGCCGGTGGGCGCCAGATCCCAGTGGGGGTTCGAGCGATACGCGATCATGATGTCTGCGGGCTCCAGCAAACCGCGGCTCAAGTTCGCGTGCAGATCGTAGCTGACCGCGATGGCCACGTCCGGGCCGACGTGCTCGCGCACGCGCCGCAGGATCACCTCTTCCGGTGCTTCGCTCAGCCCCTGCACCTCCATGCTGCCGTGCAGCGCGAGGTACACGCCATCGACCTCACCCGCCGCCGCGAGTCGCGTCAGCAAGCGGTCGAGCAGCCATGCAAAACACTCTCCCGTCAGTGGGCCGCCCGGTACGGCCAAGTACGAGGCCAAAGGAACGGTCTCGACGTTGCCGGCCACACGCGCCGCTTGCACGAAGCCGGTCAGCTCCGCGTGAGGCATGTACCCCACGAGCTCCGAGCCGCTGAGCGTGGTGACCGCGGCGAGCTCTTCGGCCTCGAGCGCGTGCAAGCGCAGAAAATCGTCCCGCGTGGTGAGGAGCGGAGAATCCGCGCAGGCTTCGTGAAAGATGCGCCCGTAGGCGATTCTCAGCGGGCGAGAGCTTCGACTCCCGCTTCGCAGCTTGCCCATCTGCCGCGCGAAGTGCGCCACCCGGCCGATCACGAGAACAGCTCCGCGAAGAACAACACCAGGAGCTTCTCTCGGGCGTCGGGGGCCATTCGGTTCATGATGCGGTGCAGTGGGGCGGACTCGCTGGGAAGGGTGCCGCCGCCCAGCCCCATCTCCTCGACGATGGCGCGGGTATCGACACCGTCTGCGCCGTTCGCCAGGCCGCTCAGAAACTGCACCACGCCCTCGGGTGGCTCCGCGGTGGGGGGCAGATCCTTGCAACATTCGCCGATGTCTCGGCCGAGATCCGCAGCGCGACGGGCATTCTCGGGATCCAGCGTCAGGTGGATGTGCGCGGGTGAGGGGCCGAACTCATAGGTCGGCTGTACGTGCCAGCCCTTCGCGGTCAGACGATCCGCCAGCGTGAAGAGATCCCCCTCGGTGGTCCTGAAAGCGAACAGGTTCATATCCGGGCGCCCGACCATCTCGATGCCCGGCGTCGCGTCTACCAGCGCCACGAGTTTCTTGGTCGCGTCCCACATGCGCGTGACGCGCTCGCGGTACCCCTGCCGGCCCAGGTGCTCAATCAGCGCGTGGGCCGCGCCCAGGGCGGCCACACTCTTGCTACCGAGGGTGGTCGAGTTGATGATCGAGTAGCCGGTCCAGGTCGCGCACGTGTAGTACTGCGCGTCGCGCAGCTCGCGGCGTCGTTGCAACAAGATGCTGATGCCCTTCGGCGCGAAGCCGTACTTGTGGAGATCCATCGAGATGCTGGTCACACCCTCGACGGAGAAGTCGAAGTCCGGACCGGCGACGCCCGTCTCGCGCAGGAACGGCAGCACACACCCGCCCACGCAGGCGTCCACGTGCATCAGGACGCCGTGTTTCGAAGCGAGGGCTGCCAGAGCGCGGATGTCGTCGATGACACCGTGGGCGTAGCTCGGCGCCGAGCCGACGACCAAGATCACGTCGGCGGTCATCTTCCGCGCGGCGTCCTCCACGTCGGCCCGGAAGGTCACCGGATCCACGTCGACGCTGACGACCTCGACTCCCAGGTAGTGCGCCGCCTTGTGGAAACAGGCGTGAGCCGTGACCGGCAGCAGCATCTTCGGCCGCGTCACCTCGGGTCGGTTCTTTCGGGCAAAATCCCGGGCAGTCTTCACGGCGAGCATCACACTCTCGGTGCCGCCGGCGGTGGCGGTGCCCGCGGCGCCCTCGGGAGCGTGCATCAGCTCCAGGCAGGCCTTGACCACTGCGTTCTCCAGCGTGCGGGCCGACGGGTACACCGTGGGATCGAGCCCGTTGATGGGCATACACGCGGCGTAGGCGTCGCGAGCGAGCTCCCGAGCCTCTTCGCCCGGGTCATACACAAACGCGAACGCGCGGCCGTCGCTCTTTAGATCCTGTGCGCGAGCCTGGGTGATGGCGGCCAGCACTTCATCGCGACCCTTGCCTGCTTCTGGAAATGAGGTGGTCATGATTTCTTCTTTCGCGTTCGCTTGAGGGGGCTCAGCAAGTGAGTCCAAATGAATTCGTGTACTGGAGTGAGATCCAGGTCGGTCATCACGCGTTGCGCCACCAGGCCGTCCGTCAGCGCGCGAATCACGCTGATGAGTGCCTGCGCATCGCAGGCCTCGACGGTGCCGTCCGCCATGCCTTGCTCGAGCAGCTCGACGGCGGCTTGGCGTTGCGCCTCGAACACCCGATTGCCGACGTCGATGATCTCGGTCACACGCTCGCCGCTGGCGGCGATGGCTTGACTCAGGAACGCGATCCGCCCCTCGCGACCGTGATGAAACGCGTGCACTGCAGAGAGCTGAGCAAACAGTCGGTCGATGGGGTGTTCGTGCTGGTTGACTCGCTCCATCACGAACAGCGCCTGCTCGGTGAGCAGCTCTTCGAGGGCGGCCTCGACGATGTGGGCACGGCTCGGGAAGTGGTAGTGCAGCGTTGGGCGCTTCACCCCGAGCTCGTCCGCCAGGCGGGACATGGGCGTGCCGAGGCCGAGCCGGGCGAGCACCGCCACGGCGTCTCGAGCCATTTCTTGGCGCTTTTCGGGTTCTGCGGGGCGCGCCATTAGCTGACGGAGTGTCAATTAACGGTTAGCTGACGGAGTGTCAACTAAAAACTCGCGGCCCGGGTCCCGCACCTCGGCGTCGAGGGAGAAGTCGAGATGACGGGTGGGGGTGCGCGCCTCCCGTCAACGCGGGCAGCTCAGGTGTTTCTCGGGGTGCTCGCGGTAGTCTTGGGAATCGACCTCGGGGCAGGCGTCGCGAATGGCCGCCTTCAGCGCCGTGACCTGGCCGTGGTCGAGCGCCATCGACTCGTAGACCAGCGGAACCGGACCGGTGCCGTTCTTCACCTCGTCGAGCAAGTTCTCGTAGCTGCCGCTGGCCACCCCGGTATCCCAGATATTCTCGAAGTTGGCGGCGAAGGCTGAGACGAGTCCGGTGAAGGCGCCGCCGCGATAGACGACCATGTTCTCCATCGTCGCGTGCTCGGCATTGTCGGAGAGGTTGTAACTCCCGGAGGCCAGCACGGTGCCATCGACGATCATGTACTTGTGGTGCATCTGCGGCGCGTAGCTGTGATGCCAGCGATAGGCGTACTGCTTGAAGCGCAGCGGTACTCCCGCCTGCGACACCGGGTACGACCAGTGGAAGTCCTTGTCGTAACAGGATTGCCGCTTGGTCTCGTTCTCGCCAGCGGCGGTGAGGCAGGTCCCCAAGCCGAGCTTTTCAATCCCGCTGGTCGAGGCCGAAACGTACTCTTGTCCGTCGACGTAGACCCGGACATCGAGGTTTGGGTCCTCGGCGACCTTGGCCAGGAGCGCCTCCGTCACCGGGCGCGAGCGCAGGTGTCCAGAGGCGATCCAGATGGACTGCTTGGCCTCGCCGATCAGACCTACCAGCACGTCAGCCACGGTGTTTTTCTCGGGCAGCACGCTGAATCCGGGGCCGAGCGCCGAGCTGAAAAGCTTGAAATTGTCGCTGGTGAACGCCGCCGCGGTGGCCGCCGCGTCGACCTGCATCCAACCCGAGATGGGCAGGCTCTGTTCAGGCTCGCGCGCGGTTCCGCTCACGAAGTCTCGCGAGTTCTCCCAGAGCAGGTTGAACTCGCGCTGGAAACCCAAGTTGAGCTCCGGCGCGCCGCGGAGCACGACCGTGTTCTCGTCGTAGCGAGTCGCCGCCGAGCTCGACCAGTTTCCGCTGCCCGTCATCAGCGTCGCGTCGAGCGCGGAAAACGCGCTCGTGCGTGGGCCGTCCACGATCATGAACTTGTGGTGCATGATCTTGTTGATGAAGCGGACATCGATGTCCTTGCCTTCGATCTGAGCAGACTTGCTCCCAGCTGGCGATTTGGCCTCGCCGCGCGCAGGCTCGAAGAGGAAGCGCACCAGGACGCCGCGGCCGCGGGCGCGCCCGAGCGCGTCCAGGATGGCCGCGTCGCTGAAGCTGTACATCGCGATGTCGATCGACGTCTTCGCGGCGTCGATGAGCTGCACTGCCCGGGCCAGGTGGCTCGTCTCGCGCGTGGGCTGCGGTGAGAAGATGACTTCAGCGACGGGATAGTCGCCACTCGGGCAATGGGCCTGGCCCTTGGACGCGAGCTTCGTGAGGGCGACTGGGCCGACGTACGGCACGGCGTCCAGCTCCGCGAGCGAAGCGAACACGACATCGTCTTCGGTCGAAGGCGCGCCATCCGCGCCGTTGCGCACCTGCACGATGTGCTTGGCCGCGAGCGAGTGCACTCCGGACGCGCGCAACGTTGTCAGATCGGCGCCTGGGTCATTGGCGAAGAGCAGCGCCGCGTCGACCTGACACTGGCTGAGCGTCGAGTCGGCCTTGCCCGGAGCGGCGATGCCCGCGTTCTCGGCGTCCGGCGGGGGCCCCTCCGCATCCGGCACGCTCTCGACGGAACAGGCAGCAGTGAGGACCGATGCCGCTAAGGCCGCGTAAAGCTTTCGCATTGAGGCTCCTTGGCTGGTGACAGGCGCACATTATCCCACACTGTGGGTGGTTTCAAGACATTAAGTTGGCCCGCGGCGCAGAGCTGTGCGCTCGAAGCGATACGGTCAGCGCATGCCCCGAACAGCGCGCGTCGGTTTGGCCGCGACGGAGCTCTTGGTATTGCCCTAGTCAGCTCGGCCGCGGCTCTGGTTGCGGTGAGTCGCGGAGTAGACCCACGCCATGCCGCCGATCCCGAGCAGGGCGTCCACACGCCACTTGCCCGACAGCACGACCCCGATGCGCTTCTTCGCCTCCGTCTCCTCCACGGCGCAGATTATATGCGCGGGTTGATCGATGCGTCGTCGTGCCTGGAACCGGTGCCGCCAAGTCGCCCGGTTCGGGGCCACATTGCCCGGCGTTTTCAGCCTAAATCCCGGGTGAATTCTCGAACGAAGGCGGCCAGATCCGCGGGGCCCGTCGCGACCTCGGCGAGCGCATCGCCGAGGGCCGCCGCGGTCTGCGTGCGCTCACCCCGGTCGCGCGCGAGCGCTCCGGCGAGCACCCGATCGAACGCCGGTGGCAGGTCGGGATGGAGCTGACTCGGCGGCGGGATTTCCGCATCCATCACCGCCAGCAGGGTCTCGGGTTCGGTCGCGCGCTTGAACAGTCGCCGCCCCGTCGCGAGCTCGAACAACAGCACGCCCACCGCGAACACGTCGGCGCGACGATCGACCGCCCTTCCGGAGACCTTCTCGGGCGACGCATAGGCCGCCCGCCCGCGCAGGGCTCCTTCGCCGCCCGGGCCGCCCGCCGTGGTCAGCCCGAAGTCGAAGACCTTCACCCCACCGGCGTCGGTGACGAGAATGTTCTCGGGGCTCACGTCGTGGTGCACGAGGCCGAGCGGCGTGCCGTCCCGCACAAGCTCGTGCAAAGCGTGGAGCCCGCGGCAGATCTGCTCTCCGAGGGCCAGCACGACATCGAGCGCGGGCGGCGAACGCGACGGCGCGAGCCCTTCACGGATTTCGTGCAAGGTCGCTCCGCTCAGGTACTCCATCACCAAGAACGGTCGGCTCGAGGCCTCCCCCGAGTCGTGTGCCGAGAGCAGATTCTCGTGGCTGAGCGCTCGGGCGACGCGGGCCTCTTCGGCGAACATCGCCCGGAGGGCGGCGTCCTCACACAGGTGCGGGAGCAGGATCTTCACAGCCACCGGCGCGTCCGCCGCGTCGGCGTCCCTGCGCTCGGCGAGGTGAACCTCGGCCATGCTGCCGTACGCCAGGCGTTGTTTCAGCCGGTAGCAGTCGAAGTTCGTGCCCGGTCGGAGCGGCGGCAACATCTTCGCTCCCAGTCTGGAGCATGCGGGCTCAAAGGCCCAGGGCACCTTCGAGCTGTTCGATCATCGCTACGCGCCAGCGGGTGACCTCGCTCGTGCCATCCAACATCGCGCGTGTCTCCTCCAGCATCCGCGGCAGCGTGAAGCGTTGCACCGCGGGATCCGAGGTCTGCACACCGCCCACCACCTGCTGCGGGAGCCAGGCCACCATTTGATCCGTCTCTCCAGCGAGCAAGGCTTCGAGCGCGGCGAGGCCGAGTCTGCCAGCGACCATGCGATCCTGGTAGCTCGGGTTGCCGCCACGAACCAGGTGACCGAGCACTGTCGCGCGCACTTCGACCTCGGGAAGATCGGTCTGGAGCTCGGCTTCGACCAGTCGCACCAGCCGCGTGCAGGGGATTTCGACGCCCTCGGCCTTCATGATCAGCACCCGACGTTTGTCACCCTTTCGGCTGAAGCTTCGCCGGAGCACGTCCGCCACCGACTTGACCAGCTCGGCCTCACTGCGCCCTTGTTCGCGGAACAAGATGCCGTCGGCGCCAACGGCGACTGCCGACGCCATGGCCAGATAACCAGAGTGGCGCCCCATCACCTCGACGATGAACGCCCGGCGGTGGGAGCGCGCTGTATCGCTGATGCGATCACACGCCTCGACGATGACGTTCAGTGCGCTGTCGACGCCGATGGCAGTCGAAGTGCACCCGACGTCGTTGTCGATGGAGGCCGGCACCCCCATCACTCGCACGCCGGTCTCTTCGGCGAGTTTGTGCGCGCCGGTCAGCGAGCCGTTGCCACCGATGACAACGAGACCTGAGAATCCGTCGAGACGCTTGGCGGCTTCCGCGCGTCCCTCGGGGGTCATGAAGCGCATGGAGCGCGAGCTGCCGAGCCAGGTTCCCCCGAGATTTCCTGCGAGCCCGAGCTCGAGCGAGGTGGCCAGGCCGTCGGCCCCGGCGCGGGTCAGTGCACGGGCCCGACCGTCGATCAGCCCGTCGTAGCCGTCCTCGAATCCGACCACCTCGATGCCGCGGACGGCGGCAACCTTGGCGATGGTGCGAAGGGCCGCGTTCATCCCCGGCGCGTCGCCCCCCGATGTCAAGACTGCGATACGGCGCATGTCCGGAACCTCCTGGCTAGGTATTGGAGCACATCTTCGTACGCAGCTCAGTAAGTGACGACGAGCTCGGGGCCGAGTGAGCCATTGTCGGCTGCAACCAAGCCGTACCAGCGAGACTTCCCCCCGGGGTCTTCGCCTTCGTTCTGGTACCTGAGCTCGAACGCCACGCCGCCTCCGCTGGAGATTGCGCTGTTCACCTGGTCGACGACGCTGGTCTCGAGCCATCCCAGCGGGCTCGTTGGTGTGAGCAGCGTGCCGTAGTCCGTTCCCTTGGCCGCACTCCAGACCTGCGACGAGAGTTGACCGAAGTCAGCGATGCCGAGCAGCGAGACGGCCGCCGTCGGGTTCGTGGTCGACGAGTAGTGGAGCCGCAACTTCGCGCTGAGCACCGCGCTGCTCAACTTGGAGAGATCGAAGCGAATGAAAGCGCGATACGTCGCGACGCTGCCACAGGGCACGTCGCGCCCGACATGGATCGCCTTGTAGTTGGGTTGGCTGTACGAATCGAAGACCGTCTTGTTGCAGAGACCCGGCTGCGCGAGGAACCCATCGCCGGTGAGGCCGGACCCCGGCAAGAGCGTCAGCTTGCTGGTGCCAGTGCCCCCGGACCCTCCGCCACCGCCGCTGCCTCCGGATGCGCCCGCGCCGCCGGAGGCGGTGCCCCCGCCCGACGGAACCCCTCCGCCGCCCAGCGTTCCGCCCGCGCCGGCCGAGCCGTCGATGCCGCTGCCCCCGCTGCCGCCGGAGCTGGGAAACGAGCCGCCGCTGGCGATTACGGTCCCCGCCGTGCCTCCAGCCCCTCCGCTCCCGGGGGTATCGACCTCGGAAATCCCCAAACATGCTGGCAGCGCTGCTGCCGCGAGCAGTCCAGCCCACGCGGTTCTTGGGTGGTCCAATGCCGTCCGTGACTCCAGCGGACAGTCTAACTGGCCGAGTTTCGAGGTCAACGCGACGCTCCCGGAGGCGGTGATATAGTTTTCGCGGTGTCCAGGATCTCGGCGCCCTTCCCGGAGCGCGTGGGGTGGTACGAGCTGCTCGCGCCGATTGGTGCGGGCGGCATGGCCACCGTTTACCTGGGCGTGGCCGCGCGGTCCGGCGGCTTCCAGCGCTACGTCGCCGTGAAGATGATCCACGGCACGGCGGAGGCGGATGCCCAGCTCGCTGCCGACTTGCTCAAGGAGGCCAAGCTGGTCGCCAAGATCCGCCACCCCAACGTGGTGCCGGTGATCGACGTCGGTGAGGATCCGAACGGCCTCTTCCTGGTCATGGAGTACATCGAGGGGGACAACCTCTCGGCGCTGCGGCGCGCAGCCAAACGAGCGGGCGTGCCCATCCCCGAGCCGATTGCGTTGCGCATCGTCGTCGAAGCGCTCGCTGGCTTGCACGCAGCCCACGAGCTCAAGGACTCGAGCGGACAGAGCCTCGGCGTCGTGCACCGAGACTTCTCACCCCAGAACATCCTGGTGGGCACCGATGGTGTCAGTCGGCTCACCGACTTTGGCATCGCAAAGGTCGCGTACACCGCGGGCCATACTCGTACCGGCAAGATCAAGGGCAAGATCGCCTACATGGCTCCCGAGCAGGCGCGCGGCACGAAGGTCGACCAGCGCTGCGACGTGTGGGCCGCGGGCGTGGTTGCATGGGAAGCGCTGGTCGGTGAGCGGCTCTACGACACCGAGGATGAAATCGGCGCGCTGCTCAAGATCGTCAACGAAGAGCCGCCGCGCTTGCGCAGCGTTCGACCTGATTTGCCCCAGGAGCTGGACGACGCGCTCTCGTGGGCGATCACTCGCGACCTCGGCCAGCGTTGCCCGAGTGCAGACGCCCTGCGCCGCCGCCTGCTGGGCGCCTTTCCCGTCGCCGACACCGCCGAAGTCGCCGAGTTCGTGCGCCAGATCATCGGTCCGAAGCTGCTCGAGCGCGAGAAGAAGATCGAGGAGATCAGGCGCCTGCGCGGCCAGCTGGGAGAGCTTGGCGAGGCGATGCGCGAGAACGTGGTGTCCCCCTCGACCGGCCTGGACGCACCGTCGGGCGCATTCCGTGCCGCGACGGCGGTGACCGAAACGGAGCAGGTTCCCCAGCACCCGCGCGAGGACACGACCGGCGCAACCTACGCTTGGAAAGAGCAAGACAGCGAGGCGGTGGCGCCGCTGGGTACCACCTCGATCACGGCATCCGTCGAGAAGCGCGTCGCTGCGTTGCTTGCCGATCGACGCAACCGCGCCGCCGTCATCGGCGTGGTAAGCGGTCTGCTCATCAGCGCCATGCTGATGCTGATCATCCTGGTGTCAGTCCGGCGTTCGCCGAGTGAGCCCGTCCGGGTCCAGCCCGTGCTGGCCGTTTCGCAGCCCCAGACAGCGCCGCCGCCCACGGAAGCGCCGACCGAGGCACCCACCGCGCCGCCGGTCGTCTCCGTCGCGCCGCCGGCGCCGAAGCTCATGCTGCGCGCCAACGCCGCGATCGCGACGCTCAAGATCGCGGGAGAGACGCTTCAAGTCCGACCCGGTCAGACCACGGTCGAGCTCGACGAGCGGCCGGCGGTTGGCTCCAGCGTCGAGGCCGTGGCCGCGGACGGCCGCCGCATCAGCACCAAGGTCCCGGCGAGCGGCGACGTGCTGTCGCTCGAGTTCCCCAGGCGCTCGGTACAGGGAGGCAGCCAACCGGTTGCGCCGCCGCCCTCGACGGGCGCCTCGCCCTTCGCCGCCAATCCGTACAAGAAGAAGTGAGCTCGCCCTCAGCCGTAGTCGCGCAGCATCTTCTTGAGCTCGATCTGGTGGCGCTCCTCGTTGCCGATCATCGTGCGCGCGAATTCTTCGAGGTAGATGCTGGCGTTCTCCACCGTCCCGAGCAGGTCTTTGTACAGCTTCACCGCGTCCAGCTCGTGGTTCAGGCTCTCCTGCAAGAGCGCCCGGGTCGAGTGCTGATGGGTCTCTTCCATGGGCGCGATGCGCAGTGAGGGATGCCCCTCGAGCCCGGTCAAGAGCTCACCGACCTGCTGGGCGTGCAAGAGTGATTCTTGAGCTTGCGCGGTCATGAACGCGACGATGGGGATGCGGTTCGGCCCGGTGACCATCAGGGCGTAGTGGGTGTACCGCACGACCCCTGCCAGCTCGTGTTCGAGCAAAGAGTTCAGGATCGTGGTCGTTGTTGCGGTGTCTAGCTCTCGGAGCGCCATGCGCGGGAGTAAGGTGGGGTGGGGAGGGGGCGTCAAGTCGAACTGGCATCACGTCGGCTCGTCGATCGCGGCGAGGTTGCCGGAGAGACCCTGGCCCTCTACGATGAAATCCTCTTGAGGGCGGTGAAGCGAGTGCTGGGTGGTGTGGGCGTGGTGCTGGGTGTGTACGGCGCGATCACGCTGCTCGCCTACCTCGGACAGCGGCGCATGTTGTTTCCCGCCCCCAAGCAGGCCGAGGAACCGCGCATGGACGGCGCGACCATGACCCGCGTGACGGCACCCAGCGGGCGGACCGTCTACGCGTTCTACGTCCCGCCCACGAAAAAGCCCGGCGTGACGGTCGTGCACTTCCATGGCAACGGCGAGGAGCTCGCCGGGCTCGTCCCGCTGGCGTGGTCGTTTCGTCGGGCCGGTCTCGGGTTCTTTGCGGTCGAGTACCCCGGGTATGGGTTGGCCAAGGAGTACGAACCCTCCGAAGACGCCATCTACGCGGACGCGGAGGCCGCCCTCTGGCATCTGCACAACGGTCTCGGGGTCCCGAGCCCGGAGGTGGTGCTCGAGGGGCAGTCCCTCGGCAGCGGGGTAGCTGTCGAAATGGCAAAGCGGGGGCACGGCGCACGGCTGGTGTTGATCTCGCCTTTTACCAGCGTCGCTGACGTTGCTTCGGCGACGTTGCCCCTGTTGCCGACGCGCTGGCTCGTGCGGGACAAGTTCGACAACCTCGCCAAGGCGCCCGGCCTATCGCTCCCCGTGTTGGTCATCCACGGCAGCGAGGACGAGGTCATTCCATTCTCGATGGGCGAGCGCCTGACCGGCGCGTTCCCCACGGCGACCTTGAACCGCGTCCAAGGGGCTCACCACAATGATCTGTTCGTCCGCGAGGGACGCAGGATCATCGATCAGATCGTCGAGTTCGCCACCGCCGGCTTCCACGGCTGAGTTGGCTTGCCGCGCGGGGCGTGCGGTTCGGCCGCGAGCGTCAGTTGATCGTCAGCTTGACCTTCAGCGACGGCGCGCTGGGACAATCGTTGTTCAGCATGGCCACCCGCGCAGTGAGCGTGACCACGGTCCCGGGCGCGACGCTCGGGTCGACCTTGCCGGTTGCGCTCGCGTCGTAGCTCGCGCAGGCGGCGATGGCGTAATACCAGTCGTTCTCCTTGATGGTGACGCCGACGTTGTCGCTCTCGAACTTCACGCCGGGGTAGACCGAGAAACCCTCGCCCGCGACCTCGCTCAAGACCACCGCCAGGTTGAAGCTATCGCCGGCGGAGACGCTGCCGTTCGCCCCGCCGCCGGTGACCACCGGTTCGCTCACGCCGAGCACCGACAGATCCGAACAGGTCGGGTTGACGTTGTCGCCCCAGCCATCCCCCTTGACGACGCACTCGGCTCCGGCGGAGCCGCCCGTGTTCGCGGTCCCGCCCATGCCACCGGCTCCACCGCCGGCCGCTCCCGCGCTGGCGCCGGCGCCGGCCTGGCCACCGAAAGCCGACCCCCCAACGCCAGCCTGCCCGCCCGCCGCCGCGCCGGCTTGGCCGCCGGTCGAACCGCCATCATCCGCGCTGGCCTTGCCACCGCAGGCCGCCAGTAGTCCCACCAGACCGACAACACTCCACTTGCCGAACATCGCGCCTCCTTTGGCTCGTCCGCGAGCCCAGGTCCAGAGAATGAGGCCGCCGCGACGTTTGCGCCATTAGAATGACTGGAATCAATCGTTGCGTGCGGCGCATCGATGACGGGGAGCGTGGCGCCGGGTCACCGAGCTGGTAGAGCGCAGGCCAGCGAGGTTCCTGGCGTGCGCTCCCCACTCTTCGTTCCGGTGTTGCTGACGCTGTTCGTGGCCTGTGGTTCGGACTCCGACGACGGCGGGAGCGGCGGCTCCCCGGCAACCGGGGGGAGCGGGGGAGCAGGCGGCGGGACGGGAGGCGGCGCCGGAACGGGTGGCGCCGCTGGAGAAACGTGCACGACCCCGGTCGTGCCTCCGAACGGCATGGGGAGCTGTGCGGGGGGCGGAAACCACGTCTCGTTTCCGCCAACCAGCATCGACTGTCAGAAGACCTGCGCCGGCTACAAGCAGCTCTGCGCCGCGGGTTGTGTGATCAGCCCCTTCGATTTCTGCGACGACGCGGCTTGTCAGTCCGAGTGCGATGCGGGCAAGACCGGCTTCGGCTTCGGCAACGCGCTGGCGGGCTGTGCGGCGGACAGCGGGAGCTGTGTTTGTTTGAAGGCATGCCTCAACGCGGCGTGCGGCGATCTGCCACCGATCTGACCGCGAGCGCGGGGGCGGTGCTCACGTCCAGATGCAGAGCGCCGTCACGAGCGTCAGCAGCACCCCGGCGCTGACGGCGCCCGCGAGCAGGAGCAGCGGTCGGTTTGCGTCGGGCTCGCGCGAGCGGAACGGCAGCAGAATGGGATCTTCTGCCGGAGCTGAGGCGACGGGCTCGGGCGCATACCCCTGCTGAGGCGACGCGGCCGCTGGCGGTTGCCAGCGCAGGGTCGGCGGTTCGGGCAATTCGGCCGCTCGGTCGGTGGGGCCGGTCGCTTGCAGCTCCAGCTCCACAGGGGGCCGCTCCGGAGCGGAAGCGCCCGGGGTCGTGCTCCGTGCGCGAACCTGGACCTGGTCGTCTTCCTCGGGCTCGTCGCAAGGAATGATGGGGGACAAACCCGCAGCGGGCGGCGTGCTCCAGCGCTCTGGGTGGAATGCATCGGAGCACGGACCCTCTTCACGGGAGTACACGCTGCGCAGCGTGGCGGACGACAGCTGGCCGAGGCGCACCGGTGCGCGCACCACGGCGGGCATGCCGACGATCGTTCCTCGAACCGTGCGGCGCACGGGTTCGGGGGTGGAATCGGGCATTTCCATGGCACCCGACCTACGTGCCCGGATGCGGGGATCTTCCCGTGCCGGGCCGTCAAAGTGTGGATTCGAACGAAAAGACGTAACCCACGCTCAAACCAAAGCTGTAGATCGCGGGGCTCGACCCGCCCACCCCGCGGAAGTACACGTCGTCTTGGCTCGCGCCGACCCAGACCGCCGTCGGAATGTCGCGCCGAGCGAGGGCCATCACCTCGAGGTGACCGTGGGTCTTTTGTCCGAGGGTCGAGGTCTGCCAGCGGAGGCCAACATCGAGCCCGACGCCGACCAGATCGAGACGCGCAGCGCCTGCCGGTGAGGACGCGGCCATGCGTTTGACGTCCACCGCTGGTCCGACCAGGAACCGCAGGTTGGGGAGGAGCAGCGGTGCGTAGCGGCCGCTACCCCCCACGCCCACGCTGAGTGAAGAGCCGATCTGCTCTGGCTCCGCACCGAAGTAACGACGTTCGACCTGCGCGAGCGCGAGCCCGCCGACACCGATCCAGGCGTTCGCTCGCAGCTCGATGGGCGGCGCGAACAAGATCCCTCCGCTGACCTCGAAGCTGAGGGCGCCCGGGCTCTGATCGTTCGCCGTGCCGTAGCCGCTTGCACCTGCGACCTTGGCGAGATCCACCGAAGTGGTCCCGCGATAACTCACGTCCGCGCCAACCAACAGCTCGATGCCCGAGTCGTCCGCATTTGCGCGGCTGGTCAGGATGGCGACGTTCGCGAAGGCAACGACGCCAAAGAGGATCGATTTCATCGCTCGCCCACGCCTCGGCATGGCAGGCTCACAGAGCACGCCACGTGCCAGTGATCGAATCCTCCGCGGACCGCAGGCTGAGGTCCCGCGCACGCCGCAGGGCTCGTGGGATCCACGGCATCGCCGAGGGCGCGAACGATCACGAACACAACCCGGGTTCACGGGGCCGGGACACCGGGATCAGGCCCGTCGCCCTTGTACGCCACGGCGACCAGTCGCTTGGCCTCGTTGTCGTAGGGGCCGCCGCCGAGGGAGCCGAACAGCTCGACGCGGGAGAATCCCGACCCGAGCAGCAGGCGAGTCAGCTCGACCCCGGAGTACAGGCGCAGGCTCAGCTCGTACTCGTGGCGTCGCCCTTCGCGGTGCAAGATCCACTTGGTGTCTACCCAGCCGAAACCCGGGCGGATGCGGCGGTCCTCGAGCAGCTCCACGCCGCCGCCCGCCATCCAGGTCCGCGGCTGGAAGATGCGAGCGATGATCTCCTTGCCGGCCATTTCGAGCACGGCGCGTCCCCCGGGCTTGAGGCACGCCGCCATGTTCGCCGCCACCGCGCGCTCCTCGGCTTCGTCCGCAAAAAAACCGAAGGTGGTGAACAGGTTGGTCACCAGATCGAAGGCCAGGGGACGCACGAAGCGTCGCATGTCGTCCTCGACCCACTCCACGCCGAGGTTCTCGTGCTTGGACGCCGCGCGGCCGCGGTCCAGATAGACGCGCGTGCGATCCACGCCGGTGACCCGGTAACCGCGGCGCGCGAGCTCGAGGCTGGCCCGCCCCGGCCCACAACCCAGGTCGAGAACCTCCGCGCCCACGGCTGCGCCGCTGAGCCTCAAGACACCGTCGACGTCGCTTTCGGTCCCGAGATTCCTCGCTTCGAACAGCGCCGGCTCGACCAGCGCCCAGAACTCGTCGTCGTCGTGCCACACCTTCGTCATCGGAGAGGAGCGTACACGACACCCGAGCTGGCTTGGGAGCTAGAACACCTCGACCAGTGGCGGTACGACGCGGGGCGTGCCGGCATCTGGTATCGCTTTCGCGAGCCAGTCGATGTTCGGGGTGATGCGATACTCGATGTTGCGCTGCGGCGCGCGGCTCATCACGGTCTCCCAGGTCTGGACCCGAGGTTTGCCGGCGTTGCCCGCTAGGAGCATCGGCACCCCAGTCAGCGGGTCCGACTCGTAGACGAAGAACGTGTGGTAGTGCGGCACGTTGTAGTGGTCCCACGGCGCAAAGCCGCGGATGACCACGATGGTGCCCGGCGCGTAGTGATCCGCCTCCCGGGCCAGGTGTCGGTAGAACTGCCGCTTGAAGACATACGGGAGACGCTTCGAAGTCGGCAGGAGCTCGTGCTGAAACTGCTCCGGATGCTCCTTCGTGTACGTGATGAAGCGCGTGACCTTGCGCCGGCTGTCGCCGAGCAGCGGTTCGAAATCGAGGCCGCCGAGATCCCTTCCCGGTGGCTCACCGCGCGGGCGCCACCACGTACCGCTCGCGCGCTCGAGGGTCTCGGTCACGAAATCGATGCACACCTGCGGTGGCGCCACCCGCCCATCCGGCCGAAAAACCGGGTAAAGATCGCTCTGAAACGCGTAGTGGCTCTCGCCCTTCTCGTAGGCCTTCTGCCAGTGACTTCGCAGGTGGCCGTCCTGCTGTCCCCACTCGGTCTTGGGTTCGTCGAACGGCAGCTCTTCGTCGACCGCCCGCAAGATCTCCCGCTGCAGCGCGGCGACCACCCGCGCGCGCACCTCCGACTTGGCACGAGCCGCGTCGAGCTTCGCGCGGCTGCCAGCCTCCACGATCTCACAGCGACGACTGAGGTGGGCGCCGTCGCTCGCGAGCACACTCCGCACCCACACGTCGCCGAAGCGCAGGTTCGCCAAGATGGCGCTCTCTGTGGTGCGCACGACCGTCATGCGGTCGAAGCCGAGCTCGTGGGCCAGACTGCGCGCGTCGCGGTGCAACGCTGGGCCGGGGTCCACTCCCTCGACGCCCACCCGGTCGAAGAGGAGAACGCGCGCGGGTTTGCCCGCGTCGGGTCCGTCCGCGTACACGTAACCGCGCTTCGGATCCCGGGTGATCCTCAGGCGCGCGCTGCCTCGCTCGAGCCACAGCGCCGGTTCGTCGAACAGGTGCTCGAGCCGTATGGCGTCCCAGAGCGCCCAGCCGAGATCCGCCGATTCCGCGTACAAGTAGCCGTCGCGCAGGAGGACCTGCCGGCCGATGCGCGGCGCGTTCGGGAAGCGGTCCTTGATCTGACGCAGGGTTTCCCAGGGAAAACGCGCCTGAGTGAGCGCCCTGCGGTAACCGCGGACCACCGCGCTGTCGGACTTCTCGTAGCTCGGTGCGCTCACGAAAAAAACCGGCTCACCCTTGGCGCGCGCGAGCATCTCTGCGCGTTGTGATCCGAGCTTCGGTGTGCCGGGGAGTGCGTCGAGACGTTCGACCCGTGCCCACTCCGCGCTGCAGTCCATGGCGCGGGCGTCGGGTCGGAATTGGGCTGGCGTTTGGCTCGTTGCGCGGCCGAGCCGCAGGCTGCGCGCGAGGGTGCGACCCGGCTCCGTGAGCCCGCTGCCGAGGGCGAGGCGGGGTGAGTCCTCCACCGCGCGGCATCCAGCGAGGGCCGCGCACGACGCAAATGCGCCGGCGGCGATGAGGCGTAAGAGCACGGTAGCTAACTGAAATCTCCCATGTCCGGCGCGACGTGCCAGTCGAGGCTCGAAATTGGGCTCAAATCGCGAGACTCTCCCGGGCTGAAAATGCGTCGGCTCGCGCTGCTCTCCGTGTTCGTGTTCGCGCTCGTGGTGGCGCCAACCCGAGCGCGCGCCGGAAATCCGCTGGTGGTTTTCCCCGAACGCCCGGAGCGTTTTCGTGCGTTGCGCTACCACGCCGAGGACTCCGAGCAGTGTCTGGCCGAGCTCGCGGTGCGCGGTGTGCCGTTCACTCATGGCCCGCGCGTCCCGACCATCGACACGCCGGTGCGCTTGACCGGGCCGCTGCGCGGCGTCGTGTTCGAGATGCATCACCCAACCGTGCAGCAACCGAAGGAGGGGCCGGTGATGGACTGCCGACTGCTGCTCGGTCTGGACGATCTTGCGCTCGTCGTCGCTGACCGCGGGGTGGCGCGAGTTCGGTACAACAGCATTCATCGCGGGCGCTGGGCTCAGCGCCGTGGCTGGCGGCACGCCGCCGGCGTCGCCGTCGACATCGTCGAGTTCGTGCAGCGAGATGCTCAGGTGTTGAACGTGCTCAGGGACTTCGAGGGCCACGGCGTGGGGTCGCGCACCTGCGGAGAGGGCGCACCCGCGCCTCGTCAGCCAAAGGCGCGCGCGCTACGCGCGCTGGTCTGTGCGTTCGCCGAGCTCGGCACGTTCAACCTGATTCTCAGCCCGCACTACGACCGAAGGCACAAGGACCACCTGCACCTGGAGGTCCGCCGCGGGATCGACTGGTTCTTGACTCAATGACGCCGCTTCGAGGGTGATCGCGGCGGCCTGGGACTGTGGTAGGAAGTCCGTCCCGGACCGGTGCACGGTCCGCGGTCGAACGCGACGGAGACTCGATTCATGAGTGGGCATTCCAAGTGGGCCACGATCAAACGCAAGAAGGGCGCGCTCGACGCCGCTCGAGGGCGACTCTTCACCAAGCTCATCCGTGAGCTCGTGACCGCGGCGCGCATTGGCGGCGGGGACGTCAACGCCAACCCGCGCCTGCGCAAGGCGTACAACGACGCCAAGGGTCAGGCCATGCCGGCCGACACGATCAAGCGCGCCATCGGGCGCGGCACAGGGGAGATCGAAGGCGCCTCGTACGACGAGGTCCTGTACGAAGGCACGGGCCCTGGCGGCACGCTGTTTCTGGTCGAAGGCATGACCGACAATCGCAATCGCACGGTGGCGGAGCTGCGGAAGATCTTCGAGCGAAACAACGGACTATTGGGCAGCTCCGGCACCGCGGGCTGGGCCTTCGACCGGCTCGGCACCATCAGCCTCGACAAGGCTGAGGTCGGCGAGGACAAGCTGATGGAGGCGGCGGTCGAGGCCGGAGCCGACGACTACCGCGATGAAGGCGACGTCTGGACGGTCTACACGCCGATGGAGCAGCTGTACGAGGTGGTGGCCGCGCTCGAGAAGGCCGGGCTGCCGCTGGGCGAGAGCAAGATCGCCTACGTGCCGAAGAACAAGAAGGACATTGCCGGGCGTGACGCCGAGGTGTGTCTGAACCTGGTCGATGCGCTCGACGAGCACGACGACGTGCAGGGTGTGTTCTCCGACTTCGACGTGTCCGACGAGGAGCTCGCGCGCATCGCCGGTGGCTGAAAAAGGCCGCGCAGTCTGCTGCATTGTCGCAGCAATCCTCGGCGCCTGTGCGCCGCATTCCGCCACGCCGAGCCAAGCGACGCCGCCATCCCGCGCGGCACCGCCCGCACCGCCGGCCATCGCTCCGGTTGACGTCGCGCCGCGCCTGTCCTTCGAGCTGTCACAGACCTTCGACCCGACGCCAGCGTTGCGGGTCGTGATCGAAGCAGCGGGTCCGCCCGAAGAGCTGCGCGCCTGGTTGTTGTCCGATGCAACGCCGAGCTCGCTGCAGGGCGTCACGGCGCGCGACGGCAAGGGCATCCTTCCCGTCGACATCGACGCGCGCGGCGGCGCGGCCACGCTCAGCTTCCGTCGCGCCGTGCACCCGCCGCTTCAGCTGGTCTACTTGCGCCAGGCGGAAGCGTTCTCGACCCGCGAGCTCCGCGTGGCGTCCGATCCGAACCGGTTTGCGGCGGCCGGGCAGTCGCTCTTGGCGCTGCCCGTGGCCTGGAGTCAGCGCCGTGTGCCGACGACCGTCGTCATCGATACCAAGCCGCTGGGTCCGGACGCTCGCGCGGCGTCCAGCCTCGGGGTCGGGCAGCGGCGAACGCTCGAGCTCTCGGCCGCCGCGCTCCGTCGTTGCTTCTTCATCGCCGGCCCCATGGGTCACGCCGTCCTCGACGGCCCCGAGGGTCACGACGAGGTCGCGTGGCTTGGGTACACGAGCTTCGATCCGCGCTCGGTTGCCGCCGAGGTCGCGACATTTCGCACGGCGGCGCGGGAGTACCTGGGCGAGAAGTCCAGCACACCCTTCACGCTGCTGCTGCTCACCGACAGCAGAAAAGCAGGGGATTTCTCGGTCGCACGCCGGACGGCCAGCGCACTCTTGCAGGTCTCGGTGAACGAGCCCTACGGCGCGCCCGTGCGGGTGTCCCTGGCCCACCAGCTGCTCCGAGAGTGGCTCGGGCCCATGCTCTGGATCGGCCCGGACGGCGATCGCGAGCCAGGACAGGCGCTCTGGTTCGTCGAGGGTGTCTCGCGCTACCTGGCGCGTGAGCTGAGTTTTCGCTTCGGCCTGTTGACCCCGAGTGAGTACCTGGCCGAGGCCAACGAGATGGAGCGCATCGTGGCGACGAGTGAGCTCCGGAACCAGCGCAACGCCGAGCTCGGCGCACGAGCTTCGGAGCCAGCCGTGGCGGCGCTGCTCGTCGCGCGTGGCGCGCGCCACGCCGCCCGAGTCGACGCGTTGATCCGCGCCAAGTCGAAGGGCAAGCGCTCCTTCGACCCCTTGCTGCGTGGGCTCTACGCCGACGCGCAAAGACAAAAAGGCCCGTTGCCCGAGTCGGCGTGGACGAGCGCGCTCGAGCGCGAGCTGGGTCCCGGGGCGGCGCGCGTCTTCAGCGACGAGATCCTCGCGGGAAAAAACCAGCCACTGCCCGGCGACGCCCTGGGTCCGTGCTTCGGCGTGAAGCCCGCGCGCTTCGAGAGCTTTGCGCTCGGTTTCGAGCTGGATGGCCCCGCGGAGCTCTTGCCGCGGACGGTCAATCGCGTCACGCAGGGCTCAGCCGCCGAACGCGCAGGACTGCGCGCGGGAGATCACGTCGTCGAGCTCGCGTTCCGGGCGGGCTCGCCCCGAGTCGCGGTCGAGCTGCGCGTCGAGCGCAGCGGCGCAAATCAGAAGCTCAGCTTCTTGCCCCTGGGCGCGCCGGTCAGCGGTCACAGCTTCGTGCGCGCGCCGGGTGTCGCGGACGAGCGCTGCGTGCGGCGCTGAGAGTGTGGTCGGCCGCCGTCCGAGAGGGCGGCTTGTGGGAGAGTTGAGAATTACTTACAGGAAGGCGGAAGGGGGGAAGATCGGGGATTGAGCAGAGGGGAGCAGAGAAAAGAGCAACAGAACGGAGCGGAGAAGAGTCACCACTCGCCCTGGTTCGGGCGTGAGGACCAGGGTTCGCGGGGTGGCAGGGGGTCACCGCGTTGCAGCAGTTCGATCGAGATCTGGTCGGGTGAGCGCACGAAGGCCATGTGGCCGTCGCGCGGAGGACGCAGGATGTCGACGCCCCGCTGCTCGAGCTTCGAGCAGGTCTCGTAGATGTCGTCGACTCGGAAGGCCAGGTGCCCGAAGTTGCGCCCGCCGCCGTAGGGTTCCTGCTGATCCCAGTTGTACGTGAGCTCGATTTCGGCCGTGTCGTCGGCTGAGGGGGTCCTCAAAAAAACCAGGGTGAAGCGCCCCTTTTCGTGGTCTCGGCGCCGGATCTCCGTGAGCCCGAGGGCTCCCACGAAGAAGTCGAGCGCCCGGTCGAGATCACGCACCCGCAGCATGGCGTGGAGAAACTTCATGTCCGACCTCTTAGTCCAGGGTCACGCGGCCGCAAGATCGAATGCGGCTCTGGTGCGTACCCAACGCGGGACGAGTCGAACGTGTCCCATGCCGGTGCCGCCCCCAAGCGGGGAGTGAGGCGCCCGAGGAGGTTTTCCATGCTCAGAGGTCGAATTGGGCTGTTGATGTTGCTGGCGCTCCCGGTCGGTGGGTGCGGAGCGAGCCTGTCGTCGCGTCCGGTGAAGACGGACGCGGAGCTCGGGCGCGTCATCGTGTATCGGAGCGGTGTCGCCTACTTCGAGCGCCACGCTCGGGTCGACGGGGATCGACTCGTGCTGAACGTTCCGGCCGAGCGCGTCGACGACTTTCTGAAATCGCTGACGATTCGCGATCGCAAGACCGGGCGTTCGCTACCCGTGTCGTTCCCGACGCTGGTGCGCACCGGGGACCGGGTCGAGCTCGCCATCGTGCTGCCCAAGGACGCGTCGCGCGACGTCGCCATCACCTACGTGACCGAGAGCCCCGCCTGGAAGCCGAGCTACCGCGTGGAGCTCGACGGCAAGGGGAGCGCCAAGCTCGAGGCGTGGGCCGTCGTCGACAACGTCTCCGGTGAGGACTGGGAGCGTGTCACGGTCGGCGTGGGCAGCACCTCCGCGCTGTCGTTCAAATTCGATCTGCACAGCGTGCGCTACGTCGAGCGCGAGACCCTCAACGAAGGACCGGCGCTCGCCCTCGCACCGCCGACCGGAGGCTCACCGTACGCGGTTGCCGGCGACGCGGTCGCGGTCGTCGGGAACTTCAGGCTGGACGAGCTCGAACACCTCAATGCGCAGCAAGAGACCGAGCCCGCCACGCTGCAGGCAGGGCTGGTGCAGCCCGATGGGGCTCGCGTCGCCAGCAAACACAAGGCTGGAGGAGCGCGCCGGCTCGCGCTCGAGCCGCCGAAGGACGCCGGCGGGAAGCTGGCGGATCTGGCCCAAAAACTGCGGGCGAGCGGCGAGCGGATCCGCATCGAGGGTTACGCCAAGCCGACGGAGACCGACCGCAAGGGGGCGGCCCTCGCGCGGGCCAACACGGTGCGCAACGAGCTGCTCAAGAACGGGGTGAAGGCTGCGCAGATCGAGGTCGTGGCCGCGGACAAAACCTCGGCTCGTGATGGCGTGCGCCTGGTCAGCGCCAAGGCCGAGGCTCAGGCGGCTCGACCTGCGCCCGGCAGCAGCGGAGCTGCCAGCGCGGGTGAGCCCATCGGCAGCGCGTTGTTCGTGGCGCCGGCGCCCCTCAGCATCAAGAAGGACAGCTCGGCGCTGGTCAACATGCTGAGTGAGAAGACCCGCGGCGAGCAGGTCTACTACTACGATCCCGTCTCGACCCGCGGGTCCAAGCGGTTTGCGTTCAGGGCAGTGCGGCTGGACAATCCCAGTCAGCACACTCTCGAGTCCGGTCCCTTCACCGTGTACGCCGCGGGGCAGTTTCTCGGTGAGGGACTGAGTGAGCCGATCCCCCCCAAGAGCTCTGCGTTCATCCCGTTCGCGCTCGACCGCCAGCTCTTGGTCGAGCCCGTCGTCGACACCCGGGAAGAGATCGACCGGCTGGTCACCATTCAGCGCGGCATCGTCACGACCGAGGCGCAGACGATTCGACGCACCAAGCTCTCGCTGTCGAACCGTGGTGACGCGGTGGCGAAGGTCTGGATCCGCCACGCGGTGCCGACCGGCTGGAAGCTGCGCGACTCGAAGGTGAAGGTCGAGAAGCTGCGGGGCACGTATCTGTTCCCGATCAGCGTGCCGCCACGGGCGGCCATCGAGCTGGAAATCGAGGAGAGTCAGCCGCTGGAAAAATCAGTGGACATCAACACCGACGCCGGCGTCGACGCGCTGGCGCTGTTCTTGCGCCGCTCGAAGCCGCTCTCGGCCGAGCTCCAGAAGCAGCTGGACGAGATCGTTCGGCTCCACAAAGAGATGAGTGACACCCGCGAGCGGGTCTCGACCCTCGAGTCGCAAATGAGCACCTATCGCGAGCGCATCGACGAGATCCACGCTCAGCTCGTGACGCTGCGGCGGGTGGCGTCAGCCGACAAACTGAGCCGACACCTGGCCAAAAAGATGGAGGAAATCAGCGAGCGCCTCCAGAAGTCGACGATCGAGGTCACCGACCTCAAGGGCAAGCTGATGACCGGCAAGGTCGCGCTCTCGGACCGCCTGGCCGAGCTCACGCTGGTCGGGGAAAAACCGAAGCTGGCCGATCAGCGCTGAGTGCCATCAGTCCTGCCCGTCACTCTCCCGATAGCCACAGTCAGGGCAAACGACCCGCCGGAGCAAGGTGACCAAGGTCTCGACCACGGACTTTTCGCCGAGTGAGTGGGTGGCGGATCGGATGACGCTTGCGCCGCAACGGGGGCAGCGCAAGAGCCAGACCGAGAGGCCAAAGGCCAGTGTGCTCAGGACGAGGATGCCTGCAAACAGGTAGCCGAGCTGGAGCAGACCGTCGAGATCGTCGTCGGTCTGGCGCAGGGCCGCGAAGAAACCCAACATGCACGCCACCAGGGTGGATGCCGAGAGCCAACGCCGGGTCCGCAGGCTCGCCACGACCTGCTCACATCCCCGGCCAGCGGAACTGCACGACCGAGAAATACGTGAACACGATGTGCGAGATGATCACCGGCGGGAGCCGGGCGGTCATCTTGGCGGTGAACGACCAGACCAGGCCGCAGCCCAGCGCGGCCAGCACCAGCAGTGGATTTTCGTGGGCGATGGGATCCGCGAGCGCGAACACCGTCGGCACGTACGCGACGCCATACGCCAGCGTGGCAACCAACCAACCGCTCCGGGGTCCGAAGCGGGTCTGCGCGGCGTCGAGCACCATTCCACGCCAGACGAGCTCCTCGGCAACGATGATCAACAGCAAGACCGAGGTGTAGACGAGCGAGCGTTGCACCGTCTCGGCGTCGCCCACCTGGGCGTAGAGCCGCAAGAACCACAGGTGCCGCGCCGTGTTGGTTGGCGCCAGCGTGCTGCGCGCGGCCAGTGAACCGAGGAGCAAGATCGCTCCCGTCACCACCCCGAGGCTGAGGTCGCCCCAGCGCGGACGCAGCACGTCGCGCAAGCGCCCGTCCTGTCGAAGTCGGCCGAGGGCGAGCAATGCGAGCGCACCGTACGGCACGCCGAGCGCGACCCAGAACTTCCAGGTTCCGGCCAGGTCGAGCCGAAATGCCCAGGCGCTGGCGCCTGCGATGACGAGCACCGACAGCGCGATGAGCTGCATCAGCGCTCTTCCAGCCGCCGGACCAAGAGCGCGAGGATCTGATCCGCCAGCTCGAGTTTGCTGGTGCGCGGTAGCGGTTCGACGCGGTCGTGAGTCACGAGGCTTGCGCGGTTGTCATCCTTGCCGAACGAGTCGTCGGCGTGGTTGGCCACCACGAAATCGACCTTCTTCGCCTCGAGCTTCGCGCGCGCGTAGGCCACGACCTTTTCGTTCGTATCCGCCTCCACCGCGAACCCTACGAGCACCGGCCGCCGCCCGCTGCGGGCCGCGCCAATCTCCGCCAGAATGTCCGGGTTCTGCACGAGATCGAGCTTCATGCCGTCGCCCCCGCGTTTCAGCTTCGTGGCTCGGGTCTCCGTTGGGCGGTAGTCGCCCACGGCCGCGGCCATGATCAACGCATCGGCAGCGCCGAGGTCGGGTCCGAGGGCTTGCCATACCGCGCCACGCATGGCGACGGCGCTTCGCACGTCGACGCGCGTCACGCCGTACGGTGTGGCGAGAGCGCAGGGCCCCGCGATCAGGGTCACGCGAGCTCCACGCGCTGCAGCGCGCTCGGCGAGCGCAAAGCCCATCTTGCCGCTGGAGCGGTTGCCCAGGAAACGCACCGGATCGATGTCTTCCACGGTGGGCCCCGCGCTGACGACGACGTGTCGGCCCCGAAGATCGTGAGGCGCCAGCGTGACCAACACGGCGGCCAAGATCTCCGCCGGTTCCGCCATGCGACCGATGCCGTGTTCGCCGGATGCAACCTCCCCGTAGACCGGCCCGACCCGCTCGACGCGACCGTCCGACGCGAGGGTGGCCAGGTTGCGCTGGGTCGCTGGGTGCGACCACATTGCCGGGTGCATCGCTGGTGCAACCAGCAGTGGACAGGTCGAACACAGCGCCGTCGCGGTCACGAGGTCGTCCGCGCGTCCCTGGGCAAGTCGCGCGAGCAAATCCGCCGTGGCCGGCGCGACCAAGAAGAGATCGGTCTTGCTCGCGATGTCCACGTGCAGCTCGCCCGCCACCGCGGCGTCGAACATGTCCGAGCGCACCGGCTTGCCGGTGATGCCCGCGAAGGTCGACGCGCCGACGAACTGGCTGGCGGAGCGCGTGAACAACGTCTGCACCGCCGCGCCCTCCGTGACCAGCAAGCGCGCCACGATGGCCGCCTTGAAGGCCGCGATGCTTCCGGACACCGCGAGCGTGATGCGCTTCGTGCTCAACCGCCCGCGCCGAACTTCCAGCGGAGCTGGCGGTTGAGACCGCGGAGCCGGCCTCTGAGAAGGGGTGCGCACGGTCACTTTGGCGCCAGCCTAGCCTCGGGTGGGCGAGACACGTAAGGGTTTCCGGGCTCGAGGAAGCGCCATTTGCGATTCACCCATGCTCCCGCATAGTCGATGCCGATGCGCCGGGCGCGCACGACCTTGGTGGGCGGCGCGTCCGCCAGGTAGAGGCCGTCGCTCCCCGTCAGATCGCGGCCGTAGTGGCGTCGGTCGATGCCCATGGCGGCGCACAACTTCCCCGGTCCGTTGCTGAGCTCGCGGCGGGTGGCCGCGACGCCGCGTCGTCGTGCCATCTGCTCCAGACCCTCGATGGGTTCCACGGCGCGAATCAGCACGGCATGGGGTTCGGCGACGCGCCCGGTGACGAGGTTGAACTGCCAGTGCATGCCGTAGACGAGGAACACGTAGGCGTGGCCGGCTTCGCCCCACATGGCTTCGTTGCGTGCGGTTCGGCGGCCGCCGGCACTGTGCGCCGCAAGGTCCTCCGGGCCGCGGTAGGCCTCCACTTCGACGATGCGACCCACGAGCCTGCCCTCCGGGAGCTCGTGGACGAGCAGCTTTCCGACCGTGTCTCGGGCCACTTCCAGCACCGAGCGAGCATAGAATTCGCGAGGAAGCTTGCGTCCTTCGCCGCCGGGCGCACCCCCGCGCCGCGACGCGTCGGAGCGGATGTGGGTTGAGGACGCAGGCATTTTCGCCCTGTGATTACCAGAGGCTAGTTGCATCTGATAGGCTTTGGAGGCTGATGCAAGCGCAACCCGTGCCGATGGCCCAGCCGCGCATCGTCGGCCGCTACGCCCTCTATGGAGAGATCGCGGCGGGCGGTATGGCCACGGTGCATTTTGGCAGGCTGGTTGGAGCGGTGGGCTTTTCGCGCCTCGTTGCCATCAAGCGCCTGCACGCGCAGTTCGCCAAGGACCCCGACTTTGTCTCGATGTTTCTGGACGAGGCACGCCTCGTCTCGCGCATCCAGCATCCGAACGTCGCGACGACCCTCGACGTCGTCCCGCTCGACGACGAGGTCTTCCTCGTCATGGAGTACGTGCTCGGTGAAGCGCTCTCCAAGCTGATCCGCGCGGCGCGCCGAAACGGCGAGTTGGTGCCCCCGCGGATCGCGGTGGCAGTGATGGCTGGCGCGCTGCACGGTTTGCACGCCGCGCACGAGGCGAAGAGCGAACGCGGCGAACCTTTGAACATCGTGCATCGCGACGTCAGCCCCCAGAATATCTTGGTCGGGACCGATGGCGTGGCGCGGGTGCTCGATTTCGGCGTGGCAAAAGCCGCGGCCCGCGCGACCTCCACCCGTGACGGTCAGATGAAGGGCAAGGTCAGCTACATGGCCCCGGAGCAGCTCCGGGGTAAGGGCGTCGATCGCCGCACCGACGTGTTCGCGGCTGGCGTGGTGCTGTGGGAGGCCCTGACCGGGCGGCGCCTGTTCGACGGCGAGGATCCCGGCGAGGTACTGACCAAGCTGCTCGAAGCCGAGATCCCGATCCCATCCAGCCTCGAGCCGACCGTGCCGGCCCATCTCGACGAAATCGTGATGAAGGGCCTGCAGCGCAACATCGATGCCCGCTGGTCGAGCGCGCGCGAATTTGCCATCGCGCTCGAACAAGCCGGCCCCATCGCGCTGCCGCGCGAGGTCGGTGAGTGGGCCGAGCGGGTAGGCGAAGAGACCATCGGCAAACGCGCTCGACAAGTCGCGGAAATCGAGAGCGGCTCACTCGCACACATTCGCGCGGTCGACTCGGTTCCCACCTCGACGCCATCGTACGGTTCGCATCCGTCCCACTCGCAGCCCTTCACGCCGGTTCCGGCGCAGTGGCCGGTGGTGGGGCCGCAGGGCGAGCCCACGACCTCCCCGTCGCAGGTCTCCCACGTCACCGGCGTCTCGCGCCCCAGCAACAGCGTCCCGTCGTACGTCACGGGACCCTCTCAGGTCAGCGCGATGAGCGCGGTCCAGGCTCCTGCACCGCAGCGCACGGGAATGTTCGCCGCGCTAGTCGGCATCGCCGGTGCACTGGCCATCGCTCTCCTGGCCGTCGTTGCCATCTACATCGGCAAACGACAGCAGCCCGACGTGCTGCCCATGGAGCCAGCGCCTCCCACGGCGACCGCGGCGCCCACGGCCACGGAGGCACAGCCGGACCCGTCCCTCGCGCCGTCGCCTTCCATCGTGGCCGTCGATCAGCTGCCCGAGGTGGAAGCATCGGCGAGCGCAGCGCCGGCGAAACCCCCGCCCCGGACCGGTGGCGGCACGTGGAAGCCGCCCGTGAAGACTCCGCCCAAGCCGGCGGCAGGCGACAACTGTGATCCCCCATTTTACATCGACAAGGGCGGCGTTCGCCGGGTGAAGTCCGGCTGTATGTAGCGCCGCGGTCCGGCCGGCCCGTTTAGTGCGATTGGGCCGAGAAGATGCGCTAGACTCGCGGCTGATGCACACCTTGCTGCTTCGTGGGTCAGCCGTCGTCATGGCGATGGCAGTGGTGTCGGTCGTACGCCCGGCTCTCGGGGACACGAAGGCGGAGTGCGCCAAGGCCTACGAGTCCTCCCAGGAGCAGAAGAGCGGCGGCAAGCTGCTCGCCGCACGCGAGAGCTTGGTCACGTGTTCACAATCTGGCTGCCCGTCCTTCATCAAGAAGGACTGCGCGAAGTGGCTATCGGAGGTCGAAGGTGCAATCCCGACCGTGGTGTTCAGCGCCAAAGCAAAAGGCGCGGATCTCACCGACGTCAAGGTGACGCTGGGTGACCAGACCTTGGCGGAAGCGCTGGATGGCAAGGCGATCCCCATCGATCCTGGCACCCACACCTTCGTGTTCGAGAGCGCGAAGCACGGCTCGAAGGAGCTGAAGTTCGTGGTGAAGGAAGGCCAGAAGGCCCAGAACATCGAGGTCGTCTTCGGCGGTGCGGATGATGACGGCGAGGGCGGCGGCGCGGCAGCGGGCGGGGGTGACGGCGGCTCACACGACGGCGGCTCGACGAGCCTGAGCACCGACGACGTCAAGGGCAGCAAGACCTTGGGTTACGTGCTCGCCGGCGTCGGGGTCGTGGGCATCGGCGGGTTTGCGTACTTTGCTCTGTCCGGCAAGAGCGACGAGAAGAACCTGGCGTGTGCGGACAAGAAGACGTGCAGCGACAGCGACATCGATCCGATCAAGAAGAAGTACCTGTTCGCTGACATTTCCCTGGGTGTCGGCGTGGTCTCGCTCGGTGTTGCCACCTACTTGCTGGTGACCTC
Organism: Myxococcales bacterium; assembly: GCA_016706225.1. Classification (NCBI taxonomy): domain Bacteria; kingdom Pseudomonadati; phylum Myxococcota; class Myxococcia; order Myxococcales; species Myxococcales bacterium. The sequence goes on from JADJKB010000005.1 coordinate 891,557, forward strand.
CGGCGGAAAAAAAGAAGCGCCTGCCGAGGCCAAGGCGTTCCGGTTCGACGTCGCGCCAACGCGCGGCGGCGGCTACGCCAGCGTGCTCGGCCAGTTCTGAGCTCCCTCAGCCCCAGCCGAACAGTCGTCCGCCCTGGTAGACCATGAGGCTCGCCAGGTACGCCAGGACGGTCATGTAGCCGAAGAGAAACGCGGGCCAGCGCCAGCTCCGGGTCTCACGGCGAACCACGGCCAGGGTGCTCATGCACTGACAGGCGAGGGCAAAAAACACCATCAACGAGAGCCCGGTGAGCGCGGAGTAGACCGGGCGACCGTCGGCCCGCTTTTCGTGTTTGATGCGGTCGCGCAGCGGTGCTGTGTCCTCGTCGCCGCCGGCGACACCGTAGACGACACCCAGCGTCGAGACGAACACCTCCCGAGCGGCGAACGCGCCGATCAAGCCGACGCCGATCTTCCAGTCGAAGCCCAGCGGGCGGAGGGCCGGCTCGATGGCCTTGCCCAGTCGTCCGCCGTAGCTGTGCTCGAGCCTCGCCGAGCGGTCGGCGATCTCCTCGGCTTTCGTGGGCGCGGGTCGTGTCTGCGTCTCTGCGGGGGCGTCGGCGGCCAAGGGCGCCGTGACGGGTGCCTCGCCGCGCGGGAATGAGAGCAGCGCCCAGAGCACGATGGTGCAGGCCAGGATCACCGTGCCGGCTTCTTTCAAGAACACGGCCGCCCGCTCCCACATCATCCTGAGCACACTCTTCAGGCTGGGCACGCGGTAAGGGGGCAGCTCCAAGATCAGCGGCACCCGGCGTCCGCGCACCACGGTGCGGCCGAGCACCGCCGCGGCGAGCAGGGTCATCAAGATGCTGAAGCAGTACATGGCGACCATCAGCGCGGCGCCGAGCGGCAGAAATCCGAGCAACGTGCGCTCGGGGAACAACGCCGCGATTACCAGGGTGTAGACCGGCAGGCGTGCGGAACAGGTCATCAATGGCACGACCAGCATGGTGAGCAAACGATCGCGACGGCGCTCCATGGTTCGTGTTGCGAGGATGGCCGGCACCGCGCAGGCGAACCCGGAGAGCATCGGCACGAACGCGCGACCGTGCAGCCCGAGGGCCCGCATGATGCGGTCCATCAGAAAAGCCACACGCGCCATGTAACCGCTGTCTTCGAGCAGGCCGATGAACAAGAACAGCAGCAAGATCTGAGGCAGGAAGACCAGCACGTTGCCAACCCCGCCGATCACCCCTTCCGTGAGAAAATCTCTGAAGATGCCTGCGGCCAGCTGCGCCTCGAGCAGCTTGGAGAGTCCACCGAAGGCAGCTTCGATGAGCTTGATGGCCGGGTCCGCCCAGGAAAATAGCGCCAGGAACGTCACCAGCATGATCGACAGGAAGGCCACGAAGCCGAACACCGGGTGCAAGAGGAAGCGGTCGAGGCGCGCGGAGCCGGCGCGCTTGGGCGGGTGTTTCGCGACGCGGCCGAAGATGCGATCGGCGTGTGAATCCAAGAAGGCGTAGCGCGCGCCGATGATATCGCGGTCGAGGTCGTGGTCCTTGCCGAGAGTTTCTTCGACGTCACGACAGCGCTCGCGCAGTTCGTCCGGGATGCCCTCGAGCTCGTCTTCCGCTTCGATGCTGGAGAGCGCCCAGAGTCCAAGCGCCCGGTCGCGCTCGACGCTTCCGCGCCACGATTTCGGCAGCGCCTCCGCCACCCGGTCGATCTCGGGCCTCAGCGCCGCGGGGTATTCGATGCTCACGCTCGCGGGGCGGGGAACCGCCAAGATCTTGGCGATCTCTTGCTTCAGCGCCTCCATGCCCAGCCCACTCTTGGCGTTGGTCGCGACGCATGGCGCGCCAAACAGCTCGCCGACGACCGCTGGATCCGGCGGCCGGTCGCTCACCTCGTCGATCATGTTCAACGCGATCACCAGGGGGACCCGCAGCTCGGCCAGCTGCAGCACCAGGTAGAGGTTGCGGATCAACTGGCCGGCGTCCACGACGACCACCGCCAGCGCCGGTTTGGGCAGACCACCGAGGCCCAGCAGCGAGTTGATCGCGATCTGCTCCTCTGGGGAGCGAGCCGCGAGTGAGTAGGCACCGGGAACGTCGACGACCTCGGCGTCGGCGTCTCCGGAGCCGAGCTTCAACGTTCCCGCTCGGCGCTCGACGGTGATGCCAGGATAGTTCCCGACGCGGGCGTTCTGGCCGGTCAAGCGGTTGAAGAGGGTGGTCTTGCCGACGTTCGGGTTACCGACCACGACGACCTGGCGTAGGCGCTCCCCGGAGTCGGGCGTACGGTCGCCGGATTCTGGCTCGTGGCACGCCTGCGCGGTCACGTTGCGCTCCGCGCGCCGAGCTCAGGCTCGACGCGCGTGAGCTCGGGGGCCGCGTCGAGCGCGGCCTCGACGCGGACGACGCCCACTTCGGCGGCCTCCGCCCGGCGAATCGAGAGACTGGCGCCGCGCACCAGGAACTCGATGGGATCTCCGAGCGGCGCGACACCGACCAGCTCGATCTGAGTGCCGGGAACGAGACCGAGCTCCATCAGCCTGCGCCGGAACGCTCGCTGCCCGCCGACGCGTTCGACGGTGAACAGCTGGCCGCGCGAGACCTGGGCGAGGTTCATGTTACGCGGGCTTCCTAGCGTAGCTGAAAACGGTTTTCAAATTCATTTAGGGCTATTGGAGGATTTCGCGGCTTTTCTGCGGTTCAACTCAGGTGCCCCGGGCCCGCAGGCGGTTCCTCGCCGCGGTGATGGTGGCTGCCAGCACGGGGCCGGAGGTTGTCTCCGGGATCACCCTGAGCACCTCTCGGAGCGCGTCGAGCATCATCAACGCCGAGTCGAAGCGTCGCGACGCGTCGCGCTCGAGGGCCCGATGCACAGCAGTGGTCAGCCCCATGGGCAGGTCCGGTCGCTTGTACGACAGGAGCGGCACGCGCGGGTCCTTCAGCATCTCGAGCACCTCGATGTCGGTCGGCGCGTCGAACAGGCGCTGGCCGGCGAGTGCCTCCCAGAGGCAGACGCCCAGACTGAAGAGATCACTCTGCACCGTCGCGTCATCGCCGCGGAGCATCTCCGGGGCGAGGTAACTCAGCTTGCCCTTGATGACATTGGGGCGGGTGATGCGGCCGCGGTCCATCGCTCGAGCCAAGCCGAAGTCCGCGAGCTTCACGATCCCGGTCACGTCGAGCAGGATGTTCGGCGGAGAGACGTCGCGGTGAAGCACGGGCGCCGGCGTGCCGTCCTCCCTGCATACCGAGTGGGCCGCGTCCAGTGCCCGCAGCACCTCGATGGCGATGGCGGTGATGAGGGGCCAGGGAGCGCCCCCGGGCACGTTGAGAAAGCTACGCTGATACTCCCCGAAGTGCAGTCCCTCGACCCACTCGGTGACCAGGTAGTACTGGCCCGCGGCGTCGATGCCGAAATCGTGAATCTGCACCACGTTCGGGTGCCTGAGCATGGCACCGACGCGGGCCTCTTCCACGAACATCTCCACGACCTCGGGGTATTCGTTGAAGGTCTCGTTCAGGCGTTTGACGGCCACGGTGCGCCGAAAGCCCTGCGCGCCATAAACGAGCGCGCGCCAGACCGTGCCCATGCCGCCGACGCCAATCTGTTCGATCAACGCGTACTTGGCGTCGACGATCGAGCCGGGTACATCGCCCTGAGCGGTCATGAAACGGAAATTCGATTCCTCGGGCTCGAAATCTGCCGGTTCTGGCTGAGGAAATCCAGGACCACGCGGTATTGGGGCGGAGCCCGCGTCCAAAGCGTAGCGCGGTTCGGGGCCTGCCGGGTGACATTCGCGGCGCGTCGCCGGAACGAGTCAGTCCGAGTCCGGGTTCGAGTCGGAAGCCCCGCCGGCGTCAGCCGCCGCGTCGGCGGTTGCGTCCGCGTTGACGCTCGCGTCCGCGTCGCCCGCATCGAGGGCTGGGCCGGTCTCCGTCGTGCCGTCGCTGGCCTCGGCGTACGAGGCGTCGAGCACGGTGCAGAAGCAGTGGCTCCAGCGTCCGGGATCGACACACTGCTGGACTCCGCGGCAAGCGTCGGTCTCACAAGCACGGAACTGGTTTGGCGTGCACTCGGGTTCGGCCGTGGCGGCGGGTTCTGCCGTGCAGGCAACGCAGGCGACCGCGGCACACAACCAGAGGAGAGCGGCGACACGCATCGGCCAGCGTCTGGTAACACGGGGTGGGACGCGGCGCAGCCCGGAGTCGTCGCGCCGGTGGCAGTCGGGTGTGCGAGTTGCTGCCCATGAAGCGGCTCTGGACGGCGGGTTCCTGCTCAAAGCACTGGCGTGGAGCAGAGCCACCTGACGAAACGCCGCTGTTCGGTGCAGACTCGGTTGGTGTCCGAGCGTGGAGTGCGTGTCCTGGTGTTCGATCGGCGGGCGGGTGCGCTGTCGATGGTCTGGTCGGCCGGCGCCAAACTCTACCGCGCGCGGGGACTGATCGACCGCGCGCTCGGTGCCTCGAGCTGGCAAGAAGCGCTGGACTTCGTGGCCACCTGGGCGCCGGAGCAGGCGCTGGCCGAGGTGCAGTTCTGGGGCCATGGAAAATGGGGCGACGCGCGCATTGGTGACGAGCGGTTCGACGTCCAGACCCTCCGCCGAGCAGACCCCCACGCCGCTGCGCTCTCGGCCATCGCACGGCGGGTCGAGCCTGGCTCGCTGTTCTGGTTCCGCACCTGCGAGACCCTCGGCGCGGTGCCCGGACAGCACTTCGCCGCCAGTCTGGCGGACCGACTGGGTTGCCGCGTGGCGGGACACACCTACATCATCGATGCGTTGCAGAGTGGGCTGCACGCTCTCGACCCTGGCAGGGTGCCCGCTTGGGAACCGAGCGAGGGAGTTCTCACCGGCACGCCGGAGCGACCGCTCACTGCCCTTCGGTCGACGGCGAAGGCGCCGCGAACCATCACGTGTTTCGAGGGTGTGCTGCCGGACTGGGCGTGACGCCGCCCGAGCAGACCGAGGCTCTCCGCTTCACTTCACGTAGATCGCGTTGGAGTAGATCCAGACGAAGCTCTTGTCTGCGAGATTGGCGTAGCTCGACAGGTGCGGGGTGAGGTGCCGGGGTTTGATCCGGACCTCGACGCGGTAGGCGCCGGGCTCGGTCGGTGTGACCGAGAGCGACTCGGCGCTCTCCGAGACCGTGTCCCAGCCGGCGGTCTTTGCGCGCAGGAGCCGAACTTGAAGCTCGGGTTTCGGGGCGCTCGGGTCCAGGTTCTCGATGACCGGGAGGGTGGCGGTGAGCTTGGGAGCGTCGCTGGCGAGCACCTCCCCGCCCATCTCCGTGATCACTCCGCCGGCCTCGGCGTGGAAGTCGAAGCCCACGGGGAAACCCATGACCTCGAAGGCCCCGTACAGGCGGCCGCTCCGCAGTGCATCTTTCAGCTCCAGATCGCCCCAGGCGCCCGAGGCATCGGGCTTGACCAGGAGGTGGTTCGAGAACCAGCCCATCATGCGCCGATAACTGTCGATGCGTTCGCCGTCGGGCAGCAGATCTTTGAAGGTATTGCGATGGCAGTCGGTGCCCATGGTGGTCACCCGTTTCGTGCCGCCGGAAAGTACCGAGCCCCAGCGCTCGAGGTAGCGTTTGTCCTCGCTCAAGATCGGTAGCATCACCAGATCGGGGTAAGGCAGGAGCTCTGGCTCCTTGAGATCTGCGATGAGCCCGATCGCAGCGCCAGCACCGATGATGGTGTTGGCGTGCAGGTTGTACATCTCGAATCCATCGACCGGGAGTGTCGTCAGCTGATCCACGCTCCAGTCTTCGGTGTGCTGGAGCAGCACCACGGCGCCGACGGCCTTCAACTTCTCCACGGACTCGGCGGTGGCTGCGCCGTACACGTCGTGGCGCTCTTGTTCGGAATCGGAGACGTGGCGCTCGATCCCAACCGGCATCGTGCCAGATTCGCTGCCTGCCATCACGAGAGGAGCGTCTCCGCCCGGGCAGGCCAGCCAGTTGCCGACCGGCGAGCCGCCGCGCTCGAGCAGTTTGTCCCCGAGATCCGCGTCATACAGCAGGGTCGCCGGGAAAGCGGTGGTCGAGAACGACTCGTTGTGATCGGTGAGCATCACGAAGTCGTGACGGCTCTTGCACAGCCCGCTACGGAAGTCCGCCAAACATGGCGCGTTGATCGCGCCGGCGTCGTCCTTGGGCATGTTGTCGCAGGCATCATGGCTGTAGACGCTGTGGGCGTGGATCAAGCCGCGCCGGTCCAGAAACCCCCGCTCGCTCGCAGCCCGGGTCGTGCTGTAGACCGTCCCCGGCTGCCAGCGCGGTCCGGGTTCTTGCTTGGTCTCGGTCTCTTTCGACGAACAAGCCGACGCCGCAAGGACGAGTGTGAGGACAACCCAGATGGCCGCGCGCATGGGCCGTCATTGTGGCAGGAGCAGGTAGGCTGTCGAGTGTGAACGACGAGGCCCGTTCGGTGAACCCCGACCCGAGCCCGGTCAGAGCGCGTTGGCGCAGCAGCGGACGCCGGTCTGGGCGCCGAAGTAGTACTCGTCGTGACCGGTCGTGGCGGCGATGCAGTTGTTACGTCCGGCGAGCCACCAACCGCCGCGCAGCGACGAACGCCAGGGTTTGTGCAGGCCATCCCGCATCGTCCACTCGTCCACGTTGCCCACCATGTTGCGCACGCCGAACGGGCTGACGCAGGCCGGACGAGCAGCGGGTGGCACGCGCAGATCTCGGAGCTTGCCGCGGAGCTCCAGGTTCTGCTGGTCGTGATTGCAGCGTTTTGCGTCCCGGTTGAACCCGTACGGGTAGGGCAAGAGAGCCTCGCCTTCACAGGCAAACTGCCACTCGGACTCGAAACACAGACGTTTGCCCAGGCTCTCGCACAGATCCTTCGACATGGTCCACGACTGGTCGACCAGCGGCAGCTCCGCACCGGGGGCGACGTACTCGTCACGGTCGATGCAGAAGCGCCGATGCTCGCGCGCACCCAGACACTGGGGGGTCTTGTCGAACTCGGCGCAGCGGTGGTGGCTCAGGAATGCCCCCGGGACGCCGTCGTCGAGGTACCGCAGGCAGCGGTGACGCACGTCCGGACAGAACTCACCCTCGACCAGCAGCATGTCGTTCGGACACGCTGGCGGGGGCGGCGCGGCGTCCGCGATCGGCTCGGCAGCGACCGCTGGCGGCTCGGCGTCGGCTTGGTACCGCATCCACCACGGCTCGGCCTCGCCGGCGGTGAAACACATGTCGCTTCCGGACTTGCTCGGCTCCTCCACCCGGGTCACCGGATCGAAGCGACACTCGCGGAGTGGGGGAGCCTTGCGCGGGAGACCGACGTCGAACACCTGAGGGGGATGCAGCGCGGGTCGCGGATCGTCACAGGCAATCAGCGAGACACCGAGGAGCATCGACGCCGCCCAACCGCGTCTCACCGGCAAGCCGCTTCAGCCTCGATGAAGCGCTTCTGCGCCGAGTCGAGCAGCCCCTTGAACCCGACGTATTTGTCCTTGTCGAAGTAGCCGTTGAACTCCTTGACCGCGCGGTCGCGGGCCTTGACCCCGGTCGTCCAGGAGATCTTGCTGAACGCGAAGGACTCGAAGACGAGCTGGGCTTGCTGCTCGACGACGGTGAAGACCTCGAGATGAGTGGTCTTCTGGGCGGCGTTCATCTCTTCGTAGCCGACGACACCCTGGTACTTGAAGCGCCCCGCCTCGTTCTTGACCTTCTCCCAGTCGGTCACAGTGGCGAGGCGTGCCTTGGTGCACTTCTCTTCGTCCTGGCAGCCGGAGAGCAAGGCCACGAGCAGGCCGGCGACGAGGCAGAATTGGGTTCCTGGGCTCATGGGCACGCAGCGGCGAAGGTTACACCGGCAGGTGGTTCGCGGCCCAATACGCGGGGGGCCATCAGCAGCGTGAGCGGGAGCGGCTCAGCCACCCCACGGTGGCGCCCCGCGAGATGGCCGCGAGGGGATGTTCGTGATGAGCTTAGGAAACTGGTCGAGGACGAAACGAACCAGATCTCGCAGCGAAATGACGTGAATGGGTTCGCTCAGGTCGTTGACGATGGGCACGTGCCGGTAGCCGCCCATGTGCATGCGGTTCATCACGAACTTGACGGCGTCGTGCAGAAAGAGCGCGTCGGGATCGGGCGTCATGAGCTCGGTGACCGGGCGCAAGCGCCAGTCGGCGCCGTTCAAGCCGACCTTCATCATCAAATCTCGCTCGGTGACGATGCCGACCAGCTTGCCGTTCTCGGTGACGAGCACCGCGCCGATCCGGTTCTCACACATCAGAGCGGCCGCGCGCTCCACCGTTGCGTCGGTGTTCAGTGTCACCGCGGGGCGGCGGCACAGGACACTCAGCGGCTGCTCGAAAACGTCGGCATCCAGGTCGACGCGCTGCCGGGCCCGTTCGTTCATGATCTCCAATTCGTCGTCGAAATGTTCGTCCATGGCGGTTCCCCTCGTAGTGCGCACCCCAGCTGAAGGGTAGCAGGCGATTTCGCCCGCGCGGCCCGGGGGCTGTCCCGGTCTGGCACAGGTTGGGCCAGATGCGGGCGCTCCCGAAGGACAATTGCGGTGAGTTTTGGCTACTACCTCTCGGCACGGCCGTTGCTGGGAGGGCCGGCATGTCAGGCCGCTCCAAACCACGTTCGCCCTTTGTCATCACGGTGGCCGTTGCCGCCCTCGCCAGCGCCTGCGGCGGTTCGACCGCCAGCGACGGGGGCGGCTCCGGGGGCGTGGGTGGCGCCACCACGAATCCTCCGCCGCCGAATTGTCCGGTGGGCGTCCCGACCACCGGGAGTGCGTGTCCAGAGGTCGGGGCGGTGTGTGAGTATTTCTCCACGGACGGCTGCGGGCAGACCGCGACGACGGAGGCGACGTGCAAGCCGGAGGGTTGGAGTGTGTTCGGCAGTGCGTCCAGCTGCAATCCGCCGCCGCCGCCGCTCGCCGATTGCCCCAGCGTGGAGCCGACGCTCGGTCAGTACTGCAACGTCGTCGCCGGCAAGACCTGTGCTTTTCCGGGGTTGTGCTGCTCTGCGGAGTACACCTGCCAAGCCCAGAGCTGGGTCGACGTTTCGCCCAGCTGCAATCCCCCGGCGGCCCTCTGCCCCGGCTCGCCCCCTGCGAGCGGTGCGGCCTGTGACGCCTGCGCCGGCAGCTTTGCGCCTTGCATCTACGATGCGTGCGGCGAAGGCGGCGTGACGACGTCCGCGAGTTGCGAGAACGGCGCGTGGAACGTGAATGTGACGCCGTGCACTGGCGCGGCGGACGGCGGAGTCTGACCACCGACCCGTGAGTCCCCCTGTGGCAAGTCCCGTGCGCCGGAAAAAGTCCGGGCCGACACGACGCGCGCCAGAGAGCCTGGCGATGCGCCGCCGTATCGTCTAGCGTTCCGGGCCATGGCGAATCCGACCGCAGTTCTCGAGACCAGTTTGGGCGACGTCACGGTGGAGCTGTTCACCGATCAGATGCCCATCACCGCGGGTAATTTCGTCGAGCTCGCGAAGAGCGGGTTTTACGACGGCCTGCACTTTCATCGTGTGATCAACGGCTTCATGTTGCAGTTCGGCTGTCCGCACAGCAAAGACCCGGAGAGCCCGCGCTCCGGCACCGGCGACAGCCCGAAGGGCACGATCAAGGACGAGCACACGGCCAAACTCTCGAACGAGCCCGGCACGCTCTCGATGGCCAACACCGGCCGCCCGAACTCCGGCAGCTGCCAGTTCTTCATCAACACGGTGCACAACTCGTATCTGGATTGGTTCACGCCCGGAAACAGCAAACACCCGGTGTTCGGCAAGGTGATCTCCGGCATGGACGTGGTGAAGAAGATCGAGTCCACCAAGACCAACGCGGGGGATCGCCCGCTCACGCCCGTGCAGATGAAGCGGATCCGCGTCGTCGAAGGCTGAGCGCATGTCGCGCAGCTGGGGTGGCGGCGAAAGCACGGCGTTGTTGCTGCGAGCTCGGCTCGTCGCCGCGCTCGGCTCGGGTGCGGCCGCCGCGCTCGTCTCCGGTTGCCACTCCGGCGAGAGCGCGGCGCGGCCCGAACCCCCGCCGCCGGCGCCGGGCCCGGTGTACATCGCGCCCACGGAAGGCGAGCCCAGCCCGCCCGTCATTGCGACCTCGGAGCCTTCACCTGCTGAGCCCGCGCCGCCGCCGGTGGCCACACAGCCGCCGCTGCCGGAGCAGGCACCCGTGGCCAAGCATCCGCCGCCGACCCCGTCGCAGACCTGTGCGCATCCTACCAGAAAGTGTTTCCAGCCGCACGCGGTGGTCGGTCAGGTCCCGCCGCAGGCCGGGGAGTACGACGTCAACGGCTGTCTTTCGGGCAATCGCGTGAGCGGCGCGTGTGAAGGGTTCTACGCCAGCCGCGGCCCCAGCTTCGACGGCAGACAGTGCTGCTACGTGGGTTGCACCGGTCCCATTGCGCCCTGCGGGCGACCGCTGCTGATCGCGGGCGTTCCGCGTGTGGCGAGGTTGGTGCGCGGGGAAGCTTGGTGTGCTTCGCGCGAGTTGCTCAGCGTCAGCGCACGAGAGCTTCCGCCGGCCCTCGCTGCCGAACTGGCGAGCGCATGGCAAGGCGACGCGCTGCTCGAACACGCCTCCGTCGCCGCGTTTGCGAATTTCGCGCTCGAGCTGCTGGGCGTGGGTGCTCCGGCCGAGTTCGTGGAGCGCGCGCTCTCGGCCGGCCTGGACGAAGTGCGGCACGCGGAGCTGTGTTTCGGGCTCGCCCGAGCGTTCGGCGGCGAGGCGTGGGGTCCCAGCGCCTTCGAGCTCGCGGACGTGCAACCGCGCCGGTTGCTCGCTGATGTCGTGGCTGCAGTCGTGGAAGAGGCGTGCTGCGCCGAGACCGTGGGCGCACTGGCCGCCGCGCGACAGCTGGAGCACGCCACGGAGCCGGCAGTGCGCGGCGCGCTCGAGCTGATTGCCGAAGACGAGGCGCGACACGCCGAGCTCGGATGGGCGTTCGTCGCCTGGGCACTCGCCAGGGAGGGGGAGGCACTCTCTGCGACGATCGACTCCGCCTTCGAGCGCGGGCTCGCACGCCTCGTGGCGACCGCGCCCGGGCAGACCAGCTCGGAGGCGCGCGCGTTCGGGCGGCTCGATGCCGAGGAGAGTCGCGCGCTGCTCGACGAGGCGATCAGCAGCGTGATCAATCCCGCGCGAGCAACGCTCGTGTCCGGCAGCCGGGTTCGACCACACGAGTCGAGCGTCAGCGAGCGGGTCTGAGCTCGGTGTCGTACGCGAGCTGAGCTCTCACGGCGCGTAGGATTCGAGCGTGATGCCGCCGCCGCCGCTGACAAGCTCGCCGCCGATCACGTAGACCCGGCCCGCCGCTGCGACCACCGCGACGCCGCTGCGAGGCGAGGGCAAGGTCGGCCCGCTCGACCAATTCGTGCCATCGAACACGTCGACCGTGCCGACGCTGTCGCTGCCGGCCACGTAGGCTTTCCCGTCGAGGGTCGCGGCGCCGAAGTCGTCGCGCGGTATGGGAAACTCGGGGCCGGCGCTCCAGGTGTTGGCCTTGGGATCGTAGACGTCGACCTTGTTCGTGACTCCGCCGCTGTCCGTGGTGCCGCCGACGGCATACACGAGCCCCGACAGCACGAAGCCGGCAAACGCCTGACGCGGGCTCGGGATGGCGGCCTTCACCGACCAGCTATTTGCTCCGGGGTCGAAGACCACGGTGTCGCCGAGCAGCTTCGAATCGCCGGCACCGCCAAAGACGTAGACGCCATCGTCGAACGTCGCCGCGTACCCTGCCGCGCGGTTCAGCAGCAGCGACGAGCGTTTCTCCCAGGTCGTCGCTCCCGCCGGGAGCACGTAGATGGTGTCGGCTGGACTCGCGTCGACGTCACTGAAGCCGCCGATCACATACAGATCACCACCGACGCTGGTCATCGCTGCCTGCGCGCGCGCGGCGGGTAGCTCCGGTCCCGCGCTCCAGGTGTCCGTCGCGGGATCGTAGACGTTCACCCCGTTCGACACCGCACCGCCGACGACACCGCCTGCGACCCAGATCTTTCCACCGAGCTCCGCCGCCGCGGCCCCGGTCACCGCCGTCGGCAAGTCGGCGTCACGACGCCAGGGTCCGGAGTTGCCCCCGCCGCTGCCGCCGCTACCGCCACCACCCGAGTCGTCCGAGCCACAGCCGGTGAGCCCGATGGCGAGAATCGCAAAGCACATGAAACGCATGGGCCCGGACGATAACGCGAGCTTGGGGGGCGGGGCCATGGCCCGCGGTTTTTGCTATCATCCGCGCCCTTTCTGGAGGAAGAGCGCGCATGGCTGTCCATTCGGTGAAACAGGCACTGTCCGGGGCGGTGGAGGAAGGCGCGGAGCTCACGGTTCGCGGCTGGATCCGCACACGCCGCGACAGCAAGGCGGGACTCTCGTTCCTCCACGTCAGCGACGGCTCGTGTTTTGCGCCGATCCAGGTGGTCGCCGACAAGGCGCTGGAGAACTACGAACGGGACGTGCTGCGCCTCGGACCGGGCTGTTCGCTGGTCTGCACCGGGACCCTCGCTCGCTCTCAGGGCAAGGGTCAGGCCTTCGAGATCCAGGCGAAGACTGTCGAGGTGCTCGGCTTCGTCGACGATCCGGAGAGTTACCCCATCCAGCCCAAGGCCCACAGCATGGAGTTCTTGCGCGAGGTCGCACACCTCCGGCCGCGCACGAACACGTTTGGCGCCGTGACGCGGGTGCGCAACTGCATTGCGCAAGCCGTCCACCGTTTCTTCCACGAGCAAGGCTTCAACTGGATCGCGACGCCAATCATCACCGCCAACGACTGCGAGGGCGCCGGGCAGATGTTCCGGGTCTCGGCGCTCGATCTCGCCAACCTGCCTCGGACACCCGACGGCAAGGTCGACTATCAGCAGGACTTCTTCGGCAAGGAAGCGTTCCTCACCGTCTCCGGGCAGCTAGCCGTCGAGGCCTACTGCCTGGCCCTGAGCAAGGTCTACACCTTCGGTCCCACGTTTCGCGCCGAGAACTCCAACACCGCGCGCCACCTGGCCGAGTTCTGGATGGTCGAACCGGAGATCGCGTTCGCCGATCTGAACGACGACGCGGATCTGGCCGAGGCGTTTCTGAAGTACGTCTTCCGCGCCGTGCTCGCCGAGTGTGCCGACGACATGAAGTTCTTCGTCGAGCGGGTCGACAAGGCGGCCATCGAACGGCTGGAGGGCTTCGTGGACCAAGCGTTCGCCCGCGTGGACTACGGCGACGCCATCAAGATCCTGGAAAAGAGCGGCAAGAAGTTCGAGTTCCCGGTCAGCTGGGGCATGGACCTGCAGACCGAGCACGAACGCTTCTTGACCGAGGCGGAGTTCAAGTCGCCGGTGGTGGTGATGAACTACCCGGAGAAGATCAAGGCGTTCTACATGCGGCTCAACGCCGACGAAAAGACCGTGGCCGCCATGGACGTGCTCGCGCCCGGCATCGGGGAGATCATCGGCGGGTCGCAGCGCGAGGAGCGCCTCGAGTTGCTCGACCGGCGCATGCAGGCCTTTGGTCTGAATCCAGCGTCGTATCAGTGGTACCGGGATCTGCGACGTTACGGCAGCGTGCCGCATGCCGGCTTCGGGCTCGGCCTCGAGCGACTCGTCGTCTACGTTTGTGGGCTCGCCAACATTCGCGACGCGATCCCGTATCCGCGCACCCCGGGCAACGCAGAGTTCTGAGCGCGGCGGCAGCCCGCGCCTGCTTCGGCTTCGACCCGAGCGATCACCGGGGAAATCGCCGCCAACATTTACGCGGCCCCGAGCGGGTCCTAGATCGTGGTCCGTGCATCGCTTCCCACTGGTCCTGACGCTGGCTGGAGTTTGTCTTGCGTGGCCCGCCGCCGCGCAGGACGACCCGCCCCCGCCCCCGCCCCCCGAGCCGGGTGCCGAACCCGAACCCGAACCCGCGCCGCCGCCACCGCCCCCCGCGCCCGCGCCCGCGCCCGCGCCGAGCGCAACAGCGCCCGCTGGACTGCCGCCGACCGGCACCCAAGCGCCACCGTCGGCGAGTGCGTACGACACCGAGCCCCCGCCTCCTCAGCAGCAACCCGGTTACGCGCCGCTCGACTACGGCGCGCCGCCGCCTCCGCCGCCCGAGAAGCCGTCGGGCAATGGCTTCGAGATGCCGCCGTGGTCGCTGCGCGTCGACCCGTTCAACTGGCTGCTCGAAGGACGCCTTGGGTTCGAGACCGAGGTGGCGCTGTTCAACTTCCTCTCCGTGGAGGTGGTGCCCGTCTTCGTTGCGAACGAGAAACCCCCGACCTTGAACCTGGGTGGCGCGCCCGACGTGTTGCGGCAGAAGTCGAACGGCCTCGGTCCGATGAGCGGCGCGGCGGTCGACGTTGGGTTCTGGCTCGATGGCAAGCCGCTTCGGGGCTACGTGATCCGCGTCGGCATGACGAACTACGCGTACGAATACCGAACCGAAGACGATGCGGGCTTGATCGACAAGGTCGAGACCGTCGAGCGCGAGGCGTTTTTCATGTTCGGCTCGCACTCTCGCTGGGGTGCTTTCACCATCTCCGGTGGCATCGGCCTCGGGCTCCACTTGAACAAACAGCAGCGCTGTTTTCCCAGCGGAGCCACTTCGCCGAGCCAGGCCACGAGCGACAAGTGCGACAACCAGCTCCTGATCTCGATCGATCGGCAGGCCCAAGATCAGGTGGACCTGAACGGCCCGCTCTTCCCTGCGGATCTGTTCGGGCGTTTCTCCCTCGGTGTCAGCTTCGACTGAGGCTACCGCTGCGGGGCTTTGTAGCGCTGAAACAGCGCGGTCTGCCGGTTCTCCAGCGACGCGCGGCGGCCCCGCAAGAACACGGCCTCGACCTTGGTCGACAGCTCGAAGGGATCACCCGACCAGAGGGTGAGGTTGGCGACCAGGCCTGCAGCGACGCGGCCGTAGCGTTTGTCGAGCGCGAATGCGCTCGCAGGCGCCCGGGTCACTGCGTCCAGCGCCGTCGCGTGCGGGAGCCCGGCGCGCACGGCGTTGCCGGCGATCTGCCGGAGCTTGCGGGCGTTGTGGACCTCTCCACTCGCGATGATCAGCGGCACGCCGGCGGCCGCGAGCCGCGCCGCGTTGTCGTCGCGCACGAAGCGGGCAGAGAAGGTGCGGGGCAGGTTGTCGAGGGGGAAGTTGATGACCGGCGTCTTGGCCTTGGCCAGGGCGTCGGCCACCTTCCAGCCCTCGGCCGCTGAAGCGATCACGGCTTTGAGTTTGTTCGCACGCGCGAGCTCGAGCACCGACAGGATGTCCGCCGCGCGGTCGACCTCGAAGATCACCGGGAGTTTTCCGGCCAGCGACTCAGCGACCGCCCGCAGATCAAGCCGGCTGGCGACCAGCTTGCGCATCTGGTTCTTGTCGAACCCGCCGGGGTTCCTGCTGAGCTCGCGGGCGTCGTCGAACAGCTCGCGCAGAGCCAGCAGCGAGGCGCCGACGCTGACCTGTTCCCCTTCATACCAGGCGTTGTTGAGGCCTACGTGTAGCGCGAGGCGTCGCACGACGACGTTCGTGGTGGAGGTCTCGTCATCGAGATCGATCCAGGCGCTCTGGCCGCTGATCAGCCCACCGCTCGGCACGACTCCCACACTGGTGACACCGCCGGCGCGGGTGACCCCCACGGCGCTGGCCGCCGGGTCGTACCCATCCGCGGCCAGGTACGCGGCGCGGATCGGGTTTTTGCTGGCCATCTCCGCGTTGCGGCTCGAACGCTCCAGCTCGACCTCCATCAGGCCGGTGCCCGTCACCAGATCGACGAAGCCGGCCGTCAGGGTCATGCCTTTGGCCTCGATGACCTGGCTGCCCTTGGCCGGCTCGCCGCCGCTGACGACGCGCGTGATCTTGCCGCCGTCGAGCTCGACCAGGGAGTCTTCCAGCGGCGGCGCGTCGGCGCTGAGCACCCGGGCGCCGCGCAAGCTCAGCCGCGGAGGCACGCTCGTGCGAGCCGTTGGCGTTTTTCCTGGCAGCGGCGGCGCGCCGAGCACCGTGCGGGGAGCGAGGCCGAGCGCCGAGAGGATGAGCAGTGAACGCCGGCCGAGCCTCATGGGGCTGCCTCGTAGTCGCTCGAGTGGGGGCCCGGGCTCTTGGAGTCGAAGCGCAAGACCCCGTCGATGAAAACGAGCTCCGCGCGCGCGTACACACTGAGTGGATCGCCGCTCCAGATCACGACGTCGGCGTCCTTCCCCGCGGCCAGCGTCCCGACCCGGTCTTCGATGCCGAGGGCCCACGCGGGGTTCTGGGTGACCCAGGTGATGGCGCGCGACGGGTCGATGGCAATGCCGGAGTGAATGCCGCTGTACAGTGCCTTGGCGGCCTCTTGATTCAAACGCTGAATGCCCTCGGCGGAATCCGAATGAACCACCGGGCGCCCGCCCGCGCTCGCGACGAGCGCGATGTTCTCCGGGATGCCGTCGTAGGCTTCGAGCTTGAAGCCCCACCAGTCGGCCCAGGTGGAGACTGCGATGTTGCGTCGCGCCAGCTCGCCGCGGATCTTGTACGCCTCCAGTGCGTGATGGAAGCTCCGGACCTTCACGCCCATCTCGTCGGTCAGCGCTAGCATGCGTGTCATGTCGTCGGCGCGGTAACAGTGGATGTGGAGCAAGATCTTGCCGTCGAGGACTGCCGCGATCGTCTCCGCGCCGAGGTCCCGATCCGGAGGGAGCACCTCGGGGGGGATCTGCGGCTCCTCGAGCTCGTCCTTTGCCCAGTCGCGCTCCCAGGCCTCGCATTGCCGCCTCTTCTTGGCCTCGGTCTGCGTGCGACACCAGCTCCGGCGCGCGCTGCGCTCCTGGCGTTTGGCCGCGTATTCCGCGCGTTTTTTCCCGAACTCGTCGCTGCGCCGTGTGTCGTTGTCGCGCCACGTGCGCCAGGCTTCTCGGAGCTTGGCCGCTGCGAGAAACGCCTCGCGCTGCGCCGCCAGGTTCCCCATGCGCGTCGACGGAGTCTGTTTGCGCTCGCCGTACACCCGCTTCGGGTTTTCTCCGCAGGCCATCTTCAGCCCGGCAGGTGCGCCGGCAAAACGCATGTCGTTGCCCGTTGTCGCCCGCCGAAGTTTGATGGTCACCGCTCGCCCGCCGACCAAATTCGCGGAGCCTGGCAGTACCTGGAGCGTGGTCACCCCGCCGGCGACGGCGCGTTCGATCGCCGGGTCCTGCGCCCAGAACGCGTCGAGCGCCCGCACGCCGGCGGTCACGGGTGAAGTTGCCTCGTTGCCGTCCTGGTGGGCCAGGGCCTGGGGCACGGGATACACGCCGATGTGCGAGTGGGTGTCGATGAGCCCTGGGGTGACCACTTTGCCTCGAGCGTCGAGCACCCGCGCCGAGGCCGGCGCACTGCCATCGCCGGAGCCGAGGCTCTTGATCTTGCCGTCCGCGAACAGCAAGAACCCGCGCTCGATGACCCGACCGTCACCAAGCAAGAGCCTCGCACCCCGCACCAGGACTGCCTGAGGCTGTCTCGCCGTGGGTTCGGCTGCGTCCGTCTCGTCCGCGAGCCAAGGGGGCTGCCGAGCTGCGGCGTGGGGCAGAGTCCGTGGCGTCA
The DNA here is from genome assembly GCA_016706225.1 of Myxococcales bacterium. Taxonomy (NCBI): domain Bacteria; kingdom Pseudomonadati; phylum Myxococcota; class Myxococcia; order Myxococcales; species Myxococcales bacterium. The sequence goes on from JADJKB010000005.1 coordinate 909,059, forward strand.
CCTTGGGTGGAGGGCCGAGCTGCGCAGTCGGCGCCCCGCAGGCGGCTGCGCTGAGCAGGAGCGGGAGAGAGAACCTCGCGAGGAGCACTGGGCTTTGACTTTACACGGCAGCGGGTCGAGATCTCACGCTCCATTCGAGCTCTGCGCTCGACAGGGCGCCCGAGCGACCGAGTATCATGCACAAACCCGTGATGACCGCAGCCCCGAAGCAGCGCTGGACGTCGGCGTTCGTGGACCCCGAGCTCGAGCGGGCGTTCCGGGCCGACTCGGTGGCGGCGCTCCGGCGGTATTTGCGCTTCAGTATCGGTCTCACCTCGCTCGTGTTCCTGTCTTACGGTCTGCACGACCTGCTGGTGGTGCCCGAGGTTCACGAGCGCGCGTGGCTCGTTCGCTACGGGTTGTTCGGACCGATTGCCGTCGCCGTGTACGCGCTCATCGGCTCCCGCTTCCTCGCTCGCTTCGGACAGCTCGCGATGCTGGTGTACGGGCTCGCCGCGAGCGGAGTGGTGCTCTACATCGGTGCCATCGCCGGGCGCGACGGTTTCTTCCTCTACACCTCGTACTCGGTGTTGTTCGTGACCGTGGGCCCCTTCGTCGCGCGCATGACGCCGGTGACGCAGATCGGCTACACCCTCGCGTCGCTGAGCCTCTACAATCTCCTCGAGGCGGTCCAGGTTGGAAGCCCGCTCTCGGTCCGCGCTTCCATCAGCACGACTCTGCTCTCCCTGGGCGCGATTGGCGCGCTGATTTCCCGGGAGCTCGAGGGGCAGGCGCGCGACGCGTTCTTGCAACGCCGCCTCATCAGCCAGCAGGTGGAGGCCATCGAGCGCGAGAAGGAGCGCAGCGAAGAGCTGCTCTTGAACGTGTTGCCGCCGAGCATCGCCCAGCGGTTGATGAGCGAAGACGGCGCGATCGCCGACGGTTTCGCCCAGGTCTCGGTGCTGTTCGCCGACATCGTCGGGTTTACCGAGATGTCGCAGCGCCTCACGCCGCAACAGGTCGTGATGCGCCTGAACCAGATCTTCTCCAGCTTCGATGATCTGGTCGACAAGTTGAAGCTCGAGAAGATCAAGACGATTGGCGACGCCTACATGGTCGCGGGCGGGCTCCACAGCCACGAGTACGATCACGCCCAGACCATCGCCGAGATGGCCCTGGCGATGCAGCGGCGAATGCTCGAGTTCAGCCGGGAGTTCGGCGACGACCTCAGCTTGCGAATTGGCATCAATACCGGCCCCGTCGTGGCGGGGGTGATCGGCAAGAAGAAGTTCATCTACGACGTGTGGGGTGACACCGTGAACATTGCGAGCCGCATGGAGAGTCACTCGGAGCCGCGCAGCATTCAGGTCTCCGAGTCGACCTACGAGCTGCTGAAAGATCGATACGAGCTGCGCGCGCGCGGTGAGCTCGAGGTCAAGGGCAAAGGCAAGATGAAGACCTGGTTCCTGGTCGGGCTCGTGCCGGACTCAGTCGGCCGGCGCCCTGCCTCGACGCAGCTGCCGCAGAAGGTCAAGCCGAGCTGAGCGCCCGAACGGCGTCGCGGGTCTCGTCACGGCCGGCGACCGAGAGTTGGTAGTCGCGCGGCTCGAAGCGCGCCGTGGCCAGGCGAAACTCCGCGCACATGCCGGGCCAGATGGTGGTGTTCTTGCCGCTCTCGTTCAGGTACCAGCTGCGGCAGCCGGTGTGCCAGACGGTCGTCTGCAAGCGTTCCTGGAGTCGTTCGTTGAAGCGGTCCTGCGCCTCCCTTCGCACCGCGAGATAGGTGTCGGGTTTGCGCCGCAGGAGCTGCACACAGCGCATGACGAGCGCAAGCTGGGACTCGATCATGAAGATGATCGAGTTGTGGCCCAGTCCCGTATTCGGCCCGACCAGCATGAACAGGTTGGGGAACCCGGCCACCGTGGTGCCGAGGTGCGCCTCGGCGCCATGCTCCGCCCACAGCGCGCCGAGCTCCTGGCCGCGGTCGCCCGTCACGCGGAGTGAGCCCAGGTAGTCGTGCACGTCGAAGCCCGTGCCGAACACGACGGCGTCGACCTCGCGTTCGACGCCGTCGTTGCCGACCACGGAGTGCTCGGTGAGCTCGCGGATACCGGCGGTCGAGAGCTCGACGTTCGGCTGGGCGAGGGCAGGGTAGAAGGTGTTCGACATCAGGATGCGCTTGCAGCCCATCCGGTACTGCGGCGTGAGCTTTTCGCGCAGCTCGGGATCGGAGATCGACTGACGCAAATGGCGCAGGGCCAGCCGTTCGATCAGTCGGAGCACCCGCGGTTCGTTGACGAAGGCGAAGCCCCTGACCTCGTGGGACCAGAAGATCGCCTGGCGGTGCAACAGACGCGCGCCGGGCACCCGGGCAAACGCCCACCTCTCGAGCCCGCGGTAGCGGCGCTCTCTACGCGGGAGGATCCAGGCCGGCGTCCGCTGAAAGACGTGCAGGCGTCTGGCAGTCTTGGCCAGCTCCGGTACGAACTGAATGGCGCTCGCGCCGGTACCGATGCTCGCAATGCATTTACCGCGGGGGTCGAAGCTGGTGTCCCAGGCGGCGGAGTGAAACTTGTGCCCGCGGAAGCGCTCGAGGCCCGGCAGCTTCGGAAGGGAGAAGCGGCTCAAGGGGCCGAGCCCCGAGACGACGATGCGAGCGCGCAGCGTCTCACCCGACGCGGTCGTGACGGTCCAGCGACCCGACTCGGCGTCGAACGTCGCGCTGACTGCCTCTTGTCCGAAGCGGAGGTGACGTCGTACGGCGAACTGGTCGGCGCAGCGCTCCATGTAGCGGCGGATTTCCGCCTGGGTCGCGTAGGTCTCGGTCCAATCGGGGTTGGGCGCAAACGAGAACGAGTAGACGTGGGACGGAACGTCGCACGCGCAGCCGGGATAGAGGTTGTCGCGCCAGGTTCCACCCAGGGTCTGCGCCTTTTCGAGCACGACGAAGTCGCGGATCCCCGCTCGCGCCAGGGAGATGGCCATGCCCAGACCCGCGAAGCCGGAGCCGATGATGATGGCGAACAACTCTTCGTCGTCGTGCACGCGCTGACTCCGACGCCAGTTTGCCACGGGCTCGGCGTTGCACCAACCAGCGTGCGGGGCGCAGCTCAGAAGTCGTAGCGGAGCGCCACACTCGGCGAGAGCACGTAGAAGGCGCCGAGGCCGTTGTCCGGGTCGAGCAAGAGATTGCCGGGTTGGGCGTCTGCGTTCCCTGGGAACACTCCGGGGTAGTCCCGGAGGGCGACGGAGCGGCGACCTCGACCGGGATCGGCGCTGTCCGCCGTGCTCGTGCCGTAGCGCTTCTCCGACGACGCGAACATGAACAGCGCTGCCACGCCTGCGTCGATCATGAAATGTCGGCTCAGGCGATAGCCGAAGCGGACCTCGGGCCCCACGAACGGCACCCAGAGCTCCTGGTTGGTCTCCGGGATGCTCACCTGCTCCGAGAAGTCGAAGGTGGCGCCGCTCGAATGCGACAAGGTTCCGGTGAACGTGCCTTCGTTCTCGAAGCGCGCGGTTGCCCGGAGCACACCGGCCCAGAGCCGGGCCGTGAGTGGTGTGTCCTCGAAGAACTGATAACTCGCCGCCAGGGCCGCGACGGGGCCGGACAGGCGCGTCTTGTCGCGGTAGTCCGTCGCCCTTGCCGGTACGTCGGCCTGACCGCGTTTCGTGCGCGTGACCTGCTCCGACACACTCAGGTACCCGAAGAACAGCTCGAGTCCGAGCCCGCTCGTCAGCTGATATCCACCCAGCGCACCCACGAGGAACCCGGAGGGGCGACCGCGGTCGCTACAATCGCCGGCGCTGCAGGCGTCATCGGCGCCGCCACCGAGGCTTGGGCCGAGCGCGAGCCCTCCTTGCAGTTGCACGTAAACGTGGGGTCGGAACGTACTCCACATCGGGCTCGACAGGTCCCGCTCGAGCGCCACGCGCAGCACCTCGGGCTGCCCCGCGCTCAGGCGCACGTCGCGCCGGTACGGCAAGAAGCCCTCGGCCAGCAGCTCCACTTTGTGGGCGCCGCTCTTCAGTCGCCCCTCCCAGACCCCGTTCCCGAGCTCGACTCCGTCGATGTCGATGCGGGCATTGGCCGGGGTGGGCTCGACCCTCAGCCGTCCGTCGAGCACGACCGCCTCCAGGCGCAGGGTCGTCGTCCCGTTCGCGCGGACCTCTGCGGCCGTGGGAGGAGAGCCGACGTCGCCTTCGCCGCGCAGGAACACGGTGTGCGTGCCGATGGAGAGCACGCCGGTCCACGGGGTCTTCCCCACGGTGGCTCCATCAACGACGACCTCGAGCGTCTTGCCGCCCGCCTCCTGCACCGCGAGCTTGCCGGACTGAGCCAGCGCCGACAGCGTCGCGCGCACGACTTTCTTCTGAGCGCCGGCGATCGACACCTGCGTCTCGAACGGAATGAAACCTTCCTTGAACACCCGGACGCTGCGGGTTCCGGCGTCGACCCGCACTGGTTTTGGTAGCGGCGAATTGCCCCGCTCCTGCCCGTCGACGACGATGCGAGCGCCGGCCTGGTTGCTCTCGACCGTGATCTCTCCGACCAGCCTCTGCAGCTGGGTCATCGCATCGTTTACCGATTGTTTGTCGGCGGGCGACAGTTTGTCGCTGAAGCGCTGCACCAGCTCCTCGTACATCGAGAGCGCCTCGGCGTTGCGCTTGAGCTGACGCAGCGAGATGGCGGCGTTCTTCAGCGCCACCTGCGTGGGGAAGAGCTCTCTCGATGCGAGGAACTCGGCCAGCGCGGCGTCCCACGACTCGTTCTGGACCAGCTCGAGTCCTTTGACGAAGCGCTTGCGCGCCTCCTCGCGCTTGGCATCGACTTCACTCACGGGCGCCGCAGACGCATCGCCGGCTGCTGGCTGGGCCCGGGCGGGCTTCGGCCAGGCCAGCGCGCCGACGAGCAGGGTCACCCAGGCCAGACAGACCACGACTGAGATCGATCGCGCACGGCGAAACAGCGAGCGGCGCAAGGCTCCTCCTACTTGTTGAATTCGTCTTGCGACGTGTCGACTTTGGGTTTCGGTTTTTCGGTGGCGGGAGAGCCCTTCGGCTTGGTCGTGGGCTCGGTCTCGACCTTTTGCGGAGTGGGCTCGGACTTCGCGCCCTTCCGCCCGCGAGGCTCGGTGCGGGCACTGACGACGAGCTCGATGCGGTCGGGCACCAGGCCATTTTGGGAAACGGCCACGGTTTGCTCCTTGGTCTTGCCGCCCACGGTCAGCTTCACGTTTCGTGTCTCACCCAGCGTGCCGGAGATCTCGACCTTCCCGTTCTTCACGTCCACGCGGTTGCCGTCGATCGTGACCTCGGCGTTGTCGGGGATGATGCCGAGCTCGTAGGGCTGCGCGGCGCCGAGCGGGGTGATCTCGGTGAATTTGGGTTTGTCCGGCGTGAGCTGCGGTTGTTCGCTTCGCGCGGCCGCCTCCCGGCGATCCCGCTTTCTGGCGCGCAGGAGCTTGGCGCCGCCGACGCCGCCGACGACCAGCGCGACCACCACGGCGGCGACGACACCGAAGGTGGAACGCTGGCGTTTGACGGGCGCGGGCGTCGGCGCCTCTTGCGTGACACTCATCCCGGTCCGAGTCCCGGCGATCAGCAGCCCCTCCGCGGAGACGGCCAGGCGCGGCGCGACCGAGGCTTTGGAGGCGCCACTCACCGAGACCAGGTCCGAAGCGTACAGCCGCGAGCCGCCGGGGCTGATGGCGGCGAGGGCATCGCGCAGCTGTGCGGCATCGGCGTAGCGCCGGCCGGGCTCGCGGTGCATCGCCCGGTGCACGACCTCCGCGATCTCCGGCGGCACCCACGGCGCCCGGTCCTGGAGCAGCGGCGGGTCCGTGGTGATGATGGCCACCAGGAGGTCGCCGAGGGTGTCGGAGTTGTACGGCAGCTCCCCCGCCAAGAGCACGTACAGCACGACGCCCAGAGACCAGACGTCCGTGTGAGAGTCGATGTCCTTCTTGCCGCGGGCCTGCTCCGGCGACATGTAGAGCGGCGTGCCCATCATGGACCCGCTCTTGGTGAGACCCTGAGAGGTCTCGGCGAAGTTCTCCATCTTCACTTTGGCGATGCCGAAGTCGAGCAGCTTGACGGTGATCTCGCCGTTGTCGCGCTGGGTGAGGTAGAGGTTCGCGGGTTTGATGTCGCGGTGCACGATGCCGCGCTCGTGTGCCTTCGCGAGGCCCGTCGCGGCCTGGAGCACCAGCTTCACGGCCGCGGCAGGCTCGACGGCGCCGGCAGTCTTCAGCAGTGCATCGAGGTCTTGCCCCGAGAGCAGCTCCATCACCATGTACGGCAGGCTGTCCGCGGGGTCCGTCCCCGAGTCGAAGACCTGCACGATGTGATCACTCTCGGCGATGCTGCTCGCCTTCGCTTCGCGGAAGAAGCGCTTGACGATGCCCGGGTGCGCAGCGAGCTCCGGAGTGATCAGGAGCTTCACGGCACAGCGTTTGTGGGTGGTCGTGTGCAGCGCTTCGTAGACGGCGCCCATGCCGCCCTCACCGAGTAAGCGCATGAGCTGGTACTTGCCGGCGATCACTCGGCCGTCGAGGCTTGGCCGTGAGCTCTTGATCGGTGAGCCCTGCAGCGGGGTGGTGTGACCGAGGCCGCTCATGTTGCTCTTCGACCTCGCCGTCTCCGTCCGAGCACGACGACCAGGGAAAACAGCGCCAGCACGCCGTGTGTCGGGGAGCGGCGCTCCGATCCGGTGATGCGACAGCCGCAGCCGCCGTCGTCGCCCGCCGGGCTCGCCTTGCCGCCGCTGCCACCGCCGCCATCCGTGCCCGCGTCGGCGCCGCCCGTACCTCCCGCGCCCTTCTTGCATTGCCCTTGGTCGCACACACTGCCCAGCGTGCACTCGCTCGCCTTGGTGCAGGACGTACGGCAGGAACCGGTATCGGGGTCACAGCGATAGGGGCTGCACGCCGTCTTTGCGCCGCTCTGGGACTGGCTGGCGGTGTCGCCATCCACGCACACCGCGGTGGTCTGAATGCACTCCCCGTTCGAGCACGCCATGCCGTCGCCGCAGCTCACCGATGGGAACGTGCATGCGTCCGGATCCGTGCCGGAGCAGGTGCCGGCGCAGGGCGCGGTGCCTCCGCACGCGGGTCGACTTCCGATGGGTGCGCCCGCGACGGGGACACACAGGCCCGGGGTGCCGGTCTGGTTGCAGGCCTCACACTGACCTGTGCAGTCCTGATCACAACACACCGTGTCCACGCAGAAGCCGGACGTACATTCCGCGCCGTCTGCGCAACCGTCGCCGTTCGCCTTCTTCTTGCACTCGCCGTTCTTGCAGCTGAAACCGCTCGCACAATCCGTCGTGCTCGAGCAGCTGGTCTTGCAGGTCGTGCCGACGCAGGCGTAGCCCGCCGTGCAGCTGACTGGCGGGGGCGTCACGCAAGTGCCGCTCCCGTTGCAGGTCGAAGGTGGAACGCCGACCGTTGGCTGGGAGCAGTTGCCGGCCGAGCACTCGGTGCCCGCGGCGTACAGGCGGCACGCGCCCGCGCCATTGCAGCTGCCGATGGTGCCGCAGGTCGAGGCCGGCTGCGTGGCGCAGTCGTTACCGGGATCGGAGCCGTCGGCGACGGGGCCGCACTCGCCGTTCGCGCCCGAGCCTTTCACGGCGGCGCTGCAGGCCTGGCACGGGCCGGTACACGCGGTCTTGCAGCAGACCCCGTCCACGCAGCTGCCGACCAAACACGGCGTCGTCGAGCTGCAGGCGCAGCCGAAGTTCACACACTGGAGCTCACTCGGCGGAAAGGTCTCGGCGCCGGTGAAACCGCCGACGATCAGGATCTGTCCGCTCGGGAGCAGCTCCGCGGTGTGCAGAAAGCGAGCGCGGTTCATGTTTCCGCCGTTGACCCAACCGCCGCCGGCGGCGTCGTAAATCCAGGTCGAGGTCGTCGCCCCGCCCACGCGCCCGCCGATGACGTAGACCTTGGTGGCCAGACCGAAGGGTACGGCCACCGCCATGCGTGTCGGCTGCGGCAGGCTCGTCGCGAGCGTGAACGAGTTTCCAGTTGGGTTGTAGAGCTCGGCCTCGGCGATGGCGCCTGGCCCGGTCTTGTCTTCTCCGCCGGCAATCAGCACGCGCCCATCCGAGAGCCGAGCTGCGATGTGGTTCTGGCGCAGCTCGAGGCTGTTCGGCCCCGCACTCCAGCCGGCGGTGAGGCTGTAGAGCCGTGTGCTCTTGTCATCCGTGGCCCCACCAATGCCCCCGACCACGAGCACTCGCCCGTCGCCGAGCAGAGTCGCGGTGTGACCGGTTCGGACTTTGCCCATGCTGCCCGCCGAGGTGAACGTCCCGTTCAGCCAGCGTTCGGCCGTGCCTGTGGCGTCGCCGCCGGTCACGAGCACGCTGCCGTCGTTGAGCAACACCGCACGGTGACCCTGCCGGCTCGTGCTCATGCTGCCGGTCGCGGTCCAGGTGCCGGTGGCCGGGTTGTAGAGCTCGGCGCTGGCGTTGCCGCCTCCGACGACGAGCACGCGCCCGTCGTTCAGCGTCGTGGCTGTGGCGTTGGTGCGCGCGACCTGCATCGCTCCGCTCGCTGCCCAGCTGCCGTTCCACACCCAGCTCGTGTTGAAGTGCGAGAGCAATACACTCCCGTTCTTGAGTGTGCTCGTGGCGTGGTCCGTGACTCCGCCTTGTCCGGGCGTGGTCGTCCAGGTCGGGTCTACGAGGAGCGGATACTCGAGTGCTTCGCTCCAGCTCACCACCAGCCGGCAGGTGTCCGCGCCGGGCTGAGTCACCGGGCGATCGAACGGCGCTACCGGGCTCCGGTCGACTGCACACCCCTCGATGCTGAGCTCGGCGGCGTGACGCGCCCCGCGCGCGTCCACGACGTAGGGTGGCGTGACCCGCAGGCGAGGCGCAGCGCGCGCGTCGAGAAGCTCCAGCTGACCTGCGACGAGTCGCAGGCCCGCGACGGCGTGCAGTTTCACGCGGTAGCTGATGCGCGGCGCGCTCGGGCGGCGAGCGAGGCTCACGAAGTCCTCCACGCCGCGCGACGTCACGCGCAACACCACGTCGCCGTCGACGGTCGCGGCGGGGTAGATTGCGAGACCATCGGCGAGGACGACCGCTGAAGGCCGCGCGCCTTCGAGACCAACCTCGGCGGACATCCCGCTGGCGGCGTCCTCGATGGAGAGCGGCTGGTCCGCCGCGCCTGGAAGTCGCACACGGGCCGCGCCCTCCGCGCTGGCGTCGTCGTCCGAAAGCTGCGCTGCGAGCTGGCCGTCGACTCGTGTGAAGCTCGTGGCGAGGCCGCGCTCGATCGCGCGGGCGCCGAAGCGCGCTCGAAGCGCGTCGAGGACGCCAGACGAGGACTGAGCCTCGAGGGCAGGCTGCGGAAGGTACTGCTGGTCTTCGCCCTGTCCTTGGCTCGAGCAGGCCAGGCTGCCCAAGCCGGCGAGTGCTGCGAGAGCCACCGCCGTCGAAGCAAAGCGCCGCCGCCGCAGGAGCAGCGCTCCACCCAAGAAGGCGAGCCCGAGCACGCTGCCACCGCATGGTGCACTTGACCCGCTCGTGCTGCATCCGCCGTCGTCGCTCGCGGCGTCGTTGCTCTTTCTCACGCACTTCTTTCCTTGGCAAATGTTCCCAAGCTGACAGTCCGACGCAACGGAGCACACACTGCGACACTCCCCACTCGAGGGGTCACAACGGTAATCTCCACACGACGTCTTCGTTCCATTCGTCGCGACGCTCTCGGAGCCGTCGGCAGAGCACTGCGCACCCGAGAGCACACACTTGCCGGCGCCGTCGCAGACCGTGCCGACCTCGCTGCACTTCGTCTCTTCGCCCGGGTACACACACTTCTTCGGATCGGCGCCGTTGCACGTCGAGCCGCAGGGGCCTTCTCCCGCGCCGCACGCCGCCTTGCCCTTTGCGGCGGGATCGCCGGAGATGGGGCTGCAGGTGCCGACCTTGCCCAGCTCCTTGCACGCCTCACACTGCCCATCGCAGGCCGCGTCGCAGCACACGCCCTCCACGCAGTTACCGCTCTGGCACTGGCCAGCGTCCGCGCACGGCGTCCCGTTGGGGCGGAGCGAGCAGCTGCCGCCCAGGCACTCGTAACCCGCGGCACAGTCGCTCTTGTCGTCACAGGCAGTCTTGCAAGCGTCGTTCTTGCACAGGTAGCCGACCTTGCACGGCCCGCTACCGTTCTTCACGCAGCTGCCGCTGCCGTCACAGCTGTCGGCGTGGACCTCCGAGCTTCCATCGATGCAGCTCGACGCACCGCACAGCGTCCCGCTGACGTGTTTCCGGCACGCACCCTTGCCGTCACACATGCCGTCCAGGCCGCAGCTGGATGCCGGCGCGGCAGCGCACTCACTCTGTGGATCGTTGTCGGCGGCAATGTCCCCGCAGGCGCCATCCAGACCCTGATTCTTGAGCGCCTTGGTGCAGGCCTGGCAGGTGCCACTGCAGGCCGAGTCGCAGCACACAGCGTCGACGCAGAAACCCGAATAGCATTCCGTCGAGACGTTGCAGGCGCAGCCTTGAGTCAGGCAGAGCTCTTCCGAGCTGGTATCGAAGCCGTCGTCGCCGAGGACCAGCGCGTTGCCGCTCGTCAAAAGGACCACGCTGGGAGCGGTGCGCGGGATGCTCATCGATGTGCTGCTCGGGGTCCAGGTGTTGCCGCTGGTGTTGAAGAACACCGCGTCGCTGTGGTCGTAGAAATTCTTGAGGATCGCGCAGCTGTCGTCGCAGACGCCGCCAACTACGACCACGCGCCCGTCCGTCACGCGCACGGCGCCGTGGCTGCGGCGTTTGCTGATCGGTCCGGGCAGTGTGGTGCTCGTGCTCCAGCTCGAGCCGACTGGATTGAAGATGGACACGGAGTCCGTGGTGCTCAGCCCGCCGCCGGAGCGCCCGCCGACGACGAGCACGCGTCCATCGGTGAGCAGCGTGGCGGTGTGGTCCTCGAGCGAGCCCAGCCCGGGCGCGCTGGTCCAGGCGTTGGTGGTCGGGGAGTAGAGCTCCGAGGCCGGAGCGCCCCAGGTGCCGACCAGGAGCACGCGCCCATCGTTCAAGAGAGTCGCGGTGTGGTCCGCGCGGGCCGTCGCCAACGCGCCGGTGGACGAGAACGTCCCAGCGGTCGGATCGTACAGGTCACAGGCAGTGCTCTCGAACGGATTCGCGCCGCCGGCGATCAGGACCTTGCCATTGGCCAGCGTGGTCGCCGTGTGCCGCGCGCGTGCCACCTTCATGTTGCCGGTGGCGGTGAACTTGCCGGTGGCCGGATCGTAAACCTCGGCGCTGGTGAGGGCGGCGCCGCCGGTGACCAGGACTTTGCCGTTCTGCAACAGCGCCGCCGCGGCTCCGGGCCGAGAGATGGACATCGACCCCGTCGTGGCCCAGGAGCGCGTGGCCGGATCGTAGAGCTCCGCGGTCGCGCTGTTTGCACCCGCGACCACCAGAACCTTGCCGTCTGCGAGCCGCATGGCCTCTGCCGAAGCGCGGCCTACGGCCATGTTGTTGGAGGTGACGGTCCAGGGTGGATCGACCTTGATCGGGTAACGAAGCCCCACATCGTCGAAGCGGAGTTCGAGCTCGCAGGTATCACTGCCGGGCGGTGTGACGGGGCGGCCCCATGGGGGCAGGGGGTTGTCGTCCGTGGCGCAACCCTGCAGCTCGAGCTGGACGTCGCGGCGCAATCCCATGGCGTCGACGAGGTAGGCCGGACCCACGCGCAACCTGGGGGTGCCTTGGGCATCGAGCAGCTCGAGCACGCTAGCGATCTGTCGCAGGCCGGCTACGCCCTCCAGCGTGAGCCGATAACGGACCGGCGACGACGGCCGTTGTGTGAGCGTTAGCCAGTCTTCGAGACCACCGGGGACGCGCCGATAGGCGACGCCCGCGGCCGCGGCGACGAAGCCCGAGTCCTCGCGGAGCAGCGGAGTGGCCGGCGCGCCCACCAATGAAAACGCGACTGAGGCGGACCCCGCTCTGATCTCCGCGGGCTGGTTGGCGAGCGCGGGGAGGGTCACTCGCGCCCCGCTCGAGTCGAACCAGCTCGTGGGGGTGCTCGACTCCGTTGTACCGATTGGGCCCCCAGCGACCGGTGCGTCCGCCGGTCCGGAGCACGCGAGTGCTCCCAACAAGAGCAAACCGAGCCACCCGGCCGAGCTGTTCCGCATGAACCCCAAGTAGAACGTGAATCCCCGAAGGCGCCAAGGGTTCAGTCGCTGGGGCTGTGCTCACGCGTGATTGGACGTGAGCCGGCTCCGGAGACCGGAGCGAAGTCTCGACTTGACGCGTCGGCCGATTCTGACAGGTCGGTCTTCTCGCGCAGCGTCGCAGCAGGACAAGCCCGTCGCCGCAAGCGGTCAGCCGCGGCGAAGTGTGCGGTCAGTACGAGATTCTCACGCCTGCGCGGGCTAATATCGACCCGTGATCCGTGCCGAGCCCCGCCGCTTGCAGGTCGTGAGCGACATTCGCCCGCTGCTCGTGGTCTGGGAGACGACGCTGCGCTGCGATCAGCACTGCCGATTCTGCGGCACGCGCGCTGGCAAGAGTCACCCGAACGAGCTCTCGACGGCGGAGATGCTCGACGTCGTTGCGCAGCTCCGCGACGCAGGCACGGCGGAGATCGCCGTTCACGGCGGAGAGGCTTACCTGCGCAAGGACTTCCTCGAGCTGGTGCGGGCTATCCGCTCGCGCGGCATCGAATGCACCATGGTCACCGGCGGCCGGGGCATTACACCCGAGCTCGCCGACGGCCTACGAGACGCTGACATCACCGCGGTGAGCGTCTCGGTGGACGGACTGGAAGCGACCCACGACCACCTGCGTGGGCTCGCGGGCAGTCACCGTGGGGCGCTCCGCGCGCTCGAGCTGCTGCATGAGCGCGGCGTCGCGGTCGGCTGTAACACCCAGGTGAATCGACGGAACTTCCGCGAGCTGGAGAGCATCGTGGAGCTTGCGGCGGCCCGTGGCGTGTACGGCTGGCAAGTGCAGCTGATGGTGCCGATGGGGCGCGCGGCGGAGGCCGAGGATCTGTGGCTCGAACCCCACGACATCCTCGAGGTGATGCCGCGCATCGCCCTGGCGCGACGCCGTGCCGACGAGCTGGGGGTGAAGCTCTGGCCCGGGAACAACGTGGGGTACTTCGGGCCGTACGAGCACTTGCTGCGAGCTGATCGCACGCGCCAGGGATTCTCCAGCGGTTGTGGCGGCGGCATTCGCACCATGGGCATCGAGGCCAATGGCGACGTGAAGGGCTGCTCCGCCATGGCCTCGAAGGGATTCGTCGGCGGCAACGTGCGAGAGCAGCCCATCCGCGAGATCTGGGACCACGCACCCGAGCTGCAATTCACCCGCGGCTTCGTGCTCGACGATCTCTGGGGCTTCTGCCGCTCGTGTTACTACGCCGAGACCTGCAAGGGCGGTTGTATCTGGACCAGCTCCACACTTCTCGGAAGGGTCGGCAACAACCCGTACTGCCATCACCGCGCGCTGGAGCTGCTGGCTGCCGGCAAGCGCGAGCGCCTGTGCCGGGTCGGTGAAGCGCCCGGTGAAAATCGGGACACGGCGAGCTTCGAGCTCGTGCTCGAAAGCGCCCCGGCCGATTGGGTCGCGAGCCTGCCTGCGCTCGTCTGACTCAGCCTGCGTCCGACGGCGGGGGTCCGTAGGCGGGCATCGCGCCGCCGCCGCCCGTGGCACTGCCAGCCGTGCCGCCGCTGCCACCCGTGGCGCTGCCACCCGCGCCGGCCGTGCCGGCTGCGCCACCAAAGGGTGGGGGTCCGTATGCGGGGAGGATGCCGCCCTCGCCGCCGGAGCTCGTGCCAGCGGTGCCGCCGGTGGCAGAACCGCCCGTGCCTGCTGCGCCGCCGGTGGCAGAACCGCCGCTGCCCGAAGCTCCGCCGCTGCCATTGCCGTCGGAGTCGCCGCCACATGCGGCGAGCGACAGGCCCACTCCAACCACCAGCGCCGCGGTCATTCCCACGCGACTGCGTGCGGAACGACAGAATGGACACGCAGTCTCGGTTGCCTTGACGTGCCGCTGGCACGACTCGCACACGACGAATGAATCCATGAGGCCCTCGCTGCGGAATGCTCCCACGCGGCCGCGAGCCTCATGTTGACGCCCGTCAAGTCAGCGTGGCTCGGATGGCGTCCCGGGCAAGGGATTCTGACCCGGGCTTCCCGCGCAGCTCGACCTCGCGGGCGATGACGCCGGCGTGAGCGGCTGATTCGTCACCGGTAGTCCTACTTCCGCCGACGGCCGACACGCGCGCGCTCCTTGGCGAGTTCTACGACCATCTGCGGATAACGTCGCTTGCGAAAGTTCTCGGGCATCGCGCGGTGTGACTGGACAGCCCGAAAGACATCGATGTTCTTGTCCATGGCCAGCCTGACGGCGGTGTTCTTCAGCGAGAACTTGAAGATCCGCTCCGACATTTTCAGCGCTTGACGCACTTCGCCCGCGGCCAACGCTTCCGCGATGAACTCCCGGGCGCAGTAGATCGCGGCCCGCAGTTGCTTCCGTGCCGCGGGGGTGTCGTAGCCCGGCAGGCGCGCCACGTTGTGCGCCCGGCTTTCGAGGCAGAGCGACGGGTGCATAACGAGCACTTCGCCGCCGCTCCTCGGCAAGGGAACGGGAACAGCTGTAGCCAAGAGCTGCTTCTCGTTCACGCCGGCGACGTTCGCCAGGAAATCGATCGTTCGCTCGTGCCCGTGCCTGTCCTTGAAGTGCACGACGCCGGAATTGGGCGTGTTGTCATCGAAGCTCGCCAAAAGCGCTTTCCCACCCAAGCGCCGAGCGCATTCCTCGACGTCAGGGCGCAGCCCTTGGAAGTCAATGTCCTTGCTGGTGAAGGGCATCGCTGCCCGCAGGGCCTTCACGTTGTGCGCGTAGCGCTCGGCCCAGTAGTTGACGGCCTGCCCGCCGACGAGAACGATCTTCTGTCCGCCGATGCGTCGGAGGATGTCGAGCGCGTCGCTGAAGGACAGCGGCGGCGGGCCGCTCATCGCGGCGAGCGAATTCGCCGGAAGTCGAGCGGAGCCCGAGACATAGTCGCGGGAAGGAAGGCGTTGTCGCGTGCGAGCTGGACTCGGGTTACGGTGCCCACGGCGAGAGCACGTGCGTCTGCGCGGCGGGATTGTGCTTTCTCCCGCGCACGGTCTGGAAAGCGGGGTCCTCGGTTGTCCACGGCGTCCTGTCCTGTGAAAACTGTACGGTCTGCCTCGGGAAATCGCAACGAACCCGCCGGGGCGCCCCGTCAAACCCCTGGAATCCCGGAGGATCACGTTGCCGCCTCGAAGCGCGCACTCTCGATCACCTCCACCTCGCCGCGCACCGGCTCGCCATCTGGCCCACGGACTTCACGCACCCGACCGCCCACGAAAGCCTCGCGCGCCATCCCGCACGCGGCGTGCTGCTCGGACACGAGCTCGGCGCGGAGCTGGGCCTCGTTCGTCCGCGCCCACTGCTCCGCTTTCGCAGCGTCAGCACCGGGCGCGAGCAAGAGCACGACGCGCAGCCCGTCGAGGCGCACGACGTGCCCGCGGGCGCGAAGCGAGGCGATCAACGGTGCCACGTCACCCCGCTCCCGCGTCGACCGCGCTGGGCGCCTGGGGGAATCCCACGCCGACCCCGATCCCGATCTGCATGGCCCACGTCATGGTCGCAAAAGCGACCAGGGCGCAGACGGTCAAGCGCACGAGCGCAGCCGATGGGGGGAGCGATGCTCGACCGGCGTCGTCCAGTTGCAGGACGCCAACTCGGATCACGCTGCCCTCCAATCTACGAGCACGCGCCAGTCCGGCCCGCGCTCGATGTGCCTCGCAGCAGCGGCGCGGCCGCGAGCGTCGAGCCGCAACACCGGCGTTTCGATCGGGCGCCGCAGTTGCGTCAACGTGCAAGTGCCCGGCTCGCGCGGTGTCGTGGGACGCAGCGCGCCCGACCGGATCAATGCGGCGCGAAACTGCCCGCCGTCGAAGGGGCGCTCGGCGTGCGGGTGGCGCTCGAACTCGCAGCGACCTTCACCGCGATCTAGAACTGGAAATGTCATCTGTCACTCCTGAAACGGGTGGGGACAAGGGTGCAGCGCGCGCGCTCGACACCGGGGGAAGTTGCTCCGGTGAAACGCGCCGCCGCTTGGAGCATCTGGAAACCGCGAGTCGAACGCAAAGGACACTCGCGGTTGGCGCCGCCACGATGGCGCCACGGGAGGGAAGGCCCGAACCCCAAAGATGCGCTCTCGGAGCCGACGCTGGGCGGATACCGTGGCGAGCCATCGAGGCGCGCACTCGTTCGCCGGCCCGTCCTCGCACCGGCGGGAGATCTTCTCCCTGCGCGCGGCGGATCTCTTTTTCGGCCGAGCGCGCGTCAACGTCGGCGTCTACTGCGACACGGCGGATAGTGAGTCGATCGAACATGGTGACCTCTGTGGTTCACCATGTCCCATGGCGCGCACGACTCCGCACACGATGTCGCCGCTTCGCAGAACGGGGTCAGTCCCGCATGTCGGCGCGACGTTCGCGCTTGCTACGGGCCTTCTTGAGCTGCCGGATCTCGGCGCTGCTCATCCCACCGGCGACAAGCAGTTCACGAACGACGGCGGCGCGATCAAGTAGTTCTTTCTGGCCGCACCGCTTCGCGCTTCGCATCATCTTCTCGAGCTTCTGCGCAAGCCGCTCTCGGTCGAAGTTCTCTGAGCTCGCGCGCGGCTTCGTCACGCCTTGGGCGGAGAGGGCTTCAAGTGCGGCCCCGGCCACGATCTCCAGCGCCAACAGCGTGCAGCGCTTCGCCAGCATGTGGTCCAATTCCTCCAGGAGAAGGTCGTACGTTTCTGCTGGCGTCAGGCATCGACTCGGGCCGATGTGAGCCTTCAAAAACGCCATGGCCTCGCTCCGCATGCGCGCGAGCGCCTGCGTGGCACGCCGCGACAGCGCTTCGCGGTCTTCCTCTGGTTCAATCGCATGGGCGACCGCTTCTAGGATGGGGGCCAGGCTGCTGATCGCGTGCTCACCGGACGATTCGGCCTCACGGCCCAGCACCCAGACCGCCGTTGACAGCTGGTCGCGCGAATTCGCTGCGCGCTTCGTGATCCGCTTGGCCACACTCATGTCTACACCGCCCCCAAACGCGAAGCACTGAACGCGCAACTGTGTCGCCAACTGTCTCGTGGCGCTTTTGGGCGAAAACTTCGAGTGACGAAAAGCTGAGCGATCTTCGTGAGTGGCCCCTCCGAGACTCGAACTCGGATGTCCTTACGGACTGAGGATTTTAAATCCCCTGCGTCTGCCATTCCGCCAAGGGGCCGCGCCACTGATACGCGCTGATTTAGCACAAGCGCCGACCCGAGCGCCTCACTCGTACGACAGCTTCGGGTGGAACCTCGCGCCTCGACCCTCGGGCGTGAGATCGAGCACGTTCCAGAGCGGCCACAGCAGATCGACGTGGCGGCTCCCCTGTCCCGTCACGCTCTTTTCGTAGAGCAGCTCGGAGCCCCAGAAGTGGTGCACCCCGTCCGGCTGTTTCACGAACACGTTGGCCATTGGCCACTGGTTGCCCTGCGCGTCTTCGCCGAAGTAGTCGCGGTTGTAGCTGTTGTTCGCCGACGACAGCAGGCCGAGTCGGGTCCATGCGCGCGTCTCGGCAAAATCCATGATGCGGTTGATGGGGGAACGTGCCACGACCGCCAAGCTCGTGCGCTGCCTGATGTGGTCGGCTTGACCGTTCAAGCCGTCGAGCATCGATGTGCACAACGGACACGGCCGCTCGGCGTTGGGCCCGTACATGAAGCTGTACAGGAACAGGGTGCTCTGACCATCGGCGAACAGCTCGCTCAGTCGCAGCGTTGTTGCTGCACCCTCCACCAGGGTCTCGAAGAGGTAATCCTCCGTCACCCGTCCGCCCATCGGCAGCGCGCGCCGGAGCGCAGCAACGCGCTCGAGCTCGTCCCGCAGGTTGGCCTCGGCAGCAAGGAGCTCCTGGCGCGCGGCGCGGTATTCGGCAGGTTCGTTCGGAAACTTCGGCATCGTCCCTCCGACCGCCGAAGTTATCACGCGCCTGTCGCCCGCGGTGGCTCAGAAGCTGGTGCCGCGCCGCGCCCGAAACATGTTCCAGAACAACCACGCGCCGAGCGCCATCGACAACACCCAAGCGCCGGTCGACAAGAACCGCAAGACGGTCGCGAACGTGCCGCAGTAGTTCAGCAGGTGCCACTGGGTGAGCAGGGTGTCCCAGTCGTGCAGGACCTTGTCCCCAAAGCCGACCAGCGCGAGTTGTCCCTTGTTGGCGTCGTCCACGTAGGTCGCGAGCTCCCAGGTGCTGAACGCCAGCCACGAGCCTCCGACGATCAGGCCGAACCAGTCGCGCTGAAAGAACAACAGGTAGACCGCGGCAAACGCCGGGCAGGCGAGCTGCGTGAGACTGCCGCCGAGCAACATCAGCGTTTGGCCGAACATGCTGAAGAGCAGGTGCCCGAGCTCGTGCAGCACCAGCGTCAGGCCGGCGAACCACGAGCGGTACATCGGGTCGAACAGGTGTCGGATGCCCGCGTACACCAGGTACAGATAGAGGGGCAGCCGGCCCCACGGAGAGCGGGTCTCGCACCAGTCGCCGGCGTCGTCGCGCAGCGCCTCGAGGTAATCCCGGACCGCGCTCAAGACCGCTGCCCCCGCCGGGTATCGGCCGCGCTGAGCCCACACATCCCGTCATGGGGACGCGGCCCCGAGCGCCGGAAGGGGTCTCTCATGCGCCCAGCATAACCCGCCGACCCACGCGGGAAGCTAGCTGGTGTTACACTCGTACCAGATCCGAGGAGAGTCGAAGCTGTCGCGCTGGGACCAACTTTTTTCGCGCATGCAACAGATCGAGGCCGAGCGCCTCGAAGCCGAGCGGCGTCGACGCGAGGCCGAGCGGGCGGTGCGTGATCGCGAGGCCTGGGCCAAAGCGGCGCTCGATGCGCTGTGGGTCGAGGTCCACGCGCAGGTCGAGGCCCGCGCCGCCGAGTTCACCCGCGCCACGGGCAGCAAGATCGAGATCGTGCGCCACGCCCGGGCCGACGACGGGCCGGGCAATCTGGGCGCACTGCGCATCCTCGAGCTGCGCGTCGGCTTGGCGGTGGTCTACCTGTACACCCACCACGAGCCGGGCTCTGCCGTGCACGTGCACGTCGCGCAGTGGCCCGCGGCATCGGGCTCGGGGCGCCGACACCACCGGATGATCAGCTTGCCGGTCTGCACGCTGGAGCGCACGGGCGAAGACGGCTGGGTGCTCGAGCGGGTTTCGGCGCGCAGCACGCCGCGCTCGTTGACCCCCGAAGACCTCGTCTATCGTGCGTTCGAGCTCCTGGTCTGTGGTTTCGAACGTCCCGAGTCGAACCAGCCGAAAGCCGCCGCGCCCGCGGGCGCGCATGCCCCGGTCACCACCAAGACCGTGCGCCAATTTCCCTCGGACTGAGCCCGCTCCCCGCCGGTGTGGGCAGGTGTCGGATTCATTTTCCGGTGCGCGCTGGCGAAAACGCGCTCGAAACATCACCGAAACACACGCTTGTCAGGCTCCCGTGCGGAGCCTGGAAACAAGCATGAACGAGATCAACGGGGGAGATACGGCGTGGGTTTTGGTTTCGACGGCGCTGGTGCTGCTGATGACACCGGGGCTGGCGCTCTTCTACGGCGGCATGGTCCGGGCGAAGAACGTGCTGTCGACCTTCATGCACAGCTTCTTTGCGATGGGCATCGTCACGGTGACGTGGATCACCATCGGTTATTCCCTCGCGTTTGGTCAGACCCACGGCGGGTTCATTGGTGGAATGCAGTACGCATTCCTGGCAGGGGTCGGCTTCGAGCCACGCGAAGGCACGACCATCCCCCACCTGTTGTTCATGGCCTATCAGATGATGTTCGCCATCATCACCCCCGCGCTGATCTCCGGCGCCTACGCGGAGCGGGTGAAGTTCTCCACCTACGCGGTGTTCACGCTGCTCTGGTCGGTGCTCATCTACGCGCCGTTGTGTCACTGGGTCTGGGGACCCGGGGGTTGGCTCCTGACCCGTGGTGCGCTCGACTTCGCCGGCGGCACGGTCGTGCACCTGTCGTCGGGTGTGTCCGCGCTGGTGTTCGCCTTGATGTTGGGTAAACGCGCCGGATATCCCAAGCGTAAATCCCCGCCCCACAACCTCACGATGACGCTGCTCGGCGCGGGGCTGTTGTGGGTCGGTTGGTTTGGTTTCAACGCCGGCTCGGCGCTCGGCGCGAACGGGCTCGCGGCCCTCGCGCTGGTCAACACCCACGTTGCAGCGGCGGTGGGCGCCGTGGCGTGGGCCGCGGTGGAGTGGGTGCGCTTCGGCAAACCGTCGGCGCTGGGTGTGGCCTCCGGACTCGTCGCGGGACTGGTGGCGATCACCCCGGCGGCAGGCTTCGTGAGCCCGATGAGCGCGGCTGCCCTCGGCCTCGCTGCGGGTGTCGTGTGTTACGGCGGGGTGCTCCTGAAGGGGCGCTTCGGTTACGACGACAGCCTCGATGTGTTCGGTGTTCACGGCGTCGGCGGCATCCTCGGGGCGTTGCTCACTGGCGTGCTCGCCTCGAAGGTGTGGAACCCGGCGGGACAAGACGGCCTGATCCACGGCAACAGCAGCGTCTTCGTCGAGCAGCTGATCGGCGTCGGCGCCGCCGCCGCGTTCGCGGGGGCCGGCACGTTCACGCTGCTGAAGATCCTCGACAAGGTCATGGGACTCCGCGCCGCCAAGTACGACGAGCTCGAAGGGCTCGACGTCACGCTGCACGGCGAAGAGGCCTACGCCTTCGCCGAGGGTGCGGGCTCTCGGGCCTACGAAGACGAGGACGCCGAGGCGGGCGAGAAGCCGCAAGCCGAGCCGAAGCTCGTGCAGTCCGAAGCCTGAGCGTCGCCCTACGTCCGGCGGTCTCCGGAGACCGGAGGCCGCGGCGTGGGTGCGTGCTACACCCCTTGCCATGCGGCGCGCCGGCGTGTGGGTTGGAGTCCTAGTCTGGGCCTGCGGCGGACCGACGCCGACCCATCACCCGGAGCCAACCCCCGTGGCCATCGAGGTGCCGGCCGCGGAGGTCGCCGCTGCGCCGCCGTCGAGCGCAACGTCGCGCTCACCGGCGGACGACAACACTCTCGCAGCCTGTGTCGAGGGCCTGCGCCGCGCGGAAGACCTACCCGTGGAAGGAGACGACCGCACTCTGTACGATCAGGCGCTCGCCGCCGAAAAACTCGGCGACCGCACCGCAGCGCGCAAGGGTTTTTTCATGCTCGTGCAGAACTACCCGCGCTCGCGCCGGATCCCGCTGGCGTATCTCGCGTTCGGCGAGCTGTTTGCGCACGAGGCCGAGAGTGATGCCGCAAAGTGGGAGCTCGCAGTGGCCGCGTTCAACGAGGTCGCCAAGTATCCGCCGCCGGACAACACGGCGTACGCCTACGCGCTGCTTCGCCTGGGTGACACTCGGCGTGAGCGGGACGATCAGCGCGCCCTCGGGTACTACCTGAAGGCGCTGCAGGCCGGGCAGAAGTATCCCGACCTGCCGTGTCGCGACAGCGTGAGCCGAGGCGCCCGTGAGCGGTTGGTGGACAGCTACGTGAGGGTGGGCCGCCCCGACCGCGCGTGGAACTTTTTCAGGGCGAGCGTCGATGCGCCCGATGCGCGCGCCATGCTCGTGGAGCTGGCGGAGCGCTACCGGCGCGCGGGAAAATCGTCCGAGGTGTGCGCAATTGCCCTGGGGGCCGGCTCAGATCCGGTGGCCAGCCAGATCGCCGGCAGCAGCTGTCCGTGACCCCCGAATGGGGCGCGAACCTTCAGCCCTCGCCTGGCCGACGTGTCACTCGACGCGTTTGACGACCGTGTAACGCGCAACCCCGAGCTCGAGATCATCGTCCGCTCCCCAGGCGCGGCTGACCACGAACAGCCCCTTCTTTCCGTCGTCCGCCTTCGACGTCACGAACAGCTCTTCGCGGTCTTCCTGCACGTGATAGCGGACCGGGCCGATCTCGGTGGGCAGATAACGCTGCAGGTTCACGATCACGATGCCGTCGGTGTCTCGCGGTTGCTCCAGGTGATACAGGCCGCGGACCAGGCGGCCGCTGCGGGCCGAAAACCCGTGCAAGCGGACGGCCTTGCCCCAGGCGTCCCGCGCGACCGAGGCGCGCAGGAAATCCAGGTCGAGCTCGCGCTCGCCAACCGTGAGCCGCACGGTCTCCTGAGTGCAGTCGGCAGAAATGCGGGCCCGCCCCGAGGCGCCCAACGCTCGCAACCCCTCCTGCAACAGCGCGAGCCCATCCTTCGCCACGAACTTCGCGTGCCGGTCGCAGGGACTCGCACGCCTGGTCTTGGTGATGTCCACCCACTCGGCCTCGGCGATCTGCACGACCGGGAGCTTCTCGCTCGCCGGGTAGTCCGGCGAGCTCTCCTTGTGGGGAAGGACCGAGACATTTTGGTGGCGGGCCGCGGCGCCGCAGCCGACCAAGCACACGAGGGCGAGGCCCATGCACGCCAAGCGTCGCAACATTCGCCCGTGTGTAGCACGAACCTCGGCCCGACAGCTGACCTCTGGGCCCAGTGCGGCCGCCTGGCTGTGCGCGTCAGTCTTTCGGTGGTCTCCCGTCGAGCTGTCGCAGCCTGCGCTCGAGCCAGTGCGCCGAGTCTCCGATGCCCTCCTTGCGGTAGAGCGACAGGAGGTTCTTGTAGCGCGTCTTGGGGGCGAACCCGATGCTGTAGGCGAGCTTGCGTAGGCACACGGGGCAGAGCTCGAAGAACTGCGTGTCGAGCTCCTCCTTCGAGTTCGACCCGTTCATCACACACTCGTACTCGGTGCAGTGGGCCATGGAAAAAGCGTGCCCGGTCTCGTGCACCAGGATCTGCACACTCTTGGCAATGCCCCGAGTGCGGGCCGCCTCCGTGTTCGGCTCCGCCCAAAACGCTGGAAAAAAACGCGCCAGGGAGTAGACGCCCACTCGTTCGTCGAGCGTCGCCTGGCCGAAAACAAAATTCCACGACGGCTCCGGGTACAGATCTTCGAGCGTCACGCCGACGTAGACCACCGCGTTCTTGGGCACGCGGGGGCCGAGTACCTCGTCGAGCAGCACGCGGGTGTGGTGCTGTGTCCACTTGCGGCCCCCTTCGCTGCGAGTGCGACGACCCTTGGTGGGCAATGAAATGGGAGAGCGCAGCTCGACCGGAAGCGCGAAGAAGGCGCCCATGAAGTCGCGCATCTTCTCGAGCACTGCGCCGTCTTTCGGACTGAAGCTGCCCAGCGGTTGCAGGACCAGCGCGTCGCGCTTCGAGTCCGGGCGGATCGGGGACTTGGATTTGTAACGCAGGAAACTCTCTCCGGGCTCCTTGAAGCGGTCCAGCCACTCACCCGGCTTCGCGGCGTGTTTCTTCTCGAACAGCGTCGGATCGCTGGGGAAGAACAGGCGCTCGTGCTCGGACTCGTCGGCTCGGGTGGCGCTCGCTCCCGGTGCGGGCACTGCCGCCGGCGACGCGCTCGGCAGGGCGCGCTCCGCCGGGGTCGCCCGCTCGGAGCCCGTGCAGGCCACCGCCAGGAGAGCGAGGAGCCAGATTGCGCGCATCAGGGCAGGGGACAACTCCGGCGCTGCCGGGTTCCCGGGGGCGGGGCGGCTTCTGCTCCGCGCGCGGGAGGCGCCCGCCTGCGCGGGGTCGGCTAGGCTGCCGGGGTGACCCAAGCGCCGGAAGTCCTGATCGTCGATCACCTGTTTGATGGTCGCAGGTTCGTGCCGGGTGAGCACGAGGTCACGCTGGCCAAGGGTTTCATCCGCGCGGTGCGGCCGCGGCCGCAGGCCGAGTCGCTCCCGCCGGGCGCGCGAGACCTGCGGGGCGGCACGCTCTTGCCGGGACTGATCGACGCCCATTGCCACCTGGCGCGGGTCGGCCTGTTCGAGCCCCACGAAGCCCCCCATCCCCGCTCGGTCGCGGAGAATCTGTCGTCGGCGCTTCGGGCTGGCATCACGACGGCGGGAGACATGGGGTGTCCGGCGCCGATGATCACCGCGCTTCGCAGCCACACGGAGGCGGAGCGCGACGCAGGCCCTGCAATTCGCTCGGCCGGACCCCTGCTCACCGTGCCCCTCGGTTATCCCCTCGACTGGATGAGCCAGGCGCACGTCTGGCTCGGCGCTGCCATCCCCTGTGGTGATGAGCGGAGCGCCCGCCGGGCGGTCGCGCGGGTCGCCGCGGCGGGCATGGATCACGTGAAGATCTGCATCATGCACCGGGCCTACGATCTCACGGCCTTGCCAACGTTCTCGCGCAAGGTCGCTCGGGGTGTCGTCGAGGAGGCTCACGCGCTCGGGCTCCGGGTCCTGGCCCACGCCCACTGGAGTGCCGACTACCGTGTGGCGCTCGCGGCCGGTGTGGATGCGCTGATGCACTCGGCCTTCGATCCGCTCGATGACGAGCTCGTCGCACGCGTTGCAGGCAGTGGGGTGAGTGTGTGCCCCACGCTCTGGGTCTTTCACTCGGCCTGCCTCGGCGCCGAAGAGCGCTGGGATCGCGAGCCCGGGCGACTCGCGGGGGTGACCGCACCCGTGCGCCGTTCGTGGCGGCGTTTTGCCGAGGCCTTCGCCGTCAGTGGCGATGTGTTGCCTGACGGCATCGCCGGCGGGCTCCCGAAGTCTGCCGCGCGCGATGGTGTGCGAAACGCCATCGCGAATCTGCTGCTCCTGCGCGAGCGCGGCGTGCCGTTCGCGTACGGCAGTGACGGCCCATACGGATTTTCGACGGTCTTTCGCCCGTTCGAGGAGCTCGAGCTGCTCGCCCGCGCTGGGCTCGGCATTGACGAGTGTCTCGCCGCAGCGACCTCCGGGGCGGCACAGCTGCTCGGTGCGACCGACCGCGGAGTGATCCAGCCGGGCGCGCGCGCCGATCTAGTCTGGGTCGATGGGGATCTGTCCTCCGAGCTCGGCGCACTCAGGCGCGTTCAGCGGGTCATGCGCCAGGGTCGCTGGGTGTCCGACGCCGGCGCTCTACGCCCCCGGGTCGAGCGGACGGTCTGGCGCGGGCTCGCCGATACACTCCGATCCGCCGTGGTCAGCGGATTGTTACGTTCGGGCGAATCTATTTGATTGAATGAATACGCCGCTTTGAGTCGCGAAACCCTCGCGCTTGACCGAGGCCCACTTCCCTTGTTTTGTCGCGCCCGATAAAGGAGCCCCCATGGCCCTCACGCGAGACGGAGTTTTCTGGTCGGCGTTCTCCGCCATGACGGAGAAGACCGTCAACGCGACGGAGCATCTGCGCGAGATGCTGGAGGACCCGTCGCGGTCCACCGAGCTCGCCAAACGCATCAAGGACATCGAGCACGAGGCGGACAAGATCACCCACGAGGTCGTGCAGGCGCTCCACCAGACCTGGATCACCCCGCTCGACCGCGAGGAGATCCACAACCTCATCACCAGCCTCGACTCGGTCCTCGATTTCGTGGACGCGGCCGGGGACAAGATCGCGCTCTACGAGATCCAGACGACTCGGCCCGAGGCCCTGGAGCTGGTCAAGACCCTTGGAGCTTGTGTGGCAGAGGTGGCCAAGGCGGTGGGGGGGCTGCAGAAGATCGGCGACCCCGCCCCGCTGCTGGAGCTCTGCCGCTCCATCAACAAGCACGAACACGACGCCGACATGATCTTTCGCCGCGGTCTGGCGCGGCTCTTCAAGGAGGGCACGGACCCCCTCGAGGTCATGAAGTGGCGCGACATTCTGGAGTCGATGGAGACCGCGACGGACTGCGCCGAGGACGTCGCCAACATCATCGAGGGTATCATTCTGGAGCACGCCTGATGACTGCCTACCTGGTCGCGATCATCGTCGTCGCCCTGGTTTTCGACTTCATCAACGGCTTCCACGACGCGGCCAACTCGATCGCGACGGTCGTCAGCACACGAGTGCTGTCGCCGCGGGCTGCCGTGGTCTGGGCAGCGT
Source organism: Myxococcales bacterium (assembly GCA_016706225.1). Taxonomy (NCBI): domain Bacteria; kingdom Pseudomonadati; phylum Myxococcota; class Myxococcia; order Myxococcales; species Myxococcales bacterium. The sequence goes on from JADJKB010000005.1 coordinate 934,949, forward strand.
TCTTCAACTTCGTGGCGTTTCTCGTCTACCCGACCCACGTCTCGGCCTCGATCGCCAAGGGCGTCGCGCTCTCCAGCGTCACCAACAACGTGATCTTGGCCACCCTCATCGGCGCCATCGCCTGGAACTTGTTGACCTGGTGGTGGGGACTGCCGAGCTCGTCGTCCCACGCGCTGATGGGTGCCTTCGCCGGCTCGGCCCTGGCGAACACCCCCGCGCTGAGCGTGCTGGACATGAAGGTATTCGGCAAGACCGTGGCCTTCATCGTGGTGGCACCCATGCTCGGCGGTCTGATTGGTTTCTTGCTGATGAAGCTCGTTAGGGTTCTGTTCGGGGGCTCTCGACCCGGAAAGGTGGACAAAGGGTTCCGTCGAGGCCAGCTGATCTCGGCTGCTCTCTACTCCCTGGGGCACGGTGGCAACGACGCGCAGAAGACCATGGGCATCATCACCCTCCTGCTCATCGCGGCCGGGCTGCAGACGCAGAGCAAGCACCCGGAACCCCAGCTGTGGGTGGTGCTGCTCTGTCACGCGGCGATGGGGCTCGGCACGCTGTCGGGCGGCTGGCGCATCGTGAAGACGATGGGCATGAAGATCACCAAGCTGCGGCCGGTGGGAGGATTTTGCGCGGAGACGAGCGGGGCCATCACCCTCGCGATGGCCACGTTTTTGGGCGTGCCGGTCTCGACCACCCACACCATCACGGGCTCAATCGTCGGCGTCGGCACCGCGGAGCGACGCCTCACGGCGGTCCGCTGGGGCGTTGCCGGCCGCATCGTGTGGGCCTGGATCTTCACCATCCCCGCCTCCGCGACCCTGGCGGTGCTCTCTTACTTCCTGATCAGGGCGCTCAGCGGAGCGTCCTGAGTGGGCGCGACAGGCGGGTTTCCGCGCGGGATGCGGCCATTGGGACGAGCCATGCCCGGGCCACTTTCGACCGGACTGCCCGGCCTGGGCTCGCCGGCAACGGAAACCGTTGCGGTTTGCCTCGGACCGCGCCATCTTCCGCCGCGCCTGGCCGTCAACGCGGGTCGGGAAAATTCTTCTCACGTGAGGGATGCATGAAGCTCGGGAGTCGGTCGTTCACAGCAAATGGTCGTATTCCGGCGGAATTTGCCGCCGGCGTGCGAGGCGAGCCCGGGCCGGTGCCCGGCGAAAACCAGAGCCCCCACGTTGCCTGGAGCGAGTTCCCCAACGGGACCAAGTCGTTCGCGTTGATCTGTCACGACCCCGACGCCCCCTCCAAGGCGGACGACGTGAACAAGACCGACCGCAAGGTGCCTTATGACCTGCCGCGCATCGATTTTTATCACTGGGTGCTGGTGGACATTCCCGTCAGCGTGACCTCGCTGGAGGAGGGCGCCGAGTCCGATGCGTTCGTGCCCAAGGGCAAACCACTCGGGCAGTTCCCCCACGGCCGCCGCGGCAAGAACAGCTTCGGCGACTGGTTCGGGGACGATGCGGCGATGGGCGGAACGTACGGCGGATACGACGGCCCCTGGCCGCCGTTCAACGACGAGCGCCTCCACCACTACGTCTTCACGATCTACGCGCTGGACGTTCCCACGCTGGACCTGCCGGAGGTGTTCGGCGGCGCCGAGGTGCTCAGCGCCATCAAGGGCCACGTGCTCGACTCGGCAACCTGGGCCGGTACGTACACCCTGAACAAAGAAGCGCGAGCCTAGAACACCAATTAGCTTGCGCTGCTCGTGTTCTAGGACCTGTACGTTGGGGCTGCGCCCCAAACCCCCGGCCTTCGGCCGTGCGCGCTCCGCGCGCGAGCGCCGAACACCTTGCAAGTCCCGGAAAACAAACGACGTTCAACCTGTTCGGCGCTCTAGGCCGCCGGTTCAGCGGCTCGCTGGACGCTGATTCAAGTAGTCCTCGAGCATCGCGAAGAGCTGCGGATCTTGGGCGAAGAGCGCGTCCGGTCGCTCGAAGAACGCCTCGATCGCCACGGCGAACAGCTCCGCTTCGTTCGTGCCGGCGTACTCGCGGAGTACCTTCGGGTAACGGCGGCGGCGGATCGCGCTCAGCCGAGTGCCGATGGCGTCGACCCAGGGTGCGGTGGCGATCCAGGTCAGATCGACCGGGACACCGTCCGCGTGCCCGCTCGCGAAATCCAGGACGTGCGCCAGCTCGTGAAGCGCGACGTTGTGGCCGTCCGCCGGGCGGGCGAAGCCGTGGCGCAAATCACGCTGCGAGAACAGGATGGGCCCCTGCGCGTGCACCATGCCGGCGATGTTGCCGTGACCTTCGACCGCATACTCTTCGTCGAAGGCCTTCGGATAGACCACGATGTCGCGCAGCGTCGGCCATTCGAAATCGGGGACGCCGTGACACAGCATGGCCGCCGACGAAGCGATCAAGACCCGGGTGTCGTCGTCGAGGCGCGCGCCGTGCGCGGCAAAGATGCGCTGCTCGGACAGGAAGATGCGCACGTCGTCCTCGAACCGTCGTTGTGCCGCGGGGTCCAGGCGCTGATAGTACGCGACCCGTTGCTCGAGGCTCTTGCGCCAGCTCGGCGGGAACGGCTCGCTGAGCAGGCGGCGGCGTGCCCGGTAGCGAGCGGTGCTGGCGAACAAGACCAGACCAAAGACCACGAACCCGAGCGGCGCCAGCTTCACGGAGAAGACCAGCGAACACACACTGACGACCGCGCCGAGCACCAGCGCGAACAGGGCGTGCATCCAGAGCTTCCGCTTGGGCCAGGCGCGCACGGGGCGATGTTGCCTCGACCCGGCCCGCGAGGGGAAGCTATGGTTCCGCCCGATGCAACGTCGGGAGCTCCTCGCTGCCCTCTTGAGCTCGCTCGCCGTCGGTTGTGCGCCGCTGCCCATGACGGTGCCGCCGGGCCCCAAGTCACAGACGACGCGCGCCGAGGCACGGGCTCGCCTGGCCGAGCTCGCACGCCGCTACGAAGCGCTGATGCGCGAGCATGGCCTGCACGAGTGGGGGCGCTATGCAGGGCGCGTCGCCGACGGCCCCGCCGCCGAGGCGCGCATGCGGCGGCTGCGCGCCGACGAGCGCGAAGTGTTTCTCGAGGCGGACGCGGTCTTGCAGCGTTTCGGCAGCTCGATCGTCTCGCCGCGTCGTGCGGAGCTGTGGCGGCGCGGCGCCCTCGGCCTGCGCTTGATGGGGGACCCCCGGGCTGCGGAGCTGTCGGACAAGCTCGAGGCGGTGATCAACGGGTTCAGCTTCTCCGCCGACGGCAAGTCGCTCACGCGGGGAGAGCTCGGCGAAATGCGCCGCTCCGACGACGCTCGGGTGCGGCGGCGTACACGCACGATCGAACACGAGCTGCACCGGGCCGCGGCGCCGATCGCCGCGGAGCTGTTCGGGCGCCGGCGTGAGCTGGCCAAGGAGCTCGGCCAGGCTTCGTTCTACACCGCGCTGCTTCAGGTGCGAGGCGCCGACCTGGCCACGACCGAGCGCGCGCTCTCCGAGCTGGCCGGGCGCACCCGACGTGCGTTTGCCACGTTGCTCTCCCAGGGCCGCCGCGCGTTCGGGCACCGACTCATCGCGAGCTGGGACGTCGACTACGTCATCCGGCAACAGGGCTCGGTGCCGAACGAACGCTTTCCAGCCGAGCGTGCGCTGCCGACCGTGTACGCAATCTTTCGGGCCTTCGGCTTCGATGTCGAGAGCTGGAAGCTGGACCTGACGCTGCGCGATTTTGCGTTTGGTGGACAGACCATCGCGGTGCACGTTCCGGACGACGTGCGGCTGGTCGTGCGGCAGCTGCCGGGCCTGCGCTTCTACGGCCTGTTGTTGCATGAGCTGGGACACGCCGTGGCGGTGCGTTCGACCGAGGTCAACGAACCTCTGTACAAGGGTCACGAGTGGGTTCCGGGACAGCTCGACCCCGCGCTTGCCGAGGGCACCGCGGAGATCTTCGGTCGAATGCTGGACGAACCGAAGGTCCTGGTCGACCACCTGGGCCTGAGCGGCGACGAAGTGGCCAGAGTGCAACGGACACGCCGGCTCGAGACGCTGGTGAACATCCGGCGTGGGCTGGTCAGTGCCGCGTTCGAGCGCGCCGCGCTCGAACGCGAAGGGACGAACCTCGATCAGATCTCCCTCGACATCGAGCGGCGCTTCTCCGGATTGCTCGTGCCGCGGGACGCCGAGCCCGTGTGGGCGACCTCGCCTTTCCTGGCAACCTATCCCGTCTACACCCAGAGCTATCAGCTGGCAGCTTGTGTTGCGGTTCAGGTGCGAGAGGCGCTGCGTGCGCGCTTCGGTGAGGCATGGGTCTCGCCCGCCGCCGGGGCTTTTGTGCGCGAACGAATGCTGCGCGACGGTGCGCGCTGGACGCTGAACGAGAAGCTGCTGCGCACCACGGGCAAGAAGCTCGAGGCCGACGGGCTGGTGCGTTTTCTGCTCGACTCACCCGAGACCCGATAGCTGGCGTAGGATCCGCCGATGCGTGGAGCCGTCTTGGCCGGGTGCCTGCTGTTTGCGGTCGGCTGTGGGGATGATGCCTCCGGTGTTCGGGGCGATACCGGAGGAGCGGGTGGGCTCCCGAGCGGCGGCGCCTCGAGCGGAGGCACGTCGAGCGGGGGTGGCGGCACGCCGAGCGGCGGCGCGGGTGGAGTGTCGAGCGGCGGCGTATCGAGCGGCGGTGGGTCGAGCGGCGGGGCATCGAGCGGCGGGGCGGGCGGCGATCTCTGCAGCGCGCCAGCTGGCAATCTCCTCGGGCACGGCAGCTTCGAGGAGGGCATGTCCGGCTTGGCTCCGACGGGCTGGGAAGTCCGCACTCCGGGCCAGCCGGACAAGTGCCTGGGCTCCGGCAAGCCCAGCGAACACGTGTTTCTGTCCGCGGGCCCAACGGGTTGTGGAGGGCAGGCGCTGGCCGTCGACGCGCGCGGGGAGTGGGACTGCTACGCGGTGCAGCGGGTCAGCGACTACGGCAGCATCGAGGGGGGCGCAACGTACCGCATCAGCGCCAGCGTGCGCTCGAGCGGCAACGCCGTGAACCCAGCCGCCTGGTTCATCATCGGTGCGCAGTGGCTGGATGGGAACGACGCATTCTTCGGCGACGAAAAGCACCCGAAGCCGAGCAGCGGCGCCCAGAACGATTTCGACTGGAAGGTCCTGAGCTGGGACGTGGTGGCCCCGCCGAACGCAAAACGGATCCTGATCTGGCTGTCCGCGCACTATCCCGGGCGGGCCGACATCGACAACGTGAGTGTGGTCAAGCTCTAGCTAGAGCGAGTGGCCGGGCTCTCGGCTCGTGACAGCTCTCATTTGGCGTATTATCAGGCCCCGTGCACATGAACGAAGATCGCCCCAGCATGGGTCGGGTGCTCATTGTCGCCGGCTCGGACTCCGGTGGTGGGGCTGGGATCCAGGCAGACATCAAGACCGTGACGGCGCTCGGGGGGTTCGCGGCCACTGCCATCACCGCGCTGACCGCCCAGAATACTCGCGGGGTGTTCGGTGTCGTGGCGATCGATCCGGCCTTCGTCGCCAAACAGCTCGAGGTGGTGCTCACCGACATCGGCGCCGACGCAGTGAAGACCGGAATGCTGCACTCCGCCGAGGTGATCGAGGCGGTCGTTCGAAGTCTCGAGCGCTACGCGCGGGGGATCCCCGTGGTGGTGGATCCAGTGATGATCGCCAAAGGGGGTGCGCCCTTGCTGGCGGTCGAGGCCCGCAGCGCGCTCAAGCTGCGGCTCGTTCCCTGCGCCGCGCTGCTCACCCCCAATGCACCCGAGGCCGAGGCACTCACCGGCGTGCGCATCGAGTCGCCCGACGACATGGGCAGAGCGGCCGACGCGCTGCTTGCGCTGGGCGCTGGCGCCGTGCTGGTCAAGGGAGGCCACGTGCCCGGCGACACGGTGGTCGATCTCCTGCGCACCGCAGATGGAGTCGAGCGGCGTTACGAGAGCCCGCGCATCGAGAGCCGCAACACGCATGGCACCGGCTGCACCCTGGCGTCCGCCATCGCGGCGGGCATCGCGGAGGGTCTGCGGCTCGAGGACGCGGTCGAGCGCGCGCGACAGTACGTATTGGAAGCGATCCGTAGCGCGCCTGGTTTTGGCAAGGGCCACGGCCCCCTCAACCACGCCCACCCATTCAACCGAGTGCCATGAGTTTCATCGTGTTCCCCGAGCCGCCCGAGGTGTCGGGCCTCCAGCTGGGGCGCGGGCAGAGTCGCCTGCGCTTCGAGGACGTTGCGCAGGACGGTCGCCTGCGCCTGGAGGGGATCTGGCCGGCGATTGGCCCGATCCTCTGGGGCAAGATGGAGGTCGCCGGCGCGCTGCAGCGCCTCGGCATCAGCGGCGTGCGCGCCGTGCTCACCTACGTTCAACTGGAAGGGGGAAAGGACCCGGTGAGTGTGCGCGCTCTGGCGGAGCAAGAGGTGCGCTGGCGGCTCGGCCGCACGATCGACGCTGACGGTGCAACCACGCGCATTCTGTTCGACACGTGGCTCGTGTCCAAGGCGCCGCGGGGCGTGCCGGGCAATCCCGCGGTGGATCCGGCGAGCGGCGAGCTGGTGTTGCTCGCCCGCGCGTACGGTCAGCATGTGTTCACCAAGCCCGCGGCACCGGCGGGTCAGCACCGGGTGACCCAGATCGACGATCCGTTGCTCGACGCGGTGAGCCAGGAGGAGACCTCGTTCCGAGATCCCCGCGCGCTCGCGGTCTTGCCCGCAGGCGCCGAGCCCCTCGAGCCGGCACCGCGGCTCGACGTCGCGCCGATCGTGTTTGGCCTTTGCCACACGGACGGCAATCAACACGTGAATTTTCTGTCGTACCCGCGACTGGCCGAGGAGGCAGGGCTGCGCCGATTGGCGGAGCTTGGTCAAGATCCGCGGCGGCTCGCCCGACGCGCCGAGGTCGCCTACCGCAAGCCGTGTTTCGCCGGTGACGTCGTGCGACTCGTGATGCAGGCGTTTCGCTTGGGCGACGAGCTAGGGGTCGTGGCCGCGTTCGTGCCGGACGCCGGGGCCGCGGCTGGCGCGCCCGAGCAACTCTCCGACATCGAGCGCCCACTGTGCGTCGTGCGAGTAGGCTTTTCGAGCTGAGGCCCAAGGCTGCTCCGGTCCATGGTGTCGCAGGAAGCAGTGAGGCGCGTCTCGTCCTTGGGTCTGGCCCTGTTGCTCGTGCTGGGCGCCTGCGTACAGCTGCCCGAATCCACCGCGAGCGGCGCACGGCCGCGGCCGCCGCCGGAGCCGGGGTCGAGCATCACCCACAGCAAACGCTGCGCCTGCCGGGCTTGCGGCGAGGCAAGCTGTTGCGGGGGCGACAAGGAGCCCGATCTGGCCGCCAAGAAGGCCTGCGAAAGCAGCTACGAATTTTCCGACAGCTGCGGGATGCAGATCGCGAGCTGCGCGAGCCGCTGCTTCGAGCGGGTCTGGCGCGTGAAGCTGACACAAGAGTGCGACGCCCTGCGGCCGGCCGAGTGCTGCGGATGAGGGCAAGAGCGCTCGCCCGACGGCGCCAAGCCTGGGCCGAAAATCGATGGATTTCGCCCGGCCTCCGAAGAGGCTTGCAGCGTGGCCCCCGTCGTGACGAAAACCAGGGATCCCATGGCGCGAAATCCCATTCTTCGTTCGACGGTGCTCCTCCCTTTCCTGCTGCTCGCGTGTGAGCAGCCTCCGCCCGAGCCCGAGCGCACTCAGCCGGCGGCCAAACCGTCTGCGGCCCCCGTTGCGCTGCCGACCGCGACCGCTCTGCCCACGGCCAGTGCGCGGCCTGCGGAGCCGCCCCAGCCGAAGGGCCTGCCGGCTCCAGAGGACGTTGCCGAGCCGGCCAAGGACGCCAAGAAGACCGCGACGGGCCTGTTCACCAAGGTGCTCACCAAGGGCACCGGCAAGGACAAACCCAAGCTCGAGGACCGAGTGAAGGTGCACTACACGGGCTGGACGAAAGACGGAAAGATGTTCGACAGCTCCGTCGCCCGAAACGACCCTGCGACCTTCGGTGTCGGCGGTGTGATCAAGGGCTGGACGGAGGCGTTGCAGCTGATGGTGGTTGGCGAGAAACGTCGCCTGTGGATCCCGGCCGACCTGGCCTATGGCGAGAAGGCCGGAATGGGCGCACCGGCTGGTCAGCTCACGTTCGACGTCGAGCTCTTGGAGATCCTCGCCACGCCCAAACCGTGGCCCGTCCCCACGGACGTGAAGGCTGCCCCGAAGACCGCGAAGAAGACCGAGAGCGGGCTCGTCTACAAACAGCTCGTAAAGGGCAAGGGCACCAAGAAACCCGCGGCCACCGACCGGGTGACGGTGCACTACTCGGGCTGGACGCCCGACGGGAAGGAGTTCGACAGCTCACTCAAGCGCGGTGAGCCGACCAGCTTCCCGCTCAACCGCGTGATCAAGGGTTGGACGGAGGGACTGCAGCTGATGGTCGAGGGGGAGCGCATGCGCTTCTGGATCCCCGCGGATCTCGCCTACGGTGACAAACCCACGCGCCCCGGAGCACCGGCCGGACCGCTGGTGTTCGACGTCGAGCTGCTGTCGATTTCCGGGGGCACGCCGTGAAGGAGCTGACGAGCTTTCTGGGAGGCAAATGGGTCGCCGGCAGCGGCAAGGCCGCCGAGCTCGTCAATCCGGCAACCGAGGAGCCGCTCGCTCGCGCTTCGAGCGGCGGGCTCGATCTCGGGGCGGCGCTCAGCTACGCGCGTGAGGTGGGCGGGCCCGCGCTGCGCGCGCTCAGCTTTGCCGAACGTGGTGCGCTGCTCGAGAAGATGAGCAAGGCGATCTTCGCCGAGCGTGATCGGCTCATCGACCTCGCCATCGCGAACGGAGGCAACACACGCTCCGATGCGAAGTTCGACATTGACGGTGCGACCGCCACGCTGATGGCCTACGCGGAGCTCGGCAAACAGCTGGGTGACAAGAAGCTACTCGTCGACGGCGCGCCGGTCGATCTCGCGGGGCCGCGTCTGCAGGGTTATCACGTGCTGTCGCCTCGGCACGGCGTTGCGGTGCACATCGGCGCCTTCAACTTTCCGGCCTGGGGCTTCGCAGAGAAGGCTGCGTGTGCGCTCCTGGCTGGCATGCCTGTCGTCACCAAACCTGCCACGCTCACGGCGCTGCTCGCGCATCGCGCGGCGGAGATCTGCGTCGCGGCGGAGATCTTGCCCCCTGGCGCCTTCAGTCTCTTGTGCGGTTCGGCAGGTGATCTGCTCGAGCACCTGTCGTGGCGCGACGTGGTGGCCTTCACCGGTGGCAGCTCGACGGGCTTGACCATCCGCTCCAGCGAGCGGCTGCTGCGCGATGGCGTGCGGGTCAACGTCGAGGCGGACAGCTTGAACTCGGCGTTGCTCTTGCCCGAGGCCGAAGAGGCCACGGTCCAGGCCTTCGTGCGCGATGTGGCCCGGGACATGAGCCAGAAGACGGGGCAAAAGTGCACGGCCATCCGCCGGGTGATCGTGCCCGAGTCACTGCTCGATCGCGTACGCGAGGCGCTCTCGGAGCAGCTCGCGACGATCAAGATCGGAAATCCGGCGCTCGACGAGGTGCGCATGGGGCCGGTGGCGACGGCCTCGCAGAAACGCGACGTGCTGGCGGGGTTGGATCTCTTGGGCACGCAGACCAAGATCGCCTGGGGCAGTCGCGACGGGCTCGCGCCCATCGGCGTGCCGGCCGGCAAGGGATTCTTCGTCCCGCTGCTGTTGCTCGAAGCGAGTGATGCACTCGCAGCCAGCAAGGTGCACGAGCACGAGGTGTTCGGTCCCGTTGCGACGCTCCTGCCCTACGACGGCTCGGTCGCGCGCGCCCTCGACATCGTGCGCGCCGGGCAGGGTGGCCTGGTGAGCTCGGTCTACGGTGATGATCGCAAGGCGCTCGCAGAGATCGTCGAGGGCATCGCGCCCTGGCACGGTCGGCTGGTGTTGGTCGATGCCAAGGTCGCCGACAAGAGCATCGCACCCGGTACCGTGATGCCGCAGCTAGTGCATGGCGGTCCAGGACGCGCTGGCGGAGGCGAAGAGCTCGGAGGGCTGCGGGGCATGGCGCTCTACCAGCAGCGGACCGCGGTCCAGGGCAACGGACCGCTGGTCGCCAAGTTCGTCGGCGCGAGCTAGCTGGCGCCTCGGGAGTTTCGCCTCGAGAGGGCGGGTCGAGTGGGGCAGCGCGCGGAGATTCACGCTATGCTGCGCCCTTGATGCGCCGAGCGTGCCACCTCCTCGTGATCGCAGTCGTGGTGTCGGCGTGCTTTCTCTCGTGCTCGAGTGATCACTCGGCGCTGAAGCAGAAGGACCCTCCCGCGACCGGTGGCAGCGGGGGCACGGGCGGCGGCATCGACGCCGGTCCCGACGTCGAGCTCGACCAGGGCGTGGCTGGGTTCGTCGAGCCGCCCGGTGAGAACAAACTCACGCTTCTGCACGGCGTGGTCGATGCAGTCCGAGTTGCGTTCTGTTTCGCCAAGGTGGTCGACGGGTTGCCGGAGCCGGTTCAGGGCAATCCGATCCCGACTGCAGGTCTGCCCTACGCTGGTTCGCTCTCGGTCACCCAGCTCGCGGGGCTCGATTGGACGAAGGACGCGGTCTTGCCCATCGTCATCGCCGGGGATCTCAGCCTCGTGGCTGGCAAGAGCTGCAGCCAGGCCATCAGCCTCGCGCAGAGCTACGCACTCGAAGATGCCGGAGGCGACGGGGCAGCCGATGTCGGCGTGGAAGCTGCGGTCGATGGCAGCAGCGACGCAGCGGACGACTCTTCCATCGACGCTTCGATGGTCGATGCCTCAGGGGGCGACGCGGCCGATGCGCCGGTGGACGCGGTAACGGAGCTGCCGCCGCCGCCAAAGCTGCGAGTCGGTGAGCTACCGGTGCTGCCTGCGGGCACACTCTCTTCCGGCTACAGCCTGCTCCTGGCCGCAACCGGCTGCATCGGCGGGCCGGCGTTCAGCGATCCGCTCGAGACGTACGTGTGTGGTGCGACCTACACGCCGTCGAGCCCGACGCTCGCGCCGGTGGTGGTGCCGCTCTCGCGGGTCTCGACACCGGGTGCGCTCGGCTTGCAGCTCGTCAATGCCGCGCGCGCTGCCGACCCCATCGACGTCTCGTCCCGACACCCGAAGGGCAGCTCGATCCCCGACATCGACATCGCCGACGGAGTGGTGTTCGGCGCCGTTGCTCCCCGGCCGCCCTTGCTTGGATATTCCAGCTCGGCGTTCGGCAGTCCGCTCTCGGCGTCGTTCCTCGACGTCTGGAGTCAGAACTCGTCGGCACCATTTTATTCGAGCTCGTGGAAGGACGCGCTCGGACCCCTGGACGACGCGCACGACGGCAAGACCTACGCGGTTGTGCTCATCGGCCCGAGGCCCAACAACACCGGACAAAAGTGGTGGAATGGCCCCAGGCTGGTGGTGCTCGACAACGATCCGTGAGGGGGAGCGGAACGTGTGCGGTGTGGGATGGGACCGCGTTGCTAGTGATGCAGCGTCAGATCGGCGAGCTTGGATTTTGCGTCGTTGATGTGGGAGCTCGCGGGGAAACGTCGCACGAACGAGCGCAGGGTGTTCTTGGCGTCGTTCCAGGCCTGGATGTCGATCTGACAGTTGGCCAGGAGCAGCGTCGCCTCGTCCATGACCTCTTTGTCCACCGAGGCTTCGGAGATCTGCAACAAGATCGGGATGGCCTCGCGCTGGCGGGCCAGTGAGCGCAGGGCGTACGCCAGCTGCAGCTTTGCCTGGGGGCTGTGCGCCGCGTCCGGCTTGAACTGCAGTGACTCCTTCAGCGCCTGGGTGGCCTCGTGCCAGCGTCCAGTTCTCACGTGGTCGAGCCCGGTCTGGTACGCGATCAGGGACAGCTCGTTGCGCGAGCGCTCCACCGACGCTTCGAAGACGGCGCGCTCGGTGTGGGTCAGCGGCAACTTGGCGACCTCGTCGAAGCGCTCGACGATCTCCCGTCGTTTGTTGTTCACGATCAGGTCGTAGAACTCGCTGGCCGAGCGCCCGGTCTTCTGCGTCGATTCTTCCCGCGTCTGCGTCGCCTTGAGCTCCTTCTCGAGCTGCTCGATGCGCTCCCGCGAGCCCTTCGTCTCCGCGCGCACGGCATCGAGGCGGGCGTCCCACGCGAGCTTGAGTCCCAGGAACAAGACGACGATGGTCACCACGTAGGCCGTCGCGCTGTTGACCCAGATCTTGCGTTCCAGCCCCTGCTGACGCTTGGCGATGCTCTTCAGGTCGGCGGCCAGCGCGTTGACGAGGTTGTTCGTCTTGATCGTGAGCGAGCGGATCTCGACGATCTCCCGCTTGACCTCTTCGAGCTCGTACTCCTCCATCCCGACCGGGCTCGGAGTATCGCCCTTCGACCGCGCGCGGCGGAGGAAAATCTGCCAGGCGGAGCGCGGCTCGGGCGGGGCGAGTTCCTCGGAAAACCGCGCACTTCGGGCCGCCCGAGCGCTTGTGTCTTGAAGGTCGAGGCAGTCCCCGCTAGAGCCTGGCCCCCGCGCCCTCGAAACCGTGCGCGGCCGCACTCGAGTCACGGGTGCTCCGGGAGCCTCATGGATACCAGCGACATCCGCAAGGGATTGAAGTTGATGATGGACGGACAGCCCTACATCGTCGTCGATTTTCAGTTCGTGAAGCCGGGCAAGGGCCAGGCCTTCACTCGCACCAAGATGAAGAACATGCTCACCGGCGGGACGATCGAGAAGAACATCCGGTCGAGCGAGAAGCTCGAGGCGGCCGACGTCGAGGACCGAAGCGTCACTTTCATCTATCCCGACGGCGACATGTTCAACTTCATGAACCCGAACAGCGGAGAGCAGATCGCCGTCCACAAGGACGCGGTCGGCGACGCGGCGAACTTCCTGATCGACGGCCTCGAGGTTCAGATCACCATCTACAAGGGCAACCCGGTCAGTGTGTCGCTGCCGCCGCACATCGTGGTGCAGGTCACCGAGACGGAGCCGGGCGCGAAGGGTGACACCGCCACCAACGTGAACAAGCCCGCGAAGATCTCCACCGGCGCCACCGTGCCCGTGCCGCTGTTCATCAGCGAGGGTGAGTGGATCAAGGTCGATACGCGCACCTCGAGCTACCTCGAACGGGCGAAGGCTCCCTCCAAGGCTTGAGCGCTTTCAGCGCCTGAAGAGCCGCACCGCGCCAGCGCCGACACAGGCCACGGCGTTAGCGCCGTCCGACACGGTGCAGTCCGTCAGCGGGCCGCCCGACGTCCGCCAGAGCTCGGGTTTGTCGCCCCCGTCGACCCACAGCCCGAGCGACGTCGGGACCACCGAACGCCGACCGTCGGGTGAGCTGGGGCTGCCCCACACCCGCGGACGCAGGCTGATGTCCGCCCGAGTGAGCTCGCTGCCGAGGTTCTCGCCGCTCACCGAGAGCGCCAGGCTTCCATTTTTTTCTCCGAGCGGCACCACGACGAGCGACGGGCCGTTGCTCCCCGCGCAGGCGCCGGGCCGCGGCGCGAGCAAGCCGGAAGTTGGCGAGGGCAGCTCGCCGCCATCGCCACCCACGAGGCGCAGGTAGACATCCGAGCGATCACAGGGAGTCACGACGTGGGTCGGACGCTGTCCGGAGGCCGTGGTGATCTCGAGGGGCCAGCTGCTCACACCGGCTTCCGGGTCCACCGGCGTCGGCACACCGTTGTCCCCGATGCGCACCACTCCCTGGGTCGTCTGCGCGAGCAGTGCGCCGGGAGCCTCGAAGCCGAGCGGCGACCAGCGCGGCGCGACACTGCGCGGGGGGAGCGCGAGCGGCGTGCGGGTCTCCTTGGGGTCGATCCGGGTGACCCCCGCCAAGGCGCTCTTTTCGAGCTCTGCGCGTCGTTTGTCGGGGACGCGTCCGAAGTACCAACCGTCGCGTTCGAGTGCCGCCAGCGCGCGCCGGGGTTCCTTGTTCGCGAGCGCGGACTGCACCTCGGCGACCAGCAGTCGTTCGACGATCACGGCGAGCGGGCCGCACTTCAGCATGCTGCCCTCGGCCTCGAACACACGCGCCGTCGCGCCCTCGGCGCACAGGGTGCCCATCAGGCGGCGCACCTGGGCCACGCCGCGGACGACGTCAGCGCCGCGGCGTTTGGAACGATTGAGCTCCGCCGCGGCCAGCAGCCCGAGCGAGCGGGCTGGCTCCGTGGCATCGCGGGAAATACCCGCCGCGCGGTCGAGCCAGACCACGGTCGCGGTTGCATCCTTGGTCGTTTTGTCGGGAGTGCAGCCGGCGCCCGTCGTGCTCGTGCAGACGGGCAGTTGCGTCACGCTGAGGCGAACGTCGTCACGCCCGTCGCCGTCGCGATCAGTGGAGTCCAGCGTGAGGGCGAACGGCTCGGTCTGTGTGCCCTCGGCGACGCGCAACGTGAGCACGAGCGGTCGCTCGGACAACGGCGCGACCACCGAGATGCTGCGGGTCGGTGCCCGCCCGAGCAGCGTGGTCGTGCAGGCGGCAGCGACGTCCAGCGTGACACTCCGGAGGCCGGTCTGGGTCAACACGGGAGTGTGCTTGCAGGCCGGGCCCGTCGGCACGAAGCCCGGCAGCGCCAGCAGCTTCCGCGTCGCACCTCCGCTCGGGTAGAGCCAGAGCTCCCCCGGGGACGTCGTGAGTGCGTGCAGCTTGGGAATGGTCCACGCGACCACCTCGTTCTGTCCGTCTTGATCGAAGTCCGCGGCCAACGCCCGCTCGAACACCCGGCCGTCGGGCGCCTTCAGCTCGCGACCGCCGACGACGAAGCGCTCCGCGCCCGCCGGTGCGACCGTGGCCGAGCGGGTAGTGAAGGCCGGCGGCTTGACCTCCGCGTCCGGCTCCGGCGGAGCCGCGTCGGGGGGGGACTCGGGGTGTTCGGTGGCGCTCGCGACCCCGAACGGCGTGTAGGGTTTCTCCTTGTTGCACCCGTCGCAGCCAGCGGCGCACACCACGACGACGCCGAGGGTGAAGACGGTTCGCAGCGTTGCTTGCATGCGGCACGAGGACAACGCCGGGAGCTGCCCGTCTGTTTCCGAGCGCCGGCCGCGCATGCTGGGGGACTTCGTCAATGTCCGCTGAACTTCGCGGGGCGGCGCTCGATGAAGGCCGCCGTGCCCTCGCGCATGTCCGCGGTGTCGAAGAGGGCACCGAACGCCGTGGCCTCCAGCTCGTTGGCCAGCCCCAGATCGGCGTCGAAACCTCGAACGATGACCCGCTTGCTGTAGGCAATGGCAAGCGGCGCCTTCTGGGCGATCTTCTCGGCCACTGCGCGGGTCTTCGCCATCAACTCGGCGTGGGGCACGACCTCATTCACCAGTCCGAGCGCCAGTGCGCGCTCTGCCCCCAGCGGCTCGCCCGTGTAGATCAGCTCCCGCGCGCGTGCGATGCCGACTCGGCGGGCCAGACGCTGAGTGCCACCGAAGCCCGGCATCAACCCCAGATTGACCTCCGGCTGTCCGAAGCGGGCTTTGTCCGAGGCGTAGATGAAGTCCGCGCACAGCGCGAGCTCACAGCAGCCACCCAGGGCAAAACCGTTCACGGCTGCGATCACGGGAAACGCTGCGGACTCGATCACCAATCCCAGGCGGTGCCCGGCGTCACTGAACGCCTTGGCTTGGGCGGCGTTCAGCGCGCTCATCTCCGCGATGTCCGCCCCGGCCACGAACGCCTTGTCGCCCGCTCCCGTGAGGATGGCCACGCGGGTTGCCGGCTCACCTTCGGACAGACTCACAAAGGCCGCCGTCAGCTCGGTCAACACCTGCGCGTTGAGCGCGTTGAGTTTCTCCGGGCGATTGATGGTGACGACCGCAACGCCCTCAGCAGAGCGTTCAACGGTAATGGTCTCGTGGCTCGACATGCCTTACCTCTCGAATGCACGGCCGGTGTTCTGGCCTTTTTCGTCGTACACGTAGAAACCGCGGCCGACCTTCCTGCCATACCAGCCGGCGGCCACCAGATTTCTGAGCAGCGTGGCCGGACGATACTTGTCGTCGCCGAACTCGCGGTGCAGCACCTCCGAGATGAACAGCAGCGTGTCGAGGCCGATCAGATCCGCGAGCTCGAGCGGTCCCATCGGGTGGTTCAACCCGAGCTTGGCCCCCTGGTCGATGTCCTCGGGCGTGCCCAGGCCTTCTTGCAGAGCGAAGCAGGCCTCGTTCAAGAACGGCACGAGCATGCGGTTCACCACGAAACCCGGCTGGTCCTTGCTGGTGATCACCGTCTTGCCCAGCTTCTCGCTCAGCTCGCGGATCGTCGTATAGGTCTCGTTGCTGGTCTGCACTCCGCGCACCAGCTCCACCAGCTTCATCAGTGGAACTGGATTCATGAAGTGCATGCCGATCACTCGGTCGGGGCGCGACGTTTGCCCGGCGAGGCGGGTGATGCTGATGCTGGAGGTGTTCGACGCGAGGATCGCCTCGGGGCGCATCTTGGCGTCGAGCGACTTGAACAACGCCGTCTTCAGCTCGAGGTTCTCCGTCGCGGCCTCCACCACCAGATCAGCGCTGTCGAGCGCCTCCCCCGTGGCGTGTGGCGTGATGTGACCCAGCAAGGTCTCGACCTCGGCGGCCGTGGCCCGGCCCTTGGCCACCTGCTTGGCCATGATCTTCGCGATCTTGTCCTTGGCCTGTTGGGCCCGTTCGATCGAGGCGTCACTGAGCAGTACGGTCGCGAGCGGCGCCGGGGCACTGCAGCGTGCGCGCCTGCTCGTACACAAAGGGCGCGAAAAAGAGGCGATCGAGCTGCTGCGTGGACATCTGTCCTCCCACCCGGAGGCGATCGACGAGCGCCGGCTGCTGATCCGTATCATTGCCTTGACGGGTGACCTGGGGGCGGCGGAGAGGGAGGCAACCGCCCTCGCCGAGCGCCTCGGTCCCAACGAACCGACGCCGTGGATCGAGATGGGCTACGCCCTCGAGCTCGCGCATCGGTACGAAGACGCTCTCGGCATGTACGACCGCGCGTCCGACGTTGCGCCGAAGAACCCGGCGGGCGCCCGCGCCGGCGGCATGCGCGCCGCCCAGTGGGGCGAAGCAGAGCTGGCAGAACCACGCCTGGCCGAGTCGCTGCGACGTGATCCCAAGGACGCGAAGGTCTGGCACGCTCTGGGACTGGCGCGGCTCAAGCTGCGAGATTTGAAGGGTGCGAAGCAGGCGTACGCGTCCGGATTGGTCGCGGCGCCAGCGTCGCTCGACAACCGTTTGGGGCTCGCGACGGTCGCAGTCGCGGAGGGGGACGCCGCGGGCGCGCTCGAACAGTACGACCTGCTCGCGCGTGCCCGCCCGAAGCTCGGGGACGTGCAGCTCGGACGCGCCTGGGCGCTCATGAAGCTCGGGCGGCTGGACGACGCCGAGGTGGCGATCGGGAAGGCGGAAAGCTCCGGCGGAAGTCCCGCGGCAATTCGCGCCCAAAAGCACCTGTTGGCGCGCCTGAGAGCCACTGCGGAACCGCAACGGATTCGCTGATTTAGAGGGCTTGTCACCCCCCCGCAGGGAGCCTAGTCTGCCCCAGGTTCCACATGCGCTCCGACGCGGCCTCCGCCCGCGTCACGGCTCGGTGGGGCAGCGATATTTCCACACGGGCCAGCGAATGCACGACCAGACCATCCGGACCGCCCTCGGCCAGCTCCAAGACGACCCCGACCTCAGCCCGGCGTGGGAGGCGCTCCAGGGTGCCATCGAGGCACCTGAACGCGACCTCGGCACTGCCGATTTGCTCCGCCTGCTCGACGCCGCCCGTGGGCGTCACGCCGACCGCGGGGAGTGGGAAGCCGCACTCCGCCTGCTCGACCTCGCGCTCGTCGCGGCGAAGGGCACCGAAGGCGAGGCCGCGCTGCTCAAGGAGCGCAGCCGGTTGCAGCGGGACGAGCTGTTCGACGAGGAGGGTGCCAACGAGTCCGCCCGGCGCTCGGTCGAGCTGACGCCGACGGACACGGAGCAGGCCGAAGCCGTAGCGGAGAGCGAGAACAAAAAGGAGCGCTGGAAAGATCTGGTCACGACCTACACGGGTGAGGCGGAGCAGGCTCCGGACGACGTGTACAAGAGCTCGATGCTCATGCGTGCGGCCGAGATGGAGCTGCGTTTCGGCGGAGCCAATGCGGACGGCGCGGCGGTCGCCGAGCGGCTGGAGCAGTCGGTGCGACTCGACCCGAGCAACGTGCGAGCCGGCAAGATGCTGGAGCGGGTGTTGCGGCGCGCGGAGCGCTTCGCGGACGTTGCGAGGGTGCTCGAGCGGGTGACGGATCGGGCCGAGGCGCCCAAAGATCGCGTCGAAGCAGGAGTGCGTCTCGGGCGGCTGTTCAAGACCCGGCTCGCCGACCCCGAACGGGCGGCGCGCGCCTACGAGCGCATCCTGAAGGACACCCCGGACCACCGAGAAGCCCTGGCGTTTCTCGGGGACTTCTACCAGCAGAGCGAGCGCTGGGACGATCTCGTCAACTTGTACGAGCGCGATCTGCAGACCCGCGACATGTCCAGCCCGGAGCGGGTCGGCGACATGCTTCAGATCGCCATGCTGCTCTGGAAGAAGGCGGAGCGCCCGACCAACGCCGAGACCTGGTTCGATCGCATCGCTCGCGTCGAACCGACCCAGCCGCTGGTGCTCGAGTTCTACCGCGAGCATGCGGTCGCAACCCACGACGAGAAGCGACTGATGGACGTACTCAGCGCCGCACAGCGCGCCATGAAGGATGGTCCAGACAAGACCGCCATCAGCACCGAGATCGCCCGGCTGGCGGAGGGCCAGGCGAACGCGCAGAAGGCCGTCGAACAGTACAAAGGTGTGCTGCGCCAGGACCCCGACAACGTCGAGGCCCGCGACGCGCTGAAGCGGTTGTACAAACAAACCCAGGGCTACAACGCGCTCGTCGAGTTGCTCCGGCAGGAGCTCGAGCGCATCGACGTGAACAACGTCGCAGAACGCGTGGCCGTGCTGCGGGAGGTGGCCACCGTCTACCGCCAGTATCTGAAGAGCGACACCGCACTCGTCAGCGTCCTGAATCAAATCGTGCAGCTCGACGAGAAGCTCGACGAGAACGACGTGCAAGAGGTGCGCGAGCTCGTGCAGTTGTACGAGAAGCTGCAGCGCTGGCGTGACCTGCTGACGAATCAGCTCAAGCTGGCCGAGATCACCGCTGACACCACCGAGAAGAAGGAGCTGTTCCGCTCGGTGGCCCGGCGCTGGCTCGAGCAGTTCTCGAACGTGCAGAACGCCACGGACGCCTACGAGGCCCTGTTCAAGGTCGATTCGACCGACGCAGAGGCCCGCGAGCGGCTGGCAGAACTGTACAAAAAGCGTCGGGCCTGGCCCGCGCTGTTCGAGCTCTACGAGGCCGAGGTCGGCTCGCTCGAGGGCATCGCGAAGATCCCGCTGCTCTCGGAGATGGCGGCCCTGGCGGCCGAGCGCCTGAATCGTGCGGCTGACGCGGTCGAGATCTACAAACAGATCCTGGAGCTCGATCCGGCTCGGGCGGAAGTGCTCGACGCGCTGGAGAAACACGCCGAGCGAAGCAAGGACTGGAAGACGCTGGCGTCCGTGCTCGAAAAACGCGTGACCGCTTCGGCGGACGACGCTGGCCGGCTCGCCGTGCTGCAGAAGCTCGGTGGTGTGTACGCCGATCACCTCGACGATCACGCCGCCGCCACCCGCGCCTGGCAGCGCGTGTTGGAACTTTCCCCGGGACACGCCCGAGCCCTGCGCGTGCTGCGGGACGCCTTCCTCGCCAACTCCGACTACGACGGACTCGAAGCACTGTACGAGTCGCAGGGCGATTGGGAGGGGCTGGCCGAGGTGCTCAGCACGGCCGCCGATCGCGCCAAGGAGGACAAGACCAAGATCGATCTGTCGTACCGCGCGGCCGCGGTGCTGGAACAGAAGCTGCAGGCGCCGGACCGCGCATTTCGCTCCTACGAGCGGATATTGGCCGCCGATCCCAGCGACGCGCGGGCCGCGCGCGCCCTGATTCCGCTCTACGAACACGATCAGAAGTGGGCGCGCCTGCCGGCGCTGTACGAGCTCCTGGCCGAGGTAGCCGAGAGCTCCGACGAGAAGCTGTCGCTCCTCAGCAAGCTGGTCGACCTCGCCACCCACCGGCTGTCCGACAAAAAGGCTGCTGCAGGCTACG
Organism: Myxococcales bacterium; assembly: GCA_016706225.1. Taxonomy (NCBI): domain Bacteria; kingdom Pseudomonadati; phylum Myxococcota; class Myxococcia; order Myxococcales; species Myxococcales bacterium. Next base: position 954,946 of record JADJKB010000005.1, read on the forward strand.
CTCGTCGAGCCTACGAGCTGTCCCCCGGCAGCCCGGAGGCGCTGACCTTGCTCGAAGAGTCGGCGACCGCGGCTCAGGCTTTTGGTGAGCTGGCGGGTGCGCTCGAGGCACGCCTGGCCACGCTGGCTGCGGCGCCGCAGGGTGATGCCGAGTCTCCGGCGGCCGAGAAGGGCAAGAAGCGCGGCAAGAAGAAGCGCGAGGACGCGGTGACCGTGCCCGACACGTCCGCGGCGCGGGCCGTCGCCGTGCACGAGGTGGAGCAGCGAGGCCTGTCACTGAGGCTGGCGGGGCTGTACGAGAAAGAGCTCGGTCGCACCGACGACGCCGTGGCGGTGTACCGCGCCCTGCTCGAGCGGGATCCGACCGACGCCGATGCCGCGATGACGCTCGAGAACTTGTTGCGCAAACACGATCGGCGTGACGAGCTCCGGTGGCTGCTCGAGCTGCGCGTGCAGCACGCCGCAAACGACGCCGACAAGGTCCAGATCCTGAGCGACTGGGCGACGCTCGAAGAAGAGGTCTTCGAGTCGTCCGAGAACGCCATCAAGCTGTACCGGCGAGTGCTGGAGGCCGACTCGGCCGAGAGCAACGCACTCAGGGCATTGCCGCGTCTGCTCTTGCTGGCGGATGACCCACAAGGGGCCGCCGCAGTAATCGAATCCCACCGCGCGAACCTGCAGGGAGACGAGCTGGCGGCCCGGGAGGTCGAGCTTGCGGAGCTGTACCTACTGCGCCTCGATCGGTTCGACGACGCGCTCGAGTCCGCGGTGCGCGCGCTCGAGCTGTCACCGGGCAGCCCACGCGCGATGAGCGTGCTCGAGAAGCTGATGAACCGCGATCAGACGCGGGTGAAGGCCGCCGAGGTGCTGGCGCTTCAGTACGCGAGCGGGGGTGACTCTGGACGTGAGGCCCAAGCACTCACGGTCATGCTGGCCCAGAGCACGGAGCCCGCCGAGCGCCTGGACATTCAGCAACGGCTGGCTGATGTTCACGAACAGAAGCTCGGCGCCTACGGCAACGCGCTGGACGTGATCTTGGCCGCGGTGCGCGAGTTCCCGTCGGAGCTCCCGCTCTGGGATCGTGCCGACTCACTCGCCACCGCCGCCGGTCGTCCCACCGACCTGGCGGAGACGTTCCGAGACGTGCTCCGAAACGAGCTGGGGCGAACCGTGGAAGTGGAGCTCTGTGAGCGCGCGGCCCGCCACTACGAAGACAAACTGGGCGACCCCATCGGCGCGACTCCCTACCTCGAGCGCGTGCTCAGGCTCGACGCGGGAAACGAGCCGGCGTTCTTGCGCTTGAAGGACATCCTGACCGCGGCGGAGCGCTGGTCGGAGCTCGAGGCGCTGTACGATCGCGCCGCGCAGGCGACGGATGATCCGGCGCGCAAGGCCGACATGCTCGTCGAGGTGGCGCTGGTCTGCGAAGAGATCATCGACGCGCCCGGCAAGGCGGCCGAGCACTACGAGCGCATCCTGGATCTGGATCCGTCCCACGACGGCGCGGTACGCGCTCTCGATCGGCTCTACGGACAGCTGGAGCGCTACGAGGATCTGGCGCGCCTGCTGACCCGCCGTGTGGACACGGCGAGCGGGGACGAGCTCTTGGAGCTGGAGCTGCGGCTGGCGCGCATCGAGCTCGATCGGCTCCACCATCCGGAGCGGGCCATCGGTCACGTCGAGAACGTGCTTCGCGAGCGCCCGAACGACTACGACGCGCGGGAGCTGGCCGAGAAGTTGCTGCAAATCGGCAGCATGCGCGCGCGCGCGGCGAAGATCCTCGAGGGGGTGTACGAGGCCCGGGACGAGATGCGAGATCTCGTCCGAGTGCTCGGCATTCGGCTCGAAGAGCTCGACGCCGCGCTGCGTGACGCCGAAACGGCGGATCCGGTTCAGGACGACGAACGCCGGGAGCTCTTGCGGCGTGTCTCGGTGCTGAGGGACGAACGGCTCCACGACGACGAGGGCGCGTTCGAAGCGCTGGCGCGCCTGGTGCCACTCGATCCCCTGGACGCGGACGCGCGAGACCGGCTGGTCGACATTGGTCGTCGGACCGGCGCCCATCGGCGGGTCGCGGAGGTGCTGGATCGAGCGGCGGAGAAGGCCGACACCAACGGCCTGCGCGGCGAAATCCTGATGCGCACGGCTGCGATCTACGACGAGCAGCTGAACGACTCGGACCGTGCGGAGGAGACCTACCGTCGTGTGCTCGGCCTGGACGAGTCGGACCAGGAGCTGGTTCTGCCCGCGGCGCGTGCGCTCGAACACATCTACGTCGCCAGTGGCCAACACAAGAAGTTGAGCGAGGTGCTCGAGACCCAGGTGAAGCTCGAGCAAGACGGTCAGCAACGCCGGGAGCTCTTCGGCCGTCTCGGCGTGCTGTATCAGGGTGTGCTGGACGACCCGACGAGCGCGATCGGCGCTTGGCAGGCACGGCTCGAGGAAGACCCTGCCGACGACGCGGCCCTGGCGGCCCTCGACGCGCTGTTCGAGAAGACCGAAAAATGGCGCGAGCTGACCCAGATCCTCGAGCGCCGGCGTGAGGTCAGCGAGGATGCTCCGCTGCGTCGCGCCCTGATGGTTCGCATGGCGGAGGTGCTCGCCGCCAAGCTCGAGAGTGTGCCCGAGGCCATCGACGCCTGGAGCGCAGTCGCTGACGAACACGGCACGTCCCTGGAGTCCCTGTTGGCGCTGGAGAAGCTCTACCAGACGGCGGAGCGCTGGGATGAGCTCGCGGAGGCGTACACCACCCACCTCGACGTGGTCGAGACTGACGCCGAACGCTTGGATCTCCTGGCCAGGTTGGGCGACTTGCGGCGGCTGAAGCTGCGGGATCTCGAGGGCGCGCTGGAGGCCTACCGACGTGCGCTCACGCTCGACACGACCCACGCCGCGAGCCGCGCCGCGCTCGATCAGCTCCTCGATGCGGAGGACTCCCAGGCGCGTCGCGAAGCCGCGGCGGTGCTCCACCCGATCTACGAGGGCGAGGGCGCGCACGAGGCGCTGCTCAAGGTGATCGAGATCGAGGTGGGGGCGGCCGAAGATCCCCTCGATCGGCTCCAGGCTCTGGAGAAGGCGCTGCAGATCGCCGAACACTCGCTGAGCGACAGCCGGCGTGCGTACGACTACGCCGAGCGGGCGTTGCGCGAGGCCGCGGGGCACACCGAGCTCCTGCAATGGCTCGATCACCTGGAGCGGCTGGCGTCCGCATCGGACCGCCACGCCGACGAGGTCAAGCTGCTGTGTGACGTCGTGCCCAACATCTTCGATGGCGACCTGCAGCTGTCCGTCACGCTGAAGATCGCCGACGTCGCGCGGCAGAAGCTGAACGACGCCAAGCTGGCCCGGGAATACTACGAAAAGGCCCTCGAGCTCCGCGGCGAAGACCGTCGTGCGCTGCTCGCTCTGGAGTCCCTCTACGAAGAGGCCGGGGACTCCCAGAGCCTGCTCGGGATCTTCGAGCGTCGCATCGACACCGCCGAGGGCGACGACGAGAAGAAGGCCCTCTTGTATCGCAAGGCCAAGCTCCTGTCGGATGCTCTGAACGACAATTCGCAGGCGATCGTCGCCTACGAATCGCTGCTCGACATCAAGCTCGAGCCAGAAGCGGTCAGCGCTCTGGAGACCCTGTACGCGCTCGAAGAGCGCTGGCAAGATCTGGTCGATCTCCATCGGCGTCAGCTCGACGCCGGTCAGGGCGGCGGGGCGGACTTGCGCGTCAAAATGGCGCGTGTGCTGGCTCAGCGCATGCAGGAAGTCGGGCGGGCCTTCGACGAGCTCGAGGACGCCCTCGAGATCGAGAAACAACACACCGGCGCCATCGCCGAGCTCGAAAAGCTGATGGCTCCCGGCGGTGATCCCGAGCACAGGGCCCGGGCGGCCGCGATCTTGGAGCCGGTGTACCTGCTGCGTGCCGATTTCGGCAAGGTGATGGAGTCGATCGGAGCGCGCCTCGATTTCAGCCAAGATCCCGACGAGCGGCGGGAGCTCTTGTCGCGCCTTGCGCAGCTCTACGAAGAACAGAAGGAGGACTACGTCTCTGCCCTCGAGACGACGGCGAAGTTGCTCCATGAAGACCTCTCGGACGAGCCGACCCTGCTCGAGCTCGAGCGGTTGGCGAAGGTTGCGGGTGCCGAGCGGCGCCTGGCCGAGATCTTCGCGGCGGAGCTGGAGAACGTCGTGGCGGATGAACCCGCCACGGCCAAGCTGGCGCGGAGAGCGGGTGAGATCTTCGCGAGCCTCCGCGAGCACGAGCGGGCCTTGGTATTCTTGCGACGGGCGCTCGCTTTCGAGCCCGACAGTCGTGAGCTGTTCGACGGCGTCGACTCCATCTTGCTCCAGCTGGACCGGCCGGCGGAGCGCGTCGAACACTATCGCGCAGCGCTCGACCACCGCTTCGAGCCCGCAGATCGACTGGCTGCGCTCCACACCATCGCAGATCTCGAGCGCACGCGGCTCGAGCTGCCGGATGCCGCCATCGAGACCTATCGTGCAGCGCTCGACGTCGACGAACGCGACGAGCGCGCGCTGAACGCGCTGACCGATCTCTACCGTCAGCGCGGTCGTTTCCCCGAGCTCGCCGAGCTCACGCTGCAGCGTGCGGAGAGCGCGCTCGACCCGCAGCTGTCGGCCCCCCACCGGCTGGCGCTCGCTCGGCTGTATCTCGGCGAGCTGGCCGAGCCGGACCGCGCAGTCGATCAGCTCGAAGAGATCGTGACTGCGGTACCGGGGCACTCCGAGGCCGTCAGTGTGCTCGAGGGCCTGCTGCACGAAGAAGCCATGAAGCTCAGGGTCGTGGAGATCCTGCGTCCGCTCTACGAAGGGGTCGATGACTGGAAGCGCCTCGTGCGCCTCAACGAGGATCGCTACGCGCTGGCCGAGTCCCCGCCGGAGAAGGTGGCAGTGCTGCGCGAAACTGCCGGACTCTGGGAGGAGCGGGGCCGGGACGCGGCGCGGGCGTGTCGGGCGCTCCGAGTGGCCGTGGGCCTCGACCCCGACGACGGCGAGACTCGGGCGGAGTTCGAGCGCCTCACCGATCTGACCGGGGCCTGGGACGAGCTGACGGCCACCTACGAGGCGGCCCTCGAGGCCAGTCCCGACATGCTGAGCCGTCGCGACGTCTTGGCGCGGGTGGCAGAGGTCCACGACAAACGGCGCGACGATCCCCGCGCGGCCCTGGTGGCCTATGAGCGGTTGCGTCAGGTCGACGAGACCGACCTGGACGTGCTGGCCCGCATGGAAATGCTCGCAACGCTGCTCAGCGATTGGGCTGTGCTCGTCAACGTACTCACGTCGAAAGCGGAGTACGTGCTCGACGACTCCGAGCGGGCCAGCCTCTGGCGTCGCGTCGGCGAGGCCAAGCGCGACATGCTCGAGGACGCTGCGGGTGGCATCGCCGCGTACGAACGCGCGCTCGAGCTCGAACCCGATAGTGCCTTCACCGTCGATTGCCTGATCGATTTGCGTGAGGCCGGCGATGACGCGGAGACGCTCGCGGAGCTGTACCAGCGCCGCGTCGATCTCTGTGAAGAGGACGACGCCGACCTGAAGTACGACATCCTGCGCCGCGCCGCGAAGACCCAGGAGGGCAAGCTCTCCGACCGCCGAAAGGCGATCGATCTCTTGGGACAAGCACTGGCCGTGCGCGCCGCGGATCCGGAGGTCCTGAACGAGCTCGATCGCCTGTATCGGCACGAAGAAATGTGGCCGGAGCTACTGGACAACCTCAAGTTGGCGGCGAGTCGCGCCGAGACGAGCGAGGAGCGCGCGAGGCTTCGGCGCGGCATGGGGGCGTTGCTCTCGGAGAAGCTGTCGAGCCACGAGGAAGCGCTCGATGCGTACCGGCTGGTGCTCGATGAAGTACCGAGCGACTCGCAGAGCATCGAGAGGGTCTTCACGCTGGGCAAAGAGCACGAAGATCTGCGCCAGGCAGTGACCGGAATTTTGGTGCCCGTGCTGCGCGCGGCCGAGCGACATGCGGAGCTGACGTCGGCGCTCGAGATGCGCCTGACCATGGAGTCCGATCCCACCGAGCGCGCGGAGACCTTGCGCACCATCGCGACCGTTCTGGACGAGAAGTTGGGGCGCGCGGGGGATGCACAGGCGGCCCTGCTCAGGGCGTTGGCGGAGCGTCCCGACGCATCCGACCTGCATGCCGACGTAGAGCGCCTGGCTCAGGCCAGCAACGGCTGGGCAGCCTACGCCGAGGCGCTGGCAGAACGTGCGCAGAGCACGTTCGAGCCGGAGGTCGCAAAGGACCTGTGGTCGCGCCTCGGTCGTGTCGCCGAAGAACGGCTGGCGGACGATGCTCGCGCAGTCGAGGCGTACACCCACGCGGTTGAACAGGCCGGCGAACAACCCGAGCTCCTGGAGGCTCTCGATCGCCTGCATGCGAAGCTCGGCAACGCACAGGCGTTGGCCGACGTGATCGAACGCAGAATCGCCATCGAGGCGTCGGAGGCGGCCCAAGCCGAGCTGTTCAACCGGCTCGGCGTGATCCAGGCGCAGGACTTCAAGGAGCCGGCCCGGGCGCTCGGGTCCTTCCGCATGGCGCTCGAGCGCGTGCCCGAGCACGACGGCGCCGCGGACGAGTTGGAGAAGCTCACCAGTGACCGCGACCTGTTCGAAGAAGCGGCGGAGGTGCTCGAGACCGTCTACCGCAAGCGGGGCAAGACCGACCGCTTGGCTTCGTTGTACGAAAAGCGGGTTGGCTTCGCGGACAGCAAAGAGCAGCGGATCGAGATGCGCAAGAGCTTGGCGCGTGTGCTGGAAGAGGACGCCAAAGATCCGGCCGCCGCGCAGCGAGTGCTGCAACAAGGTCTGACCGACGACCCGTCGGACGGCGCCGTGCTCGACGAGATCGAACGCCTGGCTGCCGTGACCAACAACTGGGAGGGCGCCGCGGCCGCGCTGCGCGCCGCGATCGAGGCGAACACGGAGCTGCCCAAGGATTTGGGGCGCGACCTGTCCGTTCGTGTCGCCACGTGGCAGCGCGACCGAATGGAAGACGGCAGCGCCGCCGAGGCGTCCCTCGGGCGAGCGCTCGAGTTCGATCCCGAGAGCGACGAAGTGCTCGTCTTGTTGGAGCAGGTACAGCGGGCGCCCGGTCGCGAACGGGATCTGGTGGGTACGTTGCGTCGGCGGGCCACGCTCACGACGGACGACGCGCGTCGCGAGGATCTGTACCGCGAGGCGAAGGGATTGGCCGACGGGCTCAGCGACACTGCGCTGGCAGAGACCTTGATCCGCGAGCTCCTGACCCAGGACGAATCCAACGTTTGGGGCCTGACCGAGTTGACCGATTTGCGCGAGCGCGCGCAGGACTTTGCGGAGACCTTCGAGCTGCTCACGCGCCGCGCGCAGGTCCACGCTCGCGGCAGCCTGGTGCGGGAGCTTCGGCACCGCGCCGCCGTCATCGCTCGAGAAAAGCTCGCTCAGCCCGATGACGCGATCGGCATCTACGAGCAGCTCTTCGAGGACGAACCATCGGACCGCGTGGCGTCGGCGGCGCTCCGAGAGCTCTATCCGGGTGCGAAGCGCTGGGAAGATCTCGGCCGCTTGCTGGAGCGCCTGGTCGACATGTCGGACGCTGCGGCGGAGCGCAGCGCGCTCAGGCTGGAGTTGGCGAAGCTGAACGTGGAACGTTTCGAGCTAACCGACGCCGCCGTCGAGCTGCTTCGGATCGTGCTCGACGACGATGCCGGCAACGGCGACGCGGTCGTGATGCTCAGCGAGCTGTACGAAGCGGCGCAGCGCGACGAGGAGCTTGCCGAGCTCTTGTCGGCCCAGATCGAGGGCGCCAAGACTCGCGGGGACATGCAGGCAGAGCTGCGCTTCCAGGTTCGGCTCGGAGAAATCTACGAGACTCGTCTGAACGATCGCAACAAGGCCATCGCGATGTACCAGGCGGTCTTGGCGCGGGAGGCTTCGCATCAGGGTGCGCTCGAGGCCCTCGCGCGCCTCTACCAGGCTGGCGGTCAACTGACCGAGGCAGCCCAGGCCCTCGACAGCTTGATCGGAGTGAGCGAAGGCGCCGAGGCGGTCCGCCTCGCGGGCAGCCTGGCCGACGTGCACGAGCAACTGGGTGACAAGCCCGCGGCGGCCGCTGCACTCGAGCGGGCTCTGGTCATCGACCGGGGCAACGCCGACGTCCGCCCGCGAGTTCGTCAGCTCTACGAGGTGACCCAAGCCTGGGAGAAGCTCGCGCTTCACCTGGTGGTCGACGCAGAGCTGGTCAGCGACGTCGAGGAGCAGGTGGCCCTGCTCTGCCGAGCGGCGGAAACCCACGCCAAGAAGCGCAACGATCCCACCCAAGCTGCCCTGGTGCTCGAGAAGGCAAGTGCGCTCAAGCCCGACGACCGCGAGCTCTTGCTGGCCCTCTGCGACGCCTACAGTGCGTCCGGGAAGGGCAAAGCCGCTGCGGAGGTGCTGGAGAAGATCGTCGAGAGCTACGGCGGAAAGCGCTCCAAAGAGCTGGCTGAGATCCATCGCCGCTTGGCGGACGCTCACATCGCCGATGGCAACACCGCAAAGGCCCTGGAAGAGCTCGACAAGGCCTTCCGCATCGAGCCGGGCAACGTGCACGTACTGAAGGCGCTCGGAACCGTGGCGCTGCAGGTCGAAGATCTCAAGCGGGCCATGCAGATGTTCCGCGCGTTGTTGTTGCAGAAGCTGGAGGCAGACTCGCCGATCACCAAGGCCGAGGTGTTCTTCCACCTAGCCGAGGTCCACAACAAACAGGGCGAGAAACCCAAGGCGATCCAGATGCTGGAGCGGGCGATCCAGGCGGACGACAACCTCACGGCCGCCAAAGACTTGTTGGCTGAGCTCAAGGGCTGACGTCGGGAAAGACCCTCGCCAGCCCACCCGCTCATGGCCCGCGCGATCGGACTCCTTGCCGGCATCGTGCTCCGGCTCTGGGCGCTCAGCTATCGCGTCACGCTGGTGTCGGAGACCCTCGCAGGACTCGGGCCGCAGGGTGTGTTTGGTTTCTGGCACGGACGCCAGATGGCACTCTTGGGCACGGGCGCGCTTCGCCAGGGTGTGGCACTCGTCAGCCACTCGCGCGATGGGGCGCTTCAGTCCGGAATTCTGTCGAGCCTGGGAGTCGACGCCGTGCGCGGCTCGAGCTCGCGTGGTGGGGCGCGCGCACTCCGAGAGTTGGTGCGGCGGCTTCGAGCTCGACCCGAGCGAGCGCTGTTCGCAGTGGACGGGCCGCGCGGCCCCGCCTTCGTCGCCAAGCCGGGCGCGGCCCAGGCCGCGGTGCTGGCTCGGGTGCCGCTGTTTCCCGTGGGGAGCGCCGCGCGGTGGGTGATTCGAGTGCGGGGGGCGTGGGACGACTTCGAAATCCCGCTGCCGTTCTCACGAGTGGTCGTGGTCGTCGGCGCGCCGCTCGACGCGGCCCGCGGGGTCGCCGAGCCCCAGGTCCTCGAGCTGGCAATCCGTCGCGCCGGCGCCACAGCGGCGGAGGGCCTCGCCCGCGGCAGGCTCCCCTGCCTGCTGGGTGAAGGAGGCAGAGCGTGAGCACCGTCGTCCTCGTAGATGGGGAGCTCTGTGAGCCAGACGCAGCACGCGTCAGCGTCTTCGATCGAGGGTTTCTCTACGGTGACTCGGTGTTCGAGACACTTCGAACTTACGCAGGGCGGCCGTTCAAACAGGCCGAGCATCTGGCGCGCCTCGAGCGGAGCGCAGCCCGAGTGTTCATCGAGCTGCCGGTGTCGCTCTCGCAGCTCGCGCAAGAGATCAACACGGGACTCGAGCGCGCTGGCAACCCCGAGAGCTACATGCGTGTGATCGTCACCCGCGGGAGCGGCCCAGTCGGTCTGGACATCGGCTTCGAAGTGGACCCGCTCAGAGTCGTGATCATCGCTCCGCTCGAGCCGCCGCCGGCAGAGGCCTATGCACGCGGCATCACCGTCGTGACGTTTCCTACCCAACGTGTCGCGGAGTCGACCGAGGCGGCCGGCACGAAGGTCGGCAACTACCTGGTGGCCGTGCTGGCCATGCGCAAGGCGCGGGCAGCAGGCGCCAGCGAGGCATTGATCGTCGACCACGCCGGCAACGTCGTCGAGGGGGCCTCGTCCAACGTGTTCGCGGTCCGCGGCGGGCGCCTCTCGACTCCGGCGGAGGAGGCGGGGATCCTGCCGGGCATCACGCGCTCGACCCTGCTCGACGTGGCCCGGGAGGCGGGCATCGCGGTCGATTTCGAGGCGCTCTCGGTGGCCGAGCTCCAGGCGGCGGACGAGGTCTTTGTCACCTCGAGCATCCGGGAGCTGTTGCCGGTGGTCCGCATCGACAGCACGGCGATTGGCGCGGGAACGCCGGGTCCCACGAGCCTTTTGTTGCTGCGGTCGTTCCGGAAAAAGGCCCGGGATCTTCTGGGTTTGCCCGAACCGACCGGGCACTGAATCAAGCCCCCGTCCGGCGCGTCGAATGGCGGTGCGGAAAGCCCCGAGCCGCGGGGAAGGATCTGGGGCAAACCGCGTAAACTGACGGGACGAGGTAGGCGAACACATGAAACATTTCTTTGGCACCCTGACCCTGGCGCTCGTTGGACTTTCGTTGCTTGGCGCGAGCGGCTGCAAGCTCGTCTGCAAGGACAACGAAGAGGACAACGGGAGCACCTGCATTGCCAAGAGCACGACCAAGTTCAACGGCACCGAGGTCAACAAGTCCGTGGACTACCAGGCAGGCGGGTCGGTGACCGTCTCCGCCGTGTACGGCAAGGTCAGCATCGAGGGTGGCGCGGCGGCCGGCAAGGTCGAGGTCGTGTTCAAACCGTTCGACTTCGAGGGCCATGATGAAAAGGAACTCGCTACTCGACAGATGAACGAGAACCTGTCGCTCAACATCAACGAGGGCGCAAACATCGACGTGACCGCGGGGCGCACTGGCGAGCCGACCAATGGTCTGGGTACGTCGATTACGATCAAGCTACCGCCGGAGTTCGACGGCAACTTGACGGTGCTGAATCAAGGTGACGGCCCGCTGGCGAACGCCGGTGAGTTCGACGTCGACATCGCGTCGGTGCAGAAGGCCGCGACTGTGACCTTGACGAACAAGTCGTCGCTCGGCGACTGCACCGTCCAGGGTGCACCGAGTGTGCTGGTCACTTCGGTCCAGTGTGGCCACAAGGTGACGGTGCTCGGTGTCAGTGACGACGTGAATATCACCACCGATGGTGCCGGCTTCGACGACCCCTCGGTCGTGCTCAGGGTGGCCAGCATCTCGGCCACGGCGAAGGGCGGCAGCATCACCGTCGCCGACAAGGGCAGCATCGAAGCGACCTTCCCCGCATCCGGCAACTACTCGGTGCACGGTTCGGCCCCGAAGGGCGCGGTCGATCCCGGCGCGCCGCCGGCCAGCTGCGCAGTGACCGAGGGCTCGGCGGCGGACAAGAACGTCGCCTGTGGGACGGGCGGGCCGACCTACTCGCTCACGACCAACGGCGAGAACGACACCGTGTTCCAAGAAGGGAACATCAAGCTCTTCTACAAGTGACCGACGCTGCCTCGCGCCGCTCCCCCTTCCCGGTGAGCGGCGCGTCGCATTTTGTTCTCTGAGACTCCGCGCCGGGACAGGTGCGGTTCAGGGCGCGGGGTCGGCTGCTGCCGGCGCTTCGCCCGCCGGTGTGTCGTCTGTCGTTGCGGTGCCCGTTGGGTCCCGGCGCACGGGGATGCGCAGGCTGCCGTTGCCCTGAGCCAGCAGAAGACTGACGGCTTTTTCGAAGAAGCCTTTTAGAAAGCCCACCTCGTGTGGCGCATCGGTGATGAGCCCACGCTTGTCGATGGCGGCGATGGTGGCAGCCACTTCGAGCGCCTTTTCTTCACCCTCTCGCGCCAAGATACTGAGCGCGCTGTCCTTCATGGCGCGAGTCAGATCGGCCCGGCGCTCGGGAGAGAAATAACGGTCGGTGGTCTTGACGATCTCGCCCTCGAGGGCGACGCGCATTTGCTCGGGATCGGGCTCCGTGCCGGGCGGGACCGTCTCGCCGACCGCCGCCAGCATTTCCTCGACGGCAGCGCGCGTGGGGAACCAGCCTCGAAATTCTGGCAGGGCGTGGAGCGCGGCCGAGGTCTTGGCCACCTCGAGCGCGTCCTCCTCGGAGAGCTCTAGCCCTTCATCGTCGAACGGGTGCATGGGCGCGATAGCTGGGATCGGCTCCAGCAGCGAGCGGGCGGTGGTGAATCCGAGCGGCTCGGGTTGTTTGCGCTCGGCGTGGAGCTTGCGCGCGGCGGCGATTCGGTGGCGAACCCATTCGACCGGGACCTTGATGGGTTTGTACTGCGCGCCCGGTAGGGCCTTGCTCATGTTCTGTTTGAGCTGCGACGCACTCTGCTCCATCACGTCGACGCGGTGTACACCTTGAGCGTCGTGCAGCACCACGAACGCCGAGTGGTAACGGCTCGCAGGCCTGGAGGCGGCGATGACCAACAAGGTGTTGCCGGCGGTGTCGGGTGGCATCATCCACGCTTCGATCACCTCTTCGTGTTTGGGGCCGGAGAGGCTGGCGGCCCTGGGCCGGTCTGGCACCGCGACTCCGCGGCTCTTCAGCACGCCCAAGGCCCGCCGTGCCGCCTTGCGCGCGGCGCCCGTGCCGCGCTCCGCCACCTCGGCGACCGCCGCCGCATTTGGTAGCTTGAGCCACGCTTCGACTAACTCCGCCGCGCGGGGACCGGCGCTCTCGACTGCGGCCACGGCGCCCTCGGCGCCTACGCTCGTGAGCTTGGTGTCGAACTCGGACTTCTTCTCGTCTTGGGCCATGATCATCCCGTTCTCGGCATGCGCGCGATGCCGTCGATCTCGACGCGCGCCCCCCTCGGCAGCGCGGCAACTTGAACCGTGGCGCGGGCCGGTGGGTCTTTGTCGAAGCGTTCCCCGTATACCCGGTTGACGACCGCAAAGTCGGCCAGGTCCGTCAAAAAAATCGTGGTCTTCAGCAGGTCGCCAAAGCTCGCACCGGCGCCGGCCAACACCTGACCCAGGTTGTCGAGCACACGCCGAGTCTCGAGCTCGATGTTGCCGGTCACGAGCTCTCCCGTGCTCGGGTCGAGAGGGATCTGCCCGCTCAAGAAAAGGAAGTCTCCACACGCGATGGCCTGAGAGTAGGGGCCGATGGCGGCCGGGGCTCGATCGGTGGAGATTGTTTTTCGGGGCATGGCGGGCGCGCATCTTGGCGCCGGCGCGACCTCAGATCAACCGCTCGTCGGCGCTCCGGGCGTCGGGCTTTGCTCGGGCACGGCTGCGTCGCCGTCGCCCGGCAAATTCGGCGCAAAACATCCCTCCGCGGCGTCGTCTTCGGCTCAGCGCCCCATCGAGCGGCGCCCGTCGATGGCGCGGCCCAGGGTGATCTGATCGGCAAACTCGAGATCCCCGCCGTGGGGGACGCCGCTGGCGATGCGCGAGACGCTCACGCCGGCCCGCTCGAGCTCCCGCGCCAGGTAGAGAGCGGTCGCCTCACCATCGACGCTCGGCGGGGTCGCGATGATGACCTCCTTCACGCCGTCGGTCGCGATGCGGTTGTGAAGTGCGCTGAGGGGTAGCTCCTCCGGTCCGATCCCGTCCAGCGGCGAGAGCAGTCGTCCCAGCACGAAGTAACGCCCGCGCATGGCGCCGCTGCGCTCGATTGCGAGAAGATCCTGGACGCGCGCGACGATGCACAGGAGTGACGGGTCGCGGCGGTAGTCCCTGCACACCGGACACACCCGATGTTTCTCGGGATCGACCTCGGCCAGATTGCCGCAGCGCTCGCAGGGACCCACACTGTCCGCCGCGTCGAGCAACTCTTGCCCGAGCTCGCGGGCGAGCTCGCCGCTCTCGGTGGCCAGGTGAAGGCAGTAGCGCTGCGCGGTCTTCTCACCGACGCCGGGCAGGCGCCCGAGCAGCTGCATCAATCGAGAGAGTCGCTCCGGAAGCACGGGCGGAGTGTAGCCTCGACGGGGGCGCTGGCGTCACCCTCGGGCCGCGACCTCGGAAAAAAACCAGCTCGGAAGCGCTCGCGCCGGCCTGCGCCGGAGGGGATCCCTCACTTGGCAGCGAGCTTCAGGTCCTTGATGCGGGCACCGAGCACCTCGATGGCGTCGGTTACACTCGGGTGCCGCTTGGCCTCGGCGATCGCCTGCTGGACCTTTGCCCGCCGCTCGCGCGCCGACTGGGCCGCCAACGTGTCGAAGCCGCGAGAGCGTTCGGAGTCGAGCTCGACGACGACGTGCACGCGGACGCCGAAATGCTCGCTGGCCGCGCGCGTGAGGGCGGCCACTGCCTCTTTTTCCGCTGCTTGTGCCGCAAACACACTGCCCGGTTCGAAGCCGACGACCAGCTCGGTGGGGCTGAGGCTGAGGGGCGCGGCGTGCTCGAAGAAAGCAGACAGCTCGGGGCGCAGCGCTGCAAGGCGCTCCAAGATCCCCACGAACGCCACGATGTCCACGTCCGCCGACGGCGTCTCCGTGGGTGGCTCCGGTGGTTCGGGCTCGGGGGCGGTCGAGCGCCGTGAGGGCGGGGCGCTCGGGGAGGCGGCGGCCGCGATGGGGCGGGGTGTCGGCGCCGTGTCTCTGGGGCGAGACGCCGCACGCGGTCCGGGACCAGTCGTCGCAGGTTCGGATGGAGGTTCTTCGCGCCGATCGCGCGGGGGGCTCGGGCGCTCTCGGCTCTGGGTCTCTCGCGGTCGCGGTCGGCCTTCCGCCGGTCGCATGGCGTCGAAGTCCGCGCGGGCCGAGGTCCGCTCCGGCCTCGCCGCATCTCGAGTCGGCGCCCTGCCCAGGCGACGCTCGAGCGCCGAGAGCCGTCCGATCAAATCGTCGATGGGCAAGAGTGGCGGACGCCGCGCGAGTCGCACCAGCAGCATCTCCAGCGCGGCTCGCGGCTGGCCGCTCCGGACCACTTCGTCGAAGCCCTGAGAGAAGCCTTGGTGCAGCCGCAGCAGATCGTCGGCGTTTGCGCCCTGAGCGAGTGCCATGACGTCGCTCCGCTCTTCGTCCGCGAGATCGAGCAGCTCACCTGGGTCCGGGCAGACCTTGGCGACGACGACGTCGCGCAAGAGCGCGAGCAGATCGCGGGCCACGTGCGGGATGTCGTGTCCCTGCTTGGATAGCTCGGCGACCACTTCGAGCGCGCGGGGCGCGTCCCCACGGACGAGCGCTGCCGCGATGTCGTGCAGCACCTGATGGCTGGCCACGCCGAGCACTCGCGACACGTCCGGGCCGGTGAGCGTCTCTCCACCCCAGGCGATGACCTGGTCGAGCAAGCTCATCGCGTCCCGCATGCTGCCGGCTGCTTCGCGCGAAAGGATACCGAGGGCCCGATCGTCGGCGCCGATGCCCTCTTTTTGAGTGACGGAGCGCAGGCGGTCCGCGATGAGCCGGGTCGGGATCAGCTTGAAATCGAAGCGCTGCACGCGGCTCAGGATGGTGATCGGAACCTTGTGGACCTCCGTGGTCGCGAAGATGAACTTCACATGCGGGGGAGGCTCTTCCAGGGTCTTCAGGAACGCGTTCCACGCGCTCTGCGAGAGCATGTGAACCTCGTCGACGATGAAGATCTTGTACCGGTCTCGGGCCGGACGGTACGGGATCATCTCCTGCAGACGGCGGACTTCGTCCACGCCGTTGTAGCTCGCGCCGTCAATCTCTTGCACGTCGACATCGCTGCCGGCGGCGATCTCGATGCAGGGAGCGCATTGCAAGCACGGTGACGCGGTGGGTCCGGCGTCCGTGCCGGCCGGGACCGTCCCGGGAGCTCGTGTGCAATTCAGGGCCTTGGCCAAGATGCGCGCACTCGTCGTCTTGCCGACACCGCGTACCCCGGTGAAGAGAAAGGCGTGGGCGACCCGACCGACATCGATGGCGTTGCCGAGAGTTCGCGCCACGTGCTCTTGTCCGACGAGATCGTCGAAGCTCATCGGTCGCCATTTGCGCGCCAGGACCACGTAACTCATGGGCCTTTCCGGCTACCAGAGTTGGCGCCGGGCCGGTAGTGGGGGGCGCCGGCGGCAGCAATGGCCGGCTCGAACGTGGAGCCGAGGGCTCGGCCGGCGGGTTACGGGAAATCGCGCGCTCCACCGGGGCAAAGTCGCGGTCTACGGCGGGGAAAGCGCAGGAACTTCCCGCTCCGGACTTTCGCCGCTCGCCGGTCCGCCGTAGGTTTCTCGGCGTGAAGCTCGAGCTAGCTCCTTGCTTTGCTCTCCGACCGCGCGGGCGGCGGGTGAGAAGCCGTCTTCTGCTGGGTTGTTCGATCCTGGCGTTGTGGTCGTGTGCGCCGGCGCAGCCGTCGGTGAGTGAACCCGAGCGAGCCGTGCCGGCTGCCTCCACGGCTCGAGCGCCTGCGTCTGCCGACAGTGCTGTCGTCGCGATGGTGCCCGATGCCGGGATGCCCAAGCCCGAGATCGAGGCCATGGAGCCGCCCGTCGACCCAAACGCAAAGTTGGAGATCCTGTTTCCGTTCGCCGAGCAGCGGCTCCTGATCCCCAAGGCGCCGGGCTACACCGTCCGGACCAAGATCGTGGGCTGGCCCCTTGGAAAAACCGGAAAGGGCGTCGTGATTGCCCTCGACCAACATCGGCCGAGGCGGCTCGCGAGCGATTCGGGTTTTCCGCTCGGGAGTTTGGTCGATGAAGGGGCCAAGCTCGTGCCAGGGCCGCACTCCCTCGTGCTGAGTGCGGTCGATGCAGAGTCGCGGGTCGTGCGGGGCAATGCTGGGTCGCTCGCCCCGTTTGCGGCGGTGCGGTTCTGGGTCGGCGACCGCGCCCTCGAGCAATTGCCGGTGCCGCGGGTGACGCTGATTTCGCCTGCGGGCACCTACAACGGCGACGCGGCTGCGGATGAGCTGTCCATCGACTTCATTGCGACCCCCGAGCGCCTGGGTCCGGGCGGCGCGCAGATCCGGGTGCGCGGGCTCGGCCTGTTGCTCGAACGCCGCATCGACACGTGGCAGCCGCTCAGGGTCCGACACGCGCCGAGCGGCGACCTCGAGGTGGAGGTCGTGTTGCTCGACGCCAAGGTCACCGCCATCGAGGGCGGTCGGGCCGCACGGACCGTGACCGTGAACCGCGAGCTCCGCCCCCCGGCTGGGCAAAAACCCTGAGATGGCCCCGTCGCTGCTCAGCGGTGTGCTCCTCGCGTGGGGCATTGCACAGGTCGCGCTCGGCGTGTTCTTCGCACTCGTCTACGTGTGGGGCCGCCGGGAGGCTGACTACCTCTTGTTCGGATTGATGTGTTTCTCTCTCGCGCTCACCAGTGGCGGAATGGCGATGGGCACGCTGCCCAACACCACCGAGAGCTGGCTCCTCGCGTCGAAGCTGGGTCACGCGGGCGCGATCGCTGCCCCGGTCTTCAACCTGCATTTTGCGTTGCGCTACCGGTCGCAGGCGGTTTCTCAGAAGCTCATGCCCTGGTTCTACGCGGCTGCGGTGTTGTTCGAGCTGGCGAACGCCTTCGATCATTGGTGGGTACCAGGCTCGGTGCAGTTCAGCACTCCGCGGGTTTTCGGTGCAGCGGTGATCCACGGTAGCGGCCGCCCGACTCCGATCGCGTTCGTGTACTACGCGACAACCGCCTGTCAGCTGGTCGCGTCGCAGGTCTTGTTCTTCCGAGCCTACCGCGGCGGCAGTCGCGAGGCGTTGGTCGCGCTCGCGGGCGGGTTGTTCGTGTGTGTGGCCGGGGCAAATGACATCGGTTGGGTCACCGGACTGCTGGAAGATTCGGTCTTTCTCCAGCCCCATGCCTTCATGCTCTATGCCTTCGCGGTGGCAAGCACCCTCGTGATGCGTTACGGCCTCACAGCCGGTGAGCTGGTGGTGGCCAACACGATGCTCCGGCACACCGCCGAGGAGCTGCGGGTCTCTCACGCGGAGCTGCTCGAGGTGCAGAGCACGCTGGAGACGAAGGAGCAGCTAGCCGCCGTGGGTGAGCTGGCCGCATCGATCGCTCACGAGGTGCGAAACCCTCTGGCGATCATCGGCAATGCCGTCGCCGGGCTCCGACGGGCCGACGTCGGCAGTCCGGACCAGCGTCTGCTCCTGGACATCGTCGACGAAGAGGCTGCGCGGTTGAACCAACTGGTCACGGATCTATTGCGCTTCGCTCGACCGGCGAAGTTGAGCCCCACCGAGGTGGACCTCGCCGAGCTGCTGCAGTCGATGACGAGGAAGGACGGCGGCGGCGGCGAGCTCGACGTGCGCATGGCCGATGAGCACATGCGGATCGTCGCCGACGCAGCGCTGCTCCGCGTCGCCGTCGGCAATCTGGTGGACAACGCGCGGCAGGCGACCGCTCCCGGTGAGCGGGTGACCGTGACGGTCGATACCGTGACCGAGCGAGGCAAGACCTTCGGGCGCATCGAGATCCGAGACGCCGGTCCGGGCATGGCCGAGGAAGTGCTCGCGCGGGCCTGTGATCCGTTCTTCACCACGCGGCCGAGCGGGACGGGGCTGGGTCTGAGCATCGTGCAGCGCATCGTCCGGGCGCATGGCGGACGGCTGGAGCTCGAGAGTGGGCCGGAGACGGGAACCGTGGCGCGCGTGCTGGTTCCCAAGGAAGGACCGCAGAGCCGCAGCAGTCATCCACCGTCCTCGTCCTTGGAGGGTCGCCGTGCCGCTTCGTGAACACATCGTCCGGCTCGACAAAAGCCGAGTCTGGCACCCGTACACGCCGATGAGCGCTTACGTGGACCACACCGATCCCCTCGTGCTCACCCAGGCCAAGGGCTCACGCCTGATCGACGCCGACGGGCGGAGCTACATCGATGGCAATTCATCCTGGTGGACCGCTGCGCTCGGCCACGGTCACCCGCGACTGGTGGAGGCGCTGCGCCGTCAGGCCGAGGTGATGTGCCACGTCTCCCTGGCAGGCATCACCCACGAGCCAGTCGCTCGTTTGGCCGACGAGCTGTGTGCTGTCACCCCGCCCGGCCTGTCCCGAGTCTTCTTCAGCGATGACGGTTCCACGGCGGTCGAGGTCGCGCTGAAACTCTCACTGCAGTATTGGCACCAGAATGGGCGCCCCGAGCGGACGCGTTTCGTCGCGCTGTCCGGCGCATTTCACGGTGACACCCTCGGCGCGACTGCGCTCTCGGGCGTCGAGTTGTTCCGTCGGCCCTTCGCCAGTGTGCTCCTCGACTGCATCCACGTGCCCGTCGAGCCGGACGGCTACGCGCGGGCGTTCGCGCGGCTGGAGCGCGTGCTGAGAGAAGAGAGCGACACCCTCGCCGCGATCGTGCTCGAGCCGATGGTGCAGGGCGCCGCCGGCATGCGCATGTACGCTGCGGAGCACCTGGCCCGCATCGCCGAGCTCGCCAGCCGCGCCGACGTGTTCCTGATCCTGGACGAGGTGTTCACCGGCTACGGTCGCACCGGTCCGATGTGGGCGCTCGAGCACGCAGCCGTCAAACCGGACCTCCTGTGCACGGCCAAGGCGTTCAGCGGCGGAATGTTGCCGATGGCCGCTACCGTGGTGAGTGAGCGCATCTACGAAGGTTTCTTGGGTGACGCCGAGCGGGCCTTTTATTACGGCCACACCTACTCCGGTAATCCTCTGGGCGCGGCCGTCGCGCGGGAGGTGCTGGCGATTTATCGCGACGAGCAGGTGCTCGAGCGGGCGCGGCCCAAGGCCGCGCGGATCGCTCGGGCCTTCGAGGGTCTGGCGGACGTGGTTGGGCCCGAGAACGTGCGCGCCCTGGGCATGATCGGCGCCCTCGATCTGGGCGGAGCCGAGGGCTATCTGGCCGGAAGTGGTTGGCGTGTGTACGACGAGGCGCGCAAACGCGGCGCCTACCTGCGGCCCCTGGGCAACGTGGTCTACCTGGCACCGCCGCTCAACATCGAGGACTCCGAGCTGGACGCGCTGTGCCAGATCTTGGACGAATCCGTCCGCGCAGTCGCCGTGCGCTGACGCCGAAATCAGAGCCGGCTATTGACCGCCGGGCGCGAGGGGCGCGACGCTTCGGCTCTCATGGCGCAACGTCGACGGTATCTGTTCGTGTGTGTGAATAGGCGGCCGGACGGCGCTCCGCGTGGCTCGTGTGCGGCGCGCGGTTCGCTGGAGCTACACGCCCGCCTCAAGGACCTGCTGAAAGAGCGAGGACTCGCGGAGCTCGAGGCTCGGGCGTGTACCTCGAGCTGCCTCGACACGTGTTTGTACGGTCCCAGCATCGCGGTCGAACCCGACCACTTCTTCTACGGCAGGGTCAGGCTCGAGGACGCCGAGGAAATCGTCGATGCGTTGGTCGAAGGTCGTCGTGTCGAGCGCCTGGTCCTCGACCCGGAACATTTCCACGAGCCCAAGAAGTCTGGCTGAGCATGCTGCGTCGCGAGCCGTTTCGCCAGACCTTGGTCGGTTGTTACTTTCGCGCGGGGGCGACCGCTTCCGGCGAGCCCGCGACGCTCGAGCTGGTGGGTGAGCGCCCGCTGTTATTGCCGGGGCTCGGGCGCTCACTCAGCGTGACGGGCTCGTTACGGGCGCGAGGCCTCTTGCCGGACGCTCCGCTCCGCGGGCGTCTGGTCTTCGACCGCTGGTTACCGTTCGCGGTTCGCTACGATCTCGAGCTCGACGGGCCGGACGGTCAGACGTGGCGCTTGCATGCCTCCCGACCGCCCGCCGCGCTCGGGCCGCTCACCCGCGCGAGCAGCGTGCACGCCGAGCTGAGCGACGCGCTGGGCGCTCGTGTCGCCACCTTCGAGCTGCGGTTCGACCTGCGCAAGGACCTGCTGAGGTACTTGACCTGAGCTGACGGGGATGGTTTTCGCGCGGTCGTCCGGGTGGTATGCATGCGTGCATGCTTCGCCTCGAGCCCCGCACGACCGCCGTCATCGTCGTCGACGTTCAGGACCGCCTCGCGGTCGCCATGCCCGCCGAGCAGCTCGAACGTGTGAAGCGCGCGGCGCGGATCCTCGTGGAAGGAGCGCGGCTCTTGGGCGGCACGGTGCTCGTCACCGAGCAGTACCCGAAGGGGCTCGGCGCGACACTGCCGGAGCTGGCTGACCTGCTGCGGGCCGCAGACGCACCGTTCTTCGAGAAGCTTCAGTTCAGCGCCTGTGACGCGGCGGGCTTCGGCGCTCGGCTCGAAGGGAGCGGGGCGAAGACTGCCATCGTGCTCGGCATGGAGACCCACGTGTGCGTCTACCAGACCGTGCGGGATCTCGTCGCGCGGGGCCTCGAGGTGCACGTGCCCATCGATGGCGTGGCGTCACGCCGCGAGGACCACCGGGAGGTCGGCCTCGGCCTGTGTGAGCGGGCCGGCGCCATCCGCACCACCAGCGAGAGTGTGGTCTTCGACTGGCTGGGGCAGGCGAGCGGCGACGCTTTCAAGCAGATTTCCAAGCTGGTTCGCTGACCCCGAGCCCCGGAGCGTCAGCCAGCACAGCGGTGAAGACGCAGGAAATCAAAGCGCAATTTTGCCTGCGGCGGGCCGCCAGCCTGGCGCGCCCCGGCTGACACGAAGTCGGCGCGGATCGACAAGTTGACGCACCGTTGACATGACGGCAGACACAAGACAATATGGCGACATGAGTGACATTGAGGCAACGAGCACCGAGACGCCCCTGCCACTGAGCGAGGCGGGCCTGCCGACTCAGTCGGACGTGACGGTGCTCGTCGTGGACGACGAACCGAGCAACGTGGTCTCACTCCAGAAGATCTTTCAGCGGGAAGGCATGCGAGTGCTGACGGCGGATGGCGCGAAGGCGGGGCTCGACCTTGCGCGCAAACACCGCGTCCAGGTCGTGCTCACGGATCTGATGATGCCCGGAGTGAACGGCGTCGAGCTGCTCAGGGCACTCAAGGAGGTCTCGCCGGACACCGAGGTCGTGTTGATGACCGCATACGGCACGGTGGAGACCGCGGTCCAGGCGATGCGCGAGGGCGCGTACGATTTCGTCGAGAAGCCGCTCAAGCGCATGAACATCGTCAAGAGCATTCGTAAGGCAGCGGAGCGCCACTCGCTCGTCGCCGAGAACCGCTCCCTGCGCCAGGAGCTCAAGCTGCTGACGTCACGGGAGATCGTCGGACAGAGCACGGCGCTCCGGCGAGTGCTCGACATCGCGACGCAGGCCGCACCGTCGTCCGCCACGGTGCTCGTGCTTGGGGAGAGTGGCACCGGCAAGGAGCTCATCGCCCGCTACATTCACGAAAAGAGCGCGCGCGGCAGCGGTCCGTTCGTCGCTGTCAATTGCGCGGCGATCCCCGAGTCGATCCTGGAAGCCGAGCTTTTTGGCCACGAACGCGGCGCGTTCACCGGAGCCGTGAGCAAGCGTGAGGGACGTTTTGCGCGAGCGCGCGGCGGCACGCTCTTCCTCGACGAGATCGGGGAGCTGTCGCCCGCGGTGCAGGTCAAACTCTTGCGCGTGCTGCAAGAGGGTGAGTACGAACCGGTGGGTGGGAACCCGGTGAAGGCGGACGTCCGCATCGTGGCGGCCACCAATCGTGATCTGGCGGCGGAGGTGGAAGCGGGGCGCTTTCGCGAGGACTTGTACTATCGGCTCAACGTGATCGCGGTGACCGCGCCGCCGCTGCGCAACCGCGGCGAAGACGTACCGCTTCTGGTCGATCACTTCCTGGGGGTCTACTGCAAGAAGAACGGTCGGCCCCGGTTGAACGTCCCCGCTGACGTGATGCGCAAGCTCTCGGACTACTCGTGGCCGGGCAACGTGCGTGAGCTCGAGAACGTGATCGAACGCGCGGCGGTCCTGTGCCGCACAGACACGCTGCGGCTCGAAGATCTGCCCGACGCGGTCGCTCAGGCGAGCACGCCCGCCCCGTCCGCGCTCACGTTCTCGATCGGAACTCCGCTCGAAGAGGTCGAACACCGCCTGATCCGCGAGACGCTGGCGTACACCTCCGGGGACAAATCCATGGCGGCCCAGCTGCTCGGGATCTCGACGCGGACCATCTATCGCAAGCTCGGTGAGGACGCCTGAGTCGGACTCGCCGGAGGGGTTCTGTCGCCCGGAGCCGGACCCGGCTGGCCTCGACCCCCCCGCAACGCCGTCCCCGTCGCCGCTGACAACTTGTCACACTGAGCACCCGTAAAGGCCGTGGGTTGCCAGGATGGCGACCAAAAGGCCTCCAATCCCGCGCGTAACGCCAGGAAATCCCGAGCTTTCTTTATTGATTGACCCTGGCACGCCTCTGGCTTTAAGCCCTGCCAGCTCCCGTGGCATTCGACGCCCTGCTCAAGAAGTATTTCTCAGCCGTCCTGCTGACGCTGGTCGCCTTGATGGCGTACTTCCAGGCGTCCGGGGCCATGAAGCTCTTTGGCGCCTCGCTGGGGGCCGACGAGAAGACGCTGACCCAAACGCCGCAGGGCATGCCGACGGCGCTCCCGGGCCGAATCGAAGTCGCGACCCGGAGCGGCGAGCCGATCTTGTCGCGCAACCCGTTCGACTCCGTGACCGGCCCGCTGAACGCAGCGGAGCTCGACATGAGCTCGCTGCCAACGCCAAAAGCAGACCTGTCGGATCCACTCGCCGCGGCGCAGTGCGACGGCGTACGCGTCAGCATCATCACCGAGTCCACGGATCCAACCTGGTCCATCGCGGCTCTCCAGGGACCCGGCGAAGCGCGCCCCACGATCCGGCGGGTCGGCGACAAGGTCGGCAACATGGACGTGACCTACATCGGGTACAACCCGCGGGAGAACAGTCCGTCCGTCTGGATGACGAACTCGGGGTCGCTCTGCCAGCTCGTGCTGTTCTCGACGCAACCGGCGCCGGCGCCGGCGGCGGCGGCGCCCCCTCAAGGGGAGAAACCGCCACCCGCCAAGGGCGCGGCACGCGGTGTTCCCGCCGACATCGCCTCGAAGATCCAGAAGGTCAGCGAGACCGAGTTCAACGTGGACCGCTCCGTCGTCGACAAGATCCTGGAGAACCAGGCGGAGCTGATGCGGTCAGCCCGCATCGTGCCCGAGCAGCAGAACGGCAAGGTCGTCGGGATCCGACTCTTCGGAATCCGCCCTGAGACCCTGCTGGGCACACTGGGATTTCAGACGGGAGATCGTCTGGAGACCATCAACGGTTTCAACATGGCGAGCCCCGAGAAAGCCCTCGAGGCCTACGCGCGACTCAGAACCGCGAGCAACCTGAACGTGAAGATCAATCGCCGCGGAAAGCCCCTCAGCATCGACTTCCGGATCAAGTGAGATGAAACGCACCGCTCTTTCGACCCTCGGGGTTCTGGCGATGAGTGCAGCGCTGCCGCTGATTTTGGACGCGCCCGCTCAGGCGCAGCAGGCGCCCCCCATTCGCGCGCGACCGACGCCGGCGCTGGGCGCCGTTCCGAAAGCGCTCGCGCGCCCTGGCGCCGCTGCCAAACCCGGCGCGCCTGCGCCGCCGGCGCCCGCGCCGGCCGCGGCGGGTGAAAAGGAACCACCGGGTGCCAAGGGTGCGCTGCCGGACAGCACGGACGCCATCGCCAAGGCCACGGACGTGCCGTATCGGCCGAAACCAGGCGGGCACCTGGTGAAGTTCAACCTGCAGGACGCCGATCTCGCTGAGCTGGTCAATCACATCAGCGGCATGACCGGCCGGCGTTTCATCTACGGGCCGAAGGTGCGGCAGGTGAAGGCAACCGTGGTCTCGCCCGAACCGGTGACGCTGGGCGAGGCGTACGAGGTGTTCCTCTCGATCCTCGAGGCGAACGGCATGACGGTGCTGCCGCACGGCCGCTTCTTGAAGATCGTCGACAGCGCCGGCTCGGTCACCGCGCCCACTCCCATCTACGCTCGGGGTGAGCCGGTGCCGGCCTCGGACCGCTACGTCACGCGGCTCTACCGACTCAAGAACGTTTCGGCGGACGAAGCCAACGCGCTGCTCTCCAAGTTCAAGAGCAAGGAAGCGGACATCTCCGTCTACGGGCCGGGGCAGCTGCTGATCATGACCGACACCGGAACCAACATCCGGCGCATGATCCGCATCCTCGAAGAGATCGACGTCGGCGGCGCCGGCTCGCGCATGTGGATCGAGCCGGTCCACTATGGCTCCGCGGCGGACATGGCCAAACGGATCAACGAGCTGTTCGAGCTCGACAAGGGTCCGGGTGCGGGTGGCGCAGGCGGTGGTGGGCTCTCGAAGGTCGTTGCCGACGAGCAGACGAATTCGCTGATCGTGGTCGGGACCGAGGACAGCTACAACAAACTCCTCGAGCTGATGAAGCGCATCGACACGCAACCGGCCGCCGAGGGCAAGGTGCATGTCCTGCCGCTCCAGCACGCGACGGCCGAGGAGCTCGCCAACGTGCTCACGCAGATGCTGCAGGGCGCGGCTCGGGCGCCGGGTCAGCCGGGAGGCCCGGCGGGCATGTTCGAGGGCGAAGTGAAGGTGATCGCCGACAAGGCCACCAACTCGCTCGTGCTGACCTCGTCGGGACGCGATTTTTCCGCGATGCGCCTGGTCGTCGGCAAGCTCGATCGCCCTCGCCGGCAGGTGTTCATCGAGGCCGTGATCATGGACGTCTCGGTGAAACAGTCGAACACCCTCGGTGTGTCGTTCCACGGAGGCACGACCGCGAACCTCGGCGGTGGCGGCGACACGCTGTTCCTCGGTGGGTTCGAGGCCGGAAAATCCCTCTCGTTCCCCGCGAATCCCGAGCTGCTCCAGGGTGTGGCCCTGGGTGCGCGCGGTCCCGAGCTGCCGGGCACGTCGAACCTGCTCGGCACGGGGCTCTCGATCCCGGCGTTCGGTGTCGTGCTCCAGGCGCTTGCCTCGAGCGGAGATGCCAACGTGCTGGCGACGCCACACATCCTCGCGACGGACAACACCGCAGCGGAGATCAGCGTGGGCGAGAACGTGCCGCTGCAGACCAACATCGGCGGTGGCGGTTCGGGTCTGGGCAGCCTCGCCGGTCTTGCTGGCGGTCAGGCCGGTGCCGCCGCCGGAGCGCTGGCAAGCCTGTCGGGCGGCTTTGGCTTCAATGCTCCGCGCCAGGACGTGGGCATCAAGATCAAGGTCACGCCTCACGTCAACGAGACCAACCAGGTCCGGCTCGAGATCGAACAAGAGATCAGCGAGGCCGGCTCGGCTGTGGGCGCGTTGGGCGTGGTGCCGATCACCAAGCGCACCGCCCACACCACGGTCGAGGTCGACAATCAGCAGACCATCGTGCTCGGCGGTCTGATGCGAGAAGCGGAGCGCAAGAGCCGGCAGAAGATCCCGGTGCTCGGTGATCTGCCGGTGCTCGGCTTCCTGTTCCGCCACTCCGAGGTCACCAAAGAGAAGCTGAACTTGCTCCTGGTCCTGACCCCGACGGTGATCCACGGTCAAGAAGACCTGCGCAAGATCTTCGAGCGCAAGATGCAGGAGCGCCAGGAGTTCATCGATCGGTATTTCGTCTTCAGCGGTCAGGACTGGAAGCCACCGCTCGACTACGCAAAGACCAACGGGTTGCTCGAAGAGATCCGCCAATCGTACTTCGCGGTCGAGGAGCAGCAGCGCCTCGAGGCTGACACCGCACCGAAGCACCTCGAGCACACGCCCGGCGCGCCCATCGAGCTGCCGCACTCCGTGCGCTCCGGAGCGGGTACCGGAGCGGTGCCGTCCCAACCGCCCCAGGCCGTTCCGCCCACCCCGCGCCGCCCGCGGCGTCCCGCCACACCGCCGCGACCGGCGAACCCCGCACCGACGCCCAACCCTCCGCGCTCCGAGGCGGACTCGCCCATTCGCATCAACCCCATCGCCCGCAGCGTCGACCGGGTGGAGTAGTCGTGATCGAGCAGCGAGCCCTCGGCAACATCCTGGTCCGTCGCGGAGTGGTGACGGCGGAGATGCTGGAGACGCTCTTCGTGCAGCAGCGGGAGAAGGGCGCGTCCCTCACGGAGCTCCTGGTCCAGGCCCAGGTGGCCAGTGAGTCCGACGTGGCCCGGGCGCTGGCCGCGGAGTGCGGGCTCTCGTTCGTCGAGCGCATCGACATCGGCAAAGTCCCGACCGAGCTCGCCACGCGCCTGCCCATCGGTTACTGCAAGAGCCACAAGATCCTGGTTACCGGTGAGCGTGAGGAGGCGGTCGAGGTCCTCTCCGCCGATCCCTTGGACACGTCGGCCCTCGACGACGTGCGGGCTGCCTTCGGCAAGCCCGTGAGCGCGGTGGTCGCATCGCCAGAGATGCTGGTGGATGCCATCAACCGGGTGTTCGAGAAGCAGGACACCCAGAGCGAGCTCGAGAGTGACGACAAACTCAGCGATGACGACGAGGTCGACATCCTGGAGTCGGACGAGGACGCGCCGATCATCCGCTGGGTGAACGGTTTGTTCTTCACGGCCGTGAAAGAGCGAGCGAGCGACATCCACATCGAGCCCGAGGAAAAGGAGGTCCTCGTCCGCTACCGCATCGACGGGGAGCTCTACATCGCCCGGCGGGCTCCGCGTCAGTTCATGAGCTCGGTGGTCGCCCGCGTGAAGATCATGGCGGGGCTCAACATCGCCGAGAAACGCTTGCCACAAGACGGCCGCATCAGCCTGCGTATCGCCGGTCGCAGCATCGACATCCGGGTCTCGACAATTCCGACCAGTCGCGAGCAAGAGCGCATCGTGATGCGCCTCTTGCACAAGACCAACGTGCTGCTCGATCTGACGGACCTGGGGTTCTCCAGCCGCGACTACCACCTGATGAGCGCCCTCATCGAGCGGCCCGACGGCATCATCTTGGTGACCGGGCCGACCGGAAGCGGCAAGACGACCACGCTCTACGCGTGCATCAGCAAGATCAATCGCCCGAACGTCAACATCCTGACCGCGGAGGACCCGGTCGAATACGAGATCGGCGGCATCCACCAGGTGCCGGTGCAGGCCAAGATTGGCCTCACCTTCGCCAGCGCGCTGCGCGCCTTTCTGCGCCAGGACCCCGACGTGATCATGGTCGGCGAAATTCGCGATCGCGAGACCGCGGAGATTGCCATCCACGCATCGCTCACGGGCCACCTGGTGCTCTCGACGATCCACACCAACGACGCCCCCGGGGCGGTGACCCGGCTGGTCGAGATGGAGATGGAGCCATTCCTGGTTCGCTCCACGGTGATCGGTATCCTCGCTCAGAGGCTGGTGCGGGTGTTGTGTCAGCACTGCAAGGAGCCGTACTCCGCCAGCGAGTACGAGCTTCAGCAGCTGGGCATCGACAAGGAGCGAACGCGGCGCCGAGACGGGCGCAAGCTGTCACCGCGCTACGTGGTGCCGGGCGTCGAGTACTTCCCGGTCGGGTGGCGCGAGCCGGAGATGCCGACGCTGTACCGGGCCAAGGGCTGCGACAAGTGTGACAACAAGGGCTACTCCGGTCGCCTCGGCATCTACGAACTACTCGTGATGGATGACGCGGTGGGTGCCCTCGTGCTCTCGAGCTCGGACGCTCAGAGCATCAAACGCGCGGCACAAGGCCAGGGCATGGACTCTCTGCGCGACGACGGCGCCCGCAAGGTGCTCGAGGGCAAGACCACCGTGGAGGAAATCGTCGCTGCGACGCAGGAAGATTTCTTGATCGACGAGTGAGGCACTGATGGCTGTCTTCGAATACAAAGGCATCCAGATCGATTCGGGTAAACCGGTCAAGGGTTACCGCGATGCCGACAACGCCAAGGCGCTGCGCGCGCTGCTCCGCAAGGAGGGGGTGCTGCTCACCCTCGCCAACGAAGAGGGAGAAAAAAAGAAGAAGTCGAAGCGGGAGATCGACCTGTTCGCGGTGTTCCGCCGGGCCAGTTCCGCCGACGTCGCGGTGATGACCCGGCAGCTCGCGACCCTGGTGCGCGCCGGCGTGCCTCTGGTGGATTCCATCTCGGCGCTCACCGAACAGGTGGAGAAAGAGCAGCTGGTTCGGGTGCTGTCCGCCGTTCGAGAGACACTCAACGAAGGCACGAGCTTTGCCAAGAGCCTCGAGGCGCACCCGCGAGTGTTCGCGCCGCTCTACGTCAACATGGTCGCGGCGGGTGAGGCCTCGGGCAATCTCGAGAACGTTCTCGAGCGCCTGGCGGACTTCATGGAGGGTCAGGCGAGGCTGAAAGGCAAGGTCGTGTCGGCGCTCGCCTATCCGGTCTTGATGATGATCATCGGCGGTCTGCTGGTGGGGTTTCTGATGGTCGCGGTGGTGCCGAAGGTGACGAGCATCTTCGAGAACCTCGGCCAGACGCTGCCTTGGAACACGCAGCTCCTGATCTTCACGTCCAACACCATCGCCGACTACTGGTGGCTGCTGATCACGATCGCGGTGATCGTGGGGGTGAGCTTCTCGCGCTGGAGGAGCCGGCCGGCAGGGCGCATGCGCTGGGACATCTTGCAGCTCAAGTGGCCGGTCTTCGGGCGCCTGAACCTGCTGGTGGCCGTGGCGCGTTTCACCCGCACCCTCTCCACTTTGCTCTCGAGCGGTGTGCCCCTACTGCGGGCCATGGAGATCGGGCGGAACGTGCTCGGCAACGTACGTCTGGAGAGCGTCGTGACCGACGCCATCGGCTCGATCCGCGAGGGGGAGAGCATCGCCGAGCCGCTGAAGCGAAGCGGAGCGTTTCCGCCCATGGTGATCCACATGATCGCCGTCGGGGAGCGCAGCGGTCAGCTCGAGGCCATGCTCGAGAACGTCAGCCGCGCGTACGAGTCCGACGTCGAGACACGCGTCACGGCGCTGACCAGCCTGCTCGAGCCGGTGATGATCCTGGCCCTCGGCGCGGTGGTCGGTTTCATCGCCATGAGCATCTTGATGCCCCTCATGCAGATGAACCAGTTGGTCCAATGAGCAGCCATGCGTCGCCGACGAAGCAAAGACCAACGGATCTTCTTTCCCTGGGAAGGGCGGGGGGGGATCGTGCGGCGCCTGGGACTTGGGCGCGTGCGACCGGTGTTGTTCGCACTGTCGGTAATCGGCGTCGTGGTCTGGGTGGGGCTGCGGGAGCGCACCCGAGCCGGCGTGCGCCAGACCCGGGCCACGCTCAACGACGCACGGGCCGTGGTGGATTCGTATATGGCCGACCACGATGGGGGCTGCCCGGCGGAGCTCGGCGCGGTGGTGCAGGGCTCGCGCTTCGAGACCACGCCGCGGGACGCTTGGGGGCGTCCCCTGCGTTTGATCTGTCCGGGCAAGCGCGAAGGTGCTGCCTACGAGTTGATGAGTGATGGACCCGACGGCAAGCCCGGTGGGCTCGATCGGATCGAGTGAGATAGGAGACCGCATGACGCTAGATGTGAGCGAACGAAAGAAGATGATCCTGGCGCTGCTGCGCCGCAGGCAGAAGGCTCGCGGCGTCACGCTCCTCGAGGTGCTGATCGTCGTGGCCATCATCGCGATGGTTGCCGGTGGTGTGGCATTCTTCGCGCTACCGCGCTTCAAAGAGGCGCAGATCAAGACGGCCGAGACGGGCGCGCGGGTGATCCGTCAAGCGACCCAGAGCTGGCAGGCCTCGAACAACGAATCCAACTGTCCGACCATCAGCCAGCTGGTTCAGGACAAACAGCTCGATCCTGGGGCGAACACCACGGACCCGTGGGGGCAGCCATACGTGATCAACTGTGCCGACGGCGACGTGAGTGTCACTTCGACCGGACCCGACAAGAAGAAGGGCACCAAGGACGACATTCACGTGCCGAAATCTTCGGCCACTCCCGAGGCCGGCGCCGGCGAATGACCGAGGCAGGATGAGCGTGTTGGCGACAAGACGAAGGGAACCGGACCGAGCTCCTCGGCGGTCTCGTCGTGTCGCCGAGAACGGCCGGCGCAGAGCCTCGCGCGCCAGAGCGCGCGGTCTGAGCCTGATCGAGGTGTTGATCGTCGTGGCGCTGATCGCGCTGATGAGCGGTGCTGCGGTGTACGGCTCCGGCATGCTCACCTCCAGTCGTCAGCGTGCCGCCGCCACCTTGGTGCTGAGCGCGGTACGCATGGGGGTCACTCGCGCCAACACCACTGGTCGCCCGGTGCGCCTGGTCTTCGACCTCGACGAGCACCGGCTGCTGCTCGAGGAGACCAGCGACGTGATGCTGCGGGCCAAGGAAGAGAAGAACACCGGTGGCGGTGC
Organism: Myxococcales bacterium; assembly: GCA_016706225.1. Classification (NCBI taxonomy): domain Bacteria; kingdom Pseudomonadati; phylum Myxococcota; class Myxococcia; order Myxococcales; species Myxococcales bacterium. The sequence continues at coordinate 985,907 of JADJKB010000005.1, forward strand.
CGAGGCCGCCACGGAGGCCGAGCAGCTGGCGCGAGCCGAGGCCGAACGCATCATCGATGGTCCGAAGGCGCCTCGCGCGAAGTTCAGCGCGGTGAAACAGTTTGGCTTCGACGGGGACGAACCCGGCAAGGGGCGCGGTCTCGGTGCCGGCGTCAAGTTCAAGCAAGTTCAGACCGCACACGACGAAGAGCCGCGCAGCTCTGGCCGCGCCTACCTCTTCTTCTGGCCCGGCGGCGGCACCGAACGCGCGGTCGTGCAGATCGTCCGCGAGGGGGACACGGAAGGCTTGAGTGTGGTGGTGAGCCCACTCACTGGACGCGGCAAGATCGAGCACGGGCCGGTGAAGCTCGAAGGCGTCCGCACCGACGACGACTTCGGCCAGCTGGAGGAGGAGCGATGACGCCCACGCGGCGCGGCTTCACTCTGCTCGAGGTCTTGGTCGCGATCGCGATCTTGGGCCTGGGCATGACCGTGCTGCTGAGCTCCCAGGCGGGGCTATTTTCCAGCTCCCAGCGCGCTCAGAACCTCAGCGTTGCCACGGGGCTCTTGCGCTGCAAGATGAGTGAGGTCGAGCTCAAGCTGCAGACCCAAGGTTTTTCGTTGATCGATCAGACCGACGAGGGGGCTTGCTGCGAGGACGAGAGTGAGTCCCGCTTCCAGTGTTCGTGGAAGGTCGAGCGCGTCGAGCTGCCACAGCCCAAGGACCTGAGTGACCCCGGTGACGGGGGCGCCGACGAGCCGGGTGGGCTCGGTGCTTTTGGTGGGCTCGCCGCGCTCCAGTCCGGCGGTCCGGCGGTCCTGGGCGCGGACGGTGGCATCGGCGGACTGTCGAGCCTGCTCTCGTCGGGGGCCGCGGCCGGTGGAGTGCAGGGCATGGCTCCGCTCGTGATGAGCATGGTCTACCCGGATCTGAAGCCGATGCTGGAGGCCAGCATTCGAAAAGTCACGCTCACCGTGCACTGGAAAGAGGGCTCGAACGCCCGCGACCTGTCGGTGACCCAGTACGTGACCAATCCCCAGCAAGGGGGACTGGATCCCAACGCCGCGGCCGGACTTGGCGCTCTCGGAGATCAGCTCGAAGGCTTGACGAGCCCGGCCCCGACGCCAGGCGCCGGCGGCGGCGCGGCCAACAACAACTCGCGAGGCAAACGATGAGGCGCCGCCAGCTGCGCCGTATGCTCGCGGGCTTCACCCTGATCGAGCTCTTGGTTGCCATCGCCGTGCTGTCGATGATCTCGATCCTGATCTATTCGGCCTTTGCGGGCATGAAACGCAGCCGCGAAGGCATTCAGCGCGTGGGGGATCGTTACCGCGAAGGTCGATTGGCCATGGCTCGGATCACCCGCGAGCTCCAGAGCGCCTACGTCTCCGCTCACTTGCCCATCGACCAGAGCATCGTGGTGGTGAAGACCGCCTTCATCGGCACCCGAGGCACGCCGGCGGATCGCGTCGACTTCGCCTCGTTCTCCAACGTGCGGGTGGACCGCGACTCGCACGAGTCCGACCAGGCGGAGATCGCCTACTTCGGCGAGACGGACCCCAAGAAACAGGGCACCACCCACCTGGTGCGCCGAGTGAGCCCGCGGGTCGATCTGCGCCCCGACCGAGGCGGTCGCATCGAGGTGCTGGCGACGGACATCGACCTATTCGATCTCGAATACCTAGATCCGCTGACCGGTCAGTGGACCGAGACCTGGGACACCTCGCAGGCCACCGGACAGCTCGGCCGATTGCCGCTCCAGGTTCGCGTGATCTTGGTCCTGAACGAGGGCCGTCGCTCGGGCGAGGGCCGTGGCCGTGAGCCACTGCGTTTCTCGACCAAGATTGCACTTCCCATTCAACGCGCGCTCACCTTTGCAACCCAATGAGACAAGCTCGCGAAAACCAGCAACCTCGACCGCGCCGCTTCGCGGCAGGCCGAGCTCTACGCCGACGTCGGCGAAGAGACCGGGGTGTGGCCATCGTCTTGGTGTTGTCGGCGCTGACGATTCTGGCTGTGATGCTGGCGGAGTTTCAGGACGAGACGAGCGCTGAGCTGGGCAGCGCGCTCTCCCAGCGTGACGCCGTGAAGGCGGAGTACGCGGCGAAGAGCTCGATCAGCCTGTCACGGCTCTTGATCGCGTCCGAGCCGACGATTCGCAAGGCGCTGGCGCCGCTGTTTCTGCTGATGAAACAGGGGCCGCCGCAGATCCCGGTCTGGGAGTTCGCCGACCGGGTGCTGGGCGCGTTCAACGACAGCGAGGGCAACGAGGCGTTCCTCAGCTTGGCCGGCGTGGGCGTCAGCGAAGGCAAGAATCTGGGGCTCGAGGGCGCCGGCTTCGAGGTGAAGATCATCGATGAAGACGCCAAGGTGAACGTGAACACACCCGCGCGCGGCGATGCTTTCAGCCAGGCGCGGCTCGCGGCCCAGCTGATCGGCCTGCTCGGCGGTCCGCAGTATGACCCTTTGTTCGACAATCGTGATGGGGACGGACAGTTCTCCGATCGGCAGGCCATCTGCGGTGCGATCATCGACTGGACGGATCCCGATCAAGACGGATACGTCTGCGACCCGCACTCCGGCTCGGCGCAACAGGCCGGGGCAGAGGACTCGTTCTATCAGCTGCTGAAGAAACCCTACCCGCGGAAGAACTCGGCGTTCGACAGCCTGGCCGAGCTCAGACTGGTGCGGGGTGTGGGGGAGGACTTCTGGTCGACCTTCGTGGATCCCGATCCGAGCCGGCCCGACAAACGCGTCATGACGGTGTGGGGTCAGGGCAAGGTGAACGTCAACACCGCCAACCCGCAGACGGTCTTGGCAGTGATTTGCGGCGCGGCGGTGCCGGGCACGCCGCTGTGCAGTGATCCGGCCGAGGCGGCCAAGTTCCTGACGGCGTTCGACCTGGTGAAGTCGTTCACGGCGGGTGCACCGCTGTTTGGTTCGCCGAAGGCGTTCATCAGCGCGCTCAAGGGCAAGGGCATGTTCGGTGCTGCGCTGTCGGCCCTCGAAATGAAGCCGATTCAGCTGCTGTCCGACACGGAGACGATCAAGAGCATCACGACCGAGAGCATGGTGTTCAGCATCTACGCAACCGGCTACGTGAAGGCGGGTCAGCGCGAGACCCGGGTGCGGATCCACAGCGTGGTCGATTTCCGCGGTGCGCCACCGCCGGGCGCGGCCCCGGGCGCACTCAGCGCGCTCACCGCGGCGGCTGCTGCCGGCGCCGGCGCCCCCAGCACTGGAACGCCGCCGCCGCCGGGTGATCTGCCCGAAGGCGCCACCGAAGCGGCCATCGCCGCCGCGTTCCAACCGAACCCGGGCGGCAACATCATCTACTATCGAATCGACTGAGAATAATGGCACGTCTAGTTGGCATCGATCTTCGACCCTCGCACGTTCGTGCGGTGCTGCTCTCCACGCGTTATCGCCGCATCGTGGTCGAGCGCATGCTCGAGGTCGACATTGGCTCGCCGGACCAGAGCGAACAGGCCTTGGCAGGCTGTGCGCTGCCGCTGGTGCAACACAGCGAATCCGTCTCGGTGGCCATGGATGGCGAGCAGACCTTCTTGCATCGACTGAGCTTGCCGAGCACCGCGATGAAACAGCTTGCGGAGGTGATCCCCTTCGAGCTGGAGGCGCAGGTGCCCGTTGATTTCGACGAGCTGGTCTACGACTATCGCCTGCTCCGTCGCAGTGGCGGCGCATCCCCGGTCGTGGTGCTGTCCGCCGCCGCGCGCATCGAGCACGTGCGCGCGCGCATCGAGCAGGTCGCGCGAGTCCTGGGGCGCCCGGTGGAGCGTGTCGCGGTGGGACCGCTCTCGCTGGCGAACCTGGTCGCGGTCTGCCCTGCGCTTGGCGCGCCCGGCCCCATCGCCATCGTCGATCTCGGCGGCAACCACACCGAGGTGGTGGTGCTCGCCGACGGGGAGCCGGTCTTTGGACGCACCCTCTCTCGGGGTGTGGCCGGGCTGCCGGAGACGGCGCCGGCGCTCGCGTCCGAACTGCGCCAGACGGCCGCGGGGTTTGCGGCGCGAGGCGGCGCGGAAATCACCCAGGTCTATCTGGTGGGCGGCGGCGCCGCCGCTCCGGGAGCCGAGGTCTACCTGGCCCACGAGCTGGGGCTGCCCACCGGGCCGCTGCCGACGCTCGAGCTGGAGGGCGTGAGTCCGGAGCTGGTCGAGGCGCTGCCGCGGTTTGCCAAGGCCATCTCCATCGCCCTGGGCCTCAGCGGCCGCGCGCGTGACCTCGATCTTCGGAAAGGGCCGCTCGCCTTCCAGCGTGGTTACGGATTCTTGAAGGAGCGGGTGCCGCTCTTGGCGGGGCTCGGAGTGGCGATCATCGTCAGCTTCGTGTTCGCGGCCTGGGCTGAGCTGAACACACTCGGTCGGGATCAAGAGACCTTGAGCCGTGCGCTGGCCTCGCTGACCAAGACCGTGCTCGGTCAAGAGACGAGTGATCCGGAGGAAGCCAAGAACCTGCTGGAGAAGGCCCGGGGCAAGGACGAGGTCGATCCTCAGCCGCCCCTCGATGGTCTCGACGTGATGATCGAGCTCTCGAAGGCCGTACCGTCGAGCGTGACGCACGACGTCGAAGAGCTCGATGTGCAGAGGGGCCACGTCAAGATCAACGGGGTCGTCGGCTCGGCGCAGGACGCTCAGACCATCGCGACCAACCTCAAGGCCGTGAAGTGCTTCAACGACGTGAAGATCTCCAAGGTGACCCAGGTCATCAACAGCGACCGTCAGAAATACGTGCTCGAGTTCGATGTGAAATGTCAGGAAGAGAAGAAGGCCAAGAAGAAGACGGAGGGCGGCGATACCTCGCCGGAGTGAGCCATGGCCCTAGCTGATCGTCTGCAACAACTCGAACCGCGTGAGCGGCAGCTGCTCGGCATCTTGGTGACGGTGTTCGCCGGTCTTTTTTTGCTGGCAGTCCCGGCAGGCGTGGCGGCGCTTCTCTCGTCGAAACGCGCAGGAAATGAGGCGCTGCGCGAGGCCGTCGAGTCGATTCAGGCCGGTCGTGCCCAGGTGGCCCAGCGCGACAAAGAGCGGCGCGACGTGGTTCAGCACTACGCCAACGTGACGCCCCCGTTGGCCTCGTTCCTGGAGAAGGTCGCGACTCAGTCACAGATCGAGATCCCCGAGAGTCAGGACCGAGCCGTCGTCCCCCACGGCAAACGCTTCGAGGAGCGTTCGACGAAGATCGTGCTGCGCAAGGTGGGCATGTTGAGCCTGGTGAAGTTCATGGAGAAGATCGGTCAGTCGGGCCACCCCGTCAGCATGTCGCGGGTCAACATTCGCAAGCGCGGGACCGAACCGGATTCGTACGACGTGGAGATGATCGTCAGCGCCTTCGACCGGAAGGTCGAGGAGAAGAAGAAGGAAACCAAGCCCGACAGGGACAGCGCCGACAACGGAGCAGGGCCGTGAAGCCGCGCGTAAAGAAGGTCCTGAAGGCGCTGCTCTACCCGGCCTTCTACCTGGTGTGTCTGGTCACGTTCCTGCTCTGGACGTTCCCCTACGACCGCCTGAAGGATCGGCTGGTCGCGGAGTTCAATGCCCGGCAGCCGGCCGGCGCGGGCACACGACTCGAGATCGAGAAGATGAGTGGTTACTGGCTCTCCGGCGTCGAGGCGCAGGGTGTCGCTCTGCACTCGCCGCCTTCACCTGCCAAAGAAGACGGCAAGGTCGAAGAACCCCGGGTGGTCAAGGTAGACGACATCCACCTGCGAGCGTCGATCTTCCGGTTGCTCTTTGGCACGCTCAAGATCTCGTTTGGGGGTGAGGCGTTCGGTGGCACCTTGAATGGCAGCACCTCCGACGCCGACGGTGCCCGCAGCTTCGTGCTCGAGCTCGACGGGGTGGACGTCGGCGGGCTGCCGATGCTGCGTGAAGTGGTCGGGCTGCCGATGACAGGCAAACTGAGCGGCAGCATCGACCTCAAGATGCCCGAGGCGAAGCTGTCGAAGGCCGAGGGCAAGATCGATCTGCGTATCGTCGAGCTCTCGTTCGGCGACGGAAAAGCGAAAATCCGCGACACCATCGCCCTGCCGAAAGTGGAGGCGGGGGAGCTGACGCTGGTGGCAGAGGCCAGCGAGGGCCGGCTCAAGATCGAGAAGCTCGCAGCCAACGGGTCGGACATCGAGCTGGCCGCGGACGGCAACATTCGCCTGCGTGAGCCTCTGGACACGGCGCTTGCGGAGCTCTCGATGCGCTTCAAGTTTGCCGACAAGTTCAAGAGCAAGAACGACACGACCAAGGCGTTGTTCGGGGAGCCGAACTCACCGATCCCAGGTTTGTTCGACCTCGATCCCAAGAACAAACGCGCCAAGCGCCCCGACGGCTTTTACGCGTTTCGCCTCACCGGACCGCTCTCGAAGCTCGACGCGCAGCCTGCGCCGCTCGGGTCGGCCGGAGGGGCAGCGGGCGGTCGCGGGGGTGTGCGGGGGTTCTCCGGCGCGCCTTGATCAACCTTCGGGGCCGGGATCGACGAGCGGCGCTGCGCCATACAGGCGCGAGGCGTTGAGCTTCATCGTCGTGCACTGGTCGGGGCGGAGCTCCGGGCCGCGCAGGTCATGCATGAGGTTCTGCGGCTCCGGATCGTGCTGCGCCGTATCGAGCAACATGTGACCGAGCTCGTGGGCAACGAGCCGCGGTGTCGGGTGGACGGGCAGCGCGTCGCAGCCGCTGCGGATGGTGGCTGCGAACACCGCGTTGCGCTCCGGGAAGTCCTCCGCTTCATGAAACACGACGGGCGGCAGCGACGCGCCGCCGGCCGTGTGGCGCTCACCGTTCGACCAGTAGGCCACCTCGCGTGCGATGACGACGCTGATCACGCCAGGTTCCAGATCGGTGCGGAGCCCGTGGAGGAGCGCGCCGAGCGGGAGGGGTAAGCGGTCGTGTTGCGTGTAGTTGAACAGGTCCGCGTCCTTTTCCCCGGGTGGGGCGGCACCCGCCCAGGAAGTCGGCCGGGTCGCCTCGAGGTCGAGCGCGTCGGGTCGGACCGACCAGACCTCGGCTCGAACGGTCCGAAAGCTCAACCCACACGGGCTGAGTGCGGTGCGGGTGTTTTCCGCAATTTGCTCGACGAAACCCCGTGCGCTCCGGATGGTGGAGGCGGAGGTCGGGTGGGGCACGAGCAGGAAGAACGCCAGGCCCAGCTCGCCGTCCCCTGCTTCGAGCTCGAAGCGTGCGCGGAGCGTCGGCCCGCGCTCGTCGCAGCTCGAGGCGCAGTCGGGAGAGACAGCCGGACAGACGAGCTCTGGTGCCTCGTCTCCGCCGTCGTTGCAGGCTGACCCGAAGCAGAGTGTCGAGGTCAGCGTGAGCCATGGCAAAAGGCAACGGCCCCTCCGCCCGAAGGCAAAGGGGCCGAGCCCGAACCGAACGGTAGGTGAGCTCAGGGGAAGTTGACCGTTCCGCTGCCGGAGTACTTCTGTCCCTTGCCGTTCACGGTCACGTCGTAGCTGCCCTTGACGCTGAGGCTGCCGCCCGTCGCGGCGCCGCTCGCGTAAGCGACCTTGTTGAAGGTCACGGTGGAGGACGTGACGTACGAGGTCTTGTACCCGCCGGCCTCCGAAGCGCCATTGAGGTTGCTGCTCAGCGTGCCGTTGATCTCGCTAGCGGTGAAGCTGAGATCGCAGTTGGTCTTGATGGTCGTGTTGTTCGTGCCACCGGTGGCTCCGGTGGTGATCACGTAGGTCAGGTCGACGCACTTCATGCTGCCGGCGCTCCAGGACAGCTCGCCGCTGATCTCGACGCCGCCGGAGCCGCACTTGTCGAAGACACACTTTTTTCCGGCATCGTCGCAGGCGCAATCGCCGGCCGCGAGGGCCTCGGCGACGTGGCCGAACACGTCCTCGCCCTGAGGTTGGCCGCCCGCCGCCGGCTGAATCAGCCCCTGGGCGGATGACGCCGCACTCTGGATGTTGCTGTTGATGGTGAGCCCGTTGTCGGTGCTCGCTGCATCGATGGCGTTGACCGTCGAGGCCGCCATGCTCTTGGCGGTCGCCTCGTTGACGGTGGCTTTCTGGCTGCTGTCGCCGCCGTCATCGTCGCTGCCGCAGGCGGTCAGGCCGAAAGACGAAAAAATCAAGACTGGCACGAGATAACGAAGCTTCATGATGTGGATCCTTCTCGAGGGCTCGACGGTTTCCCGCCCTCCCCGGCACTAGATCCGGGAAACCTAACCTCAAAGAACTTGGTCTCGCAAGCAATTGGGGCCCGGTTGCCCGGCCGGCAAGGCCCGCGTGGCTCAGGAGTCCACTGAGATCTTCAGTTTCTTCCGCAACTTGAAGTACGGCTCGCTGACGCTGTAGAGCACCAGCTCCTTGAGGCGATCTTGTGGGGGAATTGCGCTCGACGCTTCATCGCTCGCCTTGATGATTTCGACGGCGGTCTCGAGATCGTGCGCGCACACGAAGCCGGCTCGGTCTGCGGTCATGTCGATGCCGCCCAGCCACTTCTTCAGATCGAGGGCGCCGCCGGCCTGGATCAGCTTGGCGACGATGCGAGCCAGCTGGTCACGGGCTTGGCCGTGCAAGCTGCGCTCGAGGGACTGCCGGGCTTCGGTGACCGGCCCCTCCATTTCCGCAGCGATCGGGAACTGCGGCGCGATCATCTTGATGGCGGCGAACAGCCAGGCCTTCAGCCCGGTGCCGCTCGGCACCAGGTGCCGAACGTACATTCCCGGTCTGAAATAGGTGATGTGTCGCGCTGCAATGAACGCGGCCGCTTGCGGCGGCACGTCGGCCGAGAGCGCCGCCATACCGAGCACGATGGAAGGTTGGTAGGCGTGCAGATACGAGAGGCCCCCCGGGTCGTTGTTGTTCTGGAAGGTGGGAGGCGGTTCCATGCCGAGCACGCCGCAGGAATAAAATAGCGTTTGGCTCATCGGGTACGGGTGGCGAGCCAGATCGATGGCGTAACGCCGGTCGAAGCCCAGTGCCTCGAAGTGCTGGCCGCGCGCGGCGATCACCGCCGGCTCGATCAACGCAAACACACTCGTGAGGAGCGGGTCGGCGTCGACGTGCATCAGGTGAGTGAGCCAGTCGTCGTCGGACAGCGCGGCCTGGGCGGGCGCGGCGGTCTCCGGGCGCATGCGCTTGAAGAAGCGCTCCTCGTCCGGCTCCGCGAGGTTCAAGACGTAGAGGGCTTGGCAGAGCCCCCACGCGGCGTCCGCGTCCTTGACCTCCGTGTAGAGCTTGCGCATCGCCTTGTAGATCTCGGGGCGATACGGATTTTGGCGCAGGATGACCGTCTGGGCCGCGATGGCCTTGTCCATGTACTTCTTGGGATCCGATGCGTACAGATCCGCCAGCTTCGCTTGCCGGCTAGCGTTGTCCGGGTCCAGCGTCTGAGCGGCCTCGTAGGCGTCGATGGCGCGGTCCATCCAGCCGAGGTTCTTCTCGTAGAGCTCGGCGAGATCCCCGAAGGTCGCCAGCAAGGCGTCGCGATCCTTGTCGGCCGTCGCGGTCTCGAGGCGGCGCTGCAAGAGCCGCTCGACGCCCTCGAAATCGCCTTTTTCACGGCGCAAGTCGATGGCTTCCGCCAGCGCCTTCTCGAGCTTCGGCTCGAGCTCCAGCACCCGCTGATACAGCTCTAGCGCGCGCTCGACGTCGCCCATCTGACGCGCGCAGACCACGGCCGCGGTGTGCAGGTACTTCACCCGTTGTTTGGGCTCCTCGACGAAGTCGGCCAAGCGCAGCACGACGTCGACGAGTTTCCCCCAGTCCTTTTCCTCGCTGTAGAGCTGCATCAGCTTGGTCAAGAGACGGCGGTCGTCGGGTTTGTCTTCGAGCGCCGCAACGAAGCTTTTGGCCGCGCGGGTACGGTCGTTCAATTTGCCGGCGGCGATGTCGCCCATGTCGAGCAGGATCTGCACGCGATCTTCGCCCGTCGCCAGGTCGAGGTGCCGGTTCTTGACCTTGAGCAGCTTCTCCCAATCCTCTTTGGCCTCCCAGTACTTGCTCAGAGACTCGAGCGGCTGCGGCAGCGACGGATCGAGCTCTGCGGCTTCTTCCAGCGGCGCGAGCGCGGCGTCCAGATCGCCGGCGCGACGCAGCGACTCGCCCAGCCGAAACAGGCTGAGGGCGCGGTCCTTGCCCTTGAGCTGTTTGCCGAAACGTTCGAGCAGATCTTTGTGCAGCTCCGCGGCGCGGCCCGGCGACCCGTGCTCGAACGTCACCTGTGCGACGCGTCCGATCGCCTCGGCGTCGTCCGGTGCAATCCGCAGCAGCGTGTCCATCGGGGCCAACGCCTGCTCCGTCGATCCGGTCTGGCTCAGCGCGTCGACGTAACGCACGAGGATGCGCGTTGCCTCCTTCTGCTCCAGGTTGCCCGCTCGTTCGGCGATCGAGCCGTAGTGGGTGGCGGCCTCCAGATGGCGTTTGTTTTCGAAGGCGAGATCTCCGAGCACGAGCAGCCCTTGCATGTTGGTCGGATCGAACGACACGGCGCGCTTTGCGCTCTCCTCCGCGCGTTTGTCGTCTTTCAGTCGGTCCCGGAACAACACGGCCATCTCGCCCGCGAGCTTGGCCTTGGCGCGATCACCGTCCATCTCGCTGATCTCTCGGTCGAGGAGCTGGATGGCGGCGTTGACGTCCCCGCGGGACAGATAAGCGGCTCTGAGCGCCGCGGCGATCCCGGAGTCCTTGGGGTTGGCGTCGAGCGCGAGTTTGTAACGCTCGATGGCGCCGTCGCGATCGCCTCGGCCTTCGAGCAGCCTGGCCGCGCGCACGTACTGCTCGGCGCGTGCCTCTTTGCTGCTGGCGTTCTCCGCCAACGCCTCGATGGCAGCCAGCGCTGCGTCCGCGTCGCCCGCGGTCTCCCGGATGCGGGCCAGGGCCTCGAGGGCGCCCGGATGTTCCGGGTTGAGTACCAAGACACTCTCGTAGGCCTTGGTTGCCCGCTCGGGGTTGCCGATCTGCTCCACCAAGACACGACCCAAGCCCAGGTACAGCTCGAGCTGCCGCTCGGGCTCGCTGGCGACCTTGAGCTGCTTCTCGAGCACACTGGCGACGTCTTCCCAGCGATCGAGGGCGCGATAGTGGCGTCCGAGAGCCATCAGCGCGGCCTCGTGGGCGCTGTCGACTGCGATCACCTCGGCCCAGGCTTCGGCGGCCTTCTCGTGGTTCAGGAACTCTTCGTCGTGGATGCCAGCGACGCGCTCCCAGAGTGTGATCTTCTGGCGCGGTGTGGCGGCCAGCGCGATCTGAGCGTGCAAGTTCTCGAGCAGGTCTTGGAACCGGCCGGTCTTGCTGTACAGACGATCGAGCGAACGCAGCGCGTCGAGGTTCTTGGGATCCTCGCTCAAGACGACGTCGAGGCGTCGCATCGCCTCTGCCTCGTCCTTCAGGTTGTCTTCGTAGAGATCAGCGATGCGGCACAGCACCTTGAGGCGCTCTTCGCCCCGTAGTGCCTCCGCGCGTCGTTCGAGCAGCTTGACAAAACCCGGGAAGTCCGAGGTTCGTTCGTAGATTCGGGCCAGCGATTCACTCGCTCGCTCGTGCCCCGGGTCTTCGGCGAGCACCTGTTCGTACAGGTCGCGGGCACGCCCGGTGTCACTCAGCTGCAGCTCCAGGATTTCGGCGGCCTCCGTGCGCAGATCGCGGGCGCGCGCCGGGGTCACCGCGCCGTCCGCTCTACGCGCGAGCACCATGACCAGCTCCGGCCACTGCTGAGCCTTGCGATAGATCTGCGTCATGCCCTCGAGCGCAGGATCGTTGGCCGGATCGCTGGCGATGACTGCCTGATAACAGGGCAGCGCCAGGTCGGGGCGGCTCAGTTTTTCCGTGTACCAGCGGCCCATGCGCGTGAGCAGCGGGCTCTTGGTTTCTTGGGCGATGTCGCTGGTCGCCGCTTGCGCGCAGGTGGCCAGAACGTCGTTCCAGCGCTCGGCGCGAGCGCCGGCCGAGCGCTCGATTTCGTCGGCGTAGGTCGGCTGAAGCGGGTCCTCGCAGAAGGCCTGGGTGTAGGCGATGATGGCCTGCTCCGGATCGTCGAGGTCCGTGAGGTACACCCGCCCGATCTCGGCGAAGGCGCGCGCGCGCTCGCCGGCGCTCTCCGCCTTCTCGCTGCGGTTCAGCAGCATCTCGATCAGCTCTTCGTATTTCCCGAGCTGCTTGCGCACGTCTTCGAGGGCGGTGAGCGCGATGTCGTCGGCCGGATCGAGATCGACCAGCCAAATGTACATCTGCTCGGCCTTGGCCGCGTCCTTGGCTTGGTGCTCGAACAGGCGCGCCGCGCGGAACAGCAGGCTCTTCTTCGTCTCGCGTTGTTTCTTGTCTTCCCCGACCTCGATCCCGTCGGCGGCCATGCTGAAGGCCTCGGCGACCCGCGCCGCATCCGCGCCCTCTTCGACCGCTGCTTCGAGCAGCACGGCGGCGTCTTCGTCCGACGGATCGGCGACCAGGCTCTCGATGCGTTTGTCGAGCTCGGCTTCGGAGAGCTTCGATTCTTTCTTGGCGACCGCGGAGCGCCCCATGGTCTCCAGCGCTTCGATCAGTGCGCCGGCGTGCTTCGGGCGTTTCTCCGGGTCCTTCTCGAGCATCGACGTGACCCACTCGTCGATCTCCTTGGTGACCCAGCCGCGCGGTGCGACGCTGCTCGGTGCACCCGCCACCTCGGTGAGGTGCCCGATGGCCGCGTGGATGGCCGTGGCACCGCCGAACACGGGTTTGCCGCACAAGATCTCGTACAAAACGCAACCGAATGAGTAGACGTCGCTGCGTGGGTCGGCGGGGATGCCGCGGATTTGCTCCGGCGCAACGGTCTTCGGGGAGCCGACCGTCGAGAACAGCTCGTTCTGCCCGTTGCTCTGCACCCGCGCCCGGGCGCGCAGTCGGTCGGAGCCGGCGTCCACCAAGACCACCTGCTGGGTGCCGTCCGCTGCTCTGTGCACGAGCAGATTTTCCAGCCGCACGTCGCCGTGCGCGAGGCGCCGGTCGTGGACCGCGCGGAGCGCTTCGAGCACACCCTTCAGCAGGGGGCGCGCTTCGTTGATGTGCATCGGACCGGTGCGAGAGATCCGCACCGCGAGCGGCTGCCCGTCGACGTAGCGGTGGGCCACCAGGAATCGGTCGTCGATCTCGCCGGCGCTCAAGCTCTTGGGCAAACCGGAGTGGTCGATCGCTCCGATCAAACGGCTCACGGTCAGGAATCGATGCAGACCGCGGCGGTCGCGGGTCGCCTCCCGACGCAACACCCGCAGGCGCCACTCACCCTCCGGCCCCTTGGCCAGGTATGTGATGGCCAGTCGGCCTTCGCCGAGCTTGCGCACGATGGTGTAGTCCCCGAACGTTGCGCCGGGGCGGAGCTCTTCATCGAAGGGCAGCCCGTTGATGCGAATGTGGGCGATCTTCGGGTTGATGTCCGGCTTGGAGGCCAAGAGGGCATCGCACAGGGCTTCGATGGCGTCGGCTCGCACGCAATGCTGCGTGAGCGCATTGGCGAAGGAGCCTTTGGCGGCGGCGCCGCCCACCTCTTCGGGATCGAAACCAAGGACGTTGCGACTGAGCGCGAGCATCTCGTCCAGCTCGAAGTGGCGTTCCAGCTCTGCGCGAAGGATGTCGGTCTCCATGATGTTTTCGTGAGCGCCGTGTGGCGGGGATGGTCCCGTCCTGGGGCCCCTTCGGCGGCGGGGCATGATAGCCAATGCCGGTAGGGAAGAACACCGCGGAAAGGTGGAAGAAAATGGCGCGGTGCGCCGCGGAGGTGGGCCGGTTTTCCGGCGGGTTTCTGGACCCACGCCCGGGCAGCGTGAGATGCCTTGGGGCCACGTGTCCTCGCGCGCTGTTCTCCTCGAGCGGGTTCTGCCCCTGGCCATCTTGGTCGTTGCCGTCGTTGCGGTGCCGGTTCTCGTGCTCTCACCGACTGGGCTCGCACGACTCACGTCGCTCAGGCAGGAGCGATCCCGCGCTGACGAGGAGATCTCGAAGCTGAGTCAGCAGATCGGCGAGCTTCGTGCCCAGGTCACGCGCATCAAGGACGATCCGGCCGCCGTGGAACGGGTCGCGCGTGATGAGCTCGGGCTGATCCGCCAGACCGAGGTCGTCTTTCAGTTCAAGGAATGAGCTCGCAGCGGCCCCGAGCCCCGCGGAGTTCGGGTTGCGGCGCGAGCAGGGCGGGTGTTCGCTAGTCCGCGTGAGTGTCGAGCTAGCCCGTCGTCTGCTCGAGACCGGGGTAGTGCCGGCTGACGAGATCTTCGCAGCGCTCAGCGACTCGGTGAGCACCGGCGTTCCGTTCGTGCAGGCGCTGGTGACCCGCGGGCCGGAGACCGCGGATCTGGTCGACCGCGAGCTCGGGCGCGCGCGCGGGCCGGTGCTCTCCAGTGTTCGCATCGCGATCGATCTGGCTACACAATTGCCAGTCGGGATGTGCGAACGGCTGCTGGCGGTGCCCGTCGGGCGTGCGCCGTCGGGCGCGGTCGAGGTGGCCGTCGTGGATTCCTACGATCCCGCCGTTGGCGTCGAGCTCTCTCACCAGCTGGGCGCGCCGGTTTCCATCGTGCGGGCGCCGCTGGGGGAGATCTTGCTTGCCCTCGATCGCTACCTGGACGAACGAGATCGCGCTGCCGTGCGCAGCACACGCACGCCGGCATTTGGCACGCGTGTTCCGCGCACGGATGCAGCCCCCACCTTGCGGCAGGCGTTTCGCGCCGTTCAGGAGGAGGGGCCCGATCCCAACGCGCCGCCGGGGGAACACCAGAGCTGGCCGCCGATTCCGCTCGTCCGGCGCTCGATGCCGCCGCTCCGGACCCGCGTCGACACCAACCCCGGTGTTGGCGCCGACGCCGCGGCGGCGCCGGCGTCGATCCACGGCATGGATGAGACCGGGACTTCCATCCTCGGACTGACCCGGTCCAAGGCTCCGCCGCCGGCCGCTCCGCCCAGCGTGCGAGAGCCGAACCTCCAGAGGCTCGACAGCGCAGAGAGCGCCGACGAGCTCGTGCAGCTCTTGACCGATGCCGCGGCGGGGCTCTCGGCGCTCGTCTTGGTGATCGCGCTGCGCGGCAAGCTGTACGAAGCCCGCGGGGGTTTCCCTCCTACGAGCCCCGAGCGAACCCCGCTCCGCCTGGCGCCGAGTCCTGGCGGAGTGCTCGAACGCGCGCTGCACGATGGGCACTACCTCGGCTACGTCCCCGCCGATCCGGCGCATGCCGAGCTCGCCACGTGGGCGGATCGCGGGGAGATCTACCTTGCGCCGATCCGCGTTGGCGGTCGCGCGCCGCTCTGCCTGCTCCTGGCTGGGCTCCGAAGCAGCCTCGAAACCACCCGGCACGCCGACGCCATCGCGCGCCGCGCCGAACAGGTCCTCGAACGCATCGTGCTCGACCGGAAGCGTAAAGGTTGACAGCCCGCCGCTGAACGGGCTAGCAGCCACAACCGCGTGGCCACCCGGAGAAAACCTGGAAAATCCGGCGGCGCCGAACCTCCGCGGCGCGGCTCACGGCGTGGCGGTCAGCTCGAGCTCGGGCTGGCTCGCCCCGAGGAGGTCGCGCCGCTGCACGAGATCGCACAGGAGAAGTACCTCTCGTACGCTCTGAGCGTCATCACGTCGCGCGCGCTGCCGGACGTGCGCGACGGCTTGAAGCCGGTGCAGCGCCGCATCCTGTACACGATGTGGCAGCAGAACCTCACGGCCGATGCCCGCCACAGGAAGTGCGCCAAGGTCGTCGGCGACGTGATGGGTAACTACCACCCACACGGTGACGCGGCCATCTACGACGCCCTCGTGCGTATCGCACAGCCCTTCAGTCTGCGGGTGCCACTGGTCGACGGCAGCGGAAACTTCGGCTCGCTCGACGGCGATCCCGCCGCGGCCATGCGTTACACCGAGTGCCGTCTGACGCCCGTGTCGTCCGAGCTCCTGTCGGAGCTCGACGAGGACACCGTTCATTTTCGTCCGAGCTACGACGGCACCAAGGAAGAGCCGGTGGTGTTGCCGGCCAAGGTGCCGAACCTGCTCGTGAACGGAGCGACCGGGATCGCCGTCGGCATGGCGACCAACATTCCGCCGCACAACCTGGCCGAGGTGTGTGACGGCGCGATCCGTCTGCTTGATGCTCTGATCGAGAAGAAGACGCTGAGCGCCCGGGAGCTGTGCCGAACGATCAAGGGCCCAGACTTCCCCACCGGTGGACAGATCGTCAGCACAGCCGAGGAGATCAAACACATCTACGAGACAGGGCAGGGCACGCTGAAGGTGCGCGGTACCTGGAAGCTTGGACCGGCGAGTCGCACCGACAAGAAGCTGTTGATCACGAGCATCCCATACACGGTGAACAAGTCCGTGCTCGTCGAGCGCATCGCCGACGTGGTGACCAGCCGCAAGATGCCGCTGCTCCTGGACGTGCGCGACGTTTCGACGGATGACGTGTGCATCGAGCTGGTCCTGAAGAAGGACGCGGACCCACAAAAGGTTCTGGCCTACCTGTTCAAAACGACGCCCCTCGCGACGAACTTCGCGGTCAACCTCACCTGCCTCGTGCCGACGGAGAACCCGGAGGTGGGGCGCCCTGAGCGGCTGGATCTGGCGCAGATCCTCTGGCACTTCCTGCATTTCCGCCTCGAGGTGGTGACCCGGCGCCTGGCTCACGAGGCGCGCGCGCTGGAGCGCCGCATCCACATCCTCGAGGGTTTCGCCGCCATCTTCGACGCCCTGGACGAGATCTTGCGCATCATCCGCAAGAGCGAGGGCAAGGCGGACGCTGCGCGCAAGATCATGGCGCGCTTCTCCCTCGACGACGAACAGACCGACGCCATCCTGGAGCTCAAGCTCTACCGGCTCGCGCGCCTCGAGATCCTAGTGATCCAGAGCGAGCTCAAGGACAAGAACAAACGCCTGCGGGAGATCAAGAAACTCCTGAACGAGGCCGAGAGCCGCGGTCGTTGGGCCATCGTGCGAGAAGAGCTCACGCAGGTCCTTGCCAGCTTCGGCAAGGGGGACAAACGCCGGACGATCATCGAGGAGGTCTCGGACGAACCCGAGCTGACCGCCGAGGACCTGATCGTCGCCGAAGACAACCACGTGCTCATCACTCGCGATGGCTGGGTCAAACGCCAGAAAGAGATCAAGGACCCGAGTGCCACTCGGGTGCGCGAAGGGGACCAAGTCCTGAGCTGCGTTGGGGGCTCGACGCGAGCGACGGTCGCGTTCTTCTCCAGCTTCGGCACCGCGTATACGGCTCGTATCGCCGACGTGCCGGCCACCACCGGTTACGGTGAGCCGATCCAGAAGCTGTTCAAGCTCAAGGACGGCGAGAGCATCGTGGCGATGTTCTCCCTCGACCCGCGAGTCACCGGCGACGTCGCCGAAAAGGAGGGTTTTTTTCCAGCTACTTACGCGTTCGCGGCGACCAGCGATGGCTACGCACTCTCGTTCGGGCTCACTTCTTTCGTGGAGCCGAGCACGCGCGCGGGGCGCCGCTTTGCAAGACCCGCCGGCGACGCGCGGGTCGTCGGGGTGTTCGCCGTGCACGGGGAGGAGACGCTGGTCGCGGCCAGCGCCGCTCGTCGAGCACTGCTCTGCAAGCTCGAGGAGGTGAACTACCTCTCGGGTCCGGGCAAGGGAGTGCTGCTGATCAAGCTCGATAAGGGCGACAAACTCGTGGGAGTGCGGGCCGTCGACAAGGACAGCGATGGCCTGGTGATGAAGACCAGCATGGGGGGGGAGCAGAAGATCTCGCCGAGTCGCTACGAGCTGTCGAGCCGCGGCGGGAAGGGGCGCGAAGTGATGAAGCGAGGGACGCTGATCGAGCCGGTGTTTGAGCCGCCGCCTGCGCCCACCCCGTTCGAGGAAGGGAGCGGTTAGCGTCCAATGCCGAGCTATTCTGCCAAAGACATCACGGTGCTCGAGGGGCTGGACCCAGTGCGCAAGCGCCCCGGCATGTACATTGGCGGCGTCGGTAGCGCAGGGCTCCACCACCTGGTCTGGGAGATCGTCGACAACTCGGTCGACGAGGCGATGAACGGCCACGCCAGCCAGATCTCGGTGACCTTGCACAAGGACGGGCAGAGTGTGACCGTCGGCGACGACGGGCGTGGCGTGCCGGTCGACCTGCACCCGAAACACAAGAAGTCCGCGCTCGAGATCATCTTCTGCACGCTGCACGCGGGAGGAAAATTCGACGAGGGCAACTACAAGACGGCGGGCGGTCTGCACGGCGTCGGCGCCAGTGTGGTGAACGCCCTGTCGGCCCGGCTGATCGCCACGGTGAAGCGCGACGGCGCGGAACACCGCATGGAATTTCGCGGTGGCAAGGCCACGGGCAAGCTGGAGAAGCTGGGCAAGGCCCGCGGCAGCGGCACCACCGTGTTCTTCCGGCCCGACCCGGAGATTTTCCCCAAGACGGATTTTTCACCGGAGCTGATCCGGGAGCGGCTCGAGATCGCCAGTTACCTGCACAAAGGGCTCGTCATCAGCTTCAGCGACGAGACCCACGGAACCCGGGAGACCTTCCGCCACGCGGACGGCATCGTCGACTTCCAGAAACGCATCGTGAGCGAACGCAACGCGCGTCCAGTGCACGAGCAGGTGTTCTCGCTGTTTCGCGACAACGGGCTGCGCCTCGAGCTCGTGGTCCAGTGGACCGAGTCGACGGACGAGGTGCTCAAGAGTTACGTGAACGGCATTCCTACCGGCTCGGGTGGGACCCACGAGAGCGGCTGTCGCGCCGGGCTGGTGAAGGCCGTGCGGAACTACATCGAGACCCACAACCTCACGCCGCGCGGGGTGACGCTGAGCGCGGAGGACATCCGCGAGGGGCTGAGCGCTGTGCTCAGTGTGTTCATCTCGGACCCGCAGTTTCAGGGGCAGACCAAGGACCGCTTGAACAACCCCGAGGTCCAGGCCGCGGTCGATGGCGCGGTGCGCCCGTCTCTCGAGCAGTGGCTGAACCAGAACCGCACGACTGCGGAGCAGATCGTGGCGCGCATCATCCTGGCGGCGCGGGCCCGCGAGGCGTCGCGGGCGGCGAGCCAAGCCGTGACGCGCAAGACCGCGACCAGCGGGCGCAGCATGTTGCCGGGCAAGCTCAGCGACTGCATCGTCAGCGACCGTCGCGACACCGAGCTCTTCATCGTCGAGGGGGACAGCGCCGGCGGCAGCGCGAAACAGGGTCGTGATCGCACCACCCAGGCGGTATTGCCGCTTCGGGGCAAGGTCTTGAACACCGAAGGCATGGCCTTGTCAAAGGTGCTCGAGAACAAGGAAATATCCGATTTGCTCACGGCGCTCGGCTGCGGGATCGGACAGAGCTTCGAGGCCGCGCGGCTGCGGTATCAGCGCATCGTGCTCTTGGCGGACGCCGACAGCGATGGCCACCACATCACGACGCTCTTGCTCACCTTCTTTTACCGGCACCTGCCCGACCTCATTCGGCAGGGCAAGCTGTTCGTGGCGGTGCCGCCGCTGTACCGGATCGACATCGGGAAAGAGACGTTCTGGGCGGTGGACGACGCGGACAAGGAGCGGATCTTGAAGCAGCAAACCAAGAGCGCAAAGGCGGAGATCACCCGCTTCAAGGGGCTGGGAGAGATGATGCCCAAGGTGCTCTGGGACACGACGCTGAATCCGAAGACCCGCCGGCTGATGAAGATCGAGGTCGCGGACGCGCTCGCGACCGATCGTGTGGTCAACGATCTGATGGGCAAGGACCCCTCGGCGAGGTTCCGGTTCATCATGGATCGCGCCGACGAGGCCGAAGTCCTCGACGTCTGATTCGGCTTTCGCCCTGCTGGGCGAAAGCCGAGGCTGCAGGCTGCAGGAGGTCCACTGGAGTTGACGGCGACGTCGAGCTTGAACGGCGCACGGTCCACGTCCACCTCGCCGTCGCCGTCAAAGTCCACGTCAACGAAACACGTCCGAGCGCCTGCCAGTGCGGGGACACGAGTCCCGCGAGGCTTGTCGCGGCGTCGAAGCACGCCGATACTGACGGCATGCGGCGATCAATTCTGCTGGCGCTCGTCGTGGTGGCCGGCCTGGGGGCTGCGAGCGCTTGTTCATCGGCGAGTGGCGGTGGTAGCTCGCCGGCGGGCGGCGGCACAGCCGGGGACGCGTCGGTGCTAGGCGGCGCCGCGGGCAGCGGCGCGCTGGGCGGCGCCGGTGGCAGCGTCGGTGGCAGCGGTGGGCTCAACCTGCCGGACGCGAGCGACGGCGCGGCCGGCACGGGCGGCGCGCCGGCGCCCGACCCCAAGACGTGCGCCGAGGCAAAGACCCAGAAGTCCTACGTC
Organism: Myxococcales bacterium; assembly: GCA_016706225.1. NCBI lineage: Bacteria > Pseudomonadati > Myxococcota > Myxococcia > Myxococcales > Myxococcales bacterium. The sequence continues at coordinate 1,006,114 of JADJKB010000005.1, forward strand.
GGGTGTGAGTTCTGGCCGACGGTCTTGGCCAATCCGATCTGGAATATCTTCGACTTTGCGGTGGTGATCGCCAACTCCGGGGACGACCCAGCCGACGTGGTCGTCACACGCGGTGGTGCGAGCGTGGCGACCAGTCAGGTGCTCGGAGGGGGACTCGGGGTCGTGTACTTGCCGTGGGTCTCGGAGCTGAAGGGCCCCGACGCCGACGTGTGTGCGTCCGGCACTCCGCCGACCGCGAGCGTGCGGGTCAACGACGGCGCCTATCGACTGGTGAGCACTCGGCCGGTGACGGTGTGGCAGTTCAGCGCGCTCGAGTTCCAGGGCGTGGGCGGGCCGGCCGGCAAGGACTGGTCAGCGTGTCCCGGAAACCAGACCTGTCCCGCGGCGCTGTTTCCGCTCGGTTGTTTTTCGTTCACCAGCGACGCGTCGCTCTTGATCCCGACCAGTGCCATGACCGGGAACTACCGCGTCACGAGCTATCCGGGCTGGAGCGCCGAGAACGTTCCCGGATACTTCGGCGTGACGGCGACAGAGGACGGGACCACCGTGAAGGTGAAGCTGTCCTCCACGGGGGACATTGCGGCGGGAACGGGCATCAGTGCGACCAGCGCGGGCGGACTGCTCGAGCTGTCTCTCGACGCGGGCGACGTCGTGCAGTTGGTGGGGAAAGCTGCGGGCAATCGCGATCTTTCCGGTGCGCTGGTGCAGGCGAACAAACCAGTCTCCGTCATCGCCGGCTCGAGCTGCATGGAGATCCCCGCCGGTGTGAAGGCCTGTGATCACATCGAGGAGAGTGTGCTGCCCGCCGAGACCCTCGGGCAGCACTATTTCGTGACGCGGCCCACCGGACCGAACGCGAATCCCGTCGGTCACGTCGTGCGGCTCTACGGCAACGTCGATGGCACCAAGCTGAGTTACCCGTCGGGCACCCCGCTCAACGCTCCGGCTGGGCTCAATGCCGGGCAGGTGTTCGACATGGGAGTGGTCGGTGAGGACTTCGAGATCGCCGGAGATCACGAGTTCTCCGTCGCGACGTTTCAGCAGGGCGGGGCGGCGGTCGATCCGGCGGCGGTCCCCGGCACCCGCAAGGGCGACCCGTCCCAGAGTCAGGCCACGGCCATCGAACAGTGGCGCCTGAAGTACATTTTCATCGCTCCGAGTGACTACGCAGTGAGCTACGTGGACGTGATTCAGCCGATGGACGCGACGATCATCATCGATGGCTCGTCGGGCATCGCTCCGGTCAAGATTGGCACGAGCACGTTCGGTGTTGCTCGCATCAAGCTGAGCAGCGGCGCCGGCGGCGTTCACGTGATCCTGGGCGACAAACCCTTCGGCATTCAGGTGATGGGCTACGCGCCCTACACCTCGTACCAGTATCCCGGCGGGCTCGGGCTGACAGCCATCGCCCCACCTCCGCCGCCCATCAAGTGATTGGCCGTGCTGCGGAGAAATCCCTTTAGCCTCCCCGAAGGTCGAGGCTAGGCTGTTGGGACAGCTGGCATGCGGTTCGACTGCGTCTTGATCGATTTCGACGGCACGTTCACCCTCGCTGAACAAGAGGGTGCCCCGTTCACCGAGGCGTATCAGGCGGACCTGGCTAGCCGCCTCGGGCGCGACATCGGCCGAGAGTGGCAGGAGTGCGAGGCCACGGTGCGGGCCCGACCGACCGAGTTCGGCTGGCTGTTTCAGGGCAAGCTGGTCGCGCCGGGGAACGCCGACCCGTACATTCGGGCGACGACCATCGCACGCATGCTGATGGATCGCTTCGACGCCTACCAAGAGCCAGCCGAGCGTGAACAGGCGTTGTCCGAGCTCTACGGTCGGAGCTATGAGAGTTCGGCGACGGTGTTTCGTCCCGGCGCCAAACAATCGCTCGAGCGCCTGCTCGCCACGGGGCTGCCGATCTTCGTGGTGACGAACTCGGGCACCGAGGCGGTGACCCGCAAGGTCGAATCGCTGCTGCCGAATGCGTCGGTTCGACCGACGGTGCGTGGCAACGCCAAGAAGGCCTTCATCGAGCCGCCTGACGTGCCGGACGCGACCTTCGCCGCGCTGCCGGAGACGCAGAGCCTGCCGGGGCTCCCGCGTCCGGTCTACCTGCGCCGCGGTCGTTATTACGAGGTGCTCCGCCGGATCTGGAATGAGACGGGGACCACGCCCGAGCGCACGCTGCTCGTCGGCGACATCTACGAGCTCGATCTCGCGATGCCACTGCACCTCGGGGTGGCGATTCACCTCATCGTGGGCGGCACGACGCCGGAGTACGAACAGCGTTTCGTGTCGGCGGAGGCCCGCGGTGGTGTGAGCCCGGATCTCGACGCGGTGCTCGGGCGCGTGGGGGTCTGAGTTGGCCCCGGCGCTCTCGGAGCGCTTCGGGCGAAACGAGCGCGTGCTGCTCGGCGTGGTTCACCTCTTGCCGCTGCCCGGCAGTCCACAGTTCAGCTCCCGGCGGGCGGTGCTCGACCGTGCCCTGGCCGACGCGGACGCGCTGCTCGGCGGCGGGCTCGATGGCTTTGTGGTGGAGAACTTCGGGGACGTGCCGTTCTTCCGGGAAGAAGTCCCGCCCGCGACCGTGGCGGAGATGACGGCCGTCTGCGCGCGTCTGCGCGCGCAGGTCGGCAGCGAGATGCTGCTCGGGGTGAACGTGCTCAGAAATGCGGCCGGGGCTGCGCTCGCCATCGCGGCCGCGATCGGCGCGGACTTCATCCGAGTCAACGTGCACAGCGGAGTCATGCTCACCGATCAAGGCACCCTGGAGGGGCGTGCCCACGAGACCCTGCGCACGCGGGCGCTGCTCGCCCCGAGCGTCGAGATCTTGGCGGACGTCGCCGTGAAACACGCCACGCCGCCAGCCGGCTTCGATCTGGAGCAGGCGGCAAAGGACACGGCATATCGCGCGCTGGCCGACGGCCTCATCGTCACCGGCAGCGGGACCGGTCGCGCCACCAGCGTCGAGCGCCTGTCGAGCGTCCGGCGCGCCGTGCCCGATCGCCCGCTCTTCGTCGGAAGTGGCGCGAGCTCCGGGTCGGTCGCCGCGCTGCTCGCAGTCGCAGACGGGGTGATCGTCGGCACCCACCTCAAACACGACGGCCGGGTGGAGGCGCCGGTCGACGCCGAGCGGGTGCGGGCCTTCGTGAGCGCCGCGCGCGGCTGAAGCGCGTTTCGTCTCGGCCAGCCCGCGCTCCGTGGGGCTGACACGCATTTCCTTCGCCCGCCGCGCCGAAGGTCGCGTTCGCGATCTCAGCTGCGTCGCGCTCGGCGGCGGCGGAGGCTCGGCGCCCACGGGTTTGAGTGCTAGGAAGCGAAGCGTCATGGACCCGAAACGCCCCGCGGATCTGTCACTGTGGACCTCCCTCGCCAAGGCCGAGCTCAAGGGCAAGGACCCGGCGAAGCTCGTCTGGCACACGCCCGAGGGGCTCGACCTGAAGCCGCTCTACACACGCCAGGACGTCGAGAGCTTGGACTTCCTCGACAGCATCCCCGGCGACTATCCCTTCGTGCGTGGCCCGAAGGCGACGATGTACGCAGGGCGACCCTGGACGTTGCGGCAATACGCTGGATTTTCCACAGCGGAGGAGTCGAATGCGTTCTACCGCCGCGGGCTCGCCGGCGGACAAAAGGGGCTGAGTGTGGCGTTCGATCTGGCCACGCATCGCGGTTACGACAGCGACCACCCGCGCGTCGTGGGCGACGTGGGCAAGGCCGGCGTTGCCATCGACAGCGTCGAGGACATGAAGATCTTGTTCGACGGCATTCCGCTCGCCGAGATGAGCGTCTCCATGACCATGAATGGTGCCGTGCTGCCGGTGCTCGCGATGTTCGTGGTAGCCGGGGAGGAGCAGGGGGTGCAGCAAGCAGCACTGACCGGGACGATTCAGAACGACATTCTGAAAGAGTTCATGGTGCGCAATACCTACATTTATCCGCCGAAGCCCTCGATGCGGATCGTGGCTGACGTGATCGAGCACACCGCCAAACAGATGCCGAAGTTCAACTCGATCTCGATCTCCGGCTATCACATGCAAGAGGCAGGAGCGACCTGTGACCTCGAGCTCGCCTTCACCTTGGCGGATGGTCTGGAGTACGTCCGGGCCGCGCTGGCCAAGGGGCTCGACGTCGACGCCTTTGCGCCGCGACTCTCGTTCTTTTTTGGCATCGGCATGAGCTTCTTCATGGAGGTGGCCAAGCTGCGCGCCGCGCGCCTGTGCTGGGCCACGCTGATGAAGCGGCATTTTGCCCCCAAGAACCCGGACTCGATGCTGCTCCGGACCCACTGCCAAACGAGCGGCGTGAGCCTGACCGAACAAGATCCACACAACAACGTGATCCGGACGACGATCGAGGCCATGGCCGCCGTGATGGGAGGCACCCAGAGCCTGCACACGAACTCGTTCGACGAGGCCATGGCCTTGCCCAGCGACTTTGCCGCGCGCATTGCCCGCAACACCCAGCTGGTGATCCAGCACGAGACCGGCATTGCCAAGGTCATCGACCCGTGGGCGGGCAGCTATTTCATGGAGCACCTGACCCACGGGCTGGCTGCCAAGGCCCTCGCCATCATCGAAGAGGTCGAGGCGGTGGGGGGCATGACCCGCGCGGTCGAGGTCGGCATGCCCAAGCTGCGCATCGAGGAGGCCGCTGCACGCCGCCAGGCTCGCATCGATCGCGGTGACGAGGTGATCGTCGGGGTGAATCGCCATCAGGTCGAGAACGAGGAGCCAATCGACGTACGCGTGGTCGACAACAGCGCCGTGCGCGCGGCTCAGATCGAGCGCCTGGAGCGCGTGAAGAAGACGCGGGATTCGGCGGCTCTCGAGGCATCCCTCGGTGCGCTCACCCGGGCAGCCGAGTCCGGCCAGGGCAATTTGCTCGAGCTTGGCATCGTGGCGGCCCGGGCTCGGGCCAGCGTGGGGGAGATCTCCAGTGCGCTCGAAAAATCCTGGGGGCGACACCAAGCCGAGACGCGTAGCATCAGCGGCGTGTACGGCAGCTACTACGCGAGCGACGAGAAGTGGACGGCGCTCCGTGGTGCGATCGAGGCGTTTCTGCAGCGCGAGGGGCGGCGTCCGCGCATCTTGGTGGCAAAGATGGGACAGGACGGTCACGACCGCGGTGCGAAGCTCATTGCCACGGCGTTCGCCGACGCAGGGTTCGACGTGGACGTCGGGCCCCTGTTCCAGACCCCAGCGGAGGTAGCGCGGCAGGCAGTGGAGAACGACGTGCACGCGATCGGAGTCTCCACTCAGGCGGCCGGGCACCTCACGCTGGTGCCGGAGTTGTTGGCCGAGCTCGCTCGCGCCGGCGCCGGCGAGGTAGCCGTGGTGTGCGGCGGAGTGATCCCCGCGCAGGACTACGCGACGCTGGAGCAGGCCGGAGTCGCGGCGATCTTCGGCCCCGGGACGCCCGTCCCGGTGTCGGCGCGGAAAGTCCTCGACGTGATCGAGCAACGCCGGCGACCCTGAGCGTCACGAGGTTTCGAGATCGGTGACTCCCGTTGAGACGAGCGAGCTTGCGGCGGCGGTGATGGGCGGTGAGCGCCGCGCGCTCGCCAAGGCCATCACGCTGATCGAGAGTGTACGCGCCGACCACCAAGCTGCCGCCCAGCGGCTGCTCGAGGTCCTGCTGCCGGCGACCGGGCGGGCGCGGCGGGTCGGTGTGAGCGGCGTGCCGGGGGCGGGCAAGAGCAGCTTCATCGCGGTGCTGGGGTTGCACTTGATCGATTCGGGCCAGAAGGTCGCGGTGCTGGCCGTCGATCCGTCGAGCGCGCTGTCCGGAGGCAGCATCCTCGGCGACAAGACACGAATGCCGCGCCTGTCGGCAGCGCCGGAGGCGTTCATTCGCCCGAGCCCGAGCGCAGGTGTGCTCGGCGGAGTCGCGCGTCACACCCGCGAAGCGCTGCTCTTGTGCGAGGCGGCGGGGTTCGACGTCGTGCTAGTCGAGACCGTCGGCGTGGGGCAGGGGGAGCACCTGGTCGCCGGCATGGTGGACTCGTTCTTGCTCCTGGCGCTGGCCGGGGCTGGCGACGAGTTGCAGGGCATCAAGCGCGGGATCCTGGAGCTCGCAGACGTGATCGCGATCAACAAGGCCGACGGCGACGGGCGAGCCCAAGCGGAGCGCACCGCAGTGGAGTACCGGAGCGCGCTCGGTCTCCTGAGGGGCAGCCACGCGCCGTGGGCTCCGCGCGTACTGACGACCAGCGCCCTCGAAGGTCGGGGCATCCGCGAGATCTGGGCGGCGCTGGCGGAGCACCGAGCCTACCTGGAACAGAGTGGCCGACTGGACTCGCTGCGGCGTGCGCAGCACCGGGAGTGGATGCAGGGGCTCGTGCGCGAGGGCCTCGAGGCAGAGCTCTGGCAAGACGCCGGTGTTCGCGCCGAGGCAGCCGTCGTCGAGGGATTAGTTGCGGGCGGTGTGATCACTCCGACCGAGGCGGCGCGGCGGATCCTGGCGGTCTTCAGCCAGCGCTGAGGCCCCGGGCCCGCTCGGCGTCGAACGCAGCGATCACCTCGGCCGGGGCCTGAACCAGCTCGATCAACACGCCTTCACCGCCAATGGGTGCGGCGTCGTTGCCCTTGGGATGAATGAAACAGATGTCGTGACCCGACGCACCAGGGCGAATGCCGCCGGGCGTGAACCGCACGCCGCGACCGGCGAGCCACTCGACGGCACGCGGCAGGTCGTCGATCCAGAGGCCGACGTGGTTCAGCGGCACCTCGTGCACGGCGGGTTTCTTCTCCGGGTCGATGGGCTGCATCAGATCGATTTCGACGCGGAACGCGCCCACGCCGACCGCCGTGATGTCCTCGTCGACGTTCTCGCGCTCCATGCGCTTTTCGTCGACCAGCGAAAGGCCGAGTGTGTCGAGCCACAGCCTGCGGAGCGCCGTTTTGTCGCGTGCGCCGATGGCGATCTGCTGCACGCCGAGCACCCGAAAAGGTCGCTCTCCCATGCTGGCCCTCAAGGAATGCGGAGCTGCAGCCCCGCTTGCAGCTCCAGGTTCGAGTGGATCGAGCGCAGGATCCCGGTCGTGATGCCGCCGTCCAGATAGACACCGATCATCTTCGCGAAATCGTACTGCGGGCCCGCCGCGAGGTGGAACACGACGTCCTGCTTGTACTCGGGGTTGTTGGCCTTCCACAGCGGGTCGCTGCCGCCGCCCTCGAGCTCCGCGCCGACCGCGGGTTCGATGAAGATCTTGAAGGCCGAATCACTCATCGTGTAAACGCGCAGCCCGGCGCCGAACATCATCAATGCGTCCGTATCCGTCCTGGCCTCGCGCTGCAGGCCAAAGCGGCCGAACAAGAACGGCTCGATGCCATCGATGGGAGCGAAGCTCACGGCGACCTCCGTGGCGATGGGCGCCGCGTGGCCGCAGAACTTCTGCTGATCCTTGACTGCCTTTTTGGGATCCGGGTCGTTGCAGAATGGCGACTTGTCGTAGCGGAAGACCATGCGGTAGCCGCCCACGACGCCGCCGCGCACGCCGAACTGCCGCCCGTGTCCGTAGGAAGTGTCGTTCTCCGACGCTTTTTCTTTGCTGGCGTCAGCGGCTGCGGGAGCGGACTCTTTGGTCTCGCTCTTGGTCTCGGCCGGTGCAGCGGCCTCACCGCTGGGAGCGGCTTCAGCCTTGGCAGCGGGCTCGGGTTTGGTGGCCTCCTCTGGCGGAGCGTCGGTGCTCGGCGCGGGTTCAGCTTGAGCCGCGGCAACTCGCGGCAACAGGCAGACGGAGAGGGCGCCGCACCAAGGAATGAATCGCATGCCGAGCAGCCTAGCCGAGCCACGCCGGTGGCGTCGATGTCCGGCGGTGGCGCATCGGGTCGAGCGTCCGGTCCGGCTGGCGTGCCCGCGGCGGCCGGCCGGCGCCCTCGGGTGAACCACCCGCACGGGCCAGGGCCGTTCTCTGCTCAGCGAGCCGGTTTTTGCACCACGGTGGAGCCGCGGGCGGTCCCTGCCGAGGTCCAGGCCCGCTCGATACCGAGCGCGACCCAGCTGAGGCTGACCGTCGCCCCGCCGGCGTTCGCGACCACCTCGTCCGCGGGACCTGGCGCAGGAAGCGAGATCGAGGCCGCGCTCGAGAGTTGTTTGAACGTCGCGGCGTCGGCTGACAGCGCGGCGATACCCAGCGCGGCGAACACCGGGACGACGCCCGCCGGCAGATGCTCGGCGATCACCGCGCGCAGATTCGGGACCAGCTGCGGGGCGTAACGCGCCGCCCAGCGCACCGCGTCCAGTGAACCAAGCAGCATGGCGCTCGGCTCGGAGGGTTCCGTGCGCTCCTTGACCAACACCAGCGAGACTGCGGCATTCCATCCGCTCGGCGCCGCGATGGGTGCGACCGGAACCTTGCCCGATTCACCCTCAGCCTTGGCCTTGCCCTTGCCCTTGCGGACGATGAGCACATCGTCGGTGGGCAGGGTGCGCGGGACGGTGACCCGGACGGGTCGTTTGAACGAGCGGGGATCGCCCACGCTGCCTGATGCGACCGCGTAGGCGATGGTCTCCGCCGATGCGACGACGAAGCGGCGATCGGGCGGTGCGCTCGGCTCCGGATCACACGTGCGCAGTGAGACTCCGCCGGCTGGCGGTGGATACAGCTCGCCGGTAACCAAACGCTGGTCCGGTTCGATCAAGCGCGCGCCGGTGGCGATGAGATCGACCAGCGCGCCCGAATGGGCGAGCACCTCCAGCGCTTGGCGAGAGGGCGGAGCGATCAGAAGGTCGAGGCGCGACGGGACCCGTTTGCTCTTCAACAGGGCCGCGGCGGCCAGCAGATCGCGCAACGACGCTCCGGTGTCGCCCCCGAGCACCACCTGAAGCACGGGTTTTCCCGCCAGCTCCCGCACCGGCCGAACCACGCCGGCCTCGTCCATCACGAGCGGGTCGACGGCCGACAGGTCGACGCTGATGACGTCGTCACACGGGGCACCGGGATCCGGCAACAGGCTGCGATGGGCCTTCGACCGCCGCTGATCGCGCAGGTAGACCTCGGTCTTTTCGTCGCTGACGAAGATGGCAGCAGCCGCCCCCAGGTGGGGGCCGAGTGCGGCCAGAACCGCCCGGTCTGGAACCGAGAGCAGTCGCGCGCTCGGTCCCGTGAACTCGATGACCACTGGCGCGCGGTGCTCGCGATCGACGCGCTGCACGATCTCACCGAGTCCGCGTCGGATGAGCTCGAGCGCGACGTCACGCACACACACGAACGGTCTGATGCGACCCGACAGCAGGACCTGGATACTGCGGGGCGGTCGGAGCCACACCGCGCCGGTCGTTAGCGCTTCGGCGAGCTGTGAGGGCGCAGCAACCAAAGTGAGCATGCCCGCTCCGCCCACTGCGGCGAGCCGAGGTTCATCCGTGAGCGCGAGCCGTGCGGGGCTGCCGAAACGTTCGAGGTGAACCGGCGCCGGGAAACCGATCCCCGGGCGACAGAGCAGGAGCCCCGTTGCGAGCGCTGCTCGTGTGGTGCGGTCCGCCGCGGTCTCGGCACCGTCCGACGTCACGCAGCGCGTGTCGTAGGCCACGGCGACCTCCACGGCGCATTTCTTCATGCCGTGTTGCATCGCCTCGCCCAAGACGCGATGTGGCTCGCGCGCGAGGATTACCTGGTCCACCTTGACGCGAACCAGCTCTCCTTTGAGTTCCGGATCGTCGGCCCGTCCAGCGAGGACCTTCTGAGTCATTGTGCGGGGCGGGTCCCCCGCTCGCGCACGCATGGGCTCCGACTACCTACTTCGAGCGAGCAAGTTGACGTCTCGAGGCGACGTGCCCCGAGAGGGAACGGGAAGGTAGCCGCTCGCCATCGGAGGGGTCAAGGACGGTCAGCGCGCAGATCTCCTTGGAGGACATCCCCCAGCCGGCGTCAGGGTGCAAGCCCCATGGGTAAAAGGGTGTTTGTCCGCGGTTCAGGCCGTTTTTCCATGCTTCGAGCGGGCCCGCCTCGGCCCCCCGGCCCGCCGCCCGCCCGGTACCCCCACGGGGAAATTCGCCTTCGGCCCACCCTGGGTCCGAGCAGAAACGTTCACTAGGCCGTCCAAAGCAAGTACGATTTGCCCATGTTCAAGGAGGCGCTCCAAGGCGTGGTCGATGCGGTGGACGGCGGGATGGCCGGACTTCTGATGGACTTCGAGGGCATTCCCCTCGAGAGCTACGCCCGCGGGGAGTCTGAGTTCGACATCGAGACGGTGGGCGCCGAGGTGAGCGTGGTGGTCAAGGCCATTCAGCGGGCATCCGAGATGCTCGAGGCTGGCGACACCCGCGAGGTGGCGTTCAAGAGCGCGAAGATGGTCACGCTCATTCGCGTTCTCAACGAGAACTACTTCGTAGCCTTGACGATGTCGCCCGATGGGAACTTCGGCAAGGGACGCTTTCTGCTCCGTATGGCCGCGCCCAAGCTCGTCGAAGAGCTCGGCTCCTGAAGGGTTGACGTGCAGGCATGACGACGCGGCCGCGTCGAGGAGCCCCGCTCGCGACGGGGCGACGTTCTCCCGCCCCCCGTGTTCCGCCGCGGCGCCGCGCTTCGCGCACGCCCAAGGCGATTCGAATCCTCGTGCTGTCCGGTCCCAACCTCGACCGCCTCGGGCGCCGCGAGCCCGAGATCTACGGCACGACGACGCTAGCGCAGCTTCATCAGCGGCTGACCGCGCTCGGTCAGGAGCTCGGCGCCGAGTTGGTCTGCCAGCAGAGCAACCACGAGGGACAGCTGATCGATTGGATCAACGCGGCCGATGACGACGGACACGCGGGGATCCTGATCAATCCGGGCGCACTGACCCACACTTCGTACGCTCTCCACGACGCGCTCAAGGGCATCAATTTGCCCACGGTGGAGGTTCATCTTTCGAACCCCGATGCGCGGGAAGAATTTCGCCGGCGTTCGTGCGTGGCGCCCGCGTGTGTCGGGCGTGTGTCGGGCTTTGGCATCGACTCCTACCTGCTGGCGCTCCGCGCGCTGCTCGACCGGCTGCGCTCGCACACCCCCCGCTGAGCAGTTTTCCTCCCCACGACGGGCATAACGCGCCGCGAAATGCCGGCTCTGTGCCGGGTCGCCAGCCTTCTCCTCCCTTCTCGTAGGCGCACGATCGGAGTACGGTCCCGCGCGATGGATATCCCGCTGAAGCAGCTGAAGAACCTGCTCAAGACGCTCGAAGAGGGCGGAGCCGCCGAGTTCGAATACGAGGACGAAAAAGTGCGCCTGCGTGTGTCCCTGGCCCGCGGCGCGCCCCTGGTCAGCGCCGCAGCCGTCGGAGCGCGGGCGGAGGTTCCGGTGGTGGCGCCCGCGCCTGCGGCGACGGCGGACGCGGCGGGTGATGCGAGCATCGTGTTCATCACCTCGCCGTTCGTCGGTACGTTCTATCGCGCGGCTTCGCCAGAAGCCGAGCCCTTCGCTCAGGCCGGAAGCCCGGTGAAGAAGGGCCAGACGCTGTGCATCGTCGAGGCGATGAAGCTGATGAACGAAATCGAGACCGAGTTTGCTGGAACTCTGCTCGAGGTCCTGGTCGAAAACGGACAGAGCGTCGAGTTTGGGCAGAAGCTGTTCAAGCTGAAAAAGAGCTGAAGCATGTTCCGCAAGGTCCTCATCGCGAATCGCGGCGAGATCGCGATGCGTGTGATTCGCGCGTGCCGCGAGCTCGAGATCAAGACGGTCGCCGTTCACTCCGAGGTGGACGCCAAGGCACTGCACGTTCGGTTCGCCGACGAGGCCGTGTGCATCGGCCCCGCGGCGGCGGCGCAGAGTTACCTCAACGTTCCGGCCATCATCAGCGCCGCGGAGATAACCGGCGCGGACGCCATTCATCCGGGCTACGGGTTCTTGTCCGAGAACGCGGAGTTTGCCCAGACCGTCGCGCGCTGCGGGCTCACCTTCATTGGTCCCAAGCCGGACGTGATGAAGCTGTGGGGCGACAAACTGACGGGGCGCGAGGCGGCCAGGAGATTTGGCCTGCCGCTCTTGCCCGGCAGTGAGGCCCTGACGAGCGCCTCCCACGCCGAGAGCGAGGCGAAACGCATCGGCTTGCCGGTGATGGTCAAGGCCCGCGGAGGCGGCGGTGGCCGGGGCATGCGCATCGTGCGCAAGCTGGCTGAGATGCGGCGGGCGTTCGAGAGCGCCACGGCCGAAGCCACGGCCAGCTTCAAGAACTCCGAGCTCTACCTGGAGCGCTTCCTGGAGCGGCCGCGCCACATCGAGTTTCAGGCGCTGGCGGACGAACACGGACAGGTCTGGACCTTGGGCGAGCGGGAGTGCTCCCTCCAACGTCGCCACCAGAAGCTGGTCGAAGAAGCGCCCAGCCTCGCGATGGACGAGAAGCTGCGCGGCGAGATGGGGGAGCGGATCCGGCAGGCGATCTTGGAGACCGGCTACACCTCTCTCGGGACGCTCGAGTTCCTGATGGACGAGGACAAGAGCCTGTACTTCATGGAGATGAACACTCGGGTGCAGGTCGAACACCCGGTGACGGAGTTGGTCACGGGGGTGAACCTGGTCGTCGAGCAGCTTCGCGTCGCGGCGGGCGAGAAGCTCGTGCTGCCCGACACGCGTCCCTGGAAATTTCGCGGTCACGCCATCGAGTGTCGGATCATGGCGGAAGACCCCGACACGTTCGCGCCCTGGCCGGGGCTCATCACCGAGTACCATCCCCCCGGAGGAGGTGGTGTGCGCGTCGACTCGGGGATCTACGGTGGCTGGACGGTCCCGCAGCATTACGACTCGCTGCTCGCCAAGGTCATTGTGCACGCGGCGAACCGCGACCAGGCCATCATTCGCATGAACCGGGCGCTCGACGAGTTCATCATCGGTGGCATCCGCACGAACATCGATTTTCACAAACGCATGCTGGCGGATCCGGAGGTGCGCGAAGGCCGCATGACCACGCGGACCGTCGAGCGCCTCATGGAACAACGCAAACGCGAACGGGCCTGAGTTTGCAGACCGATCTGGCTGAGCGTGTGCTCTCGGGAGACCAGCTGAGCGTGGCTCGCGCCTGCCGCGTCGTCGACGATCGGTTGCCGGCGCATCGCGAGCTGATGAAGGCGCTCTACCCCCACACCGGTGACGCCTGGATCATCGGTATCACCGGCACCCCAGGCGCCGGCAAGAGCACACTGACCGACCAGCTCATCACCCGTTTCAGAAAGCGGGGTGAGCGGGTTGGGGTCGTAGCGGTGGATCCGACCAGCCCGTTCTCCGGTGGCGCCATCTTGGGGGATCGCATCCGGATGCAGCGCCACTTCGAAGATCCGGAGGTCTTCATCCGTTCCGTTGCCACGCGCGGCGCCCTCGGCGGGCTCTCCCGGTCGGCGCTGGACATGGCTCGGATTTTGGATGCGTGGGGTGCGGACCAGGTCATCGTCGAGACCGTCGGCGTCGGGCAGGACGAGCTCGAGGTCACCCGCATGGCACACACCACGCTGATCGTGATGGCGCCTGGCATGGGGGACGACGTGCAGGCCATCAAGGCCGGCATCCTGGAGTGTGCAGACGTGTTTGCTGTCAACAAGGCCGACCGGGATGGCGCCGATCTCACGGTCCGAGATCTCGAGGTGATGCTGGCCCTCTCGGGCGATGTCTTCTCGGTTGCAGCCAGCAAGTCCGGCGGTCACACCGCGGCCACGGTGGCCCCTCGGTCAGTCGGTGGGGCGCGCGATACCGGCTGGATACCGCCGATCGTGAAGACTACGGCCACAAGGGGCACGGGCCTCGAGGAGCTGGAGGAAAAAATGCGCGAACATCGCGCCTGGCTCGACACCGAGGCGGGGCTCGTCCGACGTGCCGAGCGCTTCCACTCGATGATGCTGGGCTTCTTGCGCGACGCCTTGGCCGAGGAAGCCACGCACGAGCTGGGGGCAGAGGTGCTCGAGGCCGCCCGTCGGGTGCTCGAACGCGAGATCGACCCGTACACCGCCTGTGAGGAGCTCATCGCGCGCTTCCGCGCCCGCGCCTGAGGGAGCCCCGAGGTCGATGCCACGGGACCGATCCCCGACGCAGCCTCGGACGACATACCCGTCATGCGCTGGATGGGACTCCTGCTGCTCGTCTTCGTCGCTGGCTGCGGCGGCCGCGTCGAGACGGAGCCCGACCTGAACGCCGAAACTCCCAGCGCAGATCCGTGGGCGGGCACACCCCTCGGAGATTGTGAACCAGGCGTCGCGCCAGGGCAGGGGCCGTGTCCGTGGACCTACGAGGGCCTGTGTTACCCGACCAAGGCCAAGGCGTGTGACTGCGCGTGCCCGAGAGACCGCGACAGTCTGTGTGTGAGCGAGCTGACCAAAGCCTCGAGCTTCAACCGCGTCGAGTGTTTCTGATCTGGGCCGCGCCTCGGCCAACCACGGGCTGTTTCCGCGCGCCGGCTGGTCTATCATCTGCCCGTGGCAGAGCTCGTCCCGTTCCCGTTCGATCGCCTGTTGACCCACGCATTCGCGGAGCTCGAGACCTCCCGCGCGCTGTTCCACCTGCCCGCGAAGAAATTCGTCCGGGGTGTGCCCGGGAAGGATCTCGCGGTGCAATTCCACGGTCATACCGCCTCGTCGCCGCTGGGCCCGGCGGCGGGACCTCAGTCTCAGCTCGCCCAGAACATTGCGCTGTCGTTCCTGGGCGGCGGGCGCATCTTCGAGCTGAAGACCGTGCAGATCATGGATCGCCTGCAGATCCCGCGACCCTGCATCGACGCGCAGACCGTCGGTTACAACGTCGAGTGGTCCCAAGAGCTGACGCTCGAGCAGTCGCTCGAGGAGTACGTCAAGGCATCGATGCTGATCGAGATATTGATCGCCAGCGGCAAGCTGGAGCTCGCCCCGGGGTTCGACCAGGTCATCTTCGACATGAGCGTCGGTTACGATCTAGCTGGCATCAAGAGCGAGCGGGTGCAGGCGTTCTTGCACGGCATGCTGGACGCGAGCGCGGTGGTCGAGCGCCTTCGCAGACAAATCCCCGACAGCCTTCGGCAATACCGCGAGCTCGAGTTTCGCACTCGGCTCTCGGACACCCTCACCCTGTCGACCTTTCACGGCTGCCCGCCGGATGAAATCGAGCGCATCATCGAGTTCTTGCTGGAGCGGCTCGGCCTCCACTCGATCGTCAAGCTGAACCCAACTTTGCTGGGGAAACACGAGGTGCGTCGGATCTTGAACGAGGTGCTCGGTTACCCGGATCACGCACCCGACGACGCCTTCGACAAGGACGCGAGCTGGCAGCAGGCCGAGGCCTTCGTGGGTCGCTTGGGGGAAAAAGCCCGGGGTCTGGGCCTAGGATTCGGCGTGAAGTTCAGCAACACGCTGATCGTCGAGAACCAACGCAGCTTCTTCCCGGAGTCCGAGAAGGTCATGTACCTGTCGGGCCAACCGCTGCACGTGCTCGCCATGAGCCTGGTGAAGCGTTTTCGCGAGTCCTTCGGCGACCGTTACCCCATTTCATTCTCAGCCGGAATCGACGCCAAGAATTTCCCGGATGCGGTGTCGCTCGGTCTGGTGCCGGTCACCGTCTGCACCGATCTGCTGCGCCCGGGTGGCTACGGTCGCATGGAACTCTACTTCCGCGAGCTTGCTACGCGCATGGGCAACGTGCGCGCGGACAATCTCGGCGACTTCATCATCCGTGCGCGAGGCCGAGGGGAAACGACCCTCGAGCGAGCGGGCGGCGGCGGGAACGCCGCGGCGCGGCAGGCGCTCGCGGAGGGCGGAGCGCTTGCGATGGCAGCCGGTCCCGCGCTCTATGCGGCCTGGGTCGCCGCGGCACGCGTGGACAACACGCTCGGCTATGTCGACGCGCTGCTCACCGATCCGCGCTACACGCGGGCGGGAACCGACAAACCTCCCAAGAAGGTCGGCTCGCTCCTGGTCCTGTTCGACTGTCTGACCTGCGACAAATGCATTCCGGTTTGCCCGAACGACGCCAATTTCAGCTATCAGCTTCCCGCGATGGAGCTGCCAATCGAGAAGGCCACGCGCTCCGCGGCGGGGGTCTTCGAGGTTCGGAACGAAGGCACCCTCACGGTCGCAAAGAAGCATCAGATCGCGAATTTTGCGGACTTTTGTAATGAATGTGGCAACTGCGACGTGTTCTGCCCGGAGGACGGTGGACCCTACGTGCTCAAGCCGCGGTTCTTCGGCAGCGCGGAGCAGTTTGCATTGCACACGGGTCGCGACGGGTTCTTCGTCGAGCGTCGGGAACGCGGGTTCCGGGTGCTCGGGCGTTTTGCTAGTCAAGACTTCGCCGCAATCGCCGAAGACGGACGCGCGCGCTACAGCGGCTTGGGTTTCGACCTGAGCTGTGATGCCGCCGCCCCGGCGAGCAGCCTGTCGGGCAGCGCGACCGCGGAGGTCGACCTCACCTACCTCCGCCTCATGTTGCTGCTCGGCCGGAGTGTGCTCGAAGAGAGCGGAGCGACCTACGTCGGCTCGGGCACTGGCTCGTGACTCAGCCGCGTCGGGAGTAACTCTCGTAACGCACGTCTCGCGCCAGGTTCCAGCCAGAGGGATCGGGAGCTGACAGTTCCCCGAGCTCGACATCCGAGACGATCAGGTTCTCGTGGCTGCTCAGGTTCGGCAGCACACCGTTCGGTCCGGTGAGGTGGCTCCCGCCGAAATAGGGCTGTGTCCAGGGTGGCTCGGTGCCTCTGCGGTTGGAGCCGGCGATGAACAGGCCGTGGCGCGCGGCGTCCACCTGAAACTCGAGCTGCCACATCCGTTCGCTCTTCTGCCCGAAGGTCACCGCGGGCGCGAAGACGAGCTCTGCTCCCTCGTGTGCGAGGGAGTACATCACACCCTCGAAGTGTCGGTCGTAACAGATGGCCACGCCGACTTTGCCGAGCCGCGTTTCGAACACGGGGAAGAACGGGTTGTTCGAGCGGTTGGCGGGGCTCGAGCCGTTCTGCCCGTCGCTCCTCTCGTAGTAGAAAGGCTCGTCGAACGAACCCTGCTCGTTCTCTCCGCAGGGCAGGTGAGTCTTTCGGTACTTGCCGAGCAGCGCTCCGGTCTCGTCGATCACGACCGCGGTGTTGAAGCGCTGCCCTGAAGGATCGAGCTCGTAGATGGGGGCGACCACGACGAGCTCGAGCTCCTTGGCAGCAGCCTGGAGCTCCGTCACGGTCTTGCCGTGCGCGGCGTCCTCCGCCAGAGCGAACCACATCGGGTCCTTCCCCAGGGCAAAATACGGCCCGGGAAACAGCTCACCGAAGCCGATGATCTGCACGCCCTGGGCACGCGCGTTCCGCATCAGCTCGATGTGATGCGCGACGTTGGCTGCCCGCAGGCGCTCGAGCTTGCCCGCGAGCTCGTCCAGCCGGTCGAGGGTTGGCGGCATGTCTGCGAAGACGTTGACGGTCTCGGTCACGGCAACGCGCAGCCTCCGGGTCGAAGTCATGCCGCGTCCTCCTCGTTCGCGAACGAGAGCAACACGTCCAAGAGCACGGCGACGCCTGCTGCACACTGCTCGCGCGTCGACAGCTCCCGCGGGTTGTGACTGATGCCGTCGTGTTCGCCCGGAACGAACACCATGCCCGCCGGGCAGAGGCGCGCCATTTCCTGCGCATCGTGCCCGGCACCGGAGACGATTCGCTCGGTGGAGAGCCCGCGAGCCTGCGCCGCGGACTCGACTCGATCCTGGACCACCGGCGAAAAGCCCACGGTGTCGGTGCGTGCCGTCTGTCGCCAGCTGAGCTTGACGCCTTCGAGCCGCTCCACCTCCTGGTAGAAGCTCAAGAGGTCCGCCTCGGCCCGCCGCATCTGGCTGTCGTCCGGGTTTCTCAGGTCGACGCTGCACACGACCTCGGCCGGGACGACGTTGACGAGCCCTGGGCGTGGGATGATCGAACCCATGGTGGCCCGCATTCCGTCACCATACTGGCCCGAGGTGGCCATCGCTCTGAGCTTCAGGTTGATGCGTGCGGCAGCGACACTCGGATCGACCCGGAGGTTCATCGGTGTCGTGCCGGCGTGCGCGCTCTTGCCCACCAAGGTGACCTCGTGCCAGCTAATGGCTTGCACTCCCGTGACCACCCCGATGTTGGTGTCGTGTGAGCGGAGCACCGGACCCTGTTCGATATGGCATTCGAGGTAGGCGTGCGGGGGGCCGATGACCTCGGGAGCTGGTCCCAGAAAGCCGATGGCTTCGAGCTCGTCCCGGAGGCAGAGTCCCTTTTTGTCACGCAGGGCGTAGGCCGCCTCCAGCGCCAAACGCCCGGTCGCGACGGCGCTGCCGAGCATGTCGGTGCCAAAACGCGCGCCCTCTTCGTCGGTGAAGAAGCCGACGACAATCGGACGCCGGGTCTGGACCTCGGCCTGGTTCAGCGTCTCGACTACCTCGAGCCCGCCGAGCACTCCGAGGCAACCGTCGAAGCGCCCCGCGGTCTCCACCGAGTCGATGTGAGAGCCCATCATCACGGGAGCCAGCGCCGGCGCGAGGCCCTCGCGGCGGCCATAGACGTTGCCGATTCGGTCGATCGTCACCCCGAGTCCGAGGGCCCTCATTCGCTCGACCACGTGACGACGGCCAGCGCCATCCGCCGCGGTCAAGGCCAGGCGGTTCACGCCGGTGAGGCCAGTGCGAGCGTCGACGTAGGCTCCGATGGCGCCGAGCGCAGCGAGGTTCGCGTACAGGCGCTCGGGGTCGATGGACGGCGGTGGTGTCATGCGCGGCGACCGAGTGTCCTCAGCGCTCCATCTAGCGTCAACCCCCGAGCCCCCGCATCCGCTCCCAGAGGCGTGGCGCTTCGCGCTCGGCGGCGGCGCGAATGGCGTCGAGATCAGCACGCGTGAGGCGACCGCTTTCCACCACGACTTCTCCGGCCACGACGACGTGAAGCGGTCTTCCATTCGGGGTGCTCCACGCCGCGCCGTCCGGCCAGACGGCGAGATCTGCCTGAGCACCGACGCTGGGCTCCGGGCTGATGCTCACGCCGAAGAGCGCTGCGGCGAGTGAGTGCCCGGCCATCGCGCGGGCCCGTTGCTCCGCTTCGGACAACGGAGAGCCGGCGCGCGCCGCCTCTTCTGCCAGGGCCTCCCGCTCTCTTCGCATGTCGGCAGGGTAACCGTCGGTGCCCAGGGCAACGTGAGTGCTTGCCCCGAGATGGCGGGCGAAGCCCACACGATTACCGGCGTTGGAGCGCGGATTGTGCACGAACCAGAGTCCGGCGGCGTCCGCTGCCTTCACCGCCCGTTCGTCGAGGTGAACCCCGTGAGCGATGACCGAGCCCCGAGGGAGTGCTCCCTGCTCGAGCAGGCGTTCGAGGGGGCCGGAGTAGCCCCGGGTTTGGGCGTCTTCGACGTCGGCCTGGTCTTCGGCGACGTGTACGTGCATCGGCAGGTCGAGCTTGGCGGCGAGCGCCGCGGCTTCACGCACGGTCGCGTCGCTCACCGTGAACGAGGCGTGCAAGGCGACGAGGGGGCGTACCAGCGGGCGCTGGTTGTCCGCCGCGAAGCGCCGGCACTCTTCCAGCCCCCGCTGGCCCTCCTCGGGGCCGCCGTTCCGATCCGTCGCGCCGTAACCGGTGGCCAGCCGACAGCCGAGCGTCTGGGCGGCGTCAGCAAGTACGTCGAGGGAGCCGGCGATGAAACAGGGAGACTCATGGTGGTCGATCAGGGTCGTCGTACCGAACAGCAGACTCTCCGCCACGTAGAGCTCGGCGGAAGCGCGGAGCGAGCTCTCGTCGAGCGCACGATCCAGGCGCCACCACAGCCGCTCCAAGATCTGCACGAAGCTCTCGGGCGGCGGACTGGGCGCGGGCATGCCCAGGGGCGCGAGTCCGCTGTAGAGGTGGGTGTGAGCGTTGACTGCGCCGCCGCAAATGCGTGCACCGCGGCAATCGAGCACGCGCGCGTCAGGCGGGACCTCTAGCTCTCCACCAATGGCCAAGATGGTGCCATCGGCAATCAGCACCGAGTCGGCGCCGGCGGCCAGAAAGAGCGGTTCTCCAGGCGGCATACGCAGGACCGGTCAACGCCAGGCGGTGCGGTCGCCCTTGATACGCCCGACGCTCAGCGCCTTGGCCGCAGGTGAGTCTTTCATGGGTAGCTCGCGCCGCCGCACTCCGTCGAACGCGGCGAGGGCACCCGCCACGGCGCCGGCCGTGGGCACCAGGCCAATTTCGCCGACGCCCTTGGCACCAAAGGGACCTTCGGGTTCGTGCTCTTCGACCATGATCACGTCCACCTTGGGCATGTCGCGGGCCCGCAAGACACCGATCTCGCGCAGCTTGAAGCTGACCGGCATACCGTTTTCGGTCGGCAGCTCTTCGGTGAGGGCGTAGCCAATGCCCATGTGCACGGAGCCCTCGATCTGACCGGAACAGAGCACCGGATTCACGATGCGGCCGACGTCGTGCGCGGCCACGAAGCGCTCGATACGCCCCTTGTCGTCGAGGATGCAGACCTGAGTCGCATATCCGAACGCCGTGTGAGTCTTGATCTTGGGCACGTCCTTGCCGAGAGGTGTCGTGTCGTCGATGACGACGTCTGCGGCGTAGACGTTGCCCACGAGATCACCCAGCGCCTTGCCCTGGTCCAGGTCGAGCTTGAGCTTTTCGGCGGCGCTCTTCACGGCGTTTCCCGCGAACAACGTGGCTCGCGACCCTGTCGTCTGCCCGCAGCCGAGAGCGAAGGTCGAGTCCACCTTCGGGCGGAAGACGCTGCCCGGTAGTCCCGTCACCTCCACGGCGAACTGAATCAAGATCGTGAGCAGGCCTTGACCCATCTCGGTGTAGCCGTTGTAGACCGAGACGGTTTTGTCCTGTTCCACCACCAGTCGGCACTTGCCCCACTCCGAGACGCCGTTGCCGATGCCGCTGTTCTTGATGCCGCAGCCGATCCCGACGGCCTTTCCGGCGTTCTTTGCCTCGTAGAACACGTCTTTGACTGCCTCGAGGGTCTTGCGAATGCCGACTGACTTGTCGAGGATCTGACCCGTCGAGAACAGGTCGCCGAGTGCGACGATGTTGCGGTCGCGGATCTGGTAGGCGTCGATACCGACCTTTTCGGCGAGCAAATCGAGACAGCCTTCGATGGCAAAGCTGGCCTGGTTGGCGCCGAAGCCCCGCATCGCGCCGCAGGGCGGGTTGTTCGTGTAGGCGGCCACTGCCTCGACGTCCACGTGGGGCACGCGATACGGACCGCACGAGTGACCCGCGGCACGCTCGAGCACCTTGCCGCCGACGGAGGCATACGCGCCCGAGTCGCCGACCATGCGGGCCTTGACCGCGGTGAGTCTACCTTCGGCGTCGCACCCGACGGTGTAGTCCATGCTGATCGGATGCCGCTTGGGGTGCATGCGGATGGACTCTTCGCGCGTGAGCTCGATGCGCACGGGCCGTCCGCTGAGTTTGGCGAGCAGCGCGGTCTGCGCCTGCACACTCATGTCCTCTTTGCCGCCGAAGGCCCCGCCATTGGGGATCAGCTCGACGTAGAGGTCGTCCTCCTGCATGGCCAGCACACCGGCCACCTGACGGCGATCGTCGAACACGCCTTGTCCCTGGGTGTAGAGCGCCATCTTCCCATCGGGGAGCGGCTCGGCCAGGGCCGCCTCGGGCTCCAGGTAGAGGTGCTCGATGCGCTGGGTCTTCCAGGTGCCGCTGACGACGTGGGCACTCTTGGCGAGCGCGGCGTCGACGTCACCGCGCCGGATGATCGAGCGCGAGAGCACGTTGTCGTGTTTCGGGTTCACCTGCGGTGCGCCGTCGGCGAGTGACTCCGCAGGTGAGAGCACGGGTGTCAAGAGCTCGTAGCTCACCTCGACCAGCGCGGCGGCTGCACGCGCCGTGGCCTCGTCTTCCGCGGCGATTGCCGCGATCACGTCGCCGACGCAGCGCGCCTCTTCGCCGATGGCAACGAAGGCGGGCCAGTCCGGGTAAATCAGCCCGTACCAACGCTCTCCGGGCACGTCCGCGGCCGTGGCGACCGTGTGCACACCGGGGAGTGCTTTGGCCTTCGTGGTGTCGATGCTCTTGACCTTCGCGCGTGCATGGGGCGAAAGCACCAGCGCTCCGTGCAACATGCCCTCGCGCTGCATGTCGGCGACGTAAGGTCGGTCGCCGAGCGTCATGCGCTCACCCTGATAGCGAGGATACGGCTTGCCCACGTGGCCGTCCGTGGCGAGCTCGGGCAGCGGTTCACCTCGGCGTGCGCTCGCGTACAGCTCGATGGCGTCCAAGATCTTCACGTAGCCCGTGCAGCGACACAGGTGTCCGTCCACGGCTTTTGCGATCTCTTCGCGGCTGGGCTTCGGGTTCTTGTCACACAGCTGTTTGGCTCGCAGCGCGAAGCCAGGAATGCAGAATCCACACTGCAGGCCGCCGGCGATCACGAAGGCGCGGGACAGGAGCTCACGCTCCGTGTCGGGGAGGCCCTCCAGGGTCACGACGGACTTTCCGGCGATCTTCTCGGCGCCAATGGCGCAGGTGGTCTTGGGTTGTCCGTCGATCAAGGCCAGACAGCAGCCGCACTGTCCCTGCGGCTGGCATCCGTCCTTGGTCGAGGTCACTCCGCAGCGGTCGCGCAGCGCGTCGAGCAGAGATTCCCCTGCCGCCACGTCGAGACGGCGCTTCTCCCCGTTCAGTGAAAAGTCGATGGTGGGCATGGCGTGCTCCCGAGCCGGTCAGAATAACAGACGATCGCGTCCGGCCCTCACCCGAGGCCGGTTCTTGCGTTGAACTCGCCGATCAGCGCGTCCAGCTTCGGCGCCACCTCTGGAATGCGAGTCCAGTATTCGTCATCGTGCCATTGGGCCTGGATCTCGCCGTAGGTCTTTCCCTGCTGCTCGACCCACGTGTAGTACTTCAGGCTGTGCACGCGTTTCTTGGCGGGGTGTGACAGCTCCTCCATCAGGTCGGTTCCAACCCCGAGCACGTGCCGCTCGAGGGCGATGTTTGCGTCGACCTCGCTGAAGGCGCCGCGCTCCGCGGAGAGCTCGCTCAGGCGCGAGCGGTACATCTCGACGGAGTCGGTGAGCACCGTCATGACCACACTCTCTTTGCCGAGCTCGTACCACTTGGCCATCTTGATCGCCGAGAGCAGGTTGGCTGCTCCGGAGATCCCCAAGAGGCTCAGGCGGTCGACCAACTCCGGGCTGAGCCCGCGGCTCGTTAGCAGCTTCTTGCCGGCGGGCTCGTTGAACAGACGCAGCATCGAGATCGAGGCCTCGTCGTCGATGGCCATCACCATGTCGGTGTTCTTCACGTTGTGGATCCACGGCACGTGTTTGTCGCCGATGCCCTCGATGCGATGTTCGCCGAAGCCGTTGGCGAGCAGCGTCGGGCATTGCGCCGCCTCGCTGGCGGCGATCTTGCTGCCCGGGAACAGCTTCTTCAGGTAGTCGCCGGCCGCGATGGTGCCGGCGGAGCCGGTGGTGACGGTGAGGCCTGCGAAGCGGCCCTTGGGGCCCAGCATCTTCTCGAGCACGGAGGCCATGGCGCGACCCGTGACCTCGTGGTGCCACAGGTAGTTCCCCAGCTCTTCGAACTGGTTGAAGATCATCAGCGCCTGCCCGGAGCGGCGTAGCTCCCAGCACTTGTCGAAGATCTCCTTCACGTTGCTCTCGGTCCCGGGCGTCTTGATTACCTCTCCGGCGACCTTTTCGAGCCACTCGAAGCGCTCCCGGCTCATGCCCTCGGGCAGGATGGCGATGGAATCACAGCCGAGCAGCGCCGAGTCGTAGGCGCCGCCACGGCAGTAGTTTCCGGTCGACGGCCAGACGGCTTTCTGCGACGTGGGATCGAACTGTCCGGTCACCAGACGCGGCGCCAGGCAGCCGAAGGCCGCGCCGACTTTGTGGGCGCCGGTCGGGAACCATTTTCCGACCAGAGCGACGATCCGCGCCTCGACGCCGGTCAGCTCGCTCGGGAACTCGATGTAGTTCACCGGACCAAAACCGCCGCCCCGCTCGACGGGTTCGTTGTGCCAGCTGATGCGAAAGAGGTTCAGCGGGTTCACGTCCCAGAGCCCGACGTTCTTCAGACCTGCCACGACTGCCTTCGGGATCTTCTGGGGATCGGCCATCTGCGCGAGGGTCGGGATGACGACGTGTTTCTCTTTCGCGCGCTGTACGGCCTTTTCGAGCCCGGCTTTGTCGAGGGTCAGATCGATCATGTGGTTCCTTCTTTCTTCCCGAGCACGGCGCGGAGCGCCGAAAGTGTTGGAGCGATGCTGGGCGGAGCCTGCTTCACGGCGCGGGTCGCTGCGCCGACGTCCTTGAGCCCATTGCCGGTGATGAGCACCACGATCTCCTCGTCGCTCCCGAGCCGCCCGGCGCGTGCCATGAGCTCGAGGCCCGCGTGGGCGGCGGCAGCGGCGGGCTCGGCGAACACCGAGGCGGTGCGGCCAAGGCAGCCGATCGAGTCGAGAATTTGCGCGTCGCTGACGATCAAGAACTCACCTCCACTTGCGCGCACCGCATGCAGGGCGCGCTCGCCGTCGGCGGGCCGCCCCGCGGCGATGCTGTCGGCGAGGGTGTCGGTTGCGCACGCCTCGATGTCGTTGGTGCCCGCGAGAAACGCTCTCGCAATGGGCGATGAACCTTCGGCTTGCACGCCCATGACCTTGGGCACGCGGTCGATGAAACCGAGCGCCAGGAGCTCGGCAAACCCCTGGTGCACCCCCACCAAGATGTTGCCGTCGCCCACCGAGATGAAGATGCGGTCCGGTGCGCGCCAGCCCAGCTGCTCCGCTATTTCGAAGGCCGCGGTCTTTTTGCCCTCGGTGGTGAACGGATTTTGCGCCGTGTTGCGGCAGTACCAGTGAAGCTCCCGGGCGGCCGCCTCGGACAGCTCGAAGGCGTCGTCGTACGAACCCTCCACGAGCACGAGCTCGGCGCCGAAGATCTGGAGCTGTGCGATCTTCGCCGGCGGCGCGCTCTGGGGGACGAGGATCACGGCGCGGATGCCGGCCGCCGGCGCCATGGCGGCCAGGGCGACGCCGGCGTTGCCGGTCGACGCGGTGATGATCGGATCTTTGCCGAGCTCCCGCGCGCGCTGGACGACGACCGCGCTCGCGCGATCTTTGAGCGACCCGGTTGGCATACGCCCTTCGTCCTTGAGCCACACGCGGCGGACCCCGAGCTCGCTGGCGAGCCGAGGGGCGGCGTAGAGCGGCGAGCCGCCGACGCCTCGCAGTGGGCCGGCATCATCCGGAGGTACGGGCACGGACAGGAGCGGCGCGTAGCGCCACAACGACGGGTCGCGGCTGTTGCTGATGGCGTCGCGGCTTGCGCGGGCGAAGTCTGGGCGCACGAACAGGTTGCCGTCGCAGCGCGGGCAGCGATAGGTGGCCTCGTCGGCGCGAAGCTCGGCCCCACAGCGCTGGCAGCCGTAGCCGAGGAAGACCATCGCCCGAGATCTAGCCAGGTGGCGGGTCGAAGGAAGCAGAGCTTTAGCCCTTGCGCGAGGGTTTGCCCTTCGCCTTTGGCGCTGACTTGGGCTTCACTCCGGCTGGCAGCTTGATTCGAGCTCTGGGGCCGGCGAGGGCGCTCGTTCGTGAGCCCACCGGCGTCTGCACCTGGGAGCTCGGCTTGGTTCTCTTCTTCGCGCCCGACGCGGCCTTCACGGGTCCGGGGCTTGCGCGTGGCCGAGGCGGCTTGCGGCCGACGTGCTCTGCCCGGAATGCACTCGGACACAGCTCACTCACGCTGCAGGCGGCACACGCCGGTTTGCGCGCCGAGCACACCCGCCGGCCGTGGAAGATCAGGGTATGGGAGACACGGTCCCAGTGCTCGCGCGGCAACAGGCGCATGAGGTCGGTCTCGACTTTTTCCGGGGTGTCGTCACGCGTCCAGCCAAGCCGCTGAGAAATTCTGAGCACGTGGGTGTCGACCACCACCCCCTCGGGCTTGCCGAACGCCACGCCCAACACCACGTTCGCGGTCTTGCGTCCGACGCCGGGCAACTTCACGAGCTCATCGAGCGTCCTGGGCACCTGGCCGCCGTGGTCGCTCATCAGGCACTTTGCCAGGCCGGTGATGCTCTTGGTCTTCTGGCGAAAGAAACCCAGGGAGCCGATCACCCGCTCGACCTCGTTGGGATCCGCGGTGGCGAGCGCCTGCGGCACGGGCCAGCGGCGGAAGAGCTCAGGCGTCACCTTGTTCACACCGACATCGGTGGCCTGCGCTGACAACACGGTGGCCACCACCAGCTCGAAGGCGTTCCGATGGTCGAGCTCGCAGTGTGCGTCAGGGTGCTGCGCGACCAGGTGTGCGAACATTGTCGCTACGGTCGCCGGAGCTGCCGTGCCCCTTGCACCTCCGCCGCGCCGACTCGCCATCAGTCGTCGCTCGGCTCGCCGCCTTCGCCGCCGTTGCCTTCGTCGCTGGGCTCGCTGTCCTCCGCGTTCTCCGCGTTCTCTGCGTCCTCTGCGTCCTCCGCGTTCTCCGCGTTCTCTGCGTTCTCCGCGTTCTCTGCGCTCTCTGCGTTCTCCGGCGGCATCATGCTCTCGTCGTCCAGGCCGGATGAGCTCTCGCTCATGGCTTCCATCGCCACGATTCGCTCACCTTCGTCCACGCTCATGAGTTTCACACCCTGAGCGTTGCGCCCGGTCTCGCGGATCTCCGAGACGCGCGTTCGAATCGTCTGGCCGCGGTCGGTGATCAGCATGATCTCGTCCGCCTCGGTGACGAGCGCGATGCCCACGACGGGACCATTGCGGTCGCTGGCATCGATCAAGATGATGCCCTTGCCGCCGCGGCCCTGTTGCCGGAACTCTTCGAGCGGGGTGCGCTTGCCGTAGCCGCGCTCACACACCGCCAAGACCTGCGTTCGCAGCGGATCGGTGGCGGCGAAACCCACCACCTGATCGCCGTCGTCGAGCGAGATGGCCTTGACCCCGGCTGCGGGGCGCCCCATCGGCCGTACGAGCTGTTCGTCGAAGCGGATGCTCTTGCCGCTCTTGGTCGCGATCAAGAACTCCCGTGACCCATCCGTGACGGTCGCAGACAGGAGGTGGTCGTCGTCGGCGATCTTCACGCCGATGATGCCCTTCTCTCGGTAGTTCTCGTACTCGATCACCTCCGTCTTCTTGATCTGCCCACTCGTCGTGAGCGTGACCACGAAGATCCCCTCCTGGAATCCGGGCACGGGAGTGATGGCGCGGATGCGTTCGTCCTCCTCGATGCCGAGGAAATTCACGATTGCCCGCCCCTTGGCCTGGCGGGCCGCCATCGGGATTTCGTAGACCTTCTTCACGTACACCTTGCCGATGTCGGAGAAGAAGAAGACGAAGCTGTGGGTCGACGCGACGAACAGCTGGTTCACGAAGTCGTCGTCGCGGGCTTCCATGCCGCGGTTGCCCTTGCCGCCGCGCTTCTGCGCCTTGTAGTCGTTGAGAGCGGTGCGCTTGATGTAACCCTGGTGGGAAATCGTCACCACCATCGGTTCTTCCTGGATCAGATCCTCGATCTGGATCTCCGCCTCGTTGTCGACGATCTCCGTGCGGCGCACCTCGGCGTGGCGCGACCTCACGTCCAAGAGCTCTTTGACGATCACCTCCATGAGCAGCGTCTCGTCGCCCAGGATCGCCCGCAGGCGTGTGATCTCGTCGCACAGCTCGCCGTACTCCTTGGCGAGCTTCTCGTATTCGAGGCCAGTCAGCTTGGCCAGGCGCATGTCCAAGATGGCCTTGGCCTGGCGCTCTGATAGTCGGTAGTCCTTGACCTGCGCGGCGGCCTCGATCTCCGCTTCGGGCCGCCCGGCGCGGCGCACGAAGGACTCGAGCCCGGCGAGCGGCAGCGTCATCAAACGCCCCCGCGCCTCTTCGCTGTCGCGGGACTCTCGGATGGTCTTGATGACGAGGTCGACCTCCGTCACCGCCATGCCGAGGCCCTCGACGATTTCCTTGGAGGCTTCGGCCTGCGCCAGCTCGTAACGCGTGCGGCGGCTCACGACCTCGCGCCGGTGTTCGATGAACTGCCGCAGCGTCTCCTTGAGATCCAGCACTGCAGGGCGCCCGTCCACGATGGCGAGGTTGATGATGCCGAAGGACGCCTGCAGGTCGGTCAGGCGGAACAGCTGATTCAGAACGACGTCGGGGTAGACGTCCTTCTTCAGCTCGACGACCAGCCGCATGCCGTCGCGGTCGCTCTCGTCGCGAACCTCGCGGATGCCTTCGACGCGTTTGTCCCGGATCAGCTCGCCGATCTTGGCGGCCAGCCGCGCTTTGTTCACCTGGTAGGGGATTTCACTGACGACAATCTGCTCGCGCTCGGAGTTGCCGGCGACCTTCTCGACCAGGGTTTTGGCGCGCATCACCACGCTGCCGCGACCGGTCTTGTATGCCGCCCAGATGCCAGCGCGGCCGTGGATCATGCCGCCCGTCGGGAAATCGGGGCCCGGAATGATGCCGATCAGCTCCTCGATGCTGGTCTCGGGGCGGTTGATCAGACAGATGGTCGCGTCGATCACCTCCGCCAGGTTGTGCGGTGGAATGTTGGTCGCCATGCCGACCGCGATGCCACCCGACCCGTTCACCAACAAGTTCGGGAAGCGCGCCGGAAGGACGGTCGGCTCCTCGTTCGACTCGTCGAAGGTCGGTGTGAAATCCACCGTGTCCTTCTCGATGTCCTCCATGAGCTCCATGGCAATCTTCGCCATGCGACACTCGGTGTAACGATACGCGGCCGGCGGATCGCCATCGACGGAGCCGAAGTTACCCTGGCCGTCCACCAACATGTGGCGCAGGGAGAAGTCCTGCGCCATGCGCACGAGCGAGTCGTAGACTGCTGCATCGCCGTGGGGGTGGTACTTGCCGATGACCTCGCCGACGACCAGCGCGCACTTGCGATAGGCCGTTGCGGGCGTGAGGTTCAGGGCGCGCATCGCGTACAAGATGCGGCGGTGCACCGGCTTCAGACCATCCCGGACGTCCGGGATGGCACGCCCGATGATCACGCTCATCGCGTAATCGAGATACGACGTGCGCATCTCCTCTTGGATGCTGATCGGTTGGTCCGAAGAGGACGACGTGGGGTTCGACGGGGGCGGGTTGGCCATGAAGGTCGTGGTGGTGCGCGCTCTGACGGGGGGCTCGCGCGCGGCACCTTCCGCATACCACGGTGAGCCGCAAACGGCACCTCCCGCGAGCAGTCAGAAGCCCTGGATATTCCAGAGTAAATACGGCTCAGCGGAAGTAGGCGCGGAGCTGCCAGCCGAGCACCAGGGCCAGCATCAGCCCGACCCAGAACAGCCAGCGTTTGTTCTCCGGCTCGGGCCCCGGCGAGCGCTGCAGCTCCAGCACTTTCAGCCGAGCTTCGAGCTGATCGAACCTGCGGTCCAGCTCGTCGACTCGGTGGTTCGGCTCATCACTCGACTGCTCCGCCGCGCCCTTCACGCTGAGCAGCGTGCTGTTGCTCAGCGTGGTCGAAATATCGTCCGCTTCCACGGCTGAGCCCCGCTGCCGCGCGGGCGCCAGATCGCGCTCGGTGTCCTCCGACGGCACCGAATTCTTGGGCGTCGGCGGGACGTCGTCGTCAGCGGACTCGGAGGCCACGTCGTCCTTCATACCCGTCATGCTCAGCCCTGACCAGGGGGTCTATCCATATCCGCCGTGCCCCTGCCCGTGCCCGTGCCCGCTCTGCTCTTCGCCGCTCAGAAGAAGTTGCCGATGGTGAACTCGAACACGCTCGACTCTTCGTAGGGTAGCGGCTTGAAGGGGAAACCCCACTCGAACCGCAGCGGGCCGAGGGGTGAGAACCAGCGGATGCCGAAGCCATAGGAGGTGCGGAGCGCCGCCAGGCTCGACAGCCCGTCGAAGCAGGGGCTGGTCTCCTTGAAGGTGGTCCCCTGGTTGGCGAGCGCGCCCTTGCCGGCCGTGTCGCAGTAGTTCTGCTCCAGGTTCCAGGCGTTGCCGGCGTCCGTGAAGAACACGCCGCGGATGCCGACCTTGTCGATGATCGGGAACTCCAGCTCCAGGTTCTGGAAGTAGCTCAGGTTGCCACCGATGTTGGCCCCGTAGGGGATGGGAGCGCTGTTGGGATCGGTGAACTGCGTGAGCGGGACGCGCGGGCCGAGCGATCGGAAGCGGAAGCCGCGCACGTCGAGGATGCCGCCCAGGAAGAAGCGCGCAAAGATCGGCACCCCGTCCTGGGTGGGGCTCGTGACGTGGCCGCCCTCCATGTTCAGCTTGGCGACGATCCCGGAGCCGAGGGGGTAGTAGAAGCGCGCAACCCCACGGTGGCGCAAGAACTCGTTGTCGGAGCCGAAGCCGGCGGCCGCGAGCTCGGTCGAGCCACGCAGGTAGACGCCGGCCGTCGGGAACAGGCGGTTGTCGCGGGAGTCGTAGGTCAGCGCCGGTCGGATGCTCGAGGTGAAGCCGTCGTTGAACAGGTTGGCCAGGGGGAGCTGACGGAACACACTGGTGCCACCGGTCTGGCCCAGAATGGTCGAGGTCGTCTGGGTCGAGACGTCGTTCAGCTCTGCGGTATACGCGACACTCGCCGACAGCTCCGGGTCCACGATCGGGTAACCGAAGGTGAGGGAGCCGCCTCGTGTCGATTCGCTGAAGTCGTTGTAGATGCGCAGTTGGTCGAACAAATCGATGCTCGCCGAGAAATCGCTGTCCAGGAAGTACGGCTCGTAGAAGCGCAGATCGACCAGCTGGCGGAGTCCACTCACCTGCGCTTGCAGTGAGAGGCTCTGGCCGTTGCCGAACAGGTTGGCTTGTTGAACCTGAGCGGTGGCGATGAAGTTCTCGATGCTCGAGAAGCCGGCACCGACCTGGAACGTGCCCGTCGGGCGCTCGGTCACCTCGATGTTGACCTGCATCTTTTCCGGCGCCGACCCCTCCTCGGTGGAGATGTCGACCCGCTCGAAGAAACCGAGGGCCGTGATTCGACGCTTGGATTTCTCGAGGCGCGTCTCGTGAAATAGCTCACCCTCTTCGACCTCGAGCTCCCGGCGCAGGACCTTGTCGCGCGTCTTGGCGTTGCCGCGGAACTCGATGCGCTCGAAGTAGACCAGCGGGCCGCGCTCGACGGGCACGACGATGTCGACCTCGTGGCGCTCCTGGTCGAGGCGTGTCTGGGGGTTGGCCTCGACGTTGGCGTAGCCGTGGTCGCGGTAGAGGGTCCGCACCGATTGCAGATCTTCGAGCAGCTCGGCGCGATTGAAGAAGTCTCCGGGCTTTGCCCGCACCATGTTGCGCAGGCGACGCCGGCCGCCGATCGGGTCGACCTCCGTGCCGTCTTTGCCCTTCTCGTACACACGCATCTGTCGGATGCGGTAGCGCGGGCCCTCGTCGATGGTGATGCTCACCTCGATACCGTTGCGGTCCGGGGTCAGCATCACCCGCGGAGTGCTGATCGAGACCTGGAGGTAGCCGCGGTCGTAGTAGAGCGCGCTGATGACGGCGATGTCGCGCTCGAATGCGTCCTGGCGATACGGGCCGCCCGAGCCGAACGCAAAAAAGCCGGAGTTTCCCGTGAACATCAGCTCGCGCAGCTCTTCGTCGGGGATGCTGTGGTTGCCGATGAACGTGATGCGCCGGACGCTGACCTGGCCGTGCTCTTTGATGGTGAGCTTGATGCTCACCTCGTCGTTTTTCAGCGGGACGATCTCACTCTTGACCTCCGCCAGGAAGAAGCCGCGCTCCGCGTACATGTCGCGGATCTTCTGGATGCTGCGCCGCACCGCAGGCTGGCTCAGGATGGTGTTCGACTTCACCTCGACGCCTTCGGTGAGGTCGTCGGTGTCGATCTCCGAGTTGCCTTCGAAGACTACCTCGGAGATGTTCGGCCGCTCGCGCACCGAAAAGCGCAGGCTGACCCCGGCGTCGCTCTTCTCGAGATCGACCTCGATGTCATCGAAGAAGCCCGAGTTCCAGAGCTCTCGTACATCCTGGCTCAGCGCCTCGGGCGCGAAGGTCTGGCCGACTCGCTCACGCAGGTAGGTGAGGATGTCTTCCTTGGTGACGCGACGATTGCCGTCGACCTCGATGGCGACCACGGTCAGCCCGCGAGCCTTCTCTGCCTCGCCGGGGGGCAGCCGTGGCACCGCACCGACGTCGTCGCTGCTCCGGCGCGCACGGGGTTTGGCGGGACCGGGCGTGGCGTCACCTGGTTTGAGCTCGGCCGGTTTGGGCTCAGCCGGCTTGGGCTCGGCCGGCTTCGGTTCAGCCGGTTTGGGTTCGGCGGGCTTGGGCTGCGCAGCAACGGGCACTGCTGAAGTGATGAGCCAGACGACAGTCAGCAGCCCGATGAGGGCTCGCGCTCGGAGGAGAACCCCCAGACGGTGGAAACCGGCGAGAAGCAAGACGGGCATCGAGGGCCGAGCAAAGGAGCGGGCCGCCGCTCCATCTGGCGAGCCATCTACTCGAAATTGCGAGCGTCCGGGTAGCCTAGCAATGCTTTTTGTCTGAGGTCGCCCAGAAAAACAGGCGAAAAGTCCCCATGCGCTCCTTCCCGCTCGTCTGGCCCGGCGGCCGCACTCGCGTCTTCGCGTGGGCGCTCGGGTTCGTGTGCCTGACGGGGCTCGGGGGCTGTCCGGCGAAATCGTCCCGCCGGAGCGAGGGGAGTGGAGTCGACATCGAGTGCGGTACTGCATGCGCTGCGCTCACCGGAAGCGGCTGCGAGCGGGAAGGCGCGGGACCCAAGGACCAAGCCGCCTGCGTCGATGCGTGTCGGAGCCGGACCAGGGAGTTGCGTGCGTGGGGTTGTGGAAAGGACCGCACTGCCTACCTGGCTTGTGTCGCGGGGTCTCGACTCGAGTGCTCGGCGAAGTGCGCCGCGGCGACCTGCCTCGAGCGACGAGAGGGGATCGCCGGCTGCGCGGCCGAGCACGCGCTGTTGGAGCAGTGCGCCGCGCCTTGCCGCAACACAGGCAGCGTGACGTTGGTCGATCGCGATGCGGGTGGCGCGAACGTGCTCGCGGAGCTGGTGCGTGCCGGCTGCACCCGCTGTCCTCCGTCAGACCAGCGCGCGCCCCCGGGGTCCGACTGCCAAGCCGCGTCGGTGTGCAGCCAGACCTGTTGCACCTGCGCCGACGGTCGCGGGCGTTACCTCGCGCGGGTGTGCCGGGCGGGAGCGTGCGCTGCGTCCGACCTCGCCTGTGCGTCGGCTCAGTCGAGCGGGCTCGCGCCGTGCTCCGCCGGCAGGTGATGGCCGTCGCCGAGGGTCGATGGCCGGGCGGTCAGCTGCGCCGGAAATCATCCACGTGGATGCCGTAGCGTTTCATCCAGCGGTGGACCTGCATGCGTGCTTTGCCGAGCTGGCGGCCGACGGCGGCCACGTTGCCGCCGTGCTGCTCGAGCATCGCTCTGAGCTCGACGTCAGTCGGCATGGACGCGCGCGACGCTGCG
This sequence comes from Myxococcales bacterium, assembly GCA_016706225.1. Taxonomy (NCBI): domain Bacteria; kingdom Pseudomonadati; phylum Myxococcota; class Myxococcia; order Myxococcales; species Myxococcales bacterium. Next base: position 1,039,366 of record JADJKB010000005.1, read on the forward strand.
GGTTGGCTTGTGGCCGGCGTGCTCGAGCCGCCGGGCAGGGCGGCGGCGCGCAGCACGTCGCCGTAGTCCTCCATGGCCTCGATCACCGGCGCGGGCAGCAGCTGGTCGCCGAGCACGTCGGACTCCGAGAGGGCGATGCAACGCTTCACGCACGCTTCGAGCTCGCGCACGTTGTACGGCCAGTCGTACTGCAACGCCGCGGTCATGAACCCGAACGTGGGCACGAGCTCCGGGCGACCGTGCCGCTTCAGGAAGGCCTGCACCAGCATGAACACGTCTTCCTTGCGCTCGCGCAGCGCGGGTAGGCGCAGCTGGTACTCGTTCAGGCGGGCGAACAGGTCCTGTCGAAATGCTCCCCCCTGTTGCAGGCGCCAGAGATCACGGTGCGTCGCGCACACGACGCGCACGTCGACTCGCTCCGGCGCCGTCGCGCCCAGGGGAAATACTTCCTTTGCTTGCAGGACCCGCAGCAGCTTGGCCTGGGCTTCGAGCGGCATGTCGCCGATCTCGTCGAGCAACAGGGTGCCCTCGTGTGCGCTCTTGATCAGGCCCGGCTTGTCGCGGTCCGCGCCCGAAAACGCGCCGCGCTTGTAGCCAAAGAGCTCGCTCTCGATCAGCGTGGCGGGAATGGCCGCGCAGTTGACCGCCGAGAACGCCCCGCGCCTTCCGCTCAGCCGGTGCAGCTCGCGGGCCACGACCTCTTTGCCCGTGCCGCTCTCGCCCAGGAGCATCACGCTGAGGGGTGTGGGTGCGATGCGGCAGAGGTCCGCCGAGATGCGATCGATCTGGTAGCCGCCGAGCAGCGCGCTGTCTTGCTCTGCGCGCCGCGATGCACCGGGGACCATCGCGCCGTCGATGCGATACTCCGAGAACGCCTCGGCGTGTTTGTCGACGAACTTCATGATCGCGTCGCCGACTCGGACCTCGTTCAACGGCTCGAGCTCGACGGAGGTGATCCTGCGTCCGTCGACCAGCGTCCCGTTCCTGCTGCCTTTGTCGTGCAGCACCCAGGCATCGTTCTCCCAGGTCAATTCTGCGTGCACTCGCGACACGGCGGTGACGCCCATGCGGATGTCGGCGTCGTCGTCCCGGCCGATCACCATGCGCTCTTTGTCCAGCAGCCACACCGGTGGCAGCTCCGCGTAACGCTCGGCGTACAGCAGCACGAGCCCCGCTACCGGTCCGCCGCGATTCGGCGACGCCGGCGTGCCGAACTCGGCCATTGCCCCGGTGGTCTTCTCGCTCATTCTCCGACCACCGGGCAGCGTACCGACCCTTCGCCGGCGAAACCAGCCCCCAGCGTAAGTCGGGCCTGCGCCAAAGAACGATTTTGCTCGTGGTCGGGGCGCGGCGCGCGCGCGTATGCTGTCGCCTCATGGCCAAGCCCGCGCCCCCCGCTCCGCTTCGTATCGCTGCCGTCCAGCTGTCGTGCCAGGCCGACGTCACGGAAAACCTCGCGGCCTGTCGTCAGTGGGTGGCGGTCGCTGCCGAGCGAGGTGCAAAGGTCGTGCTCCTGCCGGAGAACTTCGCCTTCATGGGACCCGAAGCGGACAAACGCGGGCTCGCCGAGCGACTGGGTGATGATGGGCCACCGATCCAGAAAGCGCTCCGACAGATGGCGGCGGAAAACCGAGTCGTCGTGGCCGCCGGAGGTTTCCCGGAGCGGAGCGACGACCCTGAGCGGCCCTACAACACCCTGGCCGTCTTTGGCGACGACGGCGAGCTCCGGGCGAGCTACCGCAAGATCCACCTGTTCGACGTGCGTCTGCCGGACGGCAGCGAGATCAGCGAATCCGCGGCCACCCTGCGGGGAGCCGAGCCGCAGGTGATCGAGGTCGCCGGCTACAAACTCGGGCTCAGCATCTGCTACGACCTGCGCTTCCCCGAGCTGTACCGCGCCCTTGCGGATCGTGGGGCGGAGGTCCTGCTCGTGCCCGCCGCATTCACCCTGCTCACCGGCAAGGACCACTGGCACGTGCTGCTCCGGGCGCGCGCCATCGAGGCGCAGTGTTTCGTCGTCGCCGCGGCGCAGTGGGGTTCGCACCCGAAGGGGCGCACGACGTATGGGCACTCGCTGGTGGCCGATCCGTGGGGCACGGTCATCGCCGAAGCCTCGGATGGTGCCGGAGTGGTGCTCGCGGACCTGGATCGAACCGTCCTCGAACGAGTGCGGACGAACCTCCCGAGCCTCCAGCACCGAGTGCTCGGCCGCTGACGAACAGCCACAGCGCCCGCCGGCGACTCGGGCGCGACTACAGGTGGCGCTTGGCGATCTCGCTCCACGTGCCTTGCGGCTCGAGTGCGATGTAGCTCTTCCAGAACGGACGCGCCTTCTGGGTCTCGCCCACCTGCTCGTAGGCCATCGCCAGGTTGAAGTAAGCATCCGCGAACTTCGAATCACTCTCCAATGCGCCGTGAAAGAGCGGAATGCTGAGCTCGGGTTGGCCGCGCTCGAGCATCACATAGCCCAGGTTGTACTGCGCCTCGGGTTGGTGTGAGTCGATCTCCAGGGCGCGGCGGTAGAGCGCCTCGGCGGCCTCGGGATCGCCGCGGCGGAAGCGAACGTTGCCCAGGTTCGTGTAGGCGATGGCCAGCCACGGATCGAGCTCGAGGGCCTGCAGGTACAGCCCCTCCGCTTCATCCATGGTCAGCGGGTCCTCGTCGAGCTGACTCGCGCGGAGGTAGAGCTCGTAGGCGCTGCGTGAGCGTTCGCGTCCGGCCGAAGGTCTGAGCACGCGCACCACGTCGTCCCGAAGTGTCTTCACCTCGAAGTCGAGCACCATCTGCCCCGTCAACGGTTCGAATGCGCCATCGTGGGTGCGCACGACGACCCGCTGTCCGTCCGAGACGATGCGTAGCTCGGCCAGGGGTCGAGCGACGCGCGGCAGTGTGCGCTGCAACGCGCTGATGGCTCGGGTCACGTCCCGCAGTCGCACGTTCCTATCGAGCAAGGCTTGGGCGGTTCGGAGTGCGATCAGATCCGAGAAGGTGTAGGCGCGGCGTCCTCGTCGCCGCCCCGTGGGGGGAACCACACCAGTCTTGTCGAGCGTGCGCAGTCGGTTCGGCGAAATGTCCAGGAGGCGCGCGATCTCACTCTGGGTGAACAGGTCGGTCAGCGGCTCGCGGTTGGATGGCGCTGCGTCCTTCTTGGAGCTCGCGGTCTTCCGCTGTTTGGTCTGGACGCGTCCGCCACCCGGACCGAAGACGACATGGATGACCTTGTCGTCGCGTCGCTTTTTGCGCTTCATGCTCATCACGGAGGACACTTGCCGAGTAACGTGTAGCTCTCAATTCTTCCGCGCGAGCATTTCTGTCAAGACCCGGCGTGGAGTCGCCGACATCGTGCGCTGATCTTGCGCAGTTTTCGCCCCGCTGCGCCGCGCTCCGGCGCCGAATCGAAACGCGCAGATGGACTTGACGTCCATCCGAGAATTATTTCCGTTCAGCCCGTGTCGGCGGAGCCGAGCGCGTGAACGTTCGCCTCGACGTCGATGTCGACGCGGATCCCCCGCGGGTCGCGGCGCACTGCAAGCTCGGCGCGGACCCGCCCGAGCGCACCCCCCGAGCGCAGCTGAGCTTCGAGGCACGCCACGCGAATGGCGCGCAGGCGCGCGTGAGGGTCTTTGGGTACGAGCGCGAGAAGTTGCTCGGCGTCCGCGTCCGGGATGCGACCGCCGCACGACTCGAGGGTCAAGAGCACGCTCGTCGAGCCGTAGTAGACGGGGCCGTCGGGCTCGACACGGGTGGCGCCTTCACTCATCACGTCGGCTGCCTCGAACAGCTCGCGCCAGCGATAGTCGCTGCTCTGCCAGAGCTCGACGGATCGCCGTTTGAGCATTGGCAGCCCGCGGGTCTTCTTGAGACCTGGCAATCGGTGGCGCGCCCGCATTTTCCAAATGGTACGGGGCGGAGCGTCGCTGCACGAAGTTGTCCGCAGTCAGTCCGATGCGGGTTAACGAAATGCTTCCCGAAGCCGGCCGGGGCGCGCCCCGAAAGTTGGCCGGTACCAGGTGGTCGGGCCAGCCTCAGCTCGCCACAGAGGAGAGAGACCGTGAGCGAAACCGAATCCACTTTCCGCCCCGCAGCGTCTGGGAAAGATCGTCGTCGTCACCGCATGTTCGTGACGCGGAACACCGAATATCACTTCCGAGACGGTGTCTGCGTGGCCGTCCGGGACAAGAGCTCGGGCAGCTGGTTGCCTTCCCACCTGGCGCTCTGCCGGAAGGTGACCGGCCGGGTCCGGTTCCAGGGCAATGGCGTGGCGGTGCCGGTGCATGGCAGCCCCGAGGTGGGGGAGGCCCTCTACTTCGGGGACGACGGTCGAGAGCTGGTGACCAGCCTGCTGACGGCGATCGAACGGCCGGCCAAGGTGCTGGTGACGAGCTACCCGGCCCCTTCCACGTTCAGCCAGCGCACCTGAGGCGCCCGGAGCGGTTGAACCAGTGAAAGATCCAGAAATTCGCGGTGCTGCGCAGCATACGCGCCGCGGTGCGAAGCTCAGTTTGCGCACGCCGCGTCATTTTTGCAGTCACCGCGACGAATGGAACTAGGGTGGGGCCGCCTTGGGTTCCAGCGTCGTTGGCACCGTTCTTTCATACTGCAGCGGGAGCAAAGGTAGTTCGGGCGTTTTGCCCGCAAGTGGTTGATCCAGATGGCACTTCCGTTCGACTCCAGCCCCGCTCCCAACGATCCTCGCGCCGCGCGCATTCTGGCAAAGACCATCTACCGGGAGCTCCGTGGCAGTGGGTTTTCCGAGCGCGACGTGATGGCCCTGGCGGGGGAGCTCCTGGCCCTGGTGACCACCGAGGTCCGCGGGCAGTCGCCGGCCGGCGAACCCTGATTCGACTCTGGCCTGGCTCGGGGGAAGGCGACTCTGGCGGCCGAATTCCGGGGGGACTCGCCAGTAACATTGACAGGCCGCCCGAGATTTCGGCAGATCTACCGGGCTGCTTGTGATTTCCCCTCCACAGTCGAGTCGCTCGTTGTTCGCCATCGTCATCAGCGAGAAGGGGGGAGCCGAACGCCGAGAGGTTTTCGAGCGCCCCGAAGTGAGCGTTGGGCGTGTGCAGGGCAACGACTTGATGTTGCCGAAAGGCAACGTCAGCAAGCGCCACGCGCGGCTCATCTTCCGTGACGCGCGCTTCATCGTCACCGATCTGAACAGCACCAACGGCACCTACGTCAACCGCCGGCGCATCTCTCAAGCGACCATCGTGCGCGAAGGAGATCGCATCTACATCGGTGACTTCGTGCTGCGCATCGAGATGCCCGAGGGCGCCAGTGAGCCCTCGACCGGCGGCGAGCAGACGGGAAGCGGACCGGTCCCGGCCGCTGTGCGCGCGGCGGCCAGCGAGTCCGGCGCGACGGCCTTCCCCGCGGACATCGAGGAAGCCAGCGGCGCGAGCTACCCGGAGGTGCCGGGACCACCGCGCATGCCGTCGCAACCCCGAGTCGAGGCACCGTCGGAGTCGCATCCGTCGGAGAAGATGGCGCTCGCGAGCGTGGTCGACGTCTCGCATGCGGACATCGACCTTCGGCAGATGGCTCAGTCGGGCGAGGACAGCAAGAGCCACCGCTCCGCGCTCACTGCGCTCATCTCGCGGGTGAGTCGTGACCTCGACCCCGCTGTCCTCGATGGCATCATCGACGAAGCCACCCGCGGGCGCATCGAGCACTCGATTGAAGAACGCGCCCACGAGCTGAAGAGCCAGGGCGAGTTTGCGGCGGACGTGGACATCGGCAAGCTCAGCCAGGAAGCGCGAGCGGAGCTGTTCGAGCTGGGGCCGATCGGACCGCTGCTCGTGGACTCGAGCGTGACCGAGATCGTGGCGACGCGGTTCGATGCGGTTTCGTCCGTGAAAGCCGGGCGCCATGTGCCCGTCGTGCCCGGGTTCTCCTCCGAAGACGCGCTGACCCGCGTCGTGCGACGGCTTTGTCGGGCAGCGGGCCAACCCCTCGGGAGCGATGAGACCGCGGTCCGTCGCCAGCTCCGGGACGGGTCGCAGCTGCGAGCGGCCACCGGTCTGGCGGCTCCGGGCGGACTCCTGGTGATCCAGAAACCGCGTCGCATCGGCGCGACGCTCGAGGAGCTGGTGCGCAGCGGCACCATCTCCCGCGCCATCGCCACGTTCCTGGGCCACGCGGTCTCCGCGCGCTTGAACCTGCTCGTCACCGGTCCCCGGGATCCGGGCACGAGCGCGGTCGTCTCCGCGCTCGTCGCCGCCCGGACCGACGCCCGCCAGGTAGTGCTCTACGAGCTCGATGACGTGTCGGCCTCAGCAGAGAGCGTCACGCGGCTGAGCATCGGGCGAGGTGACGACTCTGCGCAGGTGCTGAGCGTGGCTGCGCAGGTGCCGGGCGCGCGTTTGGTGGTCGAGCTGGCCTCGCCGGCGCTCAGCGCCGCGCTGATCGACGTGGTGGCTGACGGTGCATCAGGCGTCTTGGCCAGCGCTCACGCGCCCAACGCGCGGCGCGCGCTCTCACGTATCGTCGGCGACGTCGCCGGCGCCCGGCCGAACGCGGGCATCGCCGCGGCGCGCGAGTGGGTGGCCTCGAGCTTCGAGGTGGTGGTCGAGGTTGGCCGCTTGCGCGACGGCCGGCTGCGGGTGCTGCGCGTCGCTGAGGTCTCCGGAGTGGCCGCGGAAGAGATCCAGCTGTCCGACATCTTCACCTTCACGGTGGAGCGCACGGCAGCGGGCGGCGCCGTCGAGGGCACATTCAACGCCGCGGGAGCCGTGCCCAAGGTGGCCGACGAGATCAGCGTCCGCGGCTTCCCCCTCGAGACCTCGCTGTTCACGCGGCCGCCGTCCCGCTGAGCAGCTCAGGCTTCGGCGTTCGAAGCTTTGGCGCGCTTGGCCAGCTTTCGGCCCATCATCCGCTTCTTGATGGCCGACAGCTTGTCGATCATCAAGACGCCGTTGAGATGGTCGTTCTCGTGCTGAATCGCCACGGCCAAGAGTCCGTCGGCCTCGAGCTCGAAGCTCTTCCCGTCCTTGCCGAGGGCGCGCACCGTGACCTGTTCGGCGCGCTTGATTTCTTCGCTGACGCCGGGGAATGACAGGCAGCCCTCGTCCCACACCTGTGTGCCTGTAGTGGTGACGATCTCCGGGTTGATGAAGACTCGGAAGTCACTCGGCTCGTCCTCACCCGCGATGTCGATGACGAAGATGCGGTAGCCCACGCCGATCTGCGGGGCCGCGAGCCCCACGCCGGGAGCGTCGTACATCGTCTCCGCCATGTCCTCGACCAGCTGCCGGATCTCGTCGTCGACGCGGGGCACCGGTTTGGCGACCTCACGCAGGCGGGGGTCGGGATACTCGAGGATCTCGCGGACGGCCATACCCGCGAAACGTAACATCGGGGTTTGGCTCCCGCAATCGGGCGCGCTTTCGGGTCAACCGTGAGCGGTGCGGCTCGACCGCTTGGGATACACCAAGGGTCCGGACACGTAGGCGTCGTTCCCGCACAGCTCCCAGACTGGAGGGTCGATGCGCGGCGCGTCCGACGGGGTCTCCGGTCCGGCCCAATCGACGGCCCCCGGCCGTCCCCGCGGTCCCAACAAGATTGGCGCGACGAACACGTGCATCTCGTCGGCGAGGGCGGTAGCGAGCAGGCTGCCGGCTAGCTCGGCGCCGCCTTCACAAAGGACGCTGACGACCTCGCGCGCGGCCAGCTCTTTCAGTACCACCCGCATGTCGCAGCGGCCCTCGGCGGTGGCCGCCACACGAATTACGGCTACACCCGCGGCCTCCAAGGCCTCTTCCGCGCCCCGCGGGGCCTCCGTCGTGGTCATCACGCAGGTGGGGACCTCGCGCGCCCCCTGGACGACCTGGGCGGACCCCGGGAGCCGAAGTTTGCTGTCGACGATCACCCGGACAGGGCTGCGTCCGGGCAGGTCCCGGACGGTCAAGCGAGGGTCGTCGGCGATCACGGTGTTGATCCCGACCATCACCGCGTCGTGGCGGTGGCGTAGAGCCTGCACCCGGGTGCGGGACTCGGGGCAGGTGATCCACTTGCTGGCACCCGTGCGCGTAGCGATGCGCCCGTCGAGCGAGAGCCCGAGCTTCACGGCGACGAAAGAAGCGCCCTCCGTGATGAACTTGCTCCAGGGGCGGATCACGGCGCGGCAGTCCTTCTCGAGGACCCCGACCAAGACTTCGACGCCCGCTTCGCGAAGCCGCGCCGCCCCCCCACCTGGCACGTTCGGATTTGGGTCCGCGCACCCGACCACCACCCGCGCGATGCCCGCTTTCAGGATCGCATCGACACACGGTGCCGTGCGCCCCTCGTGGTTGCACGGCTCGAGGGTGACGTAGAGTGTCTTGCCTCGCGCGGACTCTCCTGCTGCGGCCAGCGCGGCGATCTCGGCGTGGTCTAGCCCCGCCGCGTTGTGGAACGCCTCGGCGATGATGGTCGCGCCGTCGGCGATGACACACCCGACATGGGGATTGGGCGAGGGATCGCCGCCGTGTGCCAGCTCGATGGCGCGGGCCATCAACTTTGCGTCGATGTCGGGCATGCTGCCTTCACTCCCCGTCCTTGGGCCGGACGAGCACGCTCATTTCGCGCATGAACTCGTCGATGTCTCGGAACGACTTGTAGACGCTCGCGAAGCGCACGTAGGCGACCTGATCCAGGCGCTTGAGCCGCTCCATCACCCGCTCGCCAATCAGCATCGAGCTGAGCTCCCGTTCGCCACTCTCCGAGAGCTCGCGCTCCAGGACCTCTGCCTCTTCTTCCAGAGTATCGGGTGACACCGGACGTTTGTTGCAAGCGATACGCAGGCTGGCAAGCACCTTGTTGCGATCGAAGGCCTCGCGCTGGCCGTCCTTCTTGACCACGATGGGCAGGCTGATTTCCAGCCGCTCGTAGGTCGTGAAACGACGCTTGCAGCCGTCGCACTCGCGTCGGCGCCAGGTGACGGTGCCGCCGGATACCAGTCGTGAGTCCACGACTCGGCTCTCCATGGATCGGCATGTGGGGCACTGCATGCTTCGCTCGCTGACGCATCGACAGGGGTCAGCCTTCGAACTTTGCGACGACCAGGCTCGCGTTCGTCCCGCCGAAGCCGAAGGAGTTCGAGAGGGCCCGCTCGACTCGCCGTTCGCGGGTCTTGCCGGGGACGAAGTCGAACGGGCACGCCGGATCTTGGTCCTCGAGGTTGATGGTGGGCGGAACGAGCCCGGTCTCGATGGCCTTGAGGCAGAGCGCGGCCTCGACCGCGCCAGCGGCGCCGAGCAAGTGCCCCATCATGCTCTTGGTGGAGCTGACCCAGAGTTTCTTGTCGAGGGCGTGGCTCCCAAATACGTCGCTGACGGCCTGGCACTCCTCGATGTCGCCGGACGGAGTGCTGGTACCGTGCGCGTTGATGTAGTCGATGGCGTCTGGCGCGAGCTTGGCGTCGCGCAGCGCGATTCGCATGGCCCGCGCGCCGCCGGCGCCACCCGGTGCGGGTTTGGTGATGTGGTGAGCGTCGCTGGAGGCACCAAAACCGATGATCTCGCCGAGGATGCGCGCGCCGCGGCGCTTGGCCCGAGAGAGCGACTCGAGCACCAGCGTCCCGGCGCCTTCGCCGCACACAAAACCGTCGCGGCCTTTGTCGAACGGGCGACTGGCGCGGGTGGGCTCGGTGTTCCGCCGGGAGAGCGCGAACATCGCCGAGAACCCGGCGATGCCGATGGGGGTGATGGTCGCTTCGGCGCCCCCGGCGATCATCACCTCGGCGCGGCCCGCTTGGATCCAGTGATAAGCCTCGCCAATGGCGTGAGCTCCGGACGAACACGCGCTGGTGTGTGCGTAGCTCGGTCCGCGCAGGCCGAACGCGATGGACACCTGGCCCGCCGCCATGTTGGCAATGAGCGAAGGGATGAAATAGGGGCTGATCTTGCCTGGGCCCTTGTGCTCGAGGGTCAGCGTGCAGCGCTCGAGGTTCTCGAGTCCGCCGAGCCCGACGCCGATGAACACACCCGCGAGATCGCGCTCCTCTTCGGTCAGGTCGAGGTTCGCCTCCGCGAGGGCCATTTTCGTCGCCCCCATGGCGAAGGTGATGAAGCGGGTCACCTCCTTGATCTTCTTCCGGTCCATGTGCTCGGCCGGATCAAAGCCCTTCACCTCGCAGGCGAAGCGGGTGGCATAACGCTCGTCCGCCTCGAACTGCGTGATCGGCGCGGCGGCGCTCTCGCCAGCGATCACCGATCGCCACGAGGGCTCGGTCCCGATTCCGCTGGGAGTTACCAGACCGATTCCGGTGACTACGACGCGCTCCATCAGTGGGCTCCAGTGCACGAGCGCGGGCCGCCGTGGCCCTCGAAATGAGGCCGACGACCCGTGCTCGAGGCGAGTGGGGGCTCAGCCCGGTGCGTGCTTCTCGATGTAGTCGACAGCGTCTTGAACCGTTCGGATCTTTTCGGTGTCCTCGTCCGGGATGTCGATCTCGAACGCCTCCTCAAATGCCAGGACCAGCTCGACCAAACCCAGGGAGTCTGCCCCCAAGTCGTCGATGAAGGTGGACTCGGCTTGGATGTCTTTTTCGTCGACGTCCAGCTGCTCCTTGATGATCCGCTTGACCTCGGCCTCGATGTTCCGGCCTTCCGCCATTTTCGCCTCCAGAAGGGGCGCGTCCTACCTCGGCGCGCCCCAGGTTGGGTAAGGATTTTGAACTACGTTAAGAAAACCAAGAGTTACATGTACATGCCGCCGTTCACGCGAAGTGCGTGTCCGGTGACGTAGCTGGCCTCGTCCGAGGCCAAGAAGACCACCGCAGCGGCGACGTCCGCCGGCGTGCCCGCCCGCCCGAGGGGAACCGCCGAGAGCATCGCGGTTCGGGCCTCTTCGGGCAGACCTCGCGTCATGTCGGTCTCGATGAAACCGGGGGTGACTGCGTTGACGGTGATGTTGCGGGAGGCGTACTCGCGGGCGATGGATTTGGCGGCCCCGAGCAGCGCGGCCTTGGAGGCGGCGTAGGCAGTCTGCCCCGCATTGCCCATCTCGCCGACCACGCTCGACAGGAAGATGATGCGGCCAGACTTCGCGCGCATCATCGGCTTGAGCGCGCCCTTTGCACAGGCGACGGCGCCCCGGAGGTTGACGGCCAGGGTCCGCTCGAAGTCGTCGTCTTTGAGCCGCAAGAGCAGGCCATCGATGGAGATCCCGGCGCTCTGTACCAGCACATCGAGGCGGCCGTGTCGTTTGGCGACATCGGCCACAGCGGCCTCCGCGGCGACGGCGTCCGCGACGTCGAGCTGCAGGATCTCAGCCTGAGCGCCGGTCGCTTCGCAGGCTGCCGCGGTGTCACGGGCGGCGGCCTCGTTGCCGGCGTAGCCGACCACGACGCGGGCTCCGGCTGCCGCCAACGCCTCGGCGCACGCGCGACCGATGCCGCGCGAGCCACCGGTGACGAGACAGACTTTGCCGTGCAGATCGAACATCGAAGAACCCCTTCGGGCGGTCGCGTGTTTAGCACGCAACTCCCGCGGTTCGGGGGAAAGATCGCGGGCTTTTCCTGCAAACCCCGCTTCGCACCAGCTAGCCGGGATTTCGCGGCGTTTCAGGCCAAAAAGGCGGCAACTTTTGCCAGGGATTCAGCGTCGTTGACCGAGACGACGCTGACGGTCTTGTCGATTCGCTTCACCAGTCCGGCGAGCACCTTGCCCGGGCCGATCTCGAGCGCCCGGCCGACCCCCGCCCCGGCCATCAGCTCGATGCTCTGCTGCCAACGCACGGCGCCGTCAATTTGGCGCCCGAGCAGGTCCGCAACCCTCCCCGGATCCGAGTTGGGCTGAGCGTCCACGTTGCTGACGACCGGGAACTCGAACGGCGAAACGGGGATCGCCTGGAGCTCCGAGCGCATGCGCGCCGCCGCAGGGGCCATCAACGCGCAGTGGAAGGGTGCGCTCACTTTGAGCAGAATGGCCTTCACCTTGCGGGCCTCCGCCAGCTTCATCGCGCGCTCGACTGCGGCCTTGCGGCCCGCAATCACGATCTGGCCGGGCGCGTTGAAGTTGGCGGGCTGGACTGGGGAGTCGGGCTCGCTGGCCTCGGCGCACAGGTCGGCGACCACCTCGGCGTCCCCGCCCATCAGCGCCGCCATCGCGCCTTCACCCTCGGGGACGGCCTCTTGCATTGCCTTACCGCGCAGGTGCACCAATCGAACCGCGTCCTCGAAACCGAGGGCGCCGGCGGCGACCAGCGCGCTGTATTCCCCGAGAGAGTGTCCAGCGGCAAACGCCGGCGCAGTGAGGGATGGGGTAGCTTCGCGGATCGCCGCGAGGGTCGCCATGCTCACCGTCAGGATGGCGGGCTGAGTGTTGGCCGTCAGCGTCAGCTCGAGCTCGGGGCCCTCGAAGCACAGGCGGGTCAACGACCAGCCGAGCGCTCGATCCGCTCGCTCGAACACCGTTCGGGCCGCGGGCGAGGCGTCGAAGAGGGCCTTGCCCATGCCCACGCTCTGCGTGCCCTGTCCGGGAAAGAGCCAGGCGATGCTCATGCCTCCGACCCTACATTCGGCAAAGCGCGCTGGCCCAGCTGATCCCGGCGCCGAGCGCACACATGAGCACGGTGTCCCCGGGTTTGATGCGACCGTCTCGGACGCCCTCGTCGAGCGCGATCGGGATCGATGCGCTCGACGTATTGCCGTAGCGCTCGATGTTCAGGATGAAGCGCGAGAGCGGGATGTCCAAGCGCTGAGCGACCTGGCTGATGATGCGCATGTTGGCCTGGTGGGGGACGACCCAGGTCACGGCGTCCGTCCCCAATTTTGCGACCTCGAGCGCCTCGCGCGAGGCGCTCGTCAGGTTGCGGACCGCGACCTTGAAGATGTCGCCTCCGACCATGTGAACCTTGTCACGCCCCGCCTCGATGCCGGCGGGAGTCATCGGCTCCTTGCTGCCGCCGCCGGGAATACACAGCGACTCGGCCAGGGTGGCGTCGGTGTACAAACGGGTCGACAGCACGCCACGCCCCTCGTCGGTTGCGGGCGAAAGCACCGCCGCACCAGCGCCATCGCCGAACAGCACGCAGGTTGCGCGATCGTTCCAGTTGAGGACGCGGGAGAGCAGCTCGACACCGATCACCAGGACGTTCTTGTGGGCCCCACTGCGGATGAACTGGTCACCGATCGACAGGGCGTAGACGAAGCCAGCGCAGGCTGCGGCCACGTCGAAGGCTGGGATGCCGGGGCAGCCGAGCTTGGCCTGAACGAACGCTGCGCAGGCCGGCAGCGGCATGTCCGCGCTGATCGTGCCCACGACGATCATGTCGAGATCCGTCGCAGCGATGCCGGCGGCTTCGAGGGCTCGCCTCGCCGCGGCGACCGCCATGTCACTCGCTGCCTCTCCCTCACCCGCGATGCGGCGCTCCTTGATGCCGGTGCGGTCGCGGATCCACTCGTCGGACGTATCGACTAGCTTCTCGAGCTCCGCGTTGGTCATCACGCGCTCGGGTACGTAGGCCCCGGTGCCGGCGATGCGACTCCGCGGTGAAGCGCCCAACGTCATGGCGGTCCCGTACGATTTTCGGCGCAGGCAGTCACGCAAAAGCGAGTGGCCGAGCTGCTCCGGCGGAGGTGCAGCTCGGTGCGTTGGTTGCTACGCAGCGCTCACTTGTCGCCGTCGGGAGTCTTGCCCACGGCCTTGCCCTTGTAGTGGCCGCAGGATGGGCACACGCGGTGCGAGACCATTGGGGCCGAGCAGTTGGGGCACGGCACGATGTTCGGCGCGGTCACCTTATCGTGATTGGCGCGGCGGGCATTTCGCTTGCTGGAAGTGTTACGTCGCTTCGGAACAGCCACGGCAATAACTCCTTAATTCTTTCGCTCGCGTAGGCGCTCGGCGATCGCCGCGAGCGGTGCGAGCCGGGGGTCGACTCGCTCCCGAGGTTCCGCTTCCGGAGCCGGGGAGGGCGGAGCGATAGCGGGAGCCTCGCCGGTTGGCAAGTCCTTATGTGCGACCATGGGCAGCTCGAGCAGCAGAAACTCCCGGACAAATCCGTCGAGGACCACCTCTTCGCCGAAATAGCTGTCCTGTCCGGCGTCGGAGTCGCTGAGCTCGGGGTCGTCGTGCCAGCCCTTGTTCGACTTCTTTTTGTGCGTGGCGGTGGTGCCACCGGCCGGCTTCGGGCGCTCGCGGCGCCCGCGTTTTGGCCCGACGTCCGTCGGCCCGGGCGCCAGCATCAGGAAGATTTCGGACTGAAGCACGACCTCCACGGGGTCGAGAGTGCGCGCGTCGGGCAGCGTCACCGGGGCGGTGGCGCGTCCCTGCACCAGGACCTCCCGGCCGGTCTTCGTGACACGGACCTCGAGTCGGCCCGGGCCCGTCGCGGTCGCATCGGTCTCCGCCAGGGCGAGCGCGAGCCAGGCCTCATCGATGGGCCACTCGCGATCTTGCGGTTCTCGCTCGATGTCGGCGAGGGGAACGACGAAGGTCGGTCGGGTCACAGCGGCGAAAGGTACACGACCTTCGGCTTTTGTCGACCGCCGGCCCCCGAGTCGAGGCGCGAGTCTGGGGCAGAACCAGGGTGGCGTGCCGTGGTAGCGTCCCTCCCCGATGTGGTCGAGGCTCCGCGACGACGGCCGCGCGCGTCGATTGAGCCTCGCGCTCGCTGTCTACGCGCTCACGACGGGGGTGTTTTTCGCCTGCGCCGCCAGGCAAACGCTGACCGAGCACACCGCGTTCAACCACTTTGCGCTGCTGGCGGAGAGCTGGCTGAAGGGTCGCCTCGATCTCGGAGGTCCGCCGCCGCTCTACGCGCAGAACAACGACTTTGCCGAACACGCCGGCAAGTGGTTCATCGTTTTTCCGCCGTTCCCCGCGGTGCTCTTGCTGCCCTTGGTCAAGCTGGGGGGCAGCGCGGTCCGCGTTCAAGACGGACAGTTTTTCATCTGGCTGGCGGGGATCGCTCCGGCGGCGCTGTTCCTGGCGCTGGAAAAGCTGCGGCGCATGGGCCTCACGGGTCGCGGCACCTGGACCAGCCTGACGTTGTCGTTCCTGTTTGCCTTCGGCAGTGTGTATTTCTTCACCGCCGAGCAAGGCACGGTCTGGTTCGCCGCGCACGTGGTCGGCGCTGCGATTGCCGCGTTGTACGTGCTCGTTGCCCTCGACGCGGAGCGGCCGATGCTCGCGGGGTTGTTGCTCGGCCTCGGCTTCTTGACGCGGGCGCCGCTGCTCTACGCGGCGCCATTGTTCTTGCTCGAGGCGCTGCGGGTCTCGAGCGGGTCGACCCAGCCCTCGGATGAGAGCGGTGGCCGCCTGCAGCGCTTCATCGGTCGCTGGCGCGCGCGCGTCGCCGGCGTCGACTGGCGTCGCTTCGCGGTGCTTGCGTTCTCGTTCGGCGCGCCACTCGCCTGTGTGCTGGCCGTCGCGGCCTGGTACAACCGTGCGCGCTTCGGCGACCCGTTCGAGTTCGGGTACCGCTACCTGACCGTGCTGTGGCGGCCGCGCATGGAGAAGTGGGGGCTCTTCAACTTCCACTATCTGGGGAAGAACCTGGGTGTCGTGCTGACCAGCTTGCCGTGGATCGCCAAGGCGCCGGCAGATCCGCGCTTTCAGATCAACGCCCACGGGCTGGCGTTGTGGGTGACGACGCCGCTCTACCTCTGGCTCCTGTGGCCGAGAAAATGGTCGCGGGTGCACACGGCTCTCTTGGTGACGGCGCTCTTGTGCGCCGTGCCGACCTTGTTCTACCAGAATACCGGCTGGGTTCAGTTCGGCTACCGCTTCTCGAACGACTACTCCGTGTTCCTGTTCTGCTCGTTCGCGATTGGTGGTTTTCGGCTGGGCCCGCTGTTCTGGAGCACGGCGGTGTGGAGCATCGTGATCAACTGCTTCGGTGCGCTGACGTTCCAGCGACCGAAGTTCGCCAAGTACTACCACCAGGAAGGAACACAGACCGTGATGTACCAGCCGGACTGAGCTCCGGCGCGGCCAGCCGTGGCCGCGCAGACCGGCCCCGCTCCGATGTGAACTGTGGCACCATGCCGCGGCGATGCGGAGCGACGAGGAGCTGATGGCCGCCTACGTGGCGGGTGACTCGGCGGCGTTCCGTGAGCTGTTCGCGCGCCTCGCGCCGACGCTGTTTCGTGTGCTGCGCCGCCAGCTCGCGACGGAGGCGGACGCGACGGATCTCTTGCAGCTGACCTTTCTGCATCTGCACCGAGCCCGTAACGACTTCCGCCCGGATGCCCGCCTCAAGCCGTGGCTCTACACCATTGCGTACAACCTGAAGCGCGAGCACTTCCGACGTGCCAAGCGCCGACCCGAGGCTCCGCTCGAGCTGGACGGAAGATCGGATCCCGCGGTGGGGCCCACGGGTCACGACCGCGCGGACGCCGCACAGGCCGTGCGTTTGGCGCTGGCGCAGCTGCCCGAGAGCCAGGCGGAGGTGATCGTGCTGCACTGGCTCGAGGGGCTCTCATTTCCGGAGGTGGCGGAGGCGCTCGGGGTGACGGTCTCGGCCGTCAAAGTCCGGGCGCACCGCGGATACGCCGGGATGCGCAAGATCCTGGGCGAGAGCGGCGGTAACTCCGAGCCGGGCTCCGGCATAGGCCAGGATCAGTAGTGTCCGACTGCACCGACCTCAGAAACGCCCTGAGAGAGGGCCAGCCGCTCGGCGACGAGCTGGGCGGACATGCGGAGCGCTGCGAGAGCTGCGCCGAGCTTCTCGGCCAGGGAGCGGAGCTCGGGCGTGCGCTCGCTGGGCTCGAGCAGGCTCCGCCACCCGACCTGTCTGCGGTCGGAGTCGGGGTGGAGCAGCGGCTGCTGAAGGACTCTGGGCTGGGCGCGTGGCTGGCGAGCCGTTCCACGCCGGAGCGACTCGCCATCGGGGTTCTTGTGCCACTCTCGATCGTGGCCTTCGTGGTGATTGCGAAGCGGCGGCCGGACCTTGAGGAGATCTCGCCGGTGCGGCTCAGAGCAATCGCGCTCGCGTACGCCGTCGTGGTCGGGATCGCGTTGAGCCACGCCCTCCGGCCCCTTCAGCGTCCGGCGCCACCGTCATGGGTGCGGCCCGCGCTGACGCTCGCGGCGATCGGGTTGCCGTTTGCCGTCGCGCTGCTGCCGGTGGCCCACCACGCTCACCCGGCGTCCCTCGCGGGTGGAGGCGACGACTTCGCGCGGCGCGCGCTGGCGTGTTTTGGCTTCGGCTTCGCGCTGGCGTTGCCGGTGCTCTTCGGGTGGGTGCTCCTGGATCGGCAGCATCACGCCAATCCGAGCGTGGTTGCCCTCGCGGCCGCGGGTGCTGGTGCGGTGGGGGTGCTGGCTCTCGAGCTGCACTGTCCGCTCACGCTCGGTTCGCACCTCTTGGCGGGACACGCGAGCGTGGCGCTCGTGCTGGTCGGGTTCTACTCCGTGTTGCGCCGCCTCGCGCCTGCGCGCGAGCGCTGAGCTGCGCGCCTCGCTGTCACTTCACCCGGAAGCCCTGCACTGCCTGATCGAGCTCTGCGCTCTGTTTCTCGACGAGCTCTTTCGTCCCGCCCGCTTCGAGCAGGAAGATGTACTTGTCGGTCACGAACAGGGTCACGTAGTAGAGGTGCGGCTTGCCGCTCTCGTCGTGGCCAAAGCGCAGCTGTTTTCCATCGAGCCCGCCCGCGGTCTTCACGTCCCGCGTGCCGAGCAAGGCGTAGCCGCCGCGCTGTCGCATGCGGTTCTCGATGGCCCGGGTCCAGAAGGCCATCGAACCCTTGGGCTCGTGATCGATCTCTCGGACCGCGATCACCAATCCGTCGGCGGTGGTTGCACGGTAGTCGTACGCCTCTTGATCCTCCAGCTCGACGAAGCCGGGCGGGGTCGTCGCTTCGAAGGAGTGCCCACAGCCCGCGAGCGCAAGGCCCGCCACAAGTCCCAAGATGAGTCGATTCATGGCGTTCCTCCTCAAAGTCTCAAGAGCTCGCCGAGGCCCAAACGGTCCAGCCACGGGAAGGGCAGCTGCACTTTGGAATCGACGTGGTCGACGGGGCGGGGTTGGAACTCGACGGTGATGGTCGAGAAGGTCACCAGTTCTTGCAGCAATTTCAGCCGCCCCTTGTGGCGCTCGATGTCACCGGCGACCCGCTCCAGCTCGCGCTCGACCGCCAACGCCTCTTCCACCTTGGCCGCCTTCTTCAGTAGCTCTTCCAGGCGGTCGCGCATGACCTCGAGGTTGCGCAGGCGAATCGCGAGATCGGTGTACTCCGCGGTGACGTCCTGCACGTTGACGTTGCGGTGCAAGAGATCCCCCAGCTTGGTGACTTCTTCCAGCGCGCCGTCGAACCTGCGAGCAGGGACGCGCACGGTGATCCGGGCGTCCTCGCGCGAAACCAAGTACCCGCCGCTTTCTTTGGCGAGCTTCTCCACCGCGTCGATGGCCTTGCGCGTCTCGAACACGGCCATGTAGAGCTGGGCCTTGTAGATCAGCAAAGGCCCAGCGACGGCCTTGCCGTTGGCACCCGTGGCGACGCCCGGCTGGTTCTTGCCCGCGGTTGCTGCGTCAGGGACGGCCTCGGTCGCCGAGTCCTTCTTCATCGCTGGTGCGGGCGGGGTCGCTTGTGCCAGCCCTCCTCGCTCCGGCAACTCCTTCGCCGCGCTCTCACGATAGAGCGTGTCACCGGACGCTTCGTCCGCCGACGCGGGTTCGGCGGGTGCAGCACTGCCCGGCCCCATGGCGGCGCCGGCGCTCTTGGCTTCGTAAGCGCCAGCGGCGCCGCAGCCCCACAGGCCGACGGCCATGAGCACCAGTGTGATCATCGAGAGTACCCATGAGCCCCCAGCAGCTCGCCCCGATCGAAGGTCTATCATGGCCGTACCTCAACGCTCTCCGCGGGGCTCTGCTTACACCCCCTGCGGCCCGACTGCTCGCACATAGTGTTCGTGCTTGTCATGGCGCGGGTGGTGTCGGTGCCTTGGGCGCGCTCGGCGCGGCCGGCTTGGGCGCTGGCGGCTTGGTTCCACCGGGCGCGGCCGGCGCGTCAGCGGGCTTGGGCGCGTCTTTCAGGCGCTTGACGCTGACCTTCTCGATCTTGGGCGGCGTGACGGCGCGCTCCCCGCGCACCGGTACGCTTGCCAGTGCCTCGACGACGCTCTCCGGCTCGCACTTGCCGAAGATGGTGTACCCGCCGTCGAGATGCGCGGCCACCCCGTCCATCACGAAGAACTGCATGCCGTTCGTGTTCGGGCCGCGGTTGGCCATGCACAACAAGCCCCGGGTATCGTGGCGGGCGCCTGCCCACACCTCGTCAGGGATCACGTAGCCGGGCTCGCCGGCGCCGCTCCCCGCCGGATCGCCACCCTGGATCATGAAACCCTTCACCACCCGGTGGAATGTCGTGCCGTCGTAGCCGGGTTTCTTCTCCCACTTGCCGGCCGGCGTCTTCCACGGGCGCAGACCTCGCGCGAGCCCCACGAAGTTGGCGACGGTGATCGGCGCTTTGTCCTCGTACAGCGTGCAGTTCAGGGTGCCCTTGTCGGTCTTGATGTCCGCGACGAGCGGACCCTTGCCCGTGAGCCCCTTGGTCGCGTCGGCGAGGGTGAACTTGCCGGCGAGTGGATCGTCGGCGCTGGCTTTCACCTCGGCGACGGGCTTGGCTGCGAGCTCGCGCACGGGCGGCGGGCTGGGGTTTGCGGTCGCAGTCGCGGCCGCGGCCTTGCCGCCGAGATCGAGCGAGCCGTTCGCAGCGCTGGCCTTCGGGGCGGCAGTGCGCGTGAGGTTCTCGGGCTCCGGCGGCGGTTCTTCGCAGCCGACGAGCAAGGGCAACAAACAATAAATCGATTTCCGTCGCATCATGGTTTCGGTCTTCTTCCTGCTCACTTCTGGATCTGAATGCGCTGTCCCGCGACGATGCCGTGGGCTCGGGCCCAGCCGGCGTTGAGCTCGAGCACGTGGGCGGCGGGGCAGGGGTTGGCGCGGGACTCGTCGTTGAGAGTAGGCACCTGCTCGAGCACGCCGACGATGAAACCCTGCGCGTCGATGAACAACATGTCGAGGGGGATGCAGGTGTTGTGCATCCAGAAGCTTCGCACGCGTTCATCGGGCCACGAGAACAGCATCCCGTCGTCCTCCGGCATGCCCGTTCGATACATCAGCCCGCGCTCTCGACTTGCGGGCTCGGTGGCGAGCTCGACCTCGACCTTGGGTTGGCCCGGCGCGTCGGAGAATACGATGTGGCCGCGCGCAAGGTTCAGGTTCCCGGTCGGATCCTTGGGGCAGCTCGCCGCGCGCTCGGCTTTGGGCGCCGGGGTGCTTGGGGTCGGCTCCACACACCGCGGTTTGTCTGCCGGCGGTCGGGTCGCGGGCGGCGCGGCCAGCGGGGCGCTCGTTCCCTGTGGCGGGCCCACGTCGACAGTGGCTGCCCGAGCCGGCCGGGCACCCGCAGGCTCCTCGTTTCGGCCACAGCCGCACAACACGAGCGTTGCGCCAACTACTGCGACCCGGATCCTCATCTTCGGCACACCTGTGGCGTCGCCGTCACGGGCGACCCGCGGGAGCGGTAACCTGCGGCGCGCCGCCCTGCAAGCTTCGGCCATGGGACCGAAACGATCACGACGTCAGGATCTGCACGGCAAGCCGGATTTTGGCGCGGGTACGCCAGAACCGGCGCTTCTCCCGCGGTGAGCCGTGGCACGAACCCTGCTAGCATCGCGGCATGCGCTTTGGGCTTGGCGGCGTGTGGGGTACGGGCCTCATGCTTTTGGGCGTCGTTTGGGCGGCTGCCTGTGGCGGCTCCGTGAACGGTGATGGGACAGGAACCGGCGGCAGCACCGGAGGCATCGGCGCGACCGGCGGAACACTTCCCATCGGGGGTACGGGCGGGACGCTGGTCACCGGCGGCACCGGCGGCAAGGACGCGGGCAAGGACGCCAAGTCGGACGCCGGCAGCGGCGGGACCGGCGGCTACGTCGATCCTGGATGCCCGGACGCGCCGCCCCCGCCGCCGGTCAAGGACTGCGACGTGTTTGGTCCGAACACCTGCAAACCCGGCGAGGGTTGTTACCCGTTCGTGCAGTACCCGACGCACCCCTGCGACCAGGAGATCTTCGGTGCGATCTGCGCACCGGTCGGGCCCGGCAAACAGGGCGATGCGTGTGGCAACACCAACTGCTCTGCCGGTTTCGTCTGCGTCGTGACCGGCCAAGGTACGGAGTGTGTTCAGCTGTGTGATCTGTTCGGCGCCGCGAAGTGCCCCCCGGGCTTGTTCTGCGTGCCCATCGATGTCGAAGGAATTGGCGGATGTTACTGATTCGTCGGGCGCTCACCCTCGCGGGGGTGCTCGTCGTTTGCGCCCCGGTGCTGACGGTGAGCTGCGGAAGCAAGAGCGGACTGCGTCTGGATCTCGGCGATGGCGGGCCCGACGCAAGCTCGGACGCGGGGCCGGACGCCGTTGCGCCGGAGTGCACCTTCGACGAGGACTGCCTCACGGACAACCCGTGTGACCGCAGCACCTGTCAGGAAGGCAAGTGCACGCCGCCGGTGGCGCTGGTGTGCAACGACGACGACCCTTGTACCGAGGACACCTGCCTCCCCGAGTCGGGGGAGTGTGATTTCAGACAGCTCGCCCTCGACCAGGACGGCGACGGCTTCAAGGGCCCGCGCCCTGGATTTGCTCCGGGCGCTCCGGGGTCATGCGGTGACGACTGTGACGACACCAGCAACAAGGCCTACCCGGGCGGGGTCGAGGTGTGCGACGGCGTCGACAACAACTGCAACGGTGTGATCGACGAAGGCATGAGCTACGTGCCGGTCGGCGGCGGCGACGTGCGGGTCTCCGGAATGAGCCAGATCCAGGCCGGCCACGGCGGTCTGGCCTGGAACGACCAGTTCTACGCCGCGGCCTACGCCGGGCAAGAGGGCGCCTGGCGCACCTACGTCAAAGGGCTGAACGCGGATGGGACGACCAAGTTCGGCGACTCACCGATCACGAACGTGCCCAGCGACACCTTCACGGGGCCCATCGTCTGGACCGGGAATGTCTTCGGCACTGCCTGGGAAGACCGGCGCGACAACGACTACGAGATCTACTTCAACCGCATCAACGCCGAGGGCAAGAAGCTGGGCCCCGACCTGCGACTGACCAACGCCGACGGGTTCTCGCTGCACGCCAGCATGATCTGGAACGGAGCGGAGTTCGTGGTGGTGTGGGACGATCGCCGCAACGGTCCGGCGGACTACCGGGTGTACGGCCAGCGTATCGGTGTCGAGGGCCAGCTCATCGGGGGCAACATCGAGCTGACGGGCCCCAACATCCACGCCGAGACCCCGCGCATTGCCGAGGGTGAAAAGACGCTCGCCATCGCCTTCAACATGGTGACGCCGCTGAGCAAGAAGGTCGGCATGCGCATGCTGGCGCCGGACTTGACCTCACCCACGCCGGTCATCACGCTGAGCGACGATTTCGCCGTGGATCCGACCATCGTGTGGAACAAAGATCGGTACATCGTCGCGTACAGCAAGCGACCGGGCGTGCCGGGCAAGGCCATCTGGGGCGCGTCGATCACCGAAGATGGCACCGTGCTGATCAAGGAGAAACAGCTGACGACCGGCGCGCAGTTCGCCCGGACGCAGTGGCTCTTGCCGCTGGGCGATCGTGTGCTCCTCTTGTGGGCGGACGATCACGATGGCAACTACGAGCTCTACAGCCAGATGTTGTCGAACGAGCTCGAGGTGATTTCACCCCGCAAGCGCATCACCAACGACGCCAGCGACACCGTGTCACCCATGGCCGTGTTCGGTCCGGCCGGAGACGTAGGCGTGGTGTTCGACGATCGCCGTTCGGGCGCCTGGCAGGTGTACTTCTCGCGGCTCACCTGCGTCGCAGGCAACTGAAGCTCCCCGCGCTTGGAGCCACGCCATCGGCGCGTGTGCCGACCGGCTCAGGTCCGGAGCCGGAACGACCCCGCCTGGTGCACCTTGCCGGGCAGGCGTCGGCCGGTGACGGCCTCCGCGACCCGCCCAGCCTCGATCAAACGATCGAGGTCGATGCCGGTCTGAATGCCCATGCCGTGGAGCATGAACACCAGATCTTCCGTGGCCAGATTGCCCGCCGCCCCCGGCGCGTACGGACAGCCCCCGAGGCCGGCCACCGACGCGTCGAAGTCGCGGATGCCGAGCTCCAACCCGACCAGCGCGTTGGCGAGGGCGGTGCCGCGGGTATCGTGCAGGTGGAGCGCGAGCTTTTCGCTGGGCAGCTCCGACAAAAAGAGCTGGGTGAGCTGGCGGGTCTGCAGCGGTGTGCCAATGCCGATCGTGTCTCCGAGTGAGACCTGGTAACAGCCGAGGGCAAGCAGCTTCTGGGTCAGGGCGAGGGACTGTTTCGGGTCGACGTCGCCTTCGTACGGGCAGCCCCAGACCGTCGAAACGTAGGCTCGCACTCGCATGCCCGCTTCGAGCGCCGGCGGGACGACTTCCGCGAACGTCTCCAGAGACTGTTCCAGGCTCTTGTTCGTGTTCTTCTTGTTGTGGGTCTCGCTCGCCGACATGAACACGGCGATTTCGTGCAGGCCGACCGCCCGGGCCCGCTCGAAGCCCTTGGCGTTTGGACACAGGGCGCTCAAGCTGACGCCGGGGCGGCTCTTCACGCTCTGGACCAGCTCGTCGGCGTCGGCGAGCTGCGGCACCCAGCGTGGCGAAACGAAGCTCGTCAGCTCGAGTCGCGTGAGGCCGGAGTCGAGCAGCGCCTCGACCAGGCGCTGTTTGGCCTCGAGCGGGATGGGTGTGGCCTCGTTCTGCAGCCCGTCGCGCGGCGAGACCTCGTAAATCGAGACTTTATCCGGGAGATTCTGGAACATGGGCCCGAGGGGGATTTTAGCGTTCGAGCAAACGTGCGGTCCGCTGACGAGGGTGTGGGGTGAACTCGATGGGGTACTGGCCGCTGAAACAAGCATGACAGAACGAGGTCTTGTCCGGCCGTGACGGCGCGACTGGCAGGCTCTTCCCCGTGCCGTTGCCCGCCTGGCGGGGTCTGGCCGACGTCACCGCTTCGACCATCGCGTCGAGCGAGAGGTACGCGAGCGTGTCGCTGGTGATGTACTGGTTGATCTCGTCGACGGTGTGACTGGACGCGATCAGCTCGGCTCGTGTCGGTGTGTCGATGCCGTAGAAGCAGGGCCACGTGGTCGGCGGGCTCGAGATGCGCATGTGCACCTCGCGCGCGCCGGCGTCCCGCAGCATCTTCACGATCTTGCGGCTGGTGGTGCCGCGCACGATGCTGTCGTCGACCACGATCACGCGTTTGCCACGCAGTATGTCGCTGATCGGATTGAGCTTCAGGCGCACGCCGAAGTGTCGAATGCTCTGCTGCGGTTCGATGAACGTGCGGCCCACGTAGTGGCTGCGGACCAAGCCCATCTCGAACGGGATCTTGCTCTCCTCGGCGAACCCGATGGTGGCGGGCACCCCAGAGTCGGGCACGGGGATGACGACGTCGCCGACCACGGCGTGCTCCCGCGCCAGCGCGCGCCCCAGATACTTGCGCGCTTCGTAGACGCTGATGCCGTCGATCGTCGAATCCGGGCGGGCGAAGTACACGTATTCGAACACACAGGCGTGTTGCGCTTTGGCCTCGAACGGTCGGCTGCTCGTCACACCCCTGCGGTCGATGACGACCATCTCGCCGGGCTCGATGTCGCGCACGAACTCGGCGTCGATCAGGTCGAAGCTCGTGGGCTCACTCGCCACGACGAAGGCGTCCGGTTGCCCCGGGAGTGTCCCCAGGCACAGCGGCCGAATTCCCATCGGGTCGCGGACGGCGATCAACGCCTGCTCCGTCAGGAAGAGCACCGAGTACGCGCCCTCCACCTGACCGAGAGCGTCGGCAATGCGCGCCTCCAGGTGTCGGGCCTTGCTCATCGCCATCAGGTGCACCAGCACCTCGGTGTCGCTCACGCTCTGGAAGATCGAACCTCGCTCCTCGAGTTTTTCCCGAAGCGCGTCGGCGTTGGTCAGGTTGCCGTTGTGCGCCACGGCAATCGAGCCGCGCGCGTAGTCGACAGCCAGCGGCTGAGCGTTTTTGAGGAAGGAGCCCCCGGCGGTCGAGTAGCGCACGTGTCCAATCGCGCTCGTGCCCTTGAGGCGGTCGATCTGCTCGGGCGGGAACACATCGATGACGTGGCCCATGCCGCGGTGCAGGCAGAGCTGAGTGCCGTCGCTCGCAACGATGCCCGAACTCTCCTGACCTCGATGCTGCAGCGCATGCAGGCCGAGGTACGTCAGGTTCGCCGCTTCAGCGTGGCCGTGAATGCCGAATACTCCACACATGACGCTTCCTCGAAGTCCGGGCCCGCCTGATACTGCACACTCGGGCGGGTGGGTGCCAGCATCGCCGGACGGGGCCCCGCGGGGTCGAGGCCCGGGAGGGGTTCCGCCCGGGTCTCACCCCCGAGCAGTCCGGGTCCCGGGCCTGATTTTGGGTCAACCGCGAAACTCTTAGAGCTTTTGTGGTCACCTGACTATCCTTCCGTCCCCGATGGGCGCCTTCGAGCAGCTCCTGGAGGCCTGGCGGTCGAACCCCGACTCCGACTCAACCGTGGCGCTCTGCGCGCGTCTCAGCGCCACGCCTCGGGAGGATCTCGTCCGCGAGGTCGGCGTGCGCGCCGAGCAGTGGCACGGCAACGACGGGGAAGTGATGCTCGCGGTCGGGCGAATGTACCTGGCGTCGGGCCTCTTGGCGGAGTCTCAAGCCGCACTGGTCAACGCCGGCAAGGCCAATGCGCGCGATTCTCGCGCGTTCCGCTACCTCGGCGAGGTGCTCCTGCGTCGGGGTGACGCGGGCCGCGCAGAGAAGGTGCTGCAACGGGCGATGCAGCTGGGCGCGAGCGATGCCGAGGCGAAGCTGTGGCACGATCGCACCGTGGTCTACGTCGCGCTCCAGCGGCGGGTGGGCCCCCAGGCCGTTGCCCAGGAAGTCGCGCGGACGCTGCCGTCCCAGGTAGCCCAACAACCGGCCCCAGCGCCAGCCGTGGCGATGCCACAGTCGTCGGGCTCGCCGTGGAAGGAGGAGGCTCCGACCATCCGGAGATCCGTCGGGCAAGCGCCGCCGGGCGCCCGTCCTGCGATGCCACCGGTCCGTGCGCCCCGCTCGGTGCCGCCGCCGCTACCGCCGGCCCCAGTGCAGGCGCCAATGTTCCCGCCAGCGGGTCGGATGCCCAGCCTCGGCGACGACGATGACACGACGGTTCACCAGCCGCCGCCGCCGCAGGGCCGGGACATGTTTCCCAGCGGCCCCGGGTCGGGCACGACGACGCGCAGGCAGACCTTCGAGCCGCCCATGGTGGCGCCGGCCGCGGCAATTCAGCAGCAGAGCCCGTTCGCGCCCGCCGCTCCGCCCGTCTTCAACCCGCCGCAGGCGTACGCCACGCCAGGGCAGGAGCCCTACCTGCGGCAAAACGCGCCGGCTCCGTATGTGCCCCCGCCGCGCCAAGCCGCTGCGACGTCTCCCTTCTCGCAGTCGATACCCCGCGGGCCGCTCGAAGAAGACGACTCGATGCCCGAGCGCCCCGAGGACGTGGCCAATCCGACACCGGAGGCGGTGCTCGAGTCGCTCGCGCGAGTTGGACTCTACGAGCCCGGCGGTGGCGCACCCCCGGCGTGGGAGGCCGCGGCGATCCAGAAGTCGCGCGGCTCGTGGGTGCTGATCGTCGCGACGGTCCTGATCTTGGCCATCGGCGGCGGCGGGTTTGCGTATGCACGCAAGGTTCAGAAAGAACGCGCTCAGCTCGCGCAACGGCTCAGCGACGAGGTCGAGGTCATGCTCCACAGCGGAGAGATGGCGCAGCTCCGGCAGAGCGATGATCGCCTGAGCCGCATCTTCGAGCTCGACTCCCGGAGCACCAAGGCCGCGAAGCTGTGGCTGCAAAATCGCGTGCTCTCCGCGCTCATCCTGCCAACGGAGTCGCGGGGCATCGACTCTGCGATGCACCGCGCTCGCTCGCTCGAGGTCCCCGAGTCGGAGGTCGTGTTCGGCAAGTTGGCCTCCTATCTGGTCGAGGGAGATCTCGCCGGCGCCGCGGCATCGCTGCCGAAGTACGACAAGGACGCTGGCAAGGATCCATTTTACCAGCTCACCGCTGGCGCCGTGCTGGAGCGTGCCGGTGACATTCGGGCCATCGAGCGCTACGAGGCCGCCCGCGCCCTCGACGCCAAGCTGGTGGTCGCCGATGTGTTTCTGGCGCGCGCCGTGCTGCTCGAGCTTGGGCCTGCGAAGGGCAAACCCGTGATCGAGGAGCTCAAGAAGAAGACGGGGGAGACGGCCACGACGCGCGCCCTCGAGTCCTTGGCCTGGGCCGTGGACCCCGAGCGCCCCAAAGAGCTGCCGAAGAGCGCCATCCTGAGTGACGAGGACCGCAAGATCTTGGCGGCGCCGCTCCGGCCCATTCCCGCCGTGGTGGAGGCCATTCAGGCCATCGCCGGCGGTCTGGAGAAAAAGGCCGTGGGGGCCATCGATAGCGCCATTGCCCTGTCGGACACGCCCGCGATGGCGACGGAGCTCGGGTTCCTCGCCATCAAGGCCGGCGACGAGAAGCTCGCCCGCAAAGCAGCGCTGCGCGCGCTGCAATTCTCGGCGCTCTACCCCCAGGCGCGCGTGCTCGCCTCGCGGGTGGCGCTGCTCGGCGGGCGCCTCGACGAGGCAAAAAAGGCCATCGAAGAGCTGGACCCGCGGACTCCCGAGGTCGCGGTGGTGCGCGCGGTACTGGCCTACGAGACTCTGGACGGGTCGGAGCTCGGTAGCGCCATCGAGGCCATGGGGGAGCTGCCGCAGAAGCACCCAGACTACGTCTCGTTTGCCACCATGGGCGCAGCGCTCACTGGATTCGAGGTACCGCCACCCGAGAAGCTCGAGGCGATGGCGCAGCCGTCGGTGCCTTTGGGGCGAGCTGGTTGCGGTCGATGCAGCGCTCGTTCAGGGCGATCTCGTCACCGCAGAGAAGCTGAGCGCGCGCTGGGGTGAAGGCGCGAACCGTCCGGTCTACGCCCTCAGGATGTCGAAGCTCCGCAGGTACCAGGACAAGATCGACGACGCCAACACGTTCTCGGCCATCGCGGCCGAGCGCGGGAGCACCACCGTCTCGGTGTTGGTCGAGCGCGTGTGGGTATTGATGGCGAAGAACCAGCCGGCGCCGGCTCGCGATCTGATCGCAAAGTATCCGAGCCTGCTCGGGCCGCTCGGCGGGTGGCTCAAGATGTACGTGGACGCCAAGGGTGGCCGCGCCCCCGAGGCCCGCTCCAAGGCCTCCCATCTCGATCCACCGCCCGAGGAGGCGCCGCTCTTGCTGAAGGTCGTGGCCGCGCGAGCCCTTGCGGTCACCAAGGACCGCCGCGCCAAGGGCTACGTGGCGCTCTTGCAGAAGAAACACAAGAAGCACCCCGAGCTGCTCAAGGCCGCCGAAGAGCTGAAGTAGGCGGAATGGGTCGGGGAGTCGGGCGTCGCTGACGCCCGAGCACTGCAACCAGAGTCAGTTCGTGGTCACGACGACGCCGAGCGTGGTCGTGAACAGCGTGGAAGACTTGTCGCGGACCTTCTCGCGATAGATATCTTTGTCGGGTGACGCTTCGAGCACGAAGTCACCGCGATTCTCGAGTCGGAGGATCAGGTTTTCGCTCGGGCGAGCCTCGATGGTGAGCGTCGCGCTCGCCAGCTTGGTGTTCGTCAGCAAGTTGCCGCCATCGAGCTGATAGTTGAGCGCGCGCCCGTCCTTGTCGACGAAGTACTCGCCGCGCACGGCCGTCGCCCAGGTCTCACTCAGCTGCATGCGAGCGAGCAGCGCCGCGCCGTACCACTTCTTGGCCGCGGGTTTGGCATCGATGCTGGTGTCGTCGGGGCGCACGCCCTCCACGCCGTAGTCGGCGTTCAGCACCACCGCCAAGGTCTCGAGTGGTCGCACCGTCAGCGTGAGGTCGAGCAGGTGCCGCCAGGCGTCGAAATCATTGGCGCCACCGCGGTCCACCGCCTGTTTTGCGGCGGGCGCGCCCGGTGAGGCCGCGCAGCTCCCGACTGCCGGGTCGTAGCTGGTGCCGCTGGTGCAGGAGACCTCGGTGGTGTCGTCCTGCTCCGGTCCGCCGATCCAGCCGAGACTGGCGGCGAATGACTCACTCGGACTCACGTTGACGCCGAGGCCGAAAGTCTTGCCGACGTTGTTGTCGAACGAGCGATCGAGTCCGTTCGCGAGCATAGCGGTGAGTGTCAGCTCCGGCACGAGCTCGGCCGTGGCGCGCAGGCCGGTGTGGAACTTCGGCTGCGCGAAGGAGTGCAAGAGCCCGCGGGTGTAGTTGAAGTTGTCCTGACTCTCGACCGGCTCGACGCCCACGAAGGTGTCGAACTTTCCGAAAGCCAGAGTGATGCCGCCGCCCGGCTTCCACGCCGCGTAGGCTTGTTTCACGTATTCGAGCCCACTGGCGGCGTCGCCGCCCGCGTAGAGCGTCGCGGAGGGACCCCAGCGCAGGCTGACCACACCGCCGACTGGTTCCGGCGCGTACGCGGCGTCGAGACCAATCCACGACAGCGCAAACCCCTGCGGCCCGTCGTAGCTCCGTGTGGGTGGCCGGTAGCTCACCGGCTTGGGGAATCCCCAGCTCTGACTGGCGTAGGCGTCGACGAAGGCCCGAAGCTGCACCGCCTCGTACCACGGCTCGGCAGGGGGCGGAGGGTCGGGCACCGATGCCCCGTAGCCTTCTCCGGCTCCGTAGCCCTGTGCACGCGCGCCCCCGGCGTGAGAGAGCGCAGCGAAGCAGACCGCGGTTGTGACCCAGAGCCCCGACTTCCGATGCTGCTTCATGATCCTCCGATTCGACCCGCGTTTCCTACCAGCTTTCCGGGCAGAGCGGAGCAAAAAGCTCGCGCCCGCAGGCCGAGTGCGGGGCTGCTGGACCGGCCTTGGGGTCGAGGTTCAGCGGCTCTGCGGCGTTGCGAGGGCGCCCTGCACCGGCGTTCGCCCTTCGATCATCATACGAAGCTCGTCCGGCTCGCTGGACCTGCCCATGCACTCGTCGAGCGTGATCATCCGCCGCTGGTACAGGGAAAACAGGGACTGATTCATGGTCTGCATGCCGTGTTTCGACTGCCCGACCTGCATCTGCGAATAGATTTGATGCACCTTGTCTTCGCGGATCAAATTGCGGATGGCGGGGTTGGGCGTGAGCACCTCCAGGGTCAACACCCGACCTGGACCGCCCGCGCGCGGCAAGAGCAGCTGAGAGATCACTCCCTCGAGCACGAACGAAAGTTGTGCGCGCACCTGCGACTGCTGGTGCGGGGGAAACACGTCGATGATGCGGTTGATGCTCTGAACGGCGGAGTTCGTGTGCAAGGTCGCGAAGACCAAGTGACCCGTCTCGGCGATGGTCAAGGCCGCCTCGATGGTCTCGAGGTCACGCATCTCGCCGACGAGCACGACGTCTGGATCCTGCCGGAGCACGTACTTCAAGGCGTCCTTGAAGCGCATGGTGTCGCTGCCGACCTCGCGCTGATTGACGATGCAGCGCTTGTGCGGGTGCAGGTACTCGATCGGATCCTCGATCGTCATGATGTGCTGGCGCGTCTCGCTGTTGATCTTGTCGATGATCGAAGCCAGCGTCGTGCTCTTGCCGCTACCCGTCGGGCCGGTCACGAGCACGAGCCCGCGGGGTTTGCTCGCCAGTTCCTGCACCACGGGCGGGAGCCCCAGTTCGTCGAAGCTCAGGATCTTGAACGGGATCGAGCGAAACGCGCCGGAGACCGCGCCGCGTTGCATGAAGATGTTGGCGCGGAAGCGCGACAGGTTCTTCACTCCGAACGAGAGATCGAGCTCCTTGTTCTTCTCGAACTGGATCTTCTGGTCTTCGGTCAACACCGAGTAACAGATCTGCTTCGTCTCCACCGGTGACAGGGGTGGCAGCTTGAGCGGCACGATCGCGCCGTCGATGCGCAAGAGCGGCGGCGAGCCGGTGGTGATGTGCATATCGCTCGCGCCCTTCTCGATCATGGCGCGGAGCAGTTGGTGGAGGTTGACTCTGAGGCCTTCTTCGCCGGACGACATCGTTGTTCCTTCGTCAGTCCGCCATGGTCACGCGGAGGATCTCTTCCGGAGTGGTCATGCCCTCCAGCACCTTGGTGATCCCCGCCATGCGCAGGCTCACCATGCCGCGCTTGATCGCTCCAACTTTGAGCTCGGTAGTGGAGGCGCCCTGCAGCACCATCTCCTTGAGCTCCTCGCGGAACCGCATGACCTCGTAGAGTGCGATGCGGCCTTTGTAGCCCGTGGAGTTGCAGGTGTTGCAGCCACGCCCCTTCATGACCCGCACGCCCTGGGCCATTTGCTCCTCGGTCACGCCCATGTCGATCAAGGTCTGAGGGTCGGTAGGTACCTCGTACTTGCAGTCCACACACACCTTGCGCGCCAAGCGTTGGGCGAGCACGAGATTCACGCTGGCCGTGATCAAGAATGGCTCGACACCCATGTTCAAGAGCCGGCTGATGGTCGCCGGGGCGTCGTTGGTGTGCAGAGTCGAGAGCACCATGTGGCCCGTGAGCGCGGCCTTGACCGCGATTTCCGCGGTCTCGAAGTCTCGGATCTCGCCCACCATGATGATGTCCGGGTCTTGGCGCAGGAATGCGCGCAGACTCATGGCGAAGTTCAGACCAATCTCGTCGTGCATCTGCACCTGGTTGATGCCGTGCAGGTTGTACTCGACCGGATCTTCGGCGGTGCTGATGTTCACGCCGGGTTTGTTCAAATCCGAGAGCGCCGAGTAGAGGGTCGTGGTCTTGCCGGAGCCGGTCGGGCCGGTCACGAGCACCATGCCCCAGGGCTGGTTGATGGCCCACTGGAAGTCGTCGAGGGGTGCCTGATCGAAGCCCAGCTTCGTCATGTCGAGCTGGAGATTTCCTTTGTCGAGCAGGCGCAGCACGACCTTCTCGCCCCACAGCGTCGGCAGCACCGACACGCGGAAGTCCATCTCGCGGCCCTTGCCCAGCTTCAGCTTGATGCGCCCGTCTTGCGGCAAGCGCCGCTCGGCGATGTCGAGCTGGCTCATGATCTTGAGCCGGCTCACGAGGGCGTTCTTCAGGCGCAGCGGCGGGCTCATTTCCTCGTGCAGCACACCGTCGATGCGGTAGCGGACCCGCAGGCGTTTTTCGTACGGCTCGACGTGGATGTCGCTGGCGCCCTTGCGAATGGCGTTGAGCAAGAGCACGTTCACCAGGCGCACGACCGGTGCGTCGGCGCTCTGTTTCTCGAGCTCGAGGGCGTTGACGTCCTCTTCGTCGGCTGAAAAGTCGATGTCCTGCTCGTCGAGCGAGAAATCGGTCATCAGCTCTTCGTAGGAAGGGCCGGCGTTGTAATAACGCTCGATGGCGCCGGCCACGGCCGTCTCGCTGGCGACGACCGGCTCGACGTTGTAGTTCGTGAGGAACTTGATGTCGTCGATGGCGTGCAGGTTGGTCGGATCCGCCATGGCGACGATCAGCGACTGCCCGGAGCGCGACACCGGGATGATCTTGTGTTTTTCGCAGACGTCCCGGCTGACCAGCTTGATGATCTCGTTGTCGATCTCGTACTCGTCCAGATTGATGGCGGGGAGGCGATACTGCGCGCTGAGGAAGTTGGTGATCTCGCCGTCCGAGATGAACCCGAGCTTCTGCAGGGCGTAACCGAGATTGCCCCCTGACGTGCGTTGTTCGTCCTGTGCGCGTCGGAGTTGCTGGAGGCTGATGAGCTTTTCTCGGACGAGCAGCTCACCCAGGCGATTCGTGCTCATTTTCGGAGTCGTCTCCCGCTCGAGGGTTTCAGAGCCAACAATCCTACCAGGAATCGCTCGGGTCAAAAGGCCCAGATCTGCCGCGGTCTTCCGGGCCCCGGCGGCTCTCACCTTGAAACCGCGCCCAGATTGCTCGACAACGGAGCCGCCGATGGGCTTCTTCTCTCGGGTCGGTGCGATCTTCGGCGGCGGGAAGCGGTCCCGCCTCGCTCGCGCGCGCCGGCTCGAGGCGATTGGCAGCCTGGAAGACGCGACCGCAGCGTACCTGGATCTGGGCGAGCGGGACGCGGCGGCGCAGGTGCTCGTCGTGCGCGCAGAGGCGGCGGTCGACAACGAGAAACGACGGCTGCTGTTGGCGCAGGCGGCCGGTCTCGCGGAGGGGGCGCGGGCTCGTGAAATCGAGCGCAAACGGGCGAGCTTGGTGCTCGAGCTGAAGCGCAGCGGGGCGTACGCGCCGACCCGCGTCGAGCTCGAAGAAATGGCGGGACGGCTCGAGCGCGCGGGGGAGGCCACGCTGGCCGCGGAAGTGTACGGGCTGATCGGCGACCGCGAAGGGGAGACGCGCATGCTGGTGGAGGCCGGTGCCATCGAGCGCCTGGAGCAGGTCCTCGATTCCGAGCAGACCCGTGTCCGCGCCGAGCGCGAGGTCGGTCAGCTCCACGCGCGAGTGCACGACCTGTGGCTGTCCGGAGCGCGTCGTGCGGCGATGGCGGCCGGTGCCAGCGCGCGCGAGAGCGACCGTCGCATCGACGACCTGCTGCGCGAGATCGAGCACCGGCGGGTGATGGCGCCGCGGCTCACGCTGTCCTTGGCCGGTGAACGAACCGAGCTCCTCTTCGGCGACGAGATCAGCGTGGGTCGCGCCGATGCGACCCTCGTGATCGCCTCGCCAGCGCTGAGCCGCACACACCTGATGATTCGGCGCACTCCCAGAGGACCGCAGGTCCTGGATCTCGACTCCAAGAACGGCACGTTCTTGTCCGGCGTTCGGCTGGGAGCGCCCTTGCCCGTGAACGCCCCGCTCGAACTCTCGCTCGGCGGTGAAGTGAGCCTCGAGCTTCGGCCCTGGAACACAGCCGGGGTCTGCCTGAGTCACGGCACCAGCCCCCTGTTTGCGCCCCTCGGCCCGTTCGAGCTCGGCGGCTGGTCGATCACACCGGGCGCCGACGGCTGGCTCTCGCTCGATCTGACATCGCCGGCGTTTCTTGCGGGGCTTTCGGTGATCGGACGCATCGAGCTGTTGATCGGCGATCGCCTGAG
The DNA here is from genome assembly GCA_016706225.1 of Myxococcales bacterium. Classification (NCBI taxonomy): domain Bacteria; kingdom Pseudomonadati; phylum Myxococcota; class Myxococcia; order Myxococcales; species Myxococcales bacterium. The sequence goes on from JADJKB010000005.1 coordinate 1,073,314, forward strand.
TCGCGCGCCTGCGGGCCCGGTCGAGCTCGAGGTGTTGGCGTGAGTCTCTGGCGGCGCTTGCGTCAGCGTCTTGGCCGCGCCCCCGCCAAGGTCGAGAGCGCGGCGAGCGCGCGGCCGCCTTCGACGACGCCACCCTCGCTGAAGCCGGAGCCGGCGCCCCGGCGTGAAGCGGAGCGGACGGCGCTCGAGGCGCTGGCCGCCGGTGCCGCCGCGAGCGAGGCCGCGTGTCTGTCGGAGCTCACGGCGGCGAGCGGGTCGGGTCGGGAGAAAACTGCCCTCGCCGCGGTGCTCGAAGCTCGAGGTCGGGGCCCGGTGTCGGAGCCGCTGCTCACTCGGGCGGCGGAGCTGCACCTCGCCCGCGGCGAGCCGCTCGCGGCGCTGCGCCTGCTGGAAGGCGCGAGCTCGGCGGCGGGGTTGCTGCTCCAGGCCGATGCCTGCGCGGAGTCGGGGGCTCAGGCTCGTGCGCTCACCCTGGTCGAGCGCGTGCTGGTGCAGGACATCGACGCGCCCGGCGCCCGTGAGCGCCACGAACGGCTGCGGCGAGCGCTCGGGGGACGAACCCCCGCGGTTCACGTGGCGCTCAGTGAAACGACCCTGCTGCGTTCCGAAGCGCCCGACACCACCCTGCGCATCGTCGCCGAGGCAGGACGCGGCGGCGCGGGCACCGTGTTCGAGGCGATCGACGACGTGCTCTCGCGTCGTGTTGCGCTCAAGATCTACCACCAGCCGGAGCGCGAGCGCGACAAGCTGGTACGTGAAGCGCGGACCGCTGTCGAGCTCGCCGGAGCGGGCGTCGTGCGGGTGTTCGACATCGACCGGGACCGCGGTCACATCGTGATGGAGTGGCTGGGTAACGGGTCGCTGAAACGACACCTTGCTGCAAAGAACATCGCGGTCTTGTTTCCCATCCAGCGCTGGCTCGTGCCCTTGATTGCGGTGCTCGAGCGCGTGCATGCGGCGGGGCTCGTTCACGCCGACATCAAGCCCGCCAACGTGATGCTGAGAGGGACGGGCGAACCGGTCTTGCTCGACTTCGGCCTGGCTCGACCGGCGTCCGAGGTCGTGGTCGGGGGCAGCGTCGGGTACATGAGCCCCGAGCGAGTGCGGGGGCAGACGCGGGGGTTTGCCGAGGATCTCTACGCCCTCGGTCGGCTCGTCGAAGACGCGCTCGCGACCGGAGGGCAATCGGAGCCGATGCGACGGGTCGCGGATCTGCTGCTAGGGGAAGAGGCCGCCGCCGTGCCGAGTGCGACGGCCCTGCGCGAGCTCGTGGCGGGGCTCTAGAACACCGATCAGCTTGCGCTCCTCGTGTTCTAGGACACTTACGTTGGGGCTGCGCCCCAAACCCCCGGCCTTCGGCCGTGCGCGCTCCGCGCGCGAGCGCCGAACACATTGCTAGTCGCTGAAAACAAACGACGTTCAACCTGTTCGGCGCTCTAGCCCGCTATCCGGCGGCGGTCCCCCTTGGTAGGCTGCCGGGCCACGCGAGCCCCGCTTGACACGGCGCAGCGCTTCCCAATACTTCTCCCATCATTGTCGCATCGGAATAGTGCGACATTTCCCGGAGCCCGGCGAAACATGCCGAAAACCTACAGTGATTTGTTCTCCGAGGTGCGGTCCGCGATCCGCACGCTGGCGCTCGAGGAGCTGCGAGGCCGCCTGGACGCGCCCGGCGACTTCACGCTCATCGACGTGCGCGAGAAGGACGAGCTCCGGGCGGGCTTCATCCCCGGCGCGCTCCACATGCCCCGCGGGTTCCTGGAGATGCAGGCCGAGCAGAAGCTGCCCGACAAGAATCGCGAGATCGTCGTGTACTGTGCCGGCGGGATCCGCAGCGCGTTCGCCGCCAAGACCTTGATGGAGCTGGGTTACACCAACGTCTGGAGCGCAAACCCCGGCTTCGTCCGCTGGAAGGATCTCGGTTTTCCGATCGAAGAACCGACGGCGCTCACGCCCGCACAGCAAGATCGCTACTCGCGGCACATCCTCTTGCCTGAGGTTGGTGAGAAGGGACAGGAGCAGCTGCTGAAAGCGCGCGTGCTCTTGCTCGGCGCGGGCGGGCTGGGAGCCCCCGCCGCCTTGTACCTCGCCGCAGCGGGTGTTGGCAGCATGGGGATCGTGGATGCTGATGTGGTCGACGCATCGAACCTGCAGCGTCAGATCATCCACAGCACGTCCAGGGTCGGGACACCGAAGGTGGACAGCGCCGAGGTCGCCATCAACGATTTGAACCCCGATGTCCGGGTGGTGAAGTTCCAGGAGCGCGTCACCAGCGAGAACGTCGACCGCATCTTCGGGCAGGGTTGGGACGCCATCGTCGATGGCTGCGACAATTTCCCGACGCGCTATCTCGTCAACGACGCCTCGCTCTTCCACAAGATCCCGGTGATCCACGGCTCGATCTTCCGGTTCGATGGACAGGTGACGACGTTCTCGCCGTTCGTTGGGCCTTGTTACCGGTGTCTGTATCCCGAGCCGCCGCCACCGCACCTCGCGCCATCGTGCGCCGAAGCCGGGGTGCTCGGGATCTTGCCGGGCATCGTCGGCACGCTGCAGGCCACCGAGGCCATCAAGCTGATCTTGGGCAAGGGTGATCCGCTGGTCGGTCGCCTCTTGACCTACGATTCGCTGCGCATGACGTTCCGCACTCTCAAGCTGCGGCGCGACAAGAACTGCCCCGCGTGCGGTGAGAACCCGACCATCAAGGAGTACATCGACTACGAGGGCTTCTGCGCGAACGTCAGCTGAAGGCGTTCAGTCCACGGAGGTCCGCGGCGGCTCGAAGAGGAGTTACAGCGGCGGAAGTACCAGAATTTTGAGCTTGGTCTTCCGCTTCCGGCTTCCTGTTTTCCGTCCGGCGCGGCGCCTGCTCTGTAAGCCGCGGTCGGGGCCCGCGTTGGGTAGAGGTCGCTACGGCTTGGAAGGAGCACACATGTCGCGGAAAGTCGGTCTTTTGCTGGTTTCGATGTCCTTGCTCGCGGTCACGGGCTGCAAGAAGAAGGGCGGTGAGGAGTCGAACCTCGGGCCCGGTCCCGGACCCCAATGCCCGCCCGGGCAGTCGTTCAACGGCCAGATGTGCGTCGCGGCCACGCCGCCGCCGCCCACGACCAACCCGACCACCAATCCGCCGCCCCCGCCCATCGTGCCGACGGCGACGGCAGGTTCTCCCGCAGCGCCCCTCGATGCAGCCTCTTCTGCCGCCGCTGCGCAGGCCATCGATGCGCTCGCCAAACAGAGCGCCCCCGGCGCCAAGCCAGTGCAGGGCACGCTGCTCGCCGGTAACTTCCAACAGGGACAAACGCTCGAGACGACCTTCACGGCGCAGCCAGGCAGGTGTTACTCGGTGGTGGGTGCGGGCCTGCCGAACGTGCAGAACCTCGACCTGCAACTGGTAGCTCAGAGTCCGGTGCCCGGCTTTGGCTCCCCGGTGCTGGCGACGGACCAGAGCAGCGCGCCGAACGCAGTCTTGGCCCCGCATCCGAACTGCTGGAAGTGGGCGGCGCCGGTCCAGGCGCCACTCAAGGTCGTGATGATCGTGTCCGCTGGCGCCGGCATCGCGGCGGCGCAGGTCTACGAGAAGTGACGCGCGCGCTCAGCGCACCTGGCCGCGGCGAAACCGCGGCCACGATTCGCTGAGGCCGGCGGCCGCGCGTCGGTCGAGCTCCCAGCCGGTGATCCGCGTCGCAATCAGGAACGAAAACGTGGCGAGCGCGAGGCCGGCGATCACGTCGATGACGTAATGCCAGCGCAGGAACATCGTCGCGCCGACGATGTTGACGGCGCAGAAGGCGGTGACCGGCCAGCTGGCTTTGAACGGCAGCTTGTCGCGGTGGCGAAAGCTGTACAGCGCCAGAAAGGTTGGGGCTGCCGTGTGGAGAGATGGGAAGATGTCCATCTGCGACCCGCCCGAGGCAACCGTGGCCATCACCATGTCGCGCCACATGCCGTGGGGCAGTGGGTTTTGAAACTGGTCCGCGAGTGCGCGGTGGGGGCCGTAACCCGGCACGAGCATGTACACGAGGTGTCCCACGCAGAAGATGCTGACCATGCCCAGGGCGAACTCCCCAATCTGGCGAGCGCTGCGAGAAAATAGCAGCGTCGGGATCACGTGGATCGCGAGCACGAAGAAATAACCGAAGTAGAAGAAGGCGAACCACTCGGTCGTCGCCGGCGTCACAATCGCGTCCATCGCGAGCGCTGGCTCGAAGCCAAAGAGCTGCAGATCGAGCTGATAGAGCTCGTGGTCCAGGGTGGTGGGGTTCACCAGCGGCAGCAGCCGAGCGAGGAAGAAGTAACTGAGCTGAACCGTGCCGTAGATCGCCAGTCGATACAGGAGCGGGGCCATGAAGCCGTGTTTGAGCAAGCCACCGCGGACCAGGATCAGCGTCGCGACCAGGAACGTCAGCAGCGACCCCATGCGGGTCACTGAAATGCGTTGATCTTGAGAAGGCGGGCAACGCAGCGCAACGACGGTCAAGGTGACCAGGAACACGAACACCAGCAGGTCCTGCACCGTGAGCTCACGCAGCATCCGGCGCACGAACCCCACCGACTCCGTCGATTGCGGTCTAGCGAGGTGGAAGCTCTCGTGGTCGATGGCCATCAGACGCCTCGGGCTCTTGGCTCTATTACAGCGAAACCCGTGCCGCTCGCCAGTCTCCTCGATTCGCCGGTCGGATGAACGTTGGGCGCGCCTGCGCTCGACCAAGCCGCGTAGTTTTGTACGCAGGTTGGGGAACTCGTTTACGCGGTCATGAGCGCTCGACCCGCGCCTTGGCGAGCTCGAGGGCCTCGTCTTGCTCGGGTTCGATGTCTTGCTCGGGTTCGATGTCTTGCTCGGGTTCGACCTCGGCCTCGGGCCCCGCGTCCGGTGCCGGCGGCTCGCCGCCGGTCTCGACTCGCAGCTTCGCCGGCCCCACGGAGTACGCGAGATCTCCTTCCTCGGTGACGCGGGCGTGCACCAGGTCGTGCACGCTGAGGTGTGCCAGCACGTACTCGGCGCGCTCGAGGTCGATTCGCATGAGCTTCGCCAGCTCGTCCGCCGCGACCTCCTTGCCGGTGTGCTGAAGCAGGTCGGACGCGACCAGACCGTAGGCCTCGTCGAGCTTGGCCTCGCGCTCCCGCCCCTGCGAGACGCTGCGACGCCAAGCGAGCGCCGCGGCGACGAACGGGAGCGCGCTCGCACCGAGCATCGCGAGCGTCATGAAGATCCCCGGTGCGACCGTCAGGAGGACGAGCAAGGTCGCGACCAGGGCCAGAATGCCGAAGCCGCCGACGACCCCGGTTGCCATGAGCCAGGCGGCCCGAGCGAGGTGTGCGCGCCGCGCCTTGACCAGCACGGGGATTTCTCGGCCGCTGCGCACCACCTCGGTCTGATCGAGCGGCACTCGCGGTCCGCCGCAGACGCGGCAGCGAAACCGGAGCGGCTCGGCGGCCTCGATGTCGGTCACCGAGCGGCAATGTGGGCAGCGGTTCGCCTCGCCGAAGGCGGCGCCACATTGTTTACAGCCGAGCGTCGCGGACAGCGTTCCGCCGCAGACGCGGCACAGACCGCCCGGGGCTGGCTCACCGGAGATCACGGGGTTCATAGCGTCGATCGCAGTCTAGACTGGATCGCCGCGCCTCGTGATCGGCTGCAAATCACGGCCATTGGTTTGACTGACCCGGATCGGGGGCCTATCCTCGAAACCTGGTGGTAAGACCGCGACGCCTCCTCGCGCTCGCTATCGGCGTGGCGATGATTTGGTTCGTCGCCTGCGCCGAGAACGTCGGCGTCGACGATAGCCCCTCGGGGAGCGGGGGCGACGCTTCGACCGACGGGACCGCAGGGACGGCGGCGAAGGACGCGGGCGTGGCCGGCAACGACAGCGGTTGGCCGACCGGGGGCTTCGGCTCCTCGTGCTCCAAGAACAGCGATTGTGGTGTGGGGTTCTGCGCGGACATCGGCCAGAAGGCTCCGAAGTTCGCCTGTGTGGTCGCCTGCCAGACGGGCAAGGCGTGCCCGCCGAACGGCTACTGTGCCTTCCACCCGACCCACGGTTACACCTGCTTCCCGGACGATGGGAATCAGTGCGCCAAGTGCAGCGTCGACGGCGAGTGCCCGCACGTTGGCGACCACTGCACCCCTTCACCCAAGATTGATCGCTTCTGTGCGCGGGATTGCTCGTTCGACGCCAACTGCGGGGCCGGCTTCGAGTGTGTCGCCGTGGGCAGTTACCCGCCGGGCAAACCCCCGCCCCTCGGCGACGCAGGCACCCCGGACGCTGCCGTCGGCGAGGCCGGCGCGCCAACTCAACCGCTGAAGATGTGTGTGCCGGTAGGCGGAGACAGCTGTCCGTGCAACAGCAAGCGCGAAGGCGTGAAGCGCCGCTGCACTCAGACCGTGGGTTCGGTGACCTGCGAGGGCACGGAGACCTGTAACGCCGGGAACCAGAAGTGGGAGGGCTGCACCGCGACCGCCCCCAGTCCAGAGGTGTGTGACGGTGCGGACAACGACTGCAACGGCACGCCCGACGACGGTCCGACGGACCTCTGCGCGGGCCAAGGCGCGCTGCCGCACGGCAAGTGGGCGTGTAATTTCGGCGCGTGCGAGATCGGTTCGTGCGACGCAGGCTGGGCGGCCTATCCGCCCGGACCGGCCAAGACCGGCTGCACCTGTGCCGTCGATGCCAGCGAGCCGGCGAACAGCACCTGCAGCGCAACCGCGACCGCCGTTGGCAGCGTCAGCGACGCGAGTGTCACCCCGTTGACGATCAAGGGAACTCTCAGCAGCGTGACGGACGAGGACTGGTGGCGCTTCGACACCGTCGACAGCAACGAGACCTCGACCAACAGCTACCACATCAGGATCGAGTTCACGGCGCCCGCGTCCAACAGCGAGTTCGTGTTCGACGTGATCCGCGGCGCGAAGTGCGGCACGCCGGACGCCAAACATTCGGGCCTGACGAGCTACGACTGGTGCGTCGACGGCACCGGCACCGTGGGCGGCAAGACCGTGGGCGAAAAGAGCTGCGGCGCAACCGCACCGATCCACTGCGGCCCCCACAGCAAGCCGTATTTGCTGCGGGTGAAACGCGCGACCGGGGCGACGGGGACCTGCACGCAGTACAACCTGAAGGTCACCGCCAAAGGCGGCGCCGCCTGCGATTTCACCCAGGCGTGTGACACCCAGATCGACGAGAACCCCTGAGCTTCGCCTGCTGCGAGCGCCGCGGTGTCAGCGGTCCTGGTCGGGGCTGATCCGCTCGAGCAACGACTGCAGCATGCGGTAGGTGAGCCCCCAGACCATCCGGCCTTCCACGTCCCAGGCGGGGAGCTCGAGTGACTGCCCGTCGAACACGTAGCTGATGCTGGTTGCGCCTTCACCGCTGGCGAGGGCCGTGAGTGGCGCCCAGATTGCCTCCTCGACCTCGACGTTCGGGCGGAGAACCGGCTCGCCCTCCAGCTCGAAGACAAACGGCGCGATGGTCATCCCGACCCGTCGCCCGCGCGCGATCGCGGGCAAGAGGGCCAGGGGCCCGAGCAGACGCGCCGAGCGTCTCAAGTCGAGGCCGAGCTCTTCGAGAGTCTCGCGTTCGGCGGTCGCGAGCAGGTGACGGTCGGTCGTGTCGTAGCGGCCTCCGGGAAACGCCATGTGACCCGACCACGGGTCCTGCTCGTGCTCCGCGCGGCGGATCAACAGCACCTCCGCTCCCGTCGCACCGGGGCGCAGCACCGCGGCCACGGCTGCGTAGCTGCCGTCGGACCCAGGTCGGGCCGGTTCGCCTGCGGGCGAGAGTGCGCGCCGGATGGGCGAGAGCTCGACTCGGGCCACGCTCGGACTACCTCAAGAGATCGCGCGCGACCACCATGCGCTGGATCTCGCTCGTGCCTTCGTAGATGGTCGTGACGCGCACGTCGCGCAGAAAGCGCTCCACCGGGAACTCTCGGATGTAGCCGTAGCCGCCGTGGATCTGCATGGCACGATTGCAGACCTTGTTCGCCGCCTCGCTGGCGAACAGCTTCGACATCGACGCCTCGCGCGTGAACGGCACGCCCTTCTCCTTGAGCACGGCCGCACGCAGGCACAAGAGGCGCGCGGCCTCGAGCTCGGTGGCGCTGTCAGCGAGCATCCACTTGATGGCCTGAAAATCCGCGATCGGTCGGCCGAACGCCTGGCGCTGTTGGGCGTAGGTCACGGCCGCTTCGAGGGCGGCGTGGCCGATGCCAATGGCCTGCGCCGAGATGCCGATCCGCCCGCCGTCGAGGGCCATCATCGCGATGCGAAAGCCCATGCCCTCGTCGCCGAGCCGTGCGTCGGCTTTGACCCGGCAGTCTTCGAAGGTGAGCGGCACCGTGTTCGAGGCGCGGAGCCCGTGTTTGTTCTCGGGGCGTCCGATGCTCAGCCCCGGAGCGCCGGCCTCGACCAGGAAGCAAGAGATGCCCTTGGCACCCGCTGCGCCGGTGCGGGCCCACACCACCAAGAGCCCAGCGTAGCCGCCGTTGGTGATCCACTGTTTCTGCCCGTTGATGACGTAGCCGTCGTCGGTTTTGCGGGCCGTCGTCCCCAGGTTCGCGGCGTCGCTGCCGGCGCCGGGCTCACTCAACGCGAACGCCCCGGTCACGTACTCCCCGCTGACCAGGCGAGGCAGGTGTTGCTCGCGCTGAGCGTCGCTGCCGAAGGCCTGCACGACCTCGCCCACCATGCTGGTGACGGCCATGGTCACCGCGGTGGAGGCGCAGGCGCGGGCGATCTCCTGCATGGCCAGCGCGTAGGCGACCACTCCGGCTTCGGAGCCCCCGTACTCACTCCGAAGGTTCACCCCGAACAGACCCTGGGCGGCGAGGCCCGCCACGATGTCCTTGGGAAAGGTCCCGCTCTTGTCGAGCTCCGCTGCGGCAGGAGCGATGACCCGCGTCGCGAAGTCGCGCGCGGAACTTTCGACCATTCGTTGTGTCTCGTTCAGCTCGAGCTCCATGGCGGCGGGTGTCATAGCACGGAGGAACCAACGGGGGGCGCGGCGCGCGAGCCCGCGCCGGGGTTCCGACCGGAGCCCTGCCGGGCGGCAGAGCGGGCTCGCCGTCCGGATGGAAAAACCGCGCGAGCCCCCAGCCGGCTTTTCGTCTGGCGCGACCGCGTCTAGGCTGCGCGCGATGCACAAGCTCGGAAAGCTCCTCACGTCATCGCTCCTGGTCACGGCTTTCCTCGGCGGCTCGCCGGATGCCCGAGCGCTGCCAGGTTTTTACGTGGGCAAGAAGGCCAGCGTGGGCACGGCTCACGCGACCCACATCGCGGTGATCCCCAAGGGCGAGACCACGATCGTCAGTGTGATGCCGGACTACGACGGCGCACTCGATCCGTTCGCGCTGGTGATGCCCGTGCCCGCCGACGTGACCGCCGACAAGATCAAGACCTTGAAGCGTGAGTTCGTCGACCGGCTCGAGATGATGACGGCGCCACGATTCATGGAGTTCTGGGAGATGGATCCGTGCGATCCGGGTCCACTCGAGCAAGAGTGGGAGCGCTCCAAGCTCGCCAGCGCGGACACCGCGTTCCTCGGTGGCGGACAGGTGGGCGGCGAGAAGAAGGTGCCGAAGGAGATGCTGCTCACCGTGGAGCCCGACTTCAAAGAGGGCGAGTACACGATGAGCCTGCTCGGCAAGGATCAAACCGGAGATCTGGCAGGTTTTCTCAAGGGCAAGGGTTACATCCTGACGGACCAGGGGGCGGCGGCCATCAAGCCCTACGTCGAGGCCGGCATGAACATCCTGGTGGCCGAGGTCGACACCAAACGCGTCGAGCTGGTGGGCGGCGAGCGTGCGTCACTGTCGCCAATCCGTTATTCCACGCAGACCGCCGTCACGAAATTCCCGGAAAAACTCGGCCTGGTGAACATCGACAAGAAACAAGAGACGTTCATCTACGTGCTGTCGCCGGACCAGCGTTACGAGGTGAAGAACTACGGCAACATCTTTCCTCCGACCAACATCAACGTCGACTTCTCGGTGAAGGAGCGCGTCGGCGAGTTTTACGCCGCGATCCACGACATGATCCAGGAGAAGGACCCGAAGGCCTTCCTGGTCGAGTACGCCTGGCCTGCCGAAGGCTGCGGACAGCCCTGCCAGAACGAGCCGCTCCTGCCCCACGAGCTCTTGAGCCTCGGGGGTGACGTGCTGGAGCTCAGTGTGCCCGAGGAGGAGCGAAATCCGGTGCCGCCGGAGCTCACGGAGGCGGAGAAGAAGGCGCAAGAAGCAGAGCTGAAGGAGCTGAAGCCGGCGGAGCGTCCCAAGGCGAAGAAGGAAATGGAGGCGGAGCGGAAGGAGCTGTTCCGGCGCAAGGCGCTCCTGGCTCGGCAGAAGTATCTCGTGACTCGACTGCACCACCGCTTCGACGCGACGAACCTGCCCAACGATCCCGAGATCGGGCCAGCGGGTCACATCGCCGGCGGCGCGAAGCTCCCGAAGGGAGAGAAGCTGGAGATCTCCACCGAGGTGAAGCCGGCGGACAAGAGCCAGCTGCAGACGCGGTACCTCACCTTCCACCCCTGGAAGGGCATGATGAAGTGCGACAGTCCCGAGCGCTGGCGCTGGGGCAAACCGCCGCGGGACTACCGTGGGCTGCGCAAGACCTGGGTCGCTGCCGACCTGACCCGGAAGGACCGTAAGCAGATCGATCCCAAGAAGGTCGTGCTCACTCCAATCCAGTCGCTGGGGCTGACGGGAGCGCCGCCGGCGGACGCCGCGGACGCTGGTGCCGACGCCGGGACGGGCGCACCGGAGAAGAAGAAGGGTTGCGGTTGCACGACGCCGGGCGGCGGCGCTGGGAGCGCTGGGTTCAGCGTCTGGGCAGCGCTCCTCGTGGCTGGAGCTCTGCTTCGACGACGCAGGTGAGTGGCGGTCGGGCCGCTACTCGCTGTCGGGCTTCGAGCCGCGGGAGGCGGGCGGCGGGTCCTGGAACGGATCGGACACGCCACGGCGACCACGCTGGTGGAAGTAGACGCGCAGCATGTCGCGCGCGACCTCGTTGGCCTTGCGCCGCCAGGACTTGCCGTTCTCGAGCATCACGCTGACCACGACCTCAGGCTTGCGGCTCGGAGCAAAACCCGTGAACCAGCTGGTAGTGGGGCCGCCCTTGTTCGCCTGCAGAGTTCCGGTCTTGCCCGCGACCCGCACGCGAGGCAGGTAGGGGCGCCCGGTCGGATCGCTGAAGGCTTCGGCGGAGGTCCCCTCGCGCACCGTGACCTCCATCATTTTCAGCAGGCGACTCGCGGTCCAATCGTCGGTGACTCGACCCAACATTTCGCGCTGATCCGGGGCCTCGAAGCCCTCACTTTTGGCAACGATCCGCACCCGGATGCGGCGGCCACCCGCGGCGACCGTGTACGCGAGCTGGGCCGCGCCGAGCGGCGACAGTGTGCTTCCGGTGAAACCGGCTGCCGCGCGCGCGAACTCGAGATCGCCGAACGGCAACGACGACGTGCCGAGCGGAATCTTGGCGTCGAACGGCAGGGACTGATTGAAGCCAAAACGCCGCGCGGCGTCCGCCAGCTCGTCGCGGGACAGGTGTTCGGTCACCAGCTGCGCGTAGGCGGCGTTGCGACTGTGCCCGAGGGCGAGAAAGAATGGGGAACAGATCACCCGACCTGTGTGGGGTGCCTCGAGGTGGCGCCGTTCGATGCCGTGTGTTCCACCTGAAGTGCACACCTCGGTGCGCGGATCGACCGTACGTTGCTCGAGCAGCGCCGCCGTCGTCACCAGCTTGAATACACTGGCTGCGGGCTGTCGCGCGCCGAGCAACACGGAACCCTCCGGACTCTTGCCGCGCGTGTACTCGGCGAACGCGAGCAGGCGACCGGTCCGCGCGTGGATCAACGTCACGGCGCCCTGCACTGGACGTGCCAGCGCAAGCAGGCGCCGCGCCGCGCGCTGCAGCTTCGGATCGAGCGTGAGCACCGCGTTCCCACCCTTGGTGAGCGGCGCCGTGGCTTCGTGATCCGAGACGCTGATCCGGGTGAGGTCGACCTCGGGGGTTCGGTCCTCGTCCGCCCGCACCACGCGCGGCATCAGCGCGACGAGAGCGGCAATCGACAGGGCGCTCGCCGCGCCCGAGATCAGCGGGCGGAGCCTCGTTTCCACGCTGGTATTGGTAAGCGTTCAGGTTCCCCTCGGCCAACTTGCCCGCGGCATGTTTTATCAAGTACTTCGATAACTTGTCGCAGGTAGGATAATGTAGGTTCGAAGTTGGCCCCGAGCTGGAGTCGGGGCCTACGATCTCGACGGAGCACGGAGGATTTTCATGGAACGTCGAGTGGGCCTCAGGGGACGAACCGATTTCGGAGTCGTCGCGCACGACGGCGTGCTCGCCTCGCGCTGTCGCGGCATCGAGGTCTCGCCAACCGGCATCATCGTGGACCGCGGGCGTACGCCCGCGGAGCACCACCAGGGATTGCTGCAGAAGCTCGTGCTTCGGCTCCCGGAACGGAGTCTGCCAATCACGGTGTGGGCGCGGTCAGTGTGGGTGCGTGGGACCCATCAAGCCTTTCGCTTCGTCAGGATGTGTGATGCGGACCGGCTGACGCTGGCGGAGCACCTGGACGTGCTCACGCTGCGAGGAGCCCTGGTCGCGTGAGGGTAATGACCATGAATCAAGTTGCACGGGTGGGCGCGCTGGCGCTCGTGGGTTTCAGCGTCGTTGGCTGCGTGGTGCCGGCGGCTCGTTACGAAGAGGCACGCTCGGCGATTCCGGGTGGAGCAAGAGGCTCACCGTCGCACCCAGGAGCGCCTGACCGAGGTGAGCCGTGACATGGAGCGGCTGCACGCATCACTGAGCTTGCGCGAGAGGAAGCTGGAGCAGCTCGAGACCGAGCTGGCCGAGCAGCGACTCTCGGCGGACGTAGCGGGTACCGAGCGAAAGTTCGCCACGGAGATGGTGGAACAGCTGCGCGGAGAGCTCGGTCGAACCGGTGAGCACCTGCGGGAGTTTGCTGGCGAAAGGGCCAAGCTCTCGCTGGCGCTCGACGCCGCCGAAGCGCGCGCTCGCCGGCTGTCGGCCTGCGAGGCCTCGCAGGCCGACAACGCAGCCATCGTGCGAGATCTGGCCGTGGCGCTGCACGAGCCGATCGCTCAGGGCGAGGTCGAGGTCTCCGTGCTCGAGGGGCGGCCCGTCGTGCGCATCAACTCGTCGGAGCTGGTCGGCGAGACGGCGGGAGAGATCGGGCAAAAGGTGATCACCGCGATCGCCGCCATCACGGCTCGCCATGCCGAAAGTCGGGTGGCCATTCGCGAGACCGGCAACGTCCCGGCGGCGGAAGCGGCCAAGCGCCTCCGCAGCGTGAGCGACGCGTTGACCAAGAGTGGTCTCGGTGCGGCGCGGCTCGAGCTCTCACCAGCGGCGACACCGACCGCGGCCACACCAGCCCTCGAGTTGAGCGTGTTCGCGGCCGACGACGTCGCGCCCGAAGTGGAGAAGTAAGGGAGCGACCGCCGCGTCCGACGCGGAGCAGGCCAGAGAGGCAGAGAGTTCACAGGAAGGCGGAAGGCAGGAAGGAAAATTTTCTCTTTCCGCCGTTCCGCCTTCCTGTGATTCCTCTGCTCTCCTCTGCTCTCCTCTCCTCTCGTCGCTGTCAGTCGGCTTGGCGGGGGCGGAACGTGATGTCGATCTCCAGGGCGTCGTCCGGGTTTCGACCGCGGGGAGCGGGTAGGGCGCTGAAGCGGGGGTGAGCCCGGAGCGCCGCGAACACCGCGCGCAAGAGCTCCGGCTTCAGCTCGCGCTCGAAGCGCTGGAACCAGGCATACCCGTCTTCGTCCCCCTCGTACTCGTCGCCGAAGGTCGCCGTGAGGTGGAGGTCGATGCTGAAGCTGCGCTCTTCCCGGTGGTCCATGTCCCACGGAGTCTTCGACTCGATGGGGCCGCTCCGCAAGGGTCGGGCCAAAAGCCCGTTCAGAGCTCGAAGCTGACCTTGGCGGGCCAGCTGCCCGGCGACGGGAATTTCGTGCTCTTCAGCACATCAACCAGGCAGTCCACCACCGCCTCTCCCTGTTCGTCGGACGCTGCGACGCCCGCCGCGAGCACTCTCCCGTCGGTACCCACGTAGGCGGTCGCGCTGAACGAACCCGGAGCGCCTCCCTTGCACTTCTTGATCTCACCCGCGCGCGAGCCAATTGAGCCGCTGACCCGGCCGCTGTCCCACTCCGTGGGTGGACGCACGTCGTTCGGGGGATCGAAGTCGAACCCCTTGCGGGCGAGCCCCACCTGGCCGCCCACCGGTGCTGGCCACTGGGCGGCGCGGAGTGCATCGAGCATACAACGCTCGGTCTCGCGGTCCCCCAGCGACGACTTCTCCAGGTGAGCATGCACGACCCTGCCTTGCAGGTCGATCTTCACGAAGAACCCGGCCTGACCCCCGATGAACTCGACCCGCTTGGCGCCGTCCGCCAGACAACGCTCGAGCTTCTTCAAGCTGGCCCCGAACGCCTTGGTGATCTTGCCCTCGTCGAGGGCGCCGATCTCCGCCGAGACGTCCAGCACCGGGCCGTCCGCGTGCTCGTCAGCCTCCTCTTGGTGTTTGGGCGCGGTCTTCGGCGGGGGCTCACTCCCACCACACGCGGCGATCGAGGACAGAAAGGCAGAGGCGGCGGCGAGGGCCCGGAGGTTGCACATGATCGAACCACACGGTTATCGCGGCTGCGGGGGAACGACAAGCGCTCGCACGCTCGCGCTGTCCCCCACGGCCCGCCGCCCGTTCAATCCTCCAGGATCACCGTGCGCCGGAGCGCGGTCAGCGCAGCGAGCAGCTGGGGCTTGGGCCGTACGGCCACGCCGAGCTCCGCTGCGCCGAGCATTTCCAGATCGAACGGGCTGTCGCCGAAGCTCGCGAGCCAGGCGCTGTCAGCGAACAGCTGTCGGCCGAACTGGACCTTGCTCGGCCCGTACGGCACGGGACTCGCCAGCCGGGGAAGCACACGACCGGCGTCGAGGGCGGGGGTGGTGCCGGCGATGTCAGCGGGGCCCACACCAAAACGGTGCGCTGCCTCCTCGACGACGAAGCGCGGGGACGCGGAGATGACGACCACCCGCACCCCAGCGCTCCGCGCCCAAACAAACACGGGATCGAGCGTGTGATTCACGCGCGCGTCGAGCTGGGTCTCCGTCAGCGCGTCTCGGGTCAACGCGCGCAGGTGCTCGAGCGAGTGGCCCGCGAAACACCAGGCCATGATTTCGCAGACCGTGCGCTCCGGGAAACGGCCCTCGGCGTAGGCCTCGAACATGCCGAGGGCGAGATCGTTGCTGTCGCCGGTGAGCGCGAGCTGATGGTCGCGGGCGATCTCCGACAAGCGGTCCTTCGCCTCTGCCAGGAGCAGGCGTCGGGCGAGGATCCAGTGGAAGACGTCCTCGGCGACGTCGCCGCGCCAGAGCGTGCCGTCGCCATCGAAGGCCAGGACTGCGGGGGACCGCCCGCGGTGGAGGCGATCGAGTCGAGCGACCAGCTCATCGACTGTGACTCGCGTGGGGGTCAAGGGCGGGTGTTCCACCACTCCTCGGCCAGCGCCAGGTCCTCACGCGTGTCGATCTCCATGTAGCCGCCGCGGGTGTCCTCTTTGACCATCTGGCTGCCGCCTTCGAGCATGTGCTGCAGGAGGTCGATCAGGTACGCCTTCTGGAACTCCCGACCTTCGCGGAAGACTTTCCCGGAGTATTCGGCCTCCGCGCGGTCGAACGCGCCGAGGAGCTCACTCGCGCCGAGTCGGTCGAGCTTCATCACACCGATGAACTCGCCGCTCGCCTCGTCGCTCGGAATGTGGCGACTGAGCCGCGTCACACGACGGCCGTCGGCGCACAGTTTTTCGGCGTCCGACTCCGGATGCAAGGAGCGCTTGGAATAACGGCGGCGCCACTCGGTGTCGCAGCCGAGTACGATCGGCTCCCTGGCGGCGACCAGCTTCTCGACCACAGCGCCTTCGTAGACGATGTCCGCGTAGGTCGAGACGAAACCCTGAGTCAGGTGCTCACGGGCACACAGCAGCGAGAGCAAGATGTTGTTGCTCTGCCAGCTCGTGTTCCGCACGAAGGTGAACTCCGGGTAGCGGGCGCGCACGACGTCTTCGGCGTAGCCACACACGAACACCACGTCGCTGCGGGTGAATCCAGCCTGGGCCAGCGCGTCAAGGATGAAGTCCAGCATCGGCCGGCCCATCACCTGCACGAGCGTCTTCGGGATTTCGTCGGTTTCCGACCCCAGCCTGCTTCCGCGGCCGGCGCCGATAATCACGGGGCGCATCGGCGCGCAGCATAGACTACAGCCGCGCTGCCCGCACTCGCTGCGGGCTCGGGCAGAGCGGGCTGCACGGCTCCCGGGTGGGTCGTGAATTTCGCGCGGGCGCTCGCGGCTCGCCGTGTTATTCGCGCCGGGTGGGAGATCTAGAGCTGAACGAACCCCGATTTCTGCGACTCTTGTCGGAGCTGGTGGCCTACGGCCCGCGGCTCGCGAACTCGCCGTCCGCGGGGCTCATCCCCGAAGAGAAGCTCGCCGCCGATCGGGTGCTCGAGTTGCTCGCGCCGGAGATCGCCTCGGGCAGCGTGCGCGCCGAGCTGCTCTCGGCTCCCGGCCACGAGCGCAGGCCGAACCTCGTGCTGACACTCCCCGGCAGCTCGGGCGAGATCATCGGCTTCGTTGGCGCGCACTTCGACGTGGTCCCGGCGGATCGCGAGGGCGAAGGTTGGACGCGCGACCCGTGGAAGCTCGAGGTCGACCGCGGCGTGCTCTACGGGCGTGGTGTCACCGACTGCCTGGGGCACGTCGCGCTCCTGGCGGATCTCGTCAAGACCCTGGCCGAGACCGGGCAGAAGCCGAGGCCCACGCTGAAGGTGGTCCTGATCTCGAACGAAGAAGAGGCTCCGCTGCCGGAGATCGGGCTAGACTACGCGGCGTCGGTCGGTGCCCTGGACGACCTGGCGCGGGGCACGATCTACTGGCTCGACAGCGCGGACTTCGGTCCCACCGTCGGCACGGGCGGCATGGCCATGTGGCGGCTCGAGGCAAGCGGTGTGGGCGGGCATTCGGGCATGACTCAGAACTGCGTCAACGCCCTCGAGCTTGGCGCGGCGGCAGCGCGCGCGCTCGTGGAGTGGTTCGAGCAGCGTTACGCGGCCCACCCCGACGAGGAGACGTGGGGTTTTCAGTCAGCGTCGACGTTGAAGGCCACACGCATGCACGTCCCGAACGACAAGCTCACCAAGATCCCGGCCCTGGCGGTGATCGAGGGCGATATCCGCCTGACACCGTTCTTCGACCTCGCGGAGGCCATTGGTGGCGCGGAGAGCTTCGTCGCCGAGCTCGACCGCAGAATCGAAGCACGCGATCCGCCCCGCGGTTTCCCGCGCACTCATACCCAGGCGGGAGAGCGCGGCCACGTGAAGCTCTCGCGGGTGGGCCGTGGTATCGAGGGCATCGCTTGTCGGCTCGACTCGCCGGGTCTCGACGCGCTGATCCGTGCGCTCCGCGTTGCGCGACCCGGAATCGAGCCCAAACCCTACAGCATGACGGGCTCGCTACCGCTGGTGCGCGCTCTCTCGCGGCGCGGTTTCGACGTGCAGATCACCGGCTTTGGGCGCAGCACGTACTATCACGCCCCCAACGAACAAGCCGAGCTCGAGCACTTCCGACAGGGTCATCGGATCTTGCTCGAGCTGCTCGGACTCTGAATCGGGCCTGGCCGTGTCGGGCGAAAGCCGATTCTGAATCAGGAGCCGACCGCTCCCACGTCGCGGCCCCAGCGCGGCTCACTCTTCCGTGCTGCGGAGCTTTGCCAGAACGTTCAGGTCCTCCAGCGTGGACACGTCACCTTTGGTCTCGCGGCCGGCGGCGATGTCCTTCAAGAGCCGACGCATGATCTTGCCGCTGCGGGTCTTGGGTAGGCTGTCGGCAAAACGGATCTCATCGGGCGCTGCGAACTTCCCGATCTCTTGCCCGACGTGGGCTTTCAGCAGCTTGACGAGCTCATCCCCGGCGGAAAACCCTGGTTTCAGCGTCACGAACACCACCAGGGCTTGCCCCTTCAGGTCGTCCGGGCGACCCACGGCCGCGGCCTCCGCCACCGACTTGTGCGAGACCAGCGCGCTCTCGATCTCTGCGGTCCCGATGCGGTGACCGGAGACGTTCAGGACGTCGTCGATGCGGCCGACGACGTGGAAGTACCCGTCCTCGTCGCAGCGCGCCCCGTCGCCCGTGAAGTAGTTGCCGGGGATTTCACTGAAGTACTGTTGCTCGAAGCGCTCGTCGTCCCCCCAGATGGTGCGCAACATGCTCGGCCACGACTGGCGCATGACGAGCAGCCCGCCTTCGTTGGCGCCGACGCCCTTGCCGTCCGTCGTCACGACCTCGGGACGCACACCGAAGAACGGCAGCCCCGTCGACCCGGGTTTGCTGGGAACGGCGCCGGGCAGGGTCACGAGCATGATCGCGCCCGTCTCGGTCTGCCACCACGTGTCCACGATCGGGCAGCGCTTGGCGCCGACGAGCTCGTGGTACCATATCCACGCCTCCGGATTGATGGGCTCACCCACCGTGCCGAGCAGGCGCAGGCTGTCGAGGTTGCTCTTTTTTACCCAGTCGTTGCCGGCGCGGATGAAGGCACGGATAGCGGTGGGCGCGGTGTAGAGAATCGAGACCTGGTGTTTCTCGATGATCTGCCAGAAGCGGCCCCAGTCCGGGAAATTCGGCGCGCCCTCGTACATCAAACACGTGGCTCCGTTGGAGAGTGGGCCGTACACGATGTAGCTGTGGCCGGTCACCCAGCCGACGTCCGCCGTGCACCAGTACATGTCGTCTTCCTTGAGGTCGAAGACGTACTTGGTCGAGACGTGGGTGCCGGCCAGGTAGCCGCCCGTGGTGTGCAACACACCCTTGGGTTTGCCCGTCGATCCCGAGGTGTAGAGGATGAACAGCGGGTGTTCGGCGTCGACGATCTCGGCAGCGCCATTGGCGGGGTCAGCGGCCTTCGAGACGTCGTCCCACCACACGTCTCGCCCGCTCTTCATCTCGACCTTCGCTAGTTCGTCGTTCAGGCGCCGGAGAACCACCACCTTTTCGATGCTCGGTGTGGACTCGACCGCTTTGTCGACCGTTGTCTTGAGTGGGATCACCTGCCCGCGTCGCCAGGCGCCGTCTTGCGTGAGCACGACCTTGGCGCCGCAGTCGTTGATGCGGTCACGCAACGACTCGGCGGCGAAACCGCCGAAGACCACGCTGTGGGGAGCGCCGATGCGCGCACACGCCAGCATGCCGACCACGACCTCGGGGACCATGCCCATGTAGATGGCTACGCGGTCGCCCTTCTTCACGCCGAGCTGGCGCAGTGCCGCTGCGAAACGTACGACCTCCGCGTGCAGCTCGCCGTACGTCCAGCTGCGGACCTCGCCCGGCTCGCTCTCCCAAACGATCGCTTTTTTGTCTTTGCGCTGCTCGAGCTGCCGGTCGAGGCAGCTCTCGCTCACGTTCAGCTCGGCCCCCACGAACCACTTCACGTGGGGCAGCTCGCCCTCGCTGATCTTGGTCCACGGCTTGCGGAACGAGAGCTCACGGGTCTCGCGCTTCCAGAACGTGTCCGGGGAGTCGATGCTCTCTTTGTAGAGCCGCTCGTAGTCCGCCTTGTTCTGGATGCGGGCCGTGCTGCGGAACTCCGCACTCGGTTCGAAGCGGCGGTTCTCGGCTGAAAAGGTCGCGATGGCTTGGCTGTCCGTCATGGCTTGTCCCCTCGGAGTGGCGGCGCGCTCGCCGGTTGTGCGACGACGCACTTGGTCCCAGCGAGCACAAAAAGCGACCCCCATTTACCACGGCCGCGCGTGTGCGGAACCGAACTCCGGGTCACGCCGGACAGATACCGGCGATCAGCCGGCATTCCGTGCGGCGTCCGCGCTCAGCGCGGCTTCCACTCGCTCCAGCCGCCGCGCAGACCAATGCCGCCCATCAACAGGCCGCCGGTGTCTTCGAACGGTGTCCAGCTCGAGCCGTCGTCGCGCGACCCCTTGGCGTTCGACGCGCCGTCGATGAACACGAGCCCGTTCAGCTCGAGCAAGAGGTGGCCCCAGTTGTACTGGATCCCGACCTCGAGCAGGAAGTACGGATCCCAACCCTTGGCGCTGCCGCCGGGCATGGCCTGGCCCCGACTTGTTTCGAATCCGGAGCGTCCAACTTGATCTCGTGGCGGACTGCGCCGGCGCCGACGACCGACGTGAAGCGCAGCGTCTCCCCTCCGCTCATGATGCGCAGGTTCGGACCGAAACGCGTCGAGTCGAGGGTGAACGAGCGCTCGAAGGCGTTGTCGGTTCCGCACTTGCGAGCTTGCACGTTGGTGTCGCAGGCCTTGTCGACTTTGTGTGAGCCGCCTTCGACCAGGAGCTCCACGGCGACCGGTGTCCAGATCCGATAACCAGCCCGCACACCCAACGAACCGCCGGTCACCTGGCTCTGGTCGAGCTCGAGCCCGGCGGGTGCGTTGCGCAGACCCACCCCGGACAGTGCCAGGAGTGCGTACCAACCGCGCTGCTGTGGCGGGGGCGGACCGCCCGGTTTCGGCCGATCGTCGGGGACCAGCACGGCCTTCACCTCGACGGTCTTGCCGATTTCGACGGCGAAGGCCTGCTCGAACTGGCGGAAACCGTCGCGGTAGACCTGCACGTAGTGACGGCCGGGTTCGAGCGGTCCTCTCCAGCGCGAGAAAGCGAGGGCCTTGCCGTCGATGGCGATGGCAGCCTTGGGGTCATCGCTGGTGACGGAGACGAAGCCGGCGTTCGCCGTGAGAGCGAGGTCGATAGGCACGTCGCGCTGGGCGCCGGCGACGCGGATCGTGCGCGCGACGCGCGCGTAGCCGGGAGCCTCGGCCACGACTACGTGCTCTCCCGTGTTGAGCTGCGTGCTCGCGCCGAGCTCGTTCGGTTCTAGCGCCCGCCCGTCCAGGAAGACCCGCGCTTCGGCAGGCGTCACCCGGACGACGACGCTGCCGACGAGGGAGCCCAGCTCGGTGATGGCGTCGCGCAGCGACTTTTGTTCGTCCGCCGAGATCTCACTCTGGTGCCGAGCGAGCAACTTCTTCAGTGTGTCGATGGCGTCGGTGTAACGAAACAGCTCCTTCTGACACAGAGCGATGTTCTTCAGCGAGCTCGGTCCTGGTTTCAGTTTGTAGGCCGCGTCGAACTCCGCGAGCGCTCCCTTCCAGTTGCTGCCGTTGAACAACTTGACGCCATTCTGGAAGTGGCTCCGGGCCTCGATGGTCTTTGGGTCTTCGGCGGGGGCAGCCGGGGTGGCTGCCGGCTGCGCAAACGAGCGCGGACTCGTCGTCGCCACAGCGAGGGCCACGAGCCCGACCAGCCGCCGTCGTCCGGTAACCAAGGCGTGCACGACCACCGTCCAAGGGTTTTGCCCGATTGGGGCGGCGGGGTCACGCCCTTCTTACACGGCGGCCCGACTCAAGGGCCGTGGGTGTCCAAGGTCAGTCCCGTCGCGACACCCGGCGGGTGGGGTCGCGTCGGCGGCGTGCTCGCTGAGGCTTGGCTCGACGCACCCGGCTTGAGTCCGGGTTTCGGGGGCCAGCCGGGTTTGACTGCGTTCTGGCCTGCGTCCGGCAGCAGAGCGGGGGACGGAGCGCTGCTCGCCGCCGCATCGGCCACTGGCGCGACCCCCAGCGCTGGCGTCGGAGGCGTCACGACGCTAGCGGCCGGGAGTGCGCGCGTCGTTGGGTCCGGCTCCGGCGGCCGTTCACGATGCGCGCCAGGCCCGGTCATGATCGCCGCGGTCCCAGCGAACGCGGCCAGCGCGCCCACGAGGCCCGCCACCCAGATGCGTCGGGCGTGGGTGCGAGGATTCGATGCTCCGCTCGCGAGCACGAGTTCCGCACCCTCTCCCAGCGGCACCGCGGTACCGCCGGCGGTCACGACCTTCGCCGCCGCCGGGTCGCCCGGCGTCGAGGCCTTGCCGATGGGATTGGTGTCGCTCGTGCTCGCGAACTGCGCGCGAGGCAGTCCCAGCCCGCCGGTGCGCAGGAGGCCCGGCGCGGCCATGCCCAGGGCGTCGTAGAAGTCGTTGGCGTCCTGCCAGCGTGCATCGCGCTCGCGCATCAGCGAGCGCGCGATGACGTCGGCGACGGCCTCGGGGATCTCCGGTACCAAGCTGCGAATGTTGGGAGCGTCCTTGGTACAGATGTCGATCAGCACCGCTTCGTACACCGAGCCGATGTGCGGTGGGCGACCGGCCAGGGCCTCGAACAAGATGGCGCCGACGCTGAAGAGGTCCGAGCGGCCGTCGATGTCGCGGAATGCCTGCGCCTGCTCCGGAGACATGTAGAACGCCGTACCGAGCACGACCCCGCGGCGAGTCAACGTGTCCGCGGTCGCCTCGCGGCGTGTGATCTTGGAGATGCCGAAGTCGACGATCTTGACGAACATCGGGTCGTCATCGCGGCGGCACAAGAAGACGTTGTCGGGTTTCAGATCGCGGTGGACGATGCCGGCGGCGTGGGCGCGGGCCAAAGCTCGCAGCACTTGCCCGGTGATGTGGATGGCGTCGGCCAGGGGAATGCGCCCCTCCCGTTTGAGCAGCGCGCGCAGATCCTCACCGCTCAGGAGCTCCATCACCAGGAATGGTCGGCCGTCATCGGTAGAGCCCGAATCGAAGATGTGAACGATGTGTGCGCTCTCGACGGCGCCGGCAGCCTCGGCTTCCCGCTGGAAGCGGGCGATCGAGTCGCGATCTCGGGCGGCGCCGCGGTCGAGGAACTTGAGCGCGACGCGTTTGCCGATGGCGATGTTGGTGGCTTCGTACACCGCGCCCATGCCGCCGCGGCCGATCAATCGGTCGACGCGGTACTTGTCGGCGACGGTCACGCCCGCGAGCGCTTCGTCCTGATCCACCTCGGGGCTACCCATGCGACTCTCGGTCCGCGCGTGGCGCGACCTCGAGCGATGTTAGCACGCAGGTTGGCCTGGGTTTTCCAGGGGCAGCCAGGCGCGGCGCGTGGGGCGACGCCACGACGCGTGGAGGCTCGACGTCAGCCCAGCTTGGCGAGGGCGGCCTGGATGCGCGAGGTGGTGCGCGACGCCGTCTTCTTGTGAATCACGCCCTTCTTGGCCGCCTTGGCCAAGGCCACGCTGGCCGACGCGACGCTGCTCTTTGCGACGGCTTTGTCGCCGCTCTCGACGGCGGTGCGAGCCTTCTTCACGGTGGAGCGGACGCTGCTCTTGGCCGCGCGGTTGCGCTCGGTTCGAACGAGTCGCTGCCGATTACGTTTTCCTGCTGACGGGTGGTTCGCCATGGCTGTCTCTCAGGCGCTCTTCTTCTTGGCGTCCGGCGCTTTCGCGTCGTAGCCCTCGGGGTGGATGGGGAATGCCGGCGTCGTGGCGCGCGAGCGGGCTCGCTTCTTGGAGCGCCCTGCTCGGGAAGCGTTGATGGCGCGGCGGCGCTCACTCTGTTTTGTGGACGAAACCATCGGCGAATCCTCGAAAACCCGCGGCCTTCCGGCCTGGGGGGCGGGGAATATGCGGGACGCGGCGCGCCTTGTCAACGAGAGTCGGGCCAAGCTCGGAGCCCGGGGTCTTCAGGGGCGGACCGCGGAGCCCACGCTGAAGCTCGGGCGCGCAAAGGGCTGCACCCGAGCCTTGCCGAGGGCGGCCTTGATGCAGGCCTCGGCGGGGGTTCCGGCCGCTTTCCCCGACACACCCACCGACTTCACCCGACCGTCCGCGCCGAAGGTGATCGTGGCCCGGGAGGCTTCGTCTTGGCCCGCCACGCAGGCACGGGCTGAGCCCATGACCGAACCGATGGCGGCCTGGACCGCGCCCGTCGATGGTTTGTCGGGCAAGTCGCCCGCCGTTGCGGCGGGCTTCATCTTCGCCGCTTCGTCGTCCTTTTTGTCTTCCTGTTTTGCGACCGGGGCAGCTGGAGGCTCGGGCGCCGGCTCGGCGCTGCCGGCCTTCGGGGCGGCTTCGGGTTTTGCTTCGGCGCCCTTCAGCGCGAGCTTCTCCCCGCCCTGCGGTCGCCCGGCGACGGCCTCGGGGTTGCCCTGCGCGAGATCGTCGAGGGCCACGATGTCGTCACCCGCGGCGCTCGCGGCAGGCTGAGTTGCTGCGGCGGGCTCCGCTGCTGGGCTGACCGTCGCGGCTGCGACAGCCGCAGGCTCTGCCTGACGCTGAGCCCGCACTACGATCGCCGCGGCGGCTGCCAGGCCCACCAGACCGATTGCTGCCATGGCGAGCGGGCCCGCGGCGGAGCGTCGTCGTGCGAGGTCGACCGGCGGCGCGCCCGCGCCCGGCGTGCCCTGAACCGACACCGGCGGCGGAGCGCTGATGCGCGTCGCGGCTGCGGCCGCCATCTGTGCGGCCTCGGCGCGCACCGCATCCGCAATGGCGGGTGCGCTCGCGCGGGCCGAGTTCGCGAGCGACAGGCTCTCGAGCGCGATGTCGTTGGCTTCCTCTTTGGGTTTCTCTGCCGCCAGGCTGCGCGCCAGATCCGCCAAGCTGCGCGGCGGCGCGTCGTCTGCCGCTGGCTCTTTCGCAAAGCCCGGCTCGCCGGCTTCCGGTGGAAGTGGCGCGGCGACGAGCGCGGCGCTGTCCTCGTTGCTGTCGGCCGCTGCGAGTCGCCCCTCGATCGACTTCGCGCTCTCTTCCCAGGCGCCGTCCTCGCGCTCACCAACGGGCCAAGCTCCGAGCATGGCTTCGAAGGGCTCCGGGAGCTGCTCTTCTCGATCTTGCTTGCTCATTTTTTGCCCGAACCTTCCGAGTAACCTTGACGCGACAGGTGGGCACGCAGCTTTTTCCGCGCTTCGTGCACGCGCCACGCGACGGTGCCTTCCGGGCACCCGAGCACCTGCGCTGCCTCGCCGTGAGACAGCCCGTCGATGCTCACCAAGATCAACGTCGTGCGTAGCGTCTCGCTCAGGTTGTCGACGCCTTCGGCCAAAGCCAGTGCGGCCTGGCGATCCGCGGCCAACCGCGCCGGGTCGGCATCGACGCTCTTCTTGTCGGCGAGCAGCCCCTCGATGCGCGGATCGTCCGGCGTCGTGGCCTTGCGCCCCGACTTGCGCGAGCGGATGGCATTCAAAGAAAGATTCACGGCTATCCGGTACATCCAGGTGAATGGCTCGCTGCGCCCATCAAAACGATCGAGCGCACCGTAGGCCCGCACAAAAGTGTCCTGAGTCACGTCCTCGGCTTCCGCGGCATCGCGCAACAAGTGCACCGCGAGCCGGTAGATGCGTTTCTGGTGGCGACGGACCACGACACCGAACGCCTCGGCATCGCCCTTTCGGGCCGCATCCACCAGCTCACGGTCGCTCTTTTGAGACATGCTGGTCCCGGCGTGCGGCCCTGACCAACGGGAGAGTCAGTCAGGGTCGAATACGACGGGTCACGATAGTTCAACACCAAGCGCTTGGACAAAAGGGCGGCAGTAGACTTGGGCGCGATCTCGGCTTTCGGTCAAAATCCCGAGATTACGAGGAAAATCGCCGGCCCCGGCTGGCGGCCCGGGGCACAAAAGGGGCCCTGGTCCCCAGACAGCGGGCCTCCGCGCTATACCGATCCCGCTTCGCCCATGAGTGCAGACCCCGACAATGGCAACGGCACCCAGCCCGGTGTCGTGACCGACGCCGTCCGTGAGTTGGAGAAACAGCTGCGCGCCCAGGGCGCCCGGCGCTGGCTGCGCCGGCTCGCCGTCGTGGTGGTGCTGGCGGGGGTGATTGGCGGCATCGGCGCGTACCGACGCGCCACCCGCCCGCCTCCGACTCCGCGTTTTGCCACGGAGGTCATCGAGAGTCGCGACGTCGTCGAGCAAGTTCAGTCCACCGGCAGCGTGAAACCTCTGACGGAGGTCCAGGTCGGCGCTCAGGTGTCCGGCCGCATCGTGAAGGTCCATGTCGACTTCAACACCACCGTGAAGAAGGGCGATCTGCTGGCGGAGATCGATCCCACGCTCTACGGCGCACAGGTGAGTCAGTCCGGCGCTCAGCTGAAGGCGGCAGAGGCGAGCGCCAAGCGCGCGCAGGCGCGCCTCTCGACGGCGGCGGCTGGGCTCAAGCGTCTGCAAGGTCTCAAGGCCGAGGGCATTGCCACGCCTGCGGACGTGGAGCAGGCACAGGGCGAGCACGACGTGGCCGAGGCGGATCTGGCGGCGTCGAAGGCGCAAATCTCCCAGATCCGCGCGCAGCTCTCGGGTGCTCGCACGACGCTGGCCTACGCGCGGATCTTCTCGCCCATCGACGGCATCGTGGTCAACCGCGCCATCGACCCGGGGCAGACCGTAGCAGCCAGCTTCTCGGCGCCGGTGCTGTTCGTGATCGCGCAGGACCTGGCAAAGATGCAGGTGCTCGCGGAGATCGACGAGGCCGACGTCGGCAAGATCCGAGAGAAGATGAAGGCCGAGGTCGTCGTCGACGCGTTCGTCGGTGAGAAGTTCGAAGGCACCGTGACCCAGGTGCGCTTCAGCCCGAACAACGTGCAGGGTGTGGTCACGTATTCGGCCGTGATCGAGGTGGCGAACCCGGCGTTCAAGCTGCGTCCCGGCATGACCGCCACCGTCACCATCAAGACCCGCGAGGCCAAAGGCTCATTGGCGGTGCGCAACGCCGCGCTCCGGTTTCGCCCACTCCCGGAAAAAGACGAGGACGGCAAGCCAAAGCCGGTGAAGCCGCCCCCACCGCTCGACCCGGGCAAAGGCCGCGTCTACGTGATCAGCGGCGGCCCGCTCGGCTCCGAGACCACCGAAGACAAAGTGGTCGGTGTGGGCATCACCGATGGTGTCTGGACCGAGCTGGCCGACCCTGCCGGGCTCGTCGCGGGGCAGGCGATTGTCGTCGAGCAACGCGAAGACAAACAGAAAAAACGCTTCGGCATGTTCTGATCCAGATGTCCCGGCTCATCGGTCTCAGCGGCGTATGCAAGGACTACATGAGCGGTCCGGAGATCGTGCACGCGTTGGTCGACGTGGAGCTCGAGATCGGGTCCGGCGAGTTCGTGGCGGTGGTGGGCACGAGCGGCAGCGGTAAGAGCACGCTGATGAACATCTTGGGCTGCCTCGATCGCCCCACGCGGGGTCGCTACGAGCTGGCGGGTATCGACGTGACGGAGCGCTCCACCGATCAGCGGGCGCTGGTGCGAAACCGACTGATCGGGTTCGTGTTCCAGGGTTTCAATCTGCTGCCGCGCACCACGGCTCTCGAGAACGTCGAGCTGCCGCTGGTGTACCGCGGCATCGGCGCCCGCGAGCGCTTCCGGCGGGCGGCGCGCGCCCTGGCGCAGGTAGGGCTGGCTGACCGAGCGCACCACACGCCCGCGCAGCTCTCCGGTGGGCAGCAACAGCGGGTGGCCATCGCCCGGGCGCTGGTCACGAATCCGCCGCTGCTCCTGGCGGACGAACCCACGGGCAACCTCGACACCCGCACCAGTCACGACGTGCTCGGCCTGCTCCAGGCCTTGTCGACGGACCACGGCATCACGGTCGTGATCGTGACTCACGAAGCGGACATCGCGGCCTGTGCACGCCGCATCATCACCGTGCGCGACGGGCGCATCGATCGCGACGAGCGGAACGCGGCCCCCAGGCTCGCGCTCGCCGAGAGCAGTCCGTGAACGCGGTCCTGACCTCGTTGCGCATGGCGCTCTCGGCCCTGGTTCGCCAGCGCCTGCGGTCCCTGCTCACGTCCATCGGCATCCTGATCGGTGTGGCGGCGGTGGTGCTGGTGGCGGCTCTGGGCGCCGGCGCCCGCGGCGAGATCGACAAACAGATCCAGAGCCTGGGCTCCAACGTCATCTTCGTGTTCTCACAACCCTCGGCCAAGAGCGGCGCGAAATCCCGGGCCAGCATGGGCATGGGGCTGACGGAGCGCGACGCCGAGGCCATTCGCCGCGAGGCGACGGCGGTGACCGCCGTGACGGTCTACTCCGAGGTCAAGGCCCAGCTCGTGAGTGAGTTCGGCAACGGCAAGATCGGCGTGATGGGGGTGGACCACAGCTACTTCGCCGTGCGCGGCTACGAGGTCGCGACCGGGCGGCGTTTCAACGAGAGTGAGGCGCTGACCAAGGCCAAGGTCGCGCTGATCGCGCCCACTGCCCAGACGAAGTTGTTCGGCAACCAGGACCCCGTCGGGCGCTGGGTGCGGGTCGGGAAACACCCATTTCAGATCATCGGCACGCTGCGCTCGAAGGGCCAATCGCCGTTCGAAGATCAGGACGACCGCATCCTGATCCCGATCGGGACCTGGCGCTCGCGGGTCGTGCCCACGCTAGGGGATCGCGTCCAGCTGGTGATGGCGTCGGCAAAGAGCGCGGAGCACAGCAGCGAAGCCGAGCGTCAGGTGCGCCAGATCTTGCTCCAGCGTCACCAGATTGCGGAGGGTGAAGAGCCGGACTTTCGCATCGGAACCCAGCAGGAATTTCAGCGCATGCAGGAGGGCATCTTCACGGTGCTGACGATCTTGCTGCTCTCGGTCGCTGCCATCTCACTCTTGGTCGGCGGGGTTGGGGTGATGAACATCATGCTCGTGGGGGTCACCGAGCGCACCCGCGAGATCGGCATTCGGATGGCGATCGGAGCGCGCCCGGCCGACATCCAGTTCCAGTTTCTGCTGGAGTCGATCGCGCTCACACTCTTCGGCGGCGTTGCGGGCATCGTCGTGGCCGCGATCTTGATGCAGGTCTTCGCCAAGGATCTCGGCTTCCCGATGCAGATCAGCCTGCAGGCCATCGCCGTGGCCGTTGGCACCAGCGTGATCATCGGGTTGGTGTTCGGGTTCTGGCCCGCGCGGCGCGCCGCGCATCTCGACCCGATCGAGGCGCTGCACCATGAGTAGGATCTTCGGTGCGGTCTGGATTGCGTTCTTGCTCGCCTTCGGCGCGCTCAAGCGCAGTCCGCTCCGGGCGAGCTTGACCGCGCTCGGGATCCTGATCGGTGTGGCCGCGGTGACCATTGTGGTTGCGCTGGGTGAGGGTGCGACCCAGGAGATCTCCGGACGCATCGACAGCATGGGCGAAAACGCGCTGATCGTCATGCCGGCCGAGACGTTGCGCAGCGGCGTGCGCGACGAACGGGCGGTCGGCATCCTGACCGAGGGTGACGCCGAGGCTCTGGCCGCCGAGGCCCCGGCGGTGGAGCGAGCCGCGCCGCTTCTCTTCAGCTCGGCGCAGGTCGCCTGGCGAGACGCGAACTCGCCCACCACCATCGTGGGTAGCACCCGGGCGTTCTTCGACATCCGACGCTGGAAGGTGTCGTCAGGCACGCTCTGGCCGGTCTCGAGCGAGACCCTCGGCGAGAAGGTGTGTGTGATCGGCGTCGGCGTGCGCAACAACCTGTTCGGCAGCGAAGATCCCGTCGGGCAGACGCTGCGCATTGGACGCCACCCGTTCCGAATCGTCGGGCTCCTGGACGAGAAAGGCCAGGGGCCCTTTGGCAACGATCAGGACGACGTGGTCGTGATGCCCGTAGCAACGCTGCGCGCCAAGCTCCTGCCCACCCGCCCGGGCCAGGTCGGGCGCATCTTGTTGCAGGGGACCACGCCCGACTCCGCGGCGGAGGTCGAGCGCCAAGCCGAAGCCATCCTGCGCCAGAGGCATGGCCTGACCGAGGGCGCCGAGAACGACTTCCGCGTTCGCAGCCAAGAGGACTTCCGGCGCCGCCAGGAGGGGATCTTGGGGACGCTGCGCACCCTCTTGCTCTCGATCGCGCTGGTGAGCCTGGTCGTGGGTGGGATCGGCGTGATGAACATCATGCTCGTCAGTGTTACCGAGCGAACCCGGGAGATCGGGATCCGCATGGCGATTGGCGCCCGGGAGATCGACATCATGTTTCAGTTCCTGGTCGAGGCCGTGGTGCTGTCGCTCCTGGGTGGCGCGGTGGGGGCACTCCTGGCGGTGCTCGCGGTGCGCAGCATCGCCAACGCCCTGGGCTGGCAGATGGGTGTGTCCACCGATGCACTGATGGTTGCGCTTGGCGTGAGCACGACCATCGGCGTCACCTTCGGGTTCTTCCCAGCGCGGCGGGCGGCGCGCCTCGACCCCATCCACGCACTCCGGCGCGAATAGCGGCCCGCCACGCGGCAGGTGCGAGCGAGGTCAGCCGCCTTTGTTCAGCTTCTTGGCCAGCAAGTCGCCGAGGGTGCCGAAGCCGCCCTCTTTGGCCAGGGCCTGGCGGTACTCGCGATGGGCGCGCCGCTCTTCGTCCTCGGCCATGCCCTTGATGCTGAGCTTGGGCTCACCCCGCCGAGGATCGATGTCGATGACCTTGACGTCCAGGGTCGAACCCATCTTGAACGACTTCCGGAGATCGGTGCCGCGCGGAGTTCCGGTCTGGCCGGCCGGCAAGAAACCACGCGCCCCACGCCCCGTGACGCCGAGGATGCGCACGATGAGCCCCGAGGCCTCGTGTTTGATCACCTCGACCTTGACGATGCTGTTGCGCGCGACCTTCTGCGGCTCCTCGGCCGCACGATCGGCGGGCGGAGCAGGGTGGAGCGCGATCTTCTTGGTGCGCGGGTCGAAGTTGTGGACGACGACGTCGACGTCCTGCCCTTCTTTGAGCACCTCGTTCGGATGTTCGATGCGGGTCAGCGAGAGATCCGAGATGTGGATCAGCGCTTCGATGCCCGGCTCGAGCTCGACGAAAGCGCCGAAGTCGAGGAGCTTCTGCACCTTGCCGGAGTGACGGCTACCCGGCGCATACTTCTCTCGCGCGGCGGCCCAGGGGTCCTCGATCAGCGCCTTGCGGCTCAGCCAGATCTTTCCCTTTTCGTCGATCTTCAGGATCTTGACCTCGACCTGTTCGCCGGGACGAAGCAGGTCGACCATACGAGCGCGGGAGTCGTGGCTGGCCTCCGACACGTGCACGAGGCCTTCGAGGTTCTCCGCGTCGGGAAGCGCAACGAAAGCGCCCCACTCGACCACCGTGCGCACGATGCCCTTGAGGACCTGCTCTTCGGTGAGCAGGGTGAGCGCGTGTTTGCGCCGCTCGTGGGCCTCGGCCTCCAGCATCGGGCGGCGCGAGACGACCACGTCGCGGCCCGCGTTTTTGTACTGGATCACCTTGAAGTCGAGGCGTTGGCCGACCAGCCCGCTGAAGTTGGCGTTCTGTGGGTGCAGATCCATGCCCGACGCGGGCGCGAAGGCGCGCAGGCCCGAGATGTCGACCTCGATGCCGCCTTTGATCGCGCCGGTGACCAGGCCGTGGACCAGGCTGCCGTCCTTGGCCGCTGCCTCGACCGCCGGTTTGATCTCCTCTTCCCTGAGGGGCTTGCGGGTGAGCACGACCAATCCGCCGCGCACACCGTCGTTGTGGATGTGCGCGACGAAGCGATCTCCGACGCTGGGCATCAGGTCGTCCGGCTTCATCTCGGTGCGATCGAAGATGGCCAGGGCTTTGCCCGCCAGATCCACCATGACCGCCGTCTCGAGCACGGCCGTCACCTTGCCGAACACCTCTTCGCCGACGTGGAACGGTGCGCGCTCGGTTGCCGGTCGGTGGCTGCGCGACCGCGCGTGCTCGTCGCGTCCGGTGCTCTGACCGTCTGCCGCCGCACTACCGTCGCCCGGCTTCTTCTTCTTGCGACGCCGTCGCTTCTTCTTTTTTCCCGGTTCGCCGTCCGCGGTTGCTACTTCGCCCTCGACCGCTTCGCCTTCAGCCGAAGCCCCGTCGTCGCCGTCGCCGTCGCTGTCGTCGGCGTCGTCGTCGCCCGCGCTGTCGTCGCCTGGAGCTTCGCTCTCGCCGCCGCCCGCGGCTGGCGCCGCGCTCGCGGCGTCGTCCGTCGCGGCTGCGCTTGCGGACTCGGCGTCGCTCGGGCTCGGTTCGACAAGCGGCGCGCTCGCGTCGCTCGTTGCCGTGCTCGACTGGCCGGGCTCGGGGGTTTCGGGTGTCACGGGGGTGCCTGTCGACGCCTCCGCGGCCGGCGCGGCCGTAGCTTCGCCGGAGGTGTTCGGCTCAGCGCCTTCGGGCGCGGAGTCGGCGGTGGAGTTTTCGATCTCGGAAGACATGCGGGCACCATCCCTCGACGAGGGGACCGGCCCTATAACGTGCCTTTTGCCGCCTGCCAATCGCGGCGCGCGGATCGGTTTCGGTTGTGGCGAGGTCAGCGCGAAATCGGCAGGTGGCGGTTGACTCCGCCGGCCCGGTCGATGACCAGACCGCCCGAAGCGCGCGCATTGTCCGCTTCCAGCTGCTCCACGAGGCGCTCGGCGACCCGCACGAACGCCTGCGCCATCTCGGAGCCCGGGGAGGCCTGCACCAGGGGAGTGCCAGCGTCACCCCACTCGCGGACGCTCGGGTGGATGGGGATCTGGCCGAGCAGGGGGGCTCCCGCCATCTCCGCGACCTTGGCGCCGCCGCCGGCGCCGAACAGCTCGTGCCGTTTGTCGCAGCCGTCGCAGATGAAATAGCTCTCGTTCTCCACCACGCCGGTGATCGGAATGCCGACCTTCTGGCACATGCTGACGGACTTGTAGACGTCCATCAGCGCGACCTCTTGGGGGGTCGTGACGATGACAGAGCCGTTGGTGCGCAGCTGCTGCGAGAGGGTGAGGGCGATGTCTCCGGTGCCCGGCGGCAGGTCGAGCAACAAGAAGTCGAGCTCACCCCAGTCCACGTCCTTCAGGAATTGCACCAACGCGCCGTGCAGCATCGGCCCGCGCCAGACGATGGCGCTCTTCGGATCTTCGAGCATGAAACCAATGCTCATCAGCTTCACCCCGAAGCGCTCGAGGGGCTGGATCTTCTTGCCATCGGTCATGGGCTGGCCGGTGATGCCGAACATGGTCGGCACGCTCGGGCCGTACATGTCCGCGTCGAGCAAACCAACGCGATAACCCTGGCGTTTGAGCGCGAGCGTCAGGTTGGCGGCCACCGTGCTCTTGCCAACCCCGCCCTTGCCGCTCATCACCAACACGACGTTCTTCACGCCGGGGACGGGGTCCCCTTCGGCGACGACTCGTCCCGACACACTCGGCGTTTGTTGTTCGCTGCTCATGGCCCGCGTTCCCGTAGGACCGGGAGGCATGCCTGTCAAAGGCCGGGTGCACAAAAAGCAAAGAGCCGGCGGCCCCGAGAGGAACCGCCGGCTCCTGCTTCTAGCAGCGCTGTTTGCTCAGGCGCCGCCGCTGCCGGTCGCCGAACCGCTGGCGCTGGCGCTGGCCGAGACCGAGACGCTGACCGAGGCCGAAGCCGCGACCGACGCCTGGAGCTGGGCCACGAAGTCCGCGCCGAACGTCACGGCACAGGCTGCTGAGGCGGCGACCTCGGCGCCGACGTCCGCGGCCTTCACCGCGATGTCCGCCGCCGCTTTGCCCGCGAGCTCACCCTTCGCCGCAACGTCGAGGATGGCCGGCAGGTTCGCCTCGAGCGTGGCCGAGAGGGTTGCATCACCCGAGGCCTGCACGACCACCTTGGGCGGGGTGCAGGTCGCGGTCAGTGAGCCTTGACCCGAGCAGCCGGCCTTGCAGTCGGCGTCGATGTCGCACTCGAGCGGCTTGAGCTCACCCTCGCACTTCGGCGCGGTGTACTCGACGCTGCAGCCACCCTTGCAGCTGGCCTCGGCGCCGCAGTTGACCTTGGCGGTCGCGCTGAGCTTGCACTCACCGGAGCAAGTGCCCTTGCACTCGGTGTCGCATTTGCCTTCGCATTTGCCAGCGCAGGTGCCGCTGCTGTCAGCCCCGTCGCACTTGCCGGTGCAGGTGCCCGCGCAGGTTCCGGTGCAAGTAGCGGAGCAGGTGCCTTCGCAGTTGGCCGCCACCGTCGCCGAGCCCTCGCAGGTCGCGCTGGCCTTGCACTCACCCGAGCACTGGCCGGAGAGCTCACCTGGGTCACAGCGCAGCTCGAGCTTCGGCGGCTCGCACTTGCCACTGACATCGCATTTGCCCTCGCAGCTGAACTGCGCCTGGGCGTTGACCTCGCACTTGCCACCCTCGATCGACAGCGTCACCGAGCCGCTGGCCTTGATCTTCGCGTCGAGCGCGACGGAGGCCTTGTTGCACGCAGCCTTGAGATCGTCGTCGGAGACGTTCTTGCCGTCGCCCACGTCCGGCGGAGTCTCGCCCAGATCCTTGGCGATGTTGGCGCAGGCCACCGACAACGAGGCCTTCATTTCGCCGCTGACCGTGACCAGCGCGTTGACCGCGCCCTGGAAAGCCTCGGCCTTGGCCTTCAGCTCGGCCGCGCACTCCGTGGCGTTCTGCGCGTCCTTCGCCGCGTCACACCCGCCGCCAAACGGCAGGGCCATCGCTGCAATCAGCGCCGGCCCGGCCAAGAATCGGAATCCCTTCATCTTCTTCATTGGAAGCTCTCCTTATTCACGATCTTCTTCGGGAGCGAACGCCCCACCAGACTCATTCGACGAACGATTTCTGCCACTGATGCAAATCCGATCACTGGGGTGGCCAGCAGCCGGGCTTCGAGTAGGGGGCAATCTTGCCCTGCAGGCTGTCGGCACCGAGACACGTTTGATAGAGGGGGCTGCCGGACGATTTGATCGCCGAGCCGCCGTAGCAGTTCATGGTGATGCCGCTCGGTGCCTTGGGGCAGCCGCCGTCCGTGCACTGCACGTTCTGGGTCACCGGCAGCCCCGTGCAGTCGCACTTCGGTCCGAGATCCAAGCAGTAGTGCTCGCCGCCGTAGTCGGTGGACAGGCACAGGCCCGTTGGGCAGTCGGCGTCGTCGCGGCACGGCTCGCAACCCTTGCCCGTGCCCTTGCACGCGCCGAAGCGGTGGGCACAGGTGGGCTTGCCGAGGGCCGTGTCGTGGACCGCACACTCGGCCGCCGTGCCCCAGGGACAGGCGTTCGAGACGTTCGGATCGCAGATGGCCGAGCAGTACTTGTGACCCTTGCCATCGCTGGCGCAGATCTGACCCGGGATGGCGCGACAGTCCTCGTCGCTCTTGCAGTCGCCACAGAACTCCCGCTTCAGGCACAGCTTCCGCAGCAAGGTGATGGGGCCGCAGGAGAACTCCTTGCCCGGCCCGAGCTCCGCGGCAGACACACAGCTCGGCGGGTTGCCCCCGACGCCGGTGAGGCCGCAGGCCGTCACGCAGGGTTTTCTGCCGGTCCGCACGGTGTTGCAGGAATAGCCCGCGCCGCAGTCGTCGTCGGAGCCGCAACCCGTCTTCGTGCAGTAAGCCTCGATGTCACCGGGGCCGGCGCCAATGCACACGAAGCCGTTGGCCTCGTCGCACTCGGCGTTGGTGCCGTTGGTGCATTTAGAGCCGAACTGCCCCTTCGGGTAGGTCTTGCCAGCGGCGCAAGCCAGGACGTCTTTGCCCTCGGCGTTCTTGGCGGTCTTGCACTCACCGACGGTCGCGCAGTCGGCGTGGGTGGTGCAGCCGACGTACGCGCACACCCCTTCGACACAGCCGAGGCTCAGGTCCGAATCACACTCGGTCGACTTGGTGCAGGCGTGGCCCAAGCCGAAGACGGGGGTGTCGGACTTCTCACACACGTTCTTGGTGGGGTCGCCGCTCGGATCCTTGACACACGCACCTGGGACCGCCGCGCAGTCACTGTTGAGCGTGCAGCCGGTGAGTTTGCACGTCCCGCCCAGGCACTTGTAACCGCGGAGCTCGTCGCACTCGGTGTCCACGGTGCAGGTCGTGTCGTATTGCCCGAGCTGCTTCCCTCCGTCGGTGAAGGGCGCCCAGAAGCAGAACTGCCCCGCAGCGCCGGTGTCGTCATTGGTGCCGTAGCAATATTTGCCAGCGGGACAGTCCTTGGTCGCGTCGGCGCAGGTCTGCGCGCAGGTATTGCCGACGCACTTCATCGTCGCCGGCGAGACGCAGTCCGCCACGTCGCACTTCTTCTGGCACTCGCCGTTGATGACTACGCCCTTGCAGGGCTCGGCTGCCGCGTCGTCGCTGCTGCAGGCGGGCAGCGCGAGGGTCGCGGTTGCCGATAGTCCCAAGACCGCGGTGAAGGCCTGTGCCGCCTTGCGCCAGAGACCCGAATACCCCTTGAGAGACCTAATCATGGTGACCATCGTTTCCGCGTTCGCTGCCGGCCGCGCCAGCCGGAAGGCCCGATAACTCGGCGAGTCGCCTTAGCCCGGCCGGGCGGAGGTGAAAAGGCCCCCGGGGCAGCGCTTGACGGGATCGCCGCTCCCGCTATGCTCCCGGCGGGTCTAGCACAGTCCCGGGAGGCTACCCATGAAGACGGCATTGCTGCTCTCCGCAGCGGTTGGTGTGATCACGATCACTGGATGCGGCAGCTCCGACGCGGGCGATCCTCCGAAACAAAACGACTTCGATCACGGCACGGTCGTGAACAATGGCACCGGCGGCGCAGCCGGTGGCACCTCCACCACCGAGCCTCCGTTCACGGCGTACGAGTATCCGGCGGGCCCCTACGGCACGCAGGTCGGCTCCATCATCGAGCCGCTCGCGTTGCTTGGCTGGACGGCGCCCCGGCAGGCGGGGCCCGAGGGCTACGACAACAGCCTCTTCGAGCCGGTCAACGTCGCTCAGTATTACAACCCGACCGGGGCAAAACCGATCAAGCTGCTCTGGATCAACTCGTCAGCGGTCTGGTGTGGGCCGTGTAACGAAGAGTACCGCTACATGCGGGACAACAAGACCTACCAGAACGACATCAAGCCACTCGGGGTCGAGCTGTTCGGCACGTTGATGGAAGACGGCGCGAACCCGCCGAACCCCGCCAAGCCGGTGAACCTCACGTCGTGGGGCGTCAAATACGAGGTCGAAGCGCCGATGGGCCTCGACCCCGCGTTCAAGGTTGCCAAGTACTTCAAACAGGCCACCGTCCCCGGAGGCCTCTTCGTCGACACCAAGACGATGAAGATCGTCGAGATCCTCTCGGGCGGTAGCGTCCCCGACGTCTGCTGTGACTCCAGCAGCTGTTACGCCGCGCCCAACGACGAGTGCCAGAGCGGCGGCTGCTCCTCGGGTCAGCAGTGTGTCTCCGGAGTGCTCAGCAAGCTCAAGTCGGCGGTCGCGAATCTGTGACGGCGGCGGGTTCGTTCGCGCGCGCGGTCGGGCGAGGCTCGAGCGTCGCGATGGCGCTGCTCGTCCTGGGAGTCGCGGCGTGCGGCTCGAGCCCGGCGGGCGGCCCATCGGACGCGAGCTCCGGAGGAGCCAAGCCGCCGGACTTCGAGCTTTCGACGCTCGACGGCCAGACGGTGCGGCTCTCCGATCACCTGGGCAAGGACGTGATCCTGATCGACTTCTGGGCGACCTTCTGTGATCCCTGCCTGGCGTCGATGCCCCACCTCGACGAGCTGTACAAGAAGCACAAGGCCGAGGGCTTCGTGGTGCTCGGAGTCTCCATCGACGGGCCGGAGTCGGCCGCGCAGGTGAAGAGCACGGTGTCGAAGCTCGGCGTCTCGTTCCCGATCTTGCTCGATCAGGAGACCCGCGTCGTGGCCCTCTACAACCCCAAGACGAGCGCGCCTTACAGCGTGCTCATCGGGCGGGACGGCAGTGTGCTGACCAAGAAAGAGGGCTACACCACCGGCGACGGGACGTCCGTCGACAAGGACGTGGAAGCCGCCCTCGCGCGCAAGTGAAGCCCGACGCGCGCTCGTAGAGCCCCCGCGGGCG
Organism: Myxococcales bacterium; assembly: GCA_016706225.1. Classification (NCBI taxonomy): domain Bacteria; kingdom Pseudomonadati; phylum Myxococcota; class Myxococcia; order Myxococcales; species Myxococcales bacterium. Next base: position 1,110,855 of record JADJKB010000005.1, read on the forward strand.
GCGCCCAGCGGCCGAGCTCAGCTGCCGTGATCCGGCCGTGCGATCAGCGGCAGCGTGCGCGACGAACGGAGGAAGCGCGAGCCGAGCAGGACCGCGGCCACCGTCAGACCCACGATGAGCCCCGTCCACATGCCGCGAGGTCCCTGCCCGAAGTGGAGGCTCAGGCTCGCCCCGAGCGGAATGCCAACGACCCAGTAGGCGATCGCCGCGAGGATCATCGGCATGCGGGTGTCTCTGAGGCCGCGCAGAGCACCATTGGAGAGCACCTGCGCCCCGTCGGGAAACTGAAACGCCGCCGCGTAGAGGATCAAGCTGGCGGCCAGGGCAGCGACGGCCGGGTCCTTGGTGTAGAGGCGGACAATCTCGTGGTTGCCGAGGAGCAACACGGCGCCGGACACGAGCTGAGTGCCGAGCATGATCACGAACCCGGCGAAGGCGGCGCGGCGAATGCCCAGCCGGTCGCCGCGACCGACGGCGTGTCCCACCCGTACGGTCGTGGCCTCGGCGATGCCGAGCGGGATCATGAAGGCGAGACTCGCCACGTTGATGGCGACCTGGTGGGCCGCCGCGGGCACCTCACCCAGGCGGCCGATGAGCAGTGCCGCCACGATGAAGAGGCTGCCCTCCATCAGCACGGTGAAACCGATGGGCAGCCCCGTGCCGAGCAACCGCGCGAGCTCCGAGACACGTGGCGGGTCGAAGCGCGAGAACAGCTCGAGCTCGGAAAAACGGCGGGCACGGGCCAGGTACACCGCGAGCACGATGGCCTGAGTCCAGAGCACGATGGCAGTGGCAAACCCGAGTCCCCCTGCGCCGAGCTCCGGGGCGCCGAAGGCGCCGTAGGTCAGGGCGTAACCGAGCGGCACGAGCAGGAGCAACCCGCCGAACGACAGGAGCATGGTGGGCAGCGTGAACTGCACGCCATCACTCATGTAGCGCATACACAGGAACAGACAGAACGCCGGCACTCCCCAGCGAATGCCGTGCAGAAACGCGGTCGCGCCCGGCGCAATTTCACTGGCGATGCCCATGGCGGGCAGCGCCTGGGGGATGAGCGTGAGGAACAGAAAGAGCGGCGGCGCGAGCCCGACGGCGAGCCACAACGCTTGCCGAAACAACGGACCGATCTCCCGGCGCCGACCTGCACCGTACAGCTCGGACACCGACGGCGGCACCGCCATCAAGGTGCCCATCACCACCGTGAGCGGCAAGAAGTACAAGGCGTTGCCGATGGTGACCGAGGCCAGCGTGCGAGTGCCGTGATGCCCCGCGATCACGTTGTCGACGAAGCCGATCAGGGCGGTCGACAGGTGCCCGAGCACGAGCGGGCCCGCCAGTGTGGTGGTCGTCCGGAGCTCGCGACGAAAGCTCGCCGGCTCGAGGCTGCGATGCGACATGGATGAAGTGCCGGTTCAGGGCGGAGGGAGGGGCGGGGGCGCTTCCAGCGCCCGAGCGAGCGTGACGTCGCGCAGCAGCGTGTCCCTGCCGTCGTCCACCTCGTACACCCGAGCAGGCCGGATCACGGTCTCGGTGTCGATGGGCGCCGGGCCCTCGCCCGAGAAGACCGGGCGGTAGGTCTTGCCCGCCTCGGCCACGAAGGCCGCGCGCCCCACCGCTCGCGCTGTTCCCGACACGTCCCCGATGATCAGCCGATGTGGGCCCGGGAGCACCTCGACGTGGAGGCGGGCGTCTTCGGGCACTCGCGTCGCGATGTCCTCCCCGTCGAGGGTGAGCAGCGCGAGTCCGCTGTCACCGTTGACCCGGATGATGGCGATGCTCTCGCGAGGCCGGACGGGGCCGGCGTATTGCTGCGCGATGAAGGTCGGGCCGCCGCACCCCAGCAGACTGAAGCCGAGCGCCACGCATGCGCCAGCGCGGACGGCGCGCAAGAAGTCGGCGCCCGGGAGCGGAGCGAGGTTTGGGTTCAAAACCGCACCGTGGCATCGAGGCGTGCACCCTCGAACGGCGGATAAATCCGGCACACTCCGCCGACACAGCGCAGGGCGCCGCGCCGCTGTCCGACGAAGGCACTCACGCTCGACGACGACGTGATCTTGTAGCTGACCTGCCCGTTGAAGTACGTGGCCGGCACGCCGGGGTTCGAGCTGTACTCCACGCCGAATGCCGCCGAGAGGTGCGGCGACCAGTCGACACCCGTCAGGTGTTGGCCCTCGAACCACGGCTCATCCGGGCCGCCGACGACCTGATGTCGGCGCCGGTGCCAGCCCTGAAACTGCAGAGAGAACGGTCCACCCAGCGAGCGCAGCACGTCGTAGCGGGCGTAGGTCTCCTGGTAATAAAGATTGGTGACACCGCCGCTGGAGGCCGCGAGGGACTCTTCGGCCTGATCGATGCGCGCACCGAAGGTGAGGTTGGCCCGGCTCTTGCGCCGCTGACCGGTGAGCTCCATGCCGGTCGCCAGATCCCACACCCGATTGAGGTTGGCGTTCGACGTGTCACACGCCTCGTTCAAGGCTCGCTCCGCCCAGGTTCGGTAGTGACCCACCCAGGCGAAGACGCTCTCGTCCTTGCCGAGGTGAACGTCGCCCTTGAGCCGACCGCCGGTGACGCAGGTGTTGAACCCCTCGAACTCGGTGTCGACCCAGAACGCCTCGGTCGTCGGCGGGGCGCTGTACTGCACCAACGAAAACTCGCGCGCGCGCGCCGTCTCCACGTTGGCGGCGAGCGCAAAAAAGCGCCGGTAGTGTTTGCCCTCGAAGGTGAACGTCACGGGCTTTTCAATCAGCGTCACCGCCGCGTAGACGGCGTAACCCTTCTTGCCGTCGATCAGCTGGCGATCGGAGCTGCTCGCGTCGCGCTTCGCGTCGTCCAGGCTCTGCAGCGCCAGCTCCAGGTAGCCGTCGCCGTGACCGTCGAAGTCCGCGATCTCGAGCGACTGGCTGCCGGTGAGGATGGTGTCGGCCTGGCGCACGACGTCGCTCGACAGGGGATCCTGACGGTAGAGCAGCGAACCCTGGGTGCCGAGGCGAAAGCCTTTTGGGGCCACCTCGAGCTGAGCTGCGGCCAGCCGATCCGGCGCGTAGCTCGGCGAGGCCCCGAGGAAGTCGGTCTCGACGGCCCGGGGCATGCCGGCCTCGGTGACCGCGATGAAACCCGGAGTCACGCCCTTGTCGACGCTGAGGTACCGCCCACTGGCCTCGTCGATGCGCAGCGGGTTCATCTCGCCGCCGAGGGCGCTGAGCCGCAGTTTCAGCGGACCTGCGTCCACTCGCCCGGTGATGCGCGCGCCGCGCACCGTGGTGTCGCTCGCCAGCTCGTCCATCTTGCGAACGCTGAGCACGAAGCCGCGGCCGAACGAGGCGTAGAAGTCTCCGGCGGTCACCTCCACGTCGCGCGTGGAGTACCCGACGTAGTACTTCGCGGGGTAGACCCAGTTGATGTAGCGGTTCGACATCTCGGCGCCTGCTTCGTTGAACTTCTGGCGAAACAGCGCCGCGTCCGAGATGCCGGCGGTCGCAGGCCGGTTCTCCACCACGTCGAGGGCGATCGCCTCCGGGTAGGGAGAGCGATAGAACCACGCGTTGTCGATGCGCAGTCCGGCCGTCCACTTGCCCCACGAGGCCTGGACGTTGAAGCGGTTGTACCACATGCCCCACTCGTCGTTGACGCGGGTCGGGACGTCCAATGGGCGAGTGTCGCGGTTGTCGAAGTTGTAGAGCACGCTGGTCGCGTCGGTGACGTCCAGGTGAACTGCGTCGTCGCCGAGGCGCCCCGGCTCGAGGGCGTTCGCAGCTCCGGCGACGAGCAGCGAACCGAGCGCGCCGCTCCAGGCGGTCCAGACCAAGGCCCCGCGCATCGCTCCTACTTCCCGCGCTTTTCCAGCTCGGTCTCGATGAAGGGCCAGATCACCGCGCCCTTGTCGCCCGTCGTTCCGAACAGGACCTTCATAGTCTTGGCGTCGACCACCAGGTTGAGCGGTGCGGTCTGATCGACGCCGAAGGTACCGCCGAGCTGATTCTCGGGATCGAGAGCAAACGGGAAATTCGTCTCATAAGACTTCGCCCAGGCGACCAGGTGTTTCTCCTGGGCGGGATTGAAGTTCCCGTCCTCGAACAGCACACTCAGCACCCTGAATCCCCGAGGCGCGAGCGAGGCCGCGTGTTCACCGAGCGACGGGTTCGTCCCGGTCCCTTCGTGTTCGTTCTTGCACGCACCACACCAGCCGGCCGCGGTGTTGAACAGCAAGATCTCGTTGCCCTTGCTGCCGTCGGGATCGTAAAAATCCGAGAGACTGATGGGCGCGAGCTTGGCCGTGTCGTACCCGGCGGTCTTGGGGTCGAGCCAGCCCTGCTGAAACGAGAGGTCGCCGAGCACGAGCCCGATGTCGCCCTTGATGTCCTTCGCGTAGGGTCCACTCGGATAACCGGCGGTGTTGCCTGCGTCGTCCGCCAGCAAGTACTCCGGTATGTCCGGGCGGTTCGTGCCGCAGGCGCAGGCGAGCAGCGCCAGCACCCAGACCCCGCTCGAGGACCGTGGCAGGTGGTCCATCACTTCTTCTTGATGCCGAAGGTGCTGAGAACGGGGATGCCCTCGCCGTCGTTGGTCTCGACGCTCTGGCCATCACTCGTCACCTTGCCGCCGCTGACCTTGGCCCAGCCGGCGTAGGGAGCCCACTCTTCCCCTGGATCGATGCCGTGGATCCAGAACTCGACCTCGGTCCCTGCGGCCCAGCTCGCCGTGTTCTTCACGCTCAGCTTGGCGTGGGGACAGAACTCGGTGTCGAGGGGGGTCGTGCCGACGATGATCTCGAAGCCCGCGCTCTTGTCGACCGCCGGCGGCGCGCTGCTGAGGGGCACCTCGGCGGCGCGGAACTTCTTCAGCTCGTCGGTATCGAAGGTCAGCTCGTCGAACGTGATGTCGGTGCCCGCCGCCAGGGTCAGCGTGGCGCCGCCGCTCGACGCGCTGCCACCCGGAACGAGAGTCACACCTTGGGAGGGATCGGGCAGCTTCGCAGTTCTCACCTCCCCAATGGCGTACTTGGTGGTGTTCGTCGGCAAGAGCTGGGCGAACTTCACGTAACCCATGCCGTCGCCGTATTTGAACGCGGGGCGGCGGAACTCGGCGTTCGGCAGGATGCCCGGCGCACAGACGCTCGTTTGTTTGTCGAGCGTGCAGACCACTCCCTGGTTGTCGGTGCTGCCGTTGATGCACAAGTCGAGGCCACACACCTGCGCCAATACCTTGGTCGCCGGCGCGCCGGTCGTGTCGAGGATGGTCGCGTTGAGCTCGTCGACCTGATGCGAGGGATCGGTCGATGGGTAACCGGGGCCCTTGGCGCACGCGGAGCCGCCGGCTCCGGAGCTGCCACCACTCGCGGTGCCTCCGCTGCCGCCGGTCGTGAGCGTGCCGCCCGCGCCGCCGCCGGAGGTCCCTCCACTCGTCGAGCCGCCGCCCCCGCCGCCGTCGCTGCTGCTGCAGCCGAACGAGGCGAAGACCGAGAGGCAGATCACTGCCGAGGTGATGCGAAATCGAGCCATACCATCTCCTAGATGCACGAGCCGGCCGAGCTTGCGCGCGCGTCGTGGATCTTTACCAGCTGGCGGCAGCTTGACCAGGCCCGTGCGCGGATTGGCCCGCCGGGGCGCGCACAAATTCGCAACGGCGATTGATGTGGGTGCCCCCGCCTCGTCCGTCCTCGGCCGCTGCGCGGCCTGCGGGCGGCCGTTCCCCCCTTGCGTCCGTCCTCGGCCGCTGTGGGCCGCCACGGGGCCCGCGGGCGGCCACTTCGCGAGGGCGAGGGCGGGAGCGGGTGCGGGGGCGCACTGGGGGGGCCGTCGGCTAGCGCTGACCAGCATTGCGCTCAACGCCGCGACGGCTCGAGTCGTTGGACCATGGCTCCTGCGCTGGTGCGCCGCGCGCAATTGCCGCCGCCGCCCCCGACACGGTCACCTGATGCTGGCTCCGACGGCCGCGCAGGGCAGAGAGACCTCCGGTCAAGAGTGCCATTCCGCCCGTCCATCTGGCCCTTCGCGCTCCGGTTGGCTACCCTGACCCGGGGATGAGTGTTTCGGTCGTACCCAGGCGCCCGGCGCGCGTGCAAGCGGCGACCGTGCGGGTGCGCGATGCCTTCGTGCGTGAGCGCTTTGGCGACGAGGCCACGCAGCGGTATCACGAGCACGCCTCTCCGGAGCTGCGGCAGCTGCTCTCGTCCAAGGACTCGCCGCCCGGTGGCTGGGTCCCGTTCGCGCTCTTCGTCGAGGCCAACCTGCTCATCGACCGTTTGTGGGGTCGAGGTGACGGCGAGCTGATCTGGCAGAGCGGGCGCTTTGCCGCGAGCCACAACGTCGGTGCGTGGAAGGGGTTGATCATCCGCCACGTGACCCCGGGCATGTTGGTCAGCCTCGTCGGCAGCCTGTGGGGCAAACACTACGACGGCGGCCGGCTGGTGAGTCGCGCTGCAGGGAGCACGGCCCTGATGGTCAGCATCCTCGATTTTCCGGAGCCACACACGGCGCACTGCAAGGCCGTCGGCGGCTGGATGCTCGGCTCCCTGGAGATGGGCCCGCGCAAACAGCCCGAGGTGGTCGAGCTCTCGTGTCGCAGCCAGGGCGCCGGCCTGTGTGAGTTCCGGTTGAGCTGGGCCTGAGCCCGCGCCGCATCAGAACAGTACGCCGAGGTACCAGCGGAGGATCTGCGCGGTGCTGGTCTCGGACGCGCCGGCTCCCAGGTCCTGTTCGATCTGACCGGCTTCGCGATCTTGCTGGTAGCCGAGCCCGCCCATCGGGAAGAGCACGCCCCACTGCAGCATCGTGTAGAAGCCGCCGGGCTTGGCGTGGTGGTCGTTCAGCGAGCCGTCCTTGGACTGGTAATAGAGCGAGAGATCCAGCTCGATGCCCAGATCGCGCTTGTGACCCGGGGTCTGCACGAACTCGCTGGCGCGGCTCCAGATCCCCGCGAAGCCGCCGCCAAACCGCTGGCCGCTCGCCTCGCGCACGAAGTCGTACTCGACGCTGGGGCGGAAGTAGTAGCTGCCCTGCACCCGCGACAGCAGGTTGCGGTGGAGGATCAGATCCACCTTGTAGTTGGGGTGGAAGCGAAAGGTGCTGATGGTGTTGTCGCCGCGCTGAGGCTGTAGGCCGCTGAAACCCGGGGAGAGCCCACCGGCACCATCGATTGGACCGTAGACGTCGGGGTCACCGGACGCCCAACCGGTCTTGAACTCGAGCTTCAGCCGATCTTCGACCAGCTTCTGCTCGATCTCCGTCGCAAAGCCCCACATGCGGATCTTGCGGCCGTTGACCGCGTCGTCCGGCGTGCTCTCGATGGAGCCCTGCACGGTGGCGAGCTCGGACTCGAAGCGGAACTTCTTGTACAAGATCTGCAGCCAGAAATCCGGGATCCACGCCACCGCACCGCGCCGCACGTAACCTGTGCCGACGTTCTCCGTGGGGCAACCCAGCGTCGGCGCACCGTTGTTGCAGGTCCCGCCCTCGCCCTCGTTGGCGATCAGCTGGCGGCGGTGCACGATGTACGCGCCGCCGTTCAGCACCAGGTCGCCCTTGGCGAGCGCCAGCTGGGTCAGGTCGGGGTTCTTGCGCCGCGCCAGCACCAGCACGTACTGATCGACGTCGTCGAGCTGACCGAGATCGTAGGGCTGAGCTTGGGGTTGGTTCAACGAGTCGCTGGTCGCACCCTCGTTGGTGAAGTCCCAGGCGGCGCCGAGGTAGAGGTCGAGGGATTTGAGCCCCGTGACGAACATGATGCGGTCCGCAGTCGACTGGTAGTCGTCGTCCGGCCCGTCTCCGCTGTTGGCCAAGATCCCCAGGCCCCAGTGGCTGGGCATGCGCCCGAACCGCAGCTGCCCGACGGGGGTCATGTATTCCGCCCAGACGCGCTTGACGCGAATGCTGTCGCGGAAGCTGTTGCGCCCGTCGCTGGGAGGCGACTGGGTGTTGTCGAAGGCGCCGATGGGGTTGTACCCGCTGCGCTTGGTGACCTGAGCGCCGGTCGCCGTGGAAGAGTTCGAATAACCCTCGGGCGTCGACCCGAGCACCAGGTTGTCGAGCAGATCGATCTGCGACATCACCCGCAGGTTGTCCGAGACGTGCAGCTCCGGATTGAGCCGGAAGCGCATGTTGGCGCCGGCTTGTGTCTTGTTCTTGCACGGGTAGAGGCCGTCCCGCGGATCGTCACTTGCGGAGAACGACTCCGGCGACTCGTCTCCCGTACACAGCGCCGGCCCGTAGGCGCTGCCGCCCCGCCCGATGTAGCGGTTGTCGCTCGGCATCGGCCACAGCGCCTGGTTCGGTGCGTCGACCCGGCCGAGTGAGAAGTTGTGGAACAGCTCGGCGCGCAGGCGGTAGTAACCGTGGATCTCGAAGATGGGTCGCGCGTGGGACCACCAGTCTTCGGCGTAGATCTCGTCGGACGACTTCGCTTTCTTCTGCGCGCCTGCCGGCTCCGTGCCTTGTTTCTGCAGCGCCGCGGCGTCCGTGCCGGGCTGCGGCCACATGGGCATGGGCCCGAAGCCTGTGCCCGGTGCGGGCGTGGGGGTCACGCCGGTGCCGGCGGGTCCCTTGCCGGTCGTCGGTGGAATCGGCGTAGGCGCTTCTTCTCCGCCGTCACCCGGGTCGGTATCGACCTCCGGCGGCAGCTCTTCTTCTGCTGCCGCGGCCGGCGGCTTGGCGCCTGCCGGAGGTTTGCCGGGCGTAGCTGCGGGCGTCCCGGGTTTGCCGGGAGCCGCTGCCGGCGCCGCGGGTTTGCCGGGAGCCGCGGGTTTGCCGGGCGCGGCTGCGGGAGGTTTTGCCGGGGCTGGCGCCGCCGGGGGTGGCTTCGGTGCCGCCGGCGCCGGCGCTTGGGCCGCCGCCAGGGCGCTCGTCACGACCCAGCTCAGAGACAAAAGGAAGGCGGAACGCTTGGGCATGGGTGGACGGCCGGTCGAGGCTATCGCACGCGCCCGACGAGACTGTCAACGACGCTCTTTTCGGCGCGCTTTCGCGGGGTTCACGCGCGGGCGCCCGAGCTGTCTTCGTAGGCGGCCATGACGTCGGTGCGCATCTGGTCGGCTTGGGTCTTGGGGACGGACGACGGGCTGCTCTGGCGCAAGCCGAGCTGAGAGATGGCCTGAGCGTGGTCCGCGAGTCGCTGCTGCGCCGCCCAGCCCGCACTCTCGGGCAGGCTCAGCGCCTCCCGAAACGCTTCACCCAGCTCGATGGCCGAGTTGAAGCGATGCATTGGATCTTTGGCCAGCGCCCGCGAGAACAGCAGATCGAGCACCGGCGGTGCTTGCGGAACGAAGCTCGTGAACGGCGGCGGTGACTCCTCGATCTGCGCCGTGCGCACCATGATCTCGTTGCGCAGCGGTGAATCGAAGGGCGTGACCCCGGTCAGCATCTCGTAGAGCACGATGGCCGCGCTGTAGAGATCGCCGCGCGCGTCGATGTCCTTGCCGAGTACCTGCTCGGGCGACATGTAGGCGCCGGTCCCGGGCGCCATCCCGCCCGTGTTCTTCGCCTCGTCGGCGGGCAGGCGGGCGATACCAAAGTCCGTGAGCTTGACCACACCGTCCACGCGCACCAGCACGTTGCTGGGTTTCACGTCGCGATGGATGATGCCGAGGGCGTGAATCGCGGCGAGCGCACCCAAGAGCTGCGAGAAGAAATGCCAAGCGCGCATGAATGCCATGCAAGGCAATCCTCCGGGCGTGCTGCTCTTGGCCTGGCGTGCGATCAGCTCGGACAGCGGCTCGCCCTCGACCAGCTCCAGCACGATCGCGAGCTGGCCCGCGAGCTCCGCCATCGCAAAGAAGTGTACGATGTTGGGGTGGGACAGGCGTCCGAGGGCGCTCGCTTCGCCCTTGAACAATCGCCGCGCCCGCTCCCGGCTCTTCAGCATCGGGTGGAGCACCTTGACGGCAACCGGGTGCGCCGGTGTACCGGCCGATGAGCCTGCGGGGTTGTAATAGAGCCAACCGCGGTGGACTACCCCCATGCCGCCCTCCCCGATCCGAGGCCCCACCACGACCCGCCCCCACTCGAGGTCGAGCTCGCTGCCGTCACCGAAGCGGCGCTCCGCCTCACGAGCGGGTTGAGGCGAGCCGCACTGCGTGCAGAAGCGGGCCGCATCGTCGAGGATGTTCTTGCATGCGGGGCAGAGCGCCACGAAGGCGAGGATAGCCGGGCAGCGGCTCCAGGGAGAAATCGACGACATTCTTCGCTGAAAAAAGCGCTATCAAGGCCGTTGCGAAACGCTGGTGGGGTGTGCGAGCCTTGGCTTCGCTGAGGGTGCCCCTCAGTGTCGGAGGAGATCCCGTTGCCGTTGTTCGTCGCCCCGCTGCCACCTGACCCCCTCACCCCCAGGCGATCCCGGCGCCCGCTCCGCGCGGCGCACCTGCTCGGAGTTGCCAGTTTGCTCGGCGTCAGCTTGGGTTCGGTCACCGCGCAGGCCCAGGACGCGAAGGAAAAGGAGTTCTCGGCGCAGCGCTTCGACCCGGCTCCGGGGCCTCGCAACTACTTCTCCACCCGGGGTGTGCGCACCGACGGACAGATGGCGTGGAGCGCGGGCCTGATGGTCAACTACTCCTGGGAACCGTTCGTGGTTCGGAGTTGTTTCAGCGACACCAACTGTGATGACAAGAACGCGACCGGCACGGATGACGTCAAAGTCATCGAAAACATGGTCACGGGTGACGCGCTCGCGTCTCTCACGCCCATTCCCCGCCTGCAGCTCGGGCTGAAGATCCCGGTTACCTGGGCCAGCGGCGACGGCCTCGCGGACGGGGGTGTTCCGGAGGAGGGCGGCATCAACGCGGTTGGCCTCGGGGACGCGACCCTCGAGGGCAAGTACCGGCTGCACGGCGAGATCAGGGATCCCTTCGTGGTCGGAGTCGGTGCGTTCTTTACCGGACCGCTGGGTCGCGCAACGGCCAAAGACAGTTACATCGGGGACGCGACCCCGACTGCGGGTCTGCGCGGCATCTTCGACGGTGAGCAAGGCCCGTTCTCGTTCGGCGGCAACCTCGCCGCCGTGTACCGCGGCAAAGGGCGGGTCGGCTCCACCGAGCTTGGGCCCGAGTTCCGCTATGGCGTCGCCGGCGGCTTCAAACCCAGCCCCACGCTCCGCGTGATCCTCGACGGCTTCGGCGCGACCAAGTTCAGCGCCAAGAACGGGACGAACTCCCTCGAGGTCGACGGCGGCGTCCAGATCATGCCTCTCGACTCGCCCTTCGTGATCTTCGCCGGTGTGGGCACCGGGGTGATCCAAGGCGTGGGCGTGCCGAAGGTGCGCGGCATTCTCGGCCTGATGTACGTCGCCGAGGGCGGCGATCGCGACGGCGACGGGATCCCCGACGACAAGGATCAGTGTCCGACCGTGCCCGAGGACAAGGACGGCTACCAGGACAACGACGGCTGTCCAGACGCCGACAACGACGGCGACATGATCCCCGACGAGCAGGACAAGTGCCCGAGTCAAGCCGAGGATCCCGACGGGTTCGAGGACAAGGACGGCTGTCCCGAGCTGGACAACGACAAGGACGGCGTCAACGACGACCAGGATCGTTGCCCGAACAAGGCGGAGACCAAGAACGGCTACAAAGACGACGACGGTTGCCCGGACGAGCCCGACCGGGACAACGACGGCGTGTCGGACAAGCTGGACAAGTGCCCGGATCAGGCGGAGGACACCGACGGCTTCCAGGACACCGACGGTTGCCCGGATCCGGACAACGACAACGACGGCGTGCCCGACCAGCAGGACGAGTGCGGAGACCAGCCGGAGACCATGAACGGCTTCCAGGACGAAGACGGCTGCCCGGACGAACTGCCGAAGGGCGACGCCAAAGAAGACAAGAAGAAGGAAAAGAAGAAGAAGTGATGCCGCCAAGCGTCGCGCGCCTGGGGGGCGTGGTCGTCGGCGTGAGCCTCGCGCTCACGTCGATTGGATGCGGAAAGATGGGTCCGGCTCAGAGTGGCAGCGGCGCCGAGCACCCGCTGCTCGGCGCGCCGGCCCCCGCCTTCGAGCTCCCCGGATACTCGGGGGGAGTGAAGAAGGTGTCGTTGGCCGACGGTGCCGGGAAGGTCATGCTCGTCGACTTTTGGGCGACGTGGTGTGAACCCTGCAAGGACTCGTTTCCGCACCACCAGCAGCTGGCGGAAAAGTATTCCGGCAAGCTCGTGGTCATCGGCATCAGCATCGACGACGACCCCGACGGCATCGCCGAGTTTGCCAAGAAGAACGGTGGCAAGTTTCCTCTCGGCTGGGACGAAGGTCAGAGCGTCTCGGAAACCTACCAACCACCCACGATGCCAACGGCGTACGTGATCGACCAGAACGGCATCGTGCGTTACGTGCACCCTGGATTCCACCAGGGCGACGAGGCCGAAATCGATGCGCACGTCGCCGAGCTCTTGAAGTGACGCTCGACGCAGAGCTCGATGTAGCCGACGCTCTCCGCTGTACGTCGATGTAAGTACATCGCGCGGCTTGGGAATGGGCCACCGCTGGGGTACGATTTCATCAGCGTGCGGTTCTGGCTCAGTCTGCGACTGCGACGATTCGCGCTATCCGTAGCGTGCGCCATAGCGCTGACCCTCTCGCACGGAAGCGCCTACGCTGGAGGCAGCGTCGATCAGCTGATCGAGCGGCTGCAGAACGGCGCCGACTTCCGTGTGCGCGTGCAGGCCGCGCTGCAGCTTGGCAAGACCAAACACCCGGACGCGCGTGAACCTCTCGAGAAGGCCCTCGACGACGACAACGCTGCAGTGCGCACCGCTTCCGCGGCGGCACTGAAAGTGCTGGCTGACAAGAAGAGCATCACGGCGCTCGAGGCGCACAAGAAGGATTCGTCATCGGCGGTGCGCTCTCAGATCGCGGCGACCTTGGCGTCGCTGCGCATGGTCACCACCAGCAGCGTCGCCAAGATGATCGTGAAGATTGGCCGCATGCGCACCGGCAAGGACGTACGCGGGAAGCTCGTGGGTGAGCTGGAGGACGCGAGCCGCCAGAAGTTCGGCGAGCTTCCCGGGGTGAGGGTCATGGACGAGAAGTCCGGAGCCGAGCCCGAGAGCAAGGGCAAAAAGACACCGATGGTGATGGTGACGGGGCTCTTGCGAAAAATGAACGAATCCCAGGAGGGGTCCGAGGTCGTCTACTCCGCGAGTGTGGAGTACGTCGTCCACCGCATGCCCGAGCAAGCCATCGCCGGCACGGTCAGCGGCTCGGCGAGCACTCGGGCGAGCACCGCCGAAGCCAAGAAACGCTCACCCGAGCTCAGGCGGCTGGTGCTCGCGGCCGCCGTCGCCAGCGCAGTAAAACGCGCGCCCGAAGCCCTGGCTGCGGCGACCCGCTGACGGGTGGTTGACGCGGCCACACTGGCCGTTCGATAGGGGTGCGTGCCCACGCCGCCCCGTGTGCTGTTCGTCTCCAAGCCGGTGGTTCCGCCCTACCACGACGGCACGAAGTGTCTGGTTCGAGACGTCGCGACTCACCTGGAAGGGTTCCATCCCGTCGTCATGGCGACCCCTGGCGCGGCGCCGCTCCCGGGAGTCGAGCTCGCGAGCGTCTACTCGGATGCGGGTCACCACACACCGGCCTTGGCCGAGAACGCCCGCGCCGCCCTGTTCGTCGCCCGTTATCCTGGCGCCGCGCTCTGGCACTTCGTGTTCGCACCCAACCCCAAGACCAGCGTCATCGGTCGACTGCTCCGCAGTCTGCGACGCACACCCGTCGTGCAGACCATCGCGTCGCCGCCGCGCAGCTTCGAACACATCGACCGCCTCTTGTTTGGTGACATCGTCGTGGCTCAGAGCCATGCCACCGCCGCCCGCATCGCAGAGCATGCGCCGCGTCGCCGCATCGAGGTCATCCCGCCGCCGGTAGCCGCCATCCCATCCCGGCCAGTGTCCGAGCGCCGCGCTCTCTACGAACGCCTCGGCCTCCCTGAGGGCGCACCCGTGCTCGTGTACCCCGGGGACATCGAGCTGTCCGCCGGCGCCGAGAACGTGGCGGCTCTGGTCGAGCCGCTCGCGCGGGAGTTGCCGGACGTCGTGATCGTGTTTGCGTACCGCGCCAAGACCTCGCGCGCACACGCCGTTGCCGCGGCACTGCAGCGTCGGCTTTCTGCACGGCACACGCGCTTCACCGACACACTTCCGGATGTGCTGGCGCTGATCGAGGACGCCCGCGCGGTGCTGTTTCCCGTCGATGATCTGTGGGGAAAGGTCGACCTGCCCATCGTGCTGCTCGAGTCGATGCGGCTCGGTGTCCCGGTCATCTGTCAGGACCAGGGCCCGCTCGCCGAGCTCGGGGGTACGCTGCGGATCGCGCCAGGGGACCAGGCGGGTTATGTCCGGGCGGTGCTCGAGCTGGTGAAGAGCAGCGAGCACACGGACGCGGTCCGACGAGCGCAGTGGGCGCGGCTCGAGGCCGAGCACGACGCTCGGGTCGTGGCGCGGCGCTACGAGCGCCTCTACTTGGAGCTCTTGGGGGAACGAGCAAGGAGCATACGATGAACGTGCGAACCGAAATTCGGGGAGCGGTGACGGTGGTCAGCTTGGACCGCCCCGAGCGCAAGAACGCGGTCGACCGGCGAACCGCCGGCGAGCTCCTGGCGGCGTTCCGGGAGTTCGACGCCAGCGAGGCCGCGAGGGTGCTGGTGCTGACGGGGAGCGGGGGCACGTTCTGTGCGGGAGCGGATCTGAAGGCGCTGGACAACGACGTCGACGCGCCGGAGGGCCCCATGGGTTTCACGCGGCTCGTGTCTTCGAAGCCCTGCATCGCGGCAGTCGAGGGACACTGTGTTGCCGGGGGTCTCGAGCTCGCGGTGTTCTGCGATCTCCGCGTCGCTGGGCGTTCGTCGCTCTTTGGTTGTCTGGAGCGGCGCTGGGGTGTGCCGCTGATCGACGGTGGCACCCAGCGACTGCCGCGGATCGTGGGGCTTGGTCGCGCCCTCGATCTGGTGCTGAGCGGTCGCTTGATCGACGCCGTGGAGGCGGAGCGCATCGGGCTCGTCAATCGGGTCGTGGACGACGGCGCTGCGCTCGAGGCCGCCGTGGCGCTCGGCCAGGAGCTCGCGGCCTTCCCCTGGTCCTGTCTGCTGGTGGACCGGACCTCGGTCTACGCGGCCTTCGACGTGCCGCTGTCGAGCGGGCTCGAAGCCGAGGCAAGACGCGGGCGGGAGGTGCTCGCGGAGGCCGCGGAGGGTGCGCGCTCGTTTGCGGGTGGCGCTGGCCGACACGGTTCGGCGCGCTAGGGCTTCCTTCCAGGGGTGCACGCTGTATGGTCGTTCACTGGAGTGACAAATGACCTTCCGGCAGCTGTTTGACCTGGTTTCCTGCACGTACACCTATCTGCTTGCCGACGAGGCCACGGGCGAGGCGGTGCTGATCGACTCGGTCTTCGAGCGACACGCGCGCGACGCGGCGTTGATCCGCGAGCTCGGGCTGAAGCTCCAGCTGACGCTGGACACCCACTGCCACGCGGACCACGTGACGGGCGCCTGGCTGATGAAACAGGCCTTCGGCAGCAAGATTGCGCTCGCCCGCGCTTGCGGCGCCGAGAATGTGGACCAGCCGCTCGGCCATGGCGATGTGATTCGCTTCGGCGCGCAGAGCCTCGAGGTGCGGGCGACGCCCGGCCACACCGACGGCTGCTTGGCGTTCGTGAGCGCCGACCACAAACGGGTCTTCACCGGCGACGCGCTGCTCGTTCGGGGTGCCGGCCGTACGGACTTCCAGCAGGGCAACGCCGCACAGCTCTTTCGTTCGATTCGCGAGCAGCTCTTCTCGCTGCCCGACGACTGCGTGGTGTGCCCGGGCCACGACTACGAGGGGCGCGCCTCGAGCACCATCGGTGAGGAGCGCAGCTTCAATCCGCGCATTGGCGGCAAGGCGCGCGAAGAGGACTTCGTCGGCTACATGCAGAACCTCGGGTTGCCGCACCCAAAACAGCTCGAGGTCGCGTTGCCGGCCAACATGCGCTCGGGAAAACCCGAAGACGGCCAGGTCCCGCGCGCGCCGGATTGGGGCCCGGTGGGGCTGACGTACGCGGGGCTCCCAGAAATCGCCGCGGAGTGGGTCGCACGTCACCGGAGCGACCTGCACCTGCTCGACGTGCGCTCGGCCGCCGAGTTCGACGGTGAGCTCGGCCACCTCGAAGGGGCGCAGCTCGTGCCGCTCGAGGAGCTGCGGGCTCGGGTTGCCGACGTGCCCTCGGACAAACCGGTCGTCGTTGTGTGTGGGACGGGCAAACGCTCGGGTCTGGGCACCAACATTCTCCAGAAGGCCGGCCTGACCCGGGTCGCGAACCTGAAGGGTGGCATGCTCAACTGGCGCGAGCTCGGGCTGCCGAGCTGACGGGCGCTCCACTACTTCCCCCAACAGGCGGTGATTCGTGAAGATCCTTGGTGCGGGCTTCGGCGGGCTCGAAACGGCGCTGGGGCCTCGGCGCGCGCCTGCGCGACGGCTACGAGGTCACACTGGTCGACAGAAGTGACTCGTTCTTCATCGGGTTTTCCAAGATCGACGTGCTGTTCGGGCGTCGCACCGAAGCCGAGGAGCGCTACCCGTACACGACGCTGCGCGGCGAGGGGCTTCGATTCGTGCGGGCGACCGTGCGCAACATCGACACCGACACACGGAGCGTCGACACGACGGGTGGGAGTCGCGCTCGGAGCGGAGCTCGCCCCGGGCAAGACGAACGGTTTCGTCGAGAGCAGTACATGGTCGACGCCGGCGGCGTCTGGATGGTCGCCGAGCGTTTGCCGGACTAGGTGTGTCGTGCTCAGCCCGCGATGAGCCGCGCGTAGTCGTCCGACAAGTAGAACGAGACCAGCGCCGCGATGCGCACCGCGAGATCCTGATGCGCGAGGTGACCGTCCGCGCTCCGCTCGCGCAATACCGCGAGCGCACCGTCCTGCTCCGCCAGCGCCAGCTCTTGTTTGTGATCGGGTCGCACGAGCAGAATCGCGCGCAGCGCGGCCGCGAGATTGCGGCACGCCACCAGCCCGGCGCGATCCGCCGTGAGCTGCATCACGCGGGCCGTCGCCACCAGATCCTCGTGCATGGCGGAGAGCACGTCGTCGCTCTCGTGAGGTACGCCGAGATCGGGCCGACTCGCCAGCCGCTTGCGTACCGCGCTCGCGCCGCCCACCACGCGCTGGATGGTGCTGGTCGGGACCTTCTGCAAGATCTGGAACGCCTTCTCCGCAAAACGGTAGCTGCGAAATAGCGGCAGGACCCCCAGCAGCAGATCGAACCCCTCGCGGCTGCGTTCGAACAATCCCCGCCACACCTCGCTGGACGTCACCCGCGCGTGACCAAACGCCACGTGGGCGACCTCGGCTGCGACGGCGAACTGGAGCTCTGCTTCGCTCATTCCGTAGTCCGGATCGTCTTCGAGATGGCGCCCCCCCACCAGCACGAAGGCCGGCGGACCTTCGTACGAGCGCAGTCCGATGCCCTTCTTGCCCCGAGAGATGAAGCCCTCCATGTGCTGCACACCGAGTAGCCGCGCGGCGCGCATCAGCGCTCGCGCCGGCACCGGCCGACGCGACACGCTGATCGGCTCCACGTATTCGAGCAAGGTGCCGTGGTCCGGCTCGGGGACCGCCGCGAGCAGCGATTGGATCCGCCCGAGCACCACGCTGTCTTCGCGTGCGGCCGGGTGAGGCAGAACATCGGCGAGCAACGTCTGGGAGAGCGGCGCCGGATCTTCGCCAATCGGTAGGTCGTGCCGCTCGAGGCCGCCCGGCGCGAGCACCGAGAGCACGCGCGCGGCGCGCTCGGCCAGCTGCCCCGTTGCGCGTTGGGCCAGCGCCTCGACCCGGGTGTGCACGAGCGGTTGCAGGCGCGCGAGCTCCGCGACCGCCCGCGGGCACGGGCCCTCTGGCGTGCGGCGGGCTTCGGCCAGGAGCTCGAACACACGAATGCGCAAGACCTGTCCGCCGGCACCCGCAGTGAGATCGGTGTCCTGACTCGGCAACAGGTCGAGCAGCTCCTCGCTCGGGAGCACGAGCAGGCGAGCCTCGAGCAGGTCGCGCGCGCGCTCACGCTGTCCGGACTCGATCAGGTGCTCGGCGAGCTCGACGTCGGCGCGAGCCAGTCGCTTCGGATCTTGGCGCAGCTCGGTCAGCCTCGAGTGCAGCCGCTCGTGCAGCTCGAGCGCCCAGGGTTCCGCGCGACTTCCGCGCCGCCGCAGGCTGTCGTTCAAGTGTACCGCGGCCTCCGGCGACAGCCGGAAATCCGTCCACAGCTCCGCGAGCGCCTCGGGCGGCGAGTGTCTGGAGTCGAGCTCGTCGACGAGCAGATCCACCTCGTGCTCGGCGGGGGCGAGCTCGGAAGCGTCGACCGCAAGCATGAACGCCGCAGCCAGAGCTAGTGGATCTCGCGCCTCCCGCAGCCGATCGAGCAACGTGCGACCGAACGCCCGGGCCACGGGATCCGCGCGACCGAGCCAGTTGGCACGCGCAAACGCGAGCAGCCGCCCCGCCCCGCTCACCTCGGCGCCCGCCAAGATCTCCCGCCACAGGTCGGTCTCGGAGCGAGGAACTCGCCAGCGAAAACGCCCAGCGACCACGTCGGTCTTCACCGGGCCGTCGTCGAGCGTCAGCCGCACACCTTCGAGGGGTTCGATGCGGCGATCCCCGAGGGGTGACAGCACCACCCGCGCCACCCGCTGGTCGCTGACGAACAGGTAGCCGGTGCCGCTCATGCCAGGCGACAGTCGAGACTCGACCGGGGCGTCCTTGTCGGTCTCGCGCATCGCCAGCATCAGCTCACCCGGCTCGAGGAAGCCCGCGAGGAACGCACGCTCCACCGGCCCGAGCGGCAGCACGTGACGCCCGATCTCGGGCGCGGCCCTCGTCGGGTCGCCTCCGAGCCGACCAACCGCAATGCACTGACGCGCCTCGCGCCGCGCAGCCATCGGGACCGAGAGCTCGGTCCCCGTGATGCGGAGCTCGTCCCCGAGTGCGCCGCGCTCGTAGCGCAGGTCGTCCCGCTCGAGCAGCGACAGGAGCACGCCGTCTGCCGCGCTGTCCGCCGCCGCCAGATACAGCCCGCGCGAGGTACGCAGCAGGCTGGCCGGGCGCCGCGCGCCACCGGCGACGGAGAGTTTTCCGCGCAGTGGGACCCGTTGCTCGATACGACCGAGATCACGGGCCTCCAGGTAGGCGAGTAGGGCGTCAGCCATCTGTCGGGGTGCGATGCTACTACGCGCGCGCGGCGCGCGGGCCCCTGTGCTAGACCCCGGGGCCCCATGTCGAAGACCTCACAGGAGCTGCGTCGAGCGTTCCTCGAATTCTTCCGGTCCCGTGGCCACACCGTCGTCGAGAGCGGCGCGCTGGTGCCACCCAACGACCCAACCTTGATGTTCGCGAACGCCGGAATGGTGCAGTTCAAGGACTGCTTCACCGGCCGCGAGAAGCGCGCCTATCAGCGGGCGGCGAGCAGTCAGAAGTGCATCCGCATCAGCGGCAAACACAACGACCTCGAGAACGTCGGCCCGAGCCCGCGGCACCACACCTTCTTCGAGATGCTGGGCAACTTCAGCTTCGGCGACTACTTTAAGGAGGAGGCCTGCGTCTTCGCCTGGGACTTCCTGATCAAGGACATCGGCCTCGATCCGCAGCGCTTCGTCTTCACCTACTTCAAGGGTGAGGGCGACGTGCCCGCCGACCACGAGGCGCGGGACCTGTGGCGCAAGATCACCGGGCTGGGTGAGGAGCGCATCCTGGGTCTCGGCATGGCCGACAATTTCTGGGCCATGGGAGACACGGGCCCCTGCGGTCCTTGCAGCGAGCTTCACTACTACGTCGGCCCCGAGGTCGACCTGGCGCGCTTCGGTGAGGAGCAGACGGCCCAGGGTCATGGCTGGATGGAGATCTGGAACCTGGTCTTCATGCAGTTCGAGAAGAAGACCAAGGAGTCCGCGCTCGAAGCCTTGCCGGCGCCGAGCATCGACACCGGCATGGGGCTCGAGCGCCTGGCGGGCATTGTCCAGGGAAAGACCAGCAACTACGAGTCGGATCTGCTGCGCACACTGGTCGACCGCGCTGCCGAGCTGTCGAAGAAGAGTTATCAGGGTGGCATGACGCCGGACGAGGTCTCCATGCGGGTGATCGCGGATCACGCGCGCACGACCGCGTTCCTGATCGCCGAAGGCATCATGCCCGACCGAACCGGGCGTGAGTACGTGCTCCGGCGCGTCATGCGCCGGGCCATTCGCCACGGGCATCGCCTGGGCATCAACGAGCCGTTCTTGCACCAGGTCGCCGATCTGGTGGTGACGCACATGGGCGAGCAATATCCGGAGCTCGTCGAGCGACGCGAGATGATCCGCTCGGTCGCCGAGGGGGAAGAGACGCGGTTTCGTCAGACCATCGAGCGCGGGCTCTCGCTGCTCGATCAAGCCTTCGGCGGCATGGACGAGACCGGGCAGAAAGAGCTGCCCGGCGCTGACGCCTTCCAGCTCTACGACACCTACGGCTTCCCGCTCGACCTGACCCAGGTGATCTGCGCCGAGCGCGGCTACGCGGTGGACAACGCGGGTTACGACGCCGCACTGGAAGAGGCGCGCAAAAAGAGCGAGTTCCGCGGCATGGAGCAGGCCGTCGAGTCCGTCTACCGAGATGCGCTCGGCAACCTGCCCCAGGGCACGGTGGTCTTCAGCGGTTACGAGCGCGACACCGACAAGTCCAAGGTCGTTGCCATCGTCAAGGACGGCGCCCTGTGCGAGCGCGCAGCCGCGGGTGACTCCGTCGAGATCGTGACCGAGCGCACGCCGTTCTACGCGGAGTCCGGCGGGCAGGCCGGGGATCAGGGCAGCATCGTGCTGCCTGCGGGGCGGCTCCGGATCGAAGACACCTTGCGCCCCGTCGCGGGCCTCAGTGTGCACCGCGGTGTCGTGGAAGAGGGCAGCGTCGCCGTCGGAGAGGAGGCCACGCTTGCCATCGACGTCGAGCGGCGCGAGGGCATTCGGCGCAGTCACTCCGCCACCCATCTGTTGCACTGGGCGCTCCGGCAAGTGGTGGGCAGCCATGCCCAGCAGAAGGGCTCGCTCGTGGGGCCCGGCCGCCTGCGCTTCGACTTCACCCACGGCAAGCCGCTGAGCAGCGAAGAGCTCAGCAAGATCGAAGACCTCGTGAATCAGCGCACGCTCGCCAACGCGCCGGTTCGGACCGAGGTGCTCTCGATGGAAGAGGCCAAGAAGCGCGGCGCCATGATGATCTTCGAAGAGAAGTACGGCGACACGGTGCGCATGCTGAGCATGCTCGAGAGCGTCGAGCTGTGCGGTGGGACGCACGCCCGGGCTACGGGGGACATCGGTCTGTTCAAGATCCAGCTCGAGCAGGGCATTGCCGCCGGAGTGCGCCGCATCGTAGCCACGACGGGGGAGGGCTCGCTGGCTCACCTACGAGCGGTCGAACACGATCTCGAGCGTGCGGCGCAGGCTGCAAAGGCGTCGCCCAAAGATCTGGTCGAGAAGATCGAGAAGCTCGTGGCCGAGACGAAGTCGCTCGAAAAGAAGGTCGACGAGCTCTCGAAGAAGCTGCTCACCGGTGGCGGCGGACTCGAAGCGCTGCTCGGGCACGTACGCGAGATCGGGGGCGTCAAGGTGCTGGGTGTGAAGGCGGACGTCGCCGATCGCGGCGCCTTGCGCGAGCTCGCGGAGCAGCTGCGGGACAAACTGGGTGACAGTATCGTGCTCGTGGGCTCCGAGACCGAGGGCAAGGCGCAGCTCGTCCTGACCGTGTCGAAGCCGCTCACGGGTCGGTTCAAGGCGGGCGAGCTGATCCGCCCGATTGCCGCCATCGTGGGCGGCTCCGGTGGCGGTCGCCCCGACATGGCGCAGGCGGGCGGCACGGAGATCGACAAGCTCGATCAGGCCATCGAGGCCGTCTACGCCGGCGTAGCGCCGACGAGCTGACGCTCTCACCCCTCCGTCACGCTTCGAAGCCCCAGTGCACGGGCTCTGGCTCGAGCTGCACACCGAGCTGGTCGCGAACGGTCAGCCTGACCCGCTCGGCAAAGCGCCGGATGTCCGCGGCCCGGGCGCCCGGGTGCGCAACGATGCACAGCGAGTGTTTGGTCGACAGGCCCACGTTGCCATCGCGAGTGCCGCGCGCGAGCCCCGCACGCTCGATCAACCACGCGGCGCTGAGCTTCACGCTGCCGTCCGGCTGGGGGTACCTCGGCAGCTCCGCAACGCCAGCTCGGGCAGCGACCTGGTCAGCCGCCGTCGCGTCGACGATCGGGTTGACGAAGAACGAGCCGCAGCTGCGACCGTTCTCGTCCTGGGGGTCGAGCACCATGCTCTTTCGCCTCCGCAATTCGATCACGGTGTCGCGCACGCGCGCGAGCCCCGGCTCCCCCGCCGCCCTCGCCGCGAGCTCGCGCTCGAGCTCCGGGTACCTCACACTCGGCGCTCCGCCGGGTGACAGACGAAAGGTGACCGCGAGCACCAGGTGGCGCTCCGGAGCCTCGCTCTTGAAGAAACTGTCGCGGTACCGGAACTGACAGCTCGCGTTGTCGAGCTCGAGGGTCTCGCCGGTCCGCCGGTCGAGCAAGCGCACGCGTTCGATGCGTTCGCTGACCTCCTGGCCATAGGCCCCCACGTTCTGGATCGGCGTCGCCCCGACCAGCCCGGGAATGCCGCTCAGGCACTCGACGCCGGCGAGTCCCCGCGACACCGCGCTGGCAACGAACTCGTCCCACACCTCGCCCGCGGCGACCGTGACCTCCCCGTCGTCGCCCCACACACAACCCCGGTTGGCCATCGAGACCACGAGGCCGGGCACTCCGTCGTCAGCGATGACGACGTTGCTTCCGCCACCGAGAACCCGGAGCTCCACGCCGCGTGTCCGCGCGAGCGCGACAGCCTCCCGAGCGTCAACCTCGGAGCGCACCACGCCGAACAGTGCGGCCGCGCCGCCGACGCCCAGGGTCGTGAGGGCCGCGAGAGGTACATTTTCCGAGAGCTCCACGTCGCCGCGGTCTTATCACGGCGCGCTGCCCCTTCCGACAATCCGGCTCAGCGCGGACGCGTGCGCCGGAGTCCGGGCTTGGGGCGGGCAAAGACCTTGACCTGTCGCTCCCGGCTCTCACCGCGCCCGGCGCGGCCTTCGCGCTTGGCGCGCGCGGTCTCGATCAGCTCGCGCGACTCGGGGCTCAGGGACTCGGGCAAGGGAGTGACCGCCAGGGGAGCCACGGCGTCCGCCAAGGTGAGGACCCGATCGAACAGCGGGCTCTTCGAGTCGATCAACACCAGGGCCTGACCGTTCAGTCGAATGAGTCCACCCGACGCGTGGTGCATCGCCAGCCGCATCGGTTCCATGCGCACGCTGATCCCCATTCCTCGGGCAAAGGCCACGAGCTCGTCGAGCAGTCGCTCCGGATCGTTCGCAGGCTTGGCGTCGTGCATCTTCCTCCGCGGAACACTCGCTGCCATCGGACTCCCTCCCTGGATCACCCGAAGGGCTGACCCGAGACGACTTCGCGACTCATGTCGCTTCACTGACGTGGGGGCCGGCGAAGCCGGCGTGTCATGCGCTGCTCCTCCCTCGTGCCGCTCGCCCCCCGTCGGTGCTCCGCCAGGATCGCTTGCGCCGAGACTCCACAGTCTACAGCAGAAATCCGGGGGCCGGCGCGCCGGGCTTTACGACGCGGGCAAATCCTCTTTAGTTACGCCGATGCACCGCTACAGTTTGGGTGGGGCGGAGTTGGAGCTCTGCCGCGGAGACCTCACGGAGTCCGACACCGTGGCCATCGCCAACGCCGCCAACTCGATGCTCATGGGTGGGGGCGGCGTCGATGGCGCGATCCACCGCGCGGCGGGTCCCGAGTTGCTCGAAGCGCTCCGAGAGCTGAAGCGCGATCTTCCCGGTGGCTTGCTCGAGACCGGCGCTGCCGTGATCACACCCGGCTTCGGTCTCACCGCCAAGTGGGTCATTCACTGCGTGGGTCCGATCTACGATCGCGAAGGGGAAGCGGCGCCCAAGCTCCTCGCGCGCTGTTACACGAAGGCGCTCGAGCTTTGCCGGCGGCGGGAGCTGGAGAGTGTTGCGTTCCCGTCGATCAGCACCGGGGTCTACGGCTACCCGGTAGAGCTTGCCGCCAAGGTCGCCCTCGACGCAGTCCGGCGTGGGGTGGGCGAGGGGAAGCAGCCCAAGCTCGTGCGGTTCGTGCTGTTCAACGAGCCCACACTCGACGCTTATCGAACGGCGGCCGAAGCCTGGCGTCCGTGAATTCCGGTTCCCCGCGGCCAAGCGGCCGTGGTATGGCGCACCGCGCGTGTGTGTATTGCCGGAGGAGGGAGCGATGATCGCTTCCCAGGCATGCCACCCGAGAGAACGAAAATGTTCTCCAAGAACCCAGAGACTCAGAATGACTTTTACGGAAGCTGCGGCGCAGGTCCTGCGCCTCGTAGGCAAACCTCTACACTATAAGGAGATTACGGACGTCGCGATCGAGAAGAACCTGCTGAGCCACGTGGGCAAGAGCCCGGAGGTGACCATGGGGGCACGGCTCGCAGCGCTCGTGAAAAAGGGGGACAAGGAAAATCCTCTCGTTCGGATCAAACCTGGCGTCTTTGCCCTGCGTGATTGGGACAAAGCCACCATCGACAAGGGGCTCGCGGACCGCACCCCGGCGCTCGAGATCGCCAAACACGCGAAGCTCGATCTCTCCCCGATCACCCCGGCGAAGCGCGCGGACGACGACGACGACGACGAGGTCTTGGTCAGTGCCGATGCCGGCGACGAGGACGACGAAGACGACGCCCCTCCCGTCAAGACCGACGCCGAGGAAATGGCGCGCGAGCAGCGAGCTGCTGGCGCGACGGAGTTGTTCGAGGCAGAGGACGACGACGATCTTCCGATCCTCGGCCGTCCTGACGACGCAGAGGGCGAAGAGGACATCGAAGGTGAGGGGGCCGCGGACGCGAATGGTCGCCGTCGCCGTCGCCGTCGCCGTCGTGGCGGTCGCGGAACTGAGCGAGACGAGCCGCGCAGCAGCGGCGACGATCTTCCAACCTATACCGTCTCCGACGCCCCCGCCGACGTTCAGGTCGACGGTGACGCGGAGCCAGGTCCGGACCGTGAGCGAGATCGGGGCGGCGCCCTGGAGCGCGATCGGGATCGGGACCGAGGTCGTGACCGAGGTCGTGGCCGCGACGATCGCGAGCGTCGTGACGACCGCGATCGAGATCGAGATCGCGACCGACGCGATGATCCCGGCGGGCCGATCGACGAGCTGGCAGCCAAACCCCTCGCAGACGCGGTGGCCGCGCTGCTCGGCACGTTCGACCGCGGCGGTGGTCCGGTGGGTGTGCAGAAAGTGGCCGATCTCGCCCAGCGGCGTGGGCGGCTGACCGGGGACTTCCAGGCAGCACAGGGGCTGATCCTGGCTGCGGCGCGCGCCGACAATCTGCGCCGCTCCGCCAACGGAGCTCGCCCCCGCTTTCGGATCAGCGGAGGTCGCCTTGCGCTCACCGAGTGGGCCATCGACGCAGAGGCACTGCGACTCGAG
Source organism: Myxococcales bacterium (assembly GCA_016706225.1). Taxonomy (NCBI): domain Bacteria; kingdom Pseudomonadati; phylum Myxococcota; class Myxococcia; order Myxococcales; species Myxococcales bacterium. The sequence continues at coordinate 1,136,339 of JADJKB010000005.1, forward strand.
CGGGACGTGCTGGCGCAAGCCGACCGTTACCGCGAGGCGGTGCGGCGGTCGCTGCTTCGGAAGATGCAAGACTTGCCTCCGCGCGCCATCGGCGAGCTCGTGTGCTTGCTGCTCGAGCGAGTGGGCATGACAGACATCCAGATGGTTCGCCGTCCCGGCTCCCCGGGCACCGAGCTGCATCTGTCTGCCGTTGCTCGGGGGCCGAGCGGAAACATGCCGACGGCCATCGTGGTTCGGCGTGACGGGCGCGAAATCGGGCGTGAACGCGTGACCGAGCTGCGCGGTGCGCTCCACCACTACGGCTCTGCCGCTGCTGGCTGGCTCGTGACGACCGGGCAGGTCCTGAGCGGCGCGCGCGAAGAGGCCTCGGCCGTTGGTGCGGCTCCGGTCGCGCTGGTCGATGGCATCGGGTTCGCTCGCTTGTGCGAAGAACACGGCGTTGCGGTGCTCGAGACCCGGGTGTCGCTCCCGATCATCGACTTCGAGCTGCTCGAGGCGCTGCGCGGGTCATGACCTCGGGCGGGGTGCGCGCCAGCAAGACAGCAGCCTTCGGCGCCCTTTGTGCGGCGCTCGGGGGCTGCACCCGCTCCCCCCCGCCGTCTCAGTTTCCGAGCGCTCAGGACGCGCTGGCACGCATGCACGCGACCTACGCGTGCAGTCGCGGCATCCAGGGCGAAGCCAAGCTCGATTACTTCGGCGAGCAGGGTCGGGTTCGGGGCAACGTGCTCTACATGAGCATGTTGCCGGACTCGCTCCGGTTCGACGTGTTCAGTCCTTTCGGCGTGACGCTCTCGACGCTCACCGCCGACGGGCGTGACTTCGCGCTCTACGATCTGCGCGAGAAGTCGTTCCTCTCCGGTCCGGCCAACACCTGCAACGTGATGCGCTTCACCCAGGTGCCCGTGCCCCCTTTTGCGCTGGCCCAGCTACTCCGGGGCGAGGCGCCGGTGCTCGTGCACGAACAACCCCAGGCGACGCTGGCCTGGGAAGGGGGCGTCTACGTGCTCCGGGTGACCAGCAAACACTCGGCCACTCAGGAGATCCACCTCGAGCCGAACCCGAACGACTGGGCCGAGCCGTGGGAAAAACAACGCGTGCGAGTGCTCGAGGTACGCGTCGCGCAGCACGGCATGGATCTGTACCACGCCTATCTGGCCGACCACGTGGCGGCGAGCACGGCTCCTCCGCGCAAAGACCAGGACGGTCTCGAGCCCACGCTGATGCCGAGCGGTCCGGAGTGCCACGCCGAGATCCCGCGGCGGCTCCGCCTGGTGACCCCGGACACCGACCAGGAGCTGGTCCTCAGAAACAAGGACGTCGTGCACAACCCGCCCCTGCCCGAAGGGTCTTTCCGTCAGGGTCCACCGCGGGGCGTGACGATCCGCCGCTCGGTGTGCGCCGATTGACGATCCGGTGGCTGCGGTAATCTCGTATAGTTCCCCGTCGAGATGGCCAAGAAGCGCAAGGCCCGAGCGGCACAGGTCGATGCGGCGCGGGCGGAGCGCCTGGCAAAGGCGAAAGAACGGGCGCAGGCCCGGGGGCGCGCGCTGAAGAGCGCGGCCGAGCGCGAGAAGGCCGCGGCGAAGCGGGCCGAGCGCAAGGTCGAAACGACACCGTTCGAGCCCGATGGCAAACACACGCCGTTCAGTCCCGTTCCGACCGAACGCATGCCGCGCTTTGCGGGGGTTCCGACCTTCCTTCGCCTGCCGGCGGTCCCCGACGGCGACGCGGTTCCAGCGGTCGACGTGCTGTTGGTCGGTGTGCCGCTCGACGGCGGTTCGACCTATCGCTCCGGTGCCCGCTTCGGCCCGCGCGCAGTGCGCGACGCGTCGGCGCTCGCCCGTGGTTTCTCCTCGGCGCTCGGCATCGACGTGTTCGACGAGCTCCGGGCGGCGGACGGCGGCGACGTCGTGCTCTCGCCATTCGATCTGGACGCGGCCATCGAGGCGGTTGCAGCGCGGGCGGAGGCCATCGCGCGCTCGGGGGTCATCGGTGGTTTCATCGGTGGCGATCAGACGCTCACCCTCGGCGCGCTGCGCGGCATTCACCGGGCGAAGCTCAAGAGTGTGGGTTTGGTCCACATCGACGCCCACAGCAACACCGCAGGCCCGGCCTGGGGGCGCGACATCCACCACGGCAGCGTGATCCGACACGCCGTCACCGAGGGTCTCATTCGTCCGGACTGGACCGTGCAGATCGGGCTCCGAGGGCCGTACTCGACCTCCGGGGACCTCGCGTTTGCGATGGGTCAAGGGTTCGAGATCGTGAACGTGGACGAGGTGAAGTGGGATCTTCACTCGGCGGTGAGCACCTTGCGCAAGGTCGTGCGCCAAGGACCGGTCTACGTCAGCGTCGACATCGCGGCCCTCGACCCGGCGCAGGCACCCGGCGTGGGGATCCCATGGCCCGGCGGCATGACCGCGTGGGAGCTGCAGCAGATCCTGCGGGCGCTCGTCGGCAGCGAGATCGTCGGCTTCGACGTGGTCGAGCTCTGCCCGCCCTACGACGTCTCGGAGATCACCGCGCACGCGGGGGTGATGGTGGTGCAAGAGATCCTGGCGGCCATGGCCGACACCCGACGCAGCGCGCGCCCGGCGCCGAGCACACGAGACGCGCGGGGCGGGCGCATCTCGGCGTGATGCGCGGGGTGCGAGGTCAGCGGGAGAATAATTACAGGAAGTCGGAAGGGCGGAGAGGATTTAGGGATCGGAGGAGAAGCAGAGGGGCGGAGAGCGGAAGGGGAAGGGCGGAGAGGATTTGGGGATCGGAGGAGAAGCAGAGGGGCGGAGAGCGGAAGGGGAAGGGCGGAGAGGATTTGGGGATCGGAGGAGAAGCAGAGGGGCGGAGAACGGAAGGGGAAGGGCGCAGAGGAAAGGGGAGGGGCGGAGAACGGGGAGGGGCGGATTGAGCGGGGCAGGAATGTCGAGGCGCTGGTGTTTCATGGCGAACGGCGCTGACGAAGCGCGTGCACGATCACGTCGGGCACGTCGCTGATCAGGGCGTCGACGCCCGCGTCGGCCAGGCGCAGGGCGTCGTGGGGTTCGTTCACCGTCCACACGTTGACCAGCGCGCCGGCGCGCTGCCAGCGTCGGATGCGCTCGGGGGTCGCGATGGCGAGCTCCGGGTGAACGCCAACCGCGCCCAGCCGGCGAAAGGCCGGCGCCCACCTGAGCACGCGCTGTTTTGCGTGCACGAGCCACGCGGACGGTACCTCGGGCAAGAGCCAGGTGAGCGCTCGCACGAACAGCGGATCGAACGACGAGAGCAGCAGCTGTTCACGGCTGAAACGCCGCGCGCGGAGCAGCTTTGCCACGCGCCACACCAGCTGGCGTCGCTCCGTCACGTCCCGCTTCAGCTCCACGTTCAACAGGTGTCCGCCGGCCTCCGCCCAGTCGAGGACCTCGTTCAAAGTCGGGATGTGTGCGCCGCCCGCCAACTGAACGCGGCCGAGCTCGCTCGCGTCGAGCTTCTCGATGTCGCGCACGTCGCGCTGCTCCGTCACGCGCTCGAGGCTCCGGTCGTGCGCCACCACGACGCGGCCGCTGCCGTCCAACCGCACGTCGAGCTCGACCCCCGCCGCCCCCCGTTGCACCGCGAGCTCGAAGGCCTCGAGGCTATTTTCGGCCGCTTCGCGCCGCGCCCCGCGGTGACCCAGCACCAGCGGCGGAGCTCCCGGCCTGCGACGGAAACCCCGAGCCGCGGGCGGCGTCACGCCAGCTCTTCGGCAATGGCGCGGGCGATCTCCCGCGCCCGGTCCACCTCGGCCGCCCGGAACGCGATCGCCCCGACCACCGGATGACCCCCGCCGCCGTAGCGCGCGCAGATCGCGCTGATGTCGGTGTCGAGGGGTTTGCCGCTCCAGGGGTTGTAACCGACGCTCACCTTGGCGCCGCTCTTGAGCACTCCGACCACCACCGAGTAGACCGAGTCGGGGAAGAGGGCGTACGTGACGAACTTGCCGACGCTGTCGAGCACCGTCTCGGTCAGGTCCACGAACACGACGCGCCCCATGCGCTGACCTTTTTCCCGCACGCGCTCGACGAAGCGACCTTGTTTCTCACCCAGCGGTTTGTAGCGGTCCTCGATCAGCTGTGAGCGAGCAACCTCGGCCAGCGGTTTCTTCAAGAGCTCGGGCACCATGCGCTCGAGGAAACCATCGTCGCCGTAGTGCTCCACCACACTCACCATGCGCATGATGGGCTCGGTGCGGCTGATGGCGTGTTCGGGGGAGTCGAAGCGGGCCGAGTCCACGATGTCCGCCCAGTGCACCAGATCTGCCAGCGCTGGGTCGTTCAGCGCGAAGTGGCGCCAGGCCACGTCGGCAATGAGCTTGGTGCAGGAGCTGTAGTCCGGATCGTAGAAGTAGCGCCCGCCGGCCTTTTTCTCTTCGAATACGCCCTGGTCGTCGCTCGTCTGAAAGGCTGTGCGATGGTGATCGAAGAACCAGGTCACGTTCCCCACCGCCGAGTAGCGGTAGTCCAAGATCGCGTTCTCGTCGCCGCAGAGCAGCGTGGCATCGGCGCGAGTCTGGCCGTTGCCGTAGCCGCACGCGCGGTACACACACTTGCGCTTCGGGCCGCCAATCGCACCGAGCAGGCGTGTGAACACCACCGCGCTCGCCAGCCCGTCGAAGCAGTGTCCGTGTGTCGCGACGACGACCTTCACCCAACGCCTGTTAGCACAGGTCCTGGCACTGTGGGGTGGTGTGGGTATAGACTCCGAGCCGTCGTTTTCGGCGAACCGAGGGAGCCCCGAGCATGCGATTGATGACGTCGACCATCGTTCTCAGCCTCGCCATTGTGAGCGCAGTTGCGCTCACAAACTGCAAGAAGAAGGACTCGGGCCAGGATGCGCAGTCCGGGTTTCAACAGGGGCAGTCGGGCGGTCCATACGGAAGCGGCGGCGGTCCTGGACCCGGCCCCACTGCAGCGGCACCCGACGCGGGCAGCCCCGCACCGTGTCAGCCGGGTCAACCGTGTCAGCCCCAGCCGGGCCAGGTGCCCGCGCTCGGCAGCGTCGGCAACGACCCCAACGCGCTGCAGGCGATCATCGCCGGCGCGCTCGCCGGCGGCGCTGCGACCTTCGGGCTCCTGACGGGCGGCGAGACCTCGCAGCTCGAAGCGGGCATCAAGATGAAGGCGCAGACCGACGCCAAGGGCAAACGGCCCGACGGACAGCTGATGACCGCCAAGTTGCAACAAGATGGCCACGCCGAGGCGATGTTCACGCTGCCGCCGAACAGCTGTTTCACCTTCGTGGGCTTCGGAAATCCCGGTGTCTTCAACTACCAGATCAACATCTTGACCGCGCCGCCGATGCCACCGCAGGTGCTCGCGCAGAGCGGCGCCGGCGGTGTGGATCCAACCGTTGGTCCCAACGACCAGTGCGTGCGAAACCCATATCCGACCGCGCTACCGGTGAAGATCGACATGCACGTGCTCAAGGGTCAGGGGCTGGTGGGCGTGCAGGCTTACAAGAAGTGACGGGAAGCGCGGCCGCGCGCAACTGCCCGATTGGTGAGCCGATACGCGGACGGTGCAGCCACCTTCCGCTTTCGACGTTCTGACGGACGCCCGCCTCCCGCCGCGCGTTCGCGACCTGCCGCGTCCCCCAGCGCAGCTCTACGTGCGCGGTGAGCTGCCGCGCGGTCCGGCGGTCGCCATCGTCGGCACACGAGCGCCCAGCCTGGATGGTGAGACGTACACCCGACACCTCGCGGGAGCGCTCGCGCGAGCCGGAGTGGCGGTGCTCTCCGGAGGCGCGGAAGGGATCGACACGGCTGCTCATCAAGGTGCCCTCGACGTGGGCGGAGTGTCCGTCGTCGTGATGCCATCGGGTTTCGAGCGGCCGTTTCCCGAGGCCAACGCCGAGTTGTTCGAGCGCGTCGTGGCCGGTGGCGGCGCCTTGGTGTCGGAACACGCACCGGACGTTGCAGCGAGCCGCACCCGCTTCTTCCCCGCAACGCGCTGATGGCAGCGCTCGCGCATGTGGTGGTGATCAGCGAGGCGCCCTGGCGGAGCGGGGCCCTGAACGCGTCGAAACACGCTCGCGCCCTCGGGCGCACGCTCCTGGTGGTGCCGCACGCGCCCTGGAACCGAAGAGGCGCCTGCTGGTCCGTCGAGCTCGGCCGCGGTGCCGAGCTGTGTTTGGGCCCCGACGACGTGCTCCGCCGCCTGGCTGACCGGCAGCTGCACGCCCTCGGGCGCGCGGGGGCGCCCCCGCCAGTGCCCGCGCCGGCGCCCGCCCCCGCCCGCGAGGAGACCGAGCCGCCGAGCCTCCCGGAGCCACCACCCCCGACCCAATGGCACCCCGACCCGGACTGCCGAGCGGTGCTCCAGGCAATTTCTGGCGGCCTCCCCCATCCCGACGAAATCGCTCAGCGAACGGGGCTCGATGTGCCGCGCGTCCAACACGCGCTCTTGACTCTGACGCTGGAAGGCGTGTTAGTAGCGGCCCCCTCCCGCCAAGGGAGAACCGTAACCCGTCGAAAGCATTGATTTTTGATGCCTTCACCCCGGGGAACGGGGTTGCGCCTCCAGGTTTCGGAGCGCATGAGGAGGGGTTCAGGCTGTCATGGAGAAGACCCTCGTCGTCGTCGAATCACCGGCCAAGGCCAAGACCATCAAGAAGTACCTGGGCCCCGGGTTCGAGGTCCTGGCGAGCAAGGGTCACGTCAAAGATCTGCCCAAGCGCATGGGCATCGACGTGGAGGACGGCTTCAAGGAGACCTACGAGGTCATCGAGGCCAAGGCCAAGGTCCTGGTCGAGCTCAAGGCCCACGCCAAGAAGGCGGAGCGCCTGCTCCTCGCAACCGACCCCGATCGCGAGGGAGAGGCCATCGCCTGGCACATCGCGGAGGAGCTCAAGCGCCCCAAGCTCGAAGTGCAGCGGGTCGAGTTCCACGAGATCACCAAGAAGGGCGTCCAGAAGGGGCTCTCGCAGCCCCGGGCCCTCGACGAACACCTCTATGATGCCCAGCGCTGCCGCCGGGTTCTCGATCGCATCGTCGGTTACGACGTGTCGGCGCTCGTGTGGAACAAACTCGCGTTCGGCCTCTCCGCCGGTCGAGTGCAGTCCGTCGCGCTGCGTTTGATCGACGAGCGGGAGCGCGAGATCGAGGCCTTCGTCTCGGAAGAGTACTGGAACATCGGCGCGGCCCTGAAGAGCAAGAAGTCAGCCCCGCTGGTGGCACGCCTCACTCGCGTGAACGGCGAGAAGGTCGAGGTCACGAACGGGGCTCAGGCGGCCGCCATTCGCGCCGATCTCGAGCAGGCCAAGTACCGAGTCGCCACGGTCACCAAGAAGGAGCAGAAGCGCAATGCGCCCGCTCCGTACACGACCAGCAAGCTACAGCAAGATGCGACGGGGTATCTGCGCTTCACCGCCAAGCGCACGATGAGCGTCGCGCAGAAGCTCTACGAGGGCGTCGACCTCAAGAAGGACGGCGGCGCGGTCGGCCTCATCACCTACATGCGTACCGACAGCGTGCGCGTGAGCCAGGACGCGATCGACGACGTGCGCGTGCACATCGCCGAAAAGTACGGCAAGGAGTTCCTGCCGGCGAAGCCCAACGCTTTTCGCAGCAAGAAGAACGCCCAGGAGGGCCACGAGGCGATCCGCCCCGCCTCCCTCGAGTTTCCGCCGGCGCTGGTGGAGAAATACCTGACGGCCGAGGAGTTCAAGCTCTACAAGCTGGTCTGGGATCGCTTCGTTGCGTCGCAGATGGCGCCCGCGGTCTACGACCAGACGGCCGTCGACATCGATGCCACGCCCACTCACAAAGGGGCGACCCACAAGTCGCTCACGCTGCGCGCCAACGGCAAGGTCCTGAAGTTCGCCGGTTGGCTCGCCGAGTACGGCAAGGGCACGTTCGGCGACAACGAGCAGCTCGCGGGCGAAGACGAAGCCAACGAGGCTGAGGCGCGGGACAGTGTGCCGCCGCCGCCCTCCGGCGAGACGGTCAAGACCCTGGGCTTCGACAGCGACGACGGGACCCTGCCCGAGCTCAACGAGAACGAGGAGCTCAACCTCGTGACGCCGCCGGGTGTGCTCACCGAGCAGAAGTTCACGCAGCCGCCCGCGCGCTTCAACGAGGGCTCGCTGGTGCGTGAGCTCGAGAAGCGTGGCATCGGCCGGCCGAGCACCTACGCGGAGATCATCAGCAAGGTGCAAGCGCGCGACTACGTCGAGAAGCTCCCGGGCGGACAGATGAAACCGACGGAGCTCGGCAAGATCGTGGTGTCCGGGCTGCTGTCCACCAACCTCGACTTCATGGACCCCGACTTCACGGCCAAGATGGAGGAGGAGCTCGACGAGGTCGAAGCCGGCCGCCTCGAGCGCGTGAAGCTCCTGTCCCGCTTCTACAAACGCTTTCGCGAGGTGCTCGACGTCGCGAAGAAGCAGAAGCGCTGGGCTCCGGAGCCGGAGCGCACGGAAGAGAAGTGCCCCGAGTGCGACTCGTTCCTGCTCAAGCGCTGGAGCAAGAACGGCTTTTTCCTGGGCTGCGAGGCCTACCCGAAGTGCAAATTCACGCGGGACCTCGGCAAAGACGGCGTGCCCGCGCCGCCGCCCAGGCTCACCGACGTCGAATGCGACAAGTGCGGCAAGCCCATGGTGATCAAGACCGGGCGCTTCGGTGAGTTCATGGCGTGCAGCGGCTACCCGGCCTGCAAGAACGCCCGGCCTCTGCCGCTCGGCGTGCCGTGTCCCAAGTGCGGCGGTGACATCGTAGAGATCCGCTCCAAGAAGCGCGGCGGCAAGACCTTCTACGGCTGCACCAAGTACCCCGAGTGTGACTTCAAGATCTGGCAGCGCCCCATCGACGAGCCCTGTCCGCTGTGCAAACACCCCTTCTTGACCGAGACCACGGGCAAGAAGAAGAAGATCGTCTGCCCGCGCGGCAAAGAGTGCGGCTACTCCCGCGAGATCGAGGAGGTCGGCGAGGGTGTGCTGCAACCGGGTGGGGATGGCGCGCCCGAGTCCGGCACCGTGCGCTCGTCGCACGCGCCACCCGACGCTGCCGAGTCGCTCTCGCCGTGACCGCGGCCGCGGAGGTCTCGATCATCGGTGCGGGCCTCGCGGGCTGCGAGGCCGCGCTCAGTCTCGCCGCCCGCGGCATCCCGGTGCGCCTCTTCGAACAGAAGCCGGTCGCCCGCACCGAGGCGCAGTCGAGCGACTCCTTGTGTGAGCTCGTGTGCTCGAACTCGTTCCGCGGCGCGGCGCTCTCGAACGCCGTCGGCCTCTTGAAGGAGGAGATGCGACGGCTCGGCTCCCACGTGATGCAGGTCGCCGAGCTCACGAAGGTCCCCGCCGGCGGCGCGCTCGCCGTCGACCGCGAGGCCTTCGCCGCGGAGATGAGCCGGCGTGTGCGGAGCGAGCCGCGCATTCAGGTCATCGACGGGGTCATCACGAGCATGCCCGCGGCGCGGCCCTGCATCGTTGCCACCGGACCCCTCACGGGCGCGGAGCTCGCGGCGGACATCGCGCGGCGCGTCGGCAGCGAGCACCTCGCGTACTACGACGCCATTGCGCCGATCATCGACGCCGAGAGCATCGACTGGGACAAGGTCTTCGTGGCCTCGCGTTACGGCAAGGGCGAGACCGAGGCGGACCAGCAGGCTTACGTCAACTGTCCGCTCGATCGCGAGCAATATCTCGCGTTCGTGGACGAGCTCCGGCGTGCCCAGAAGGTCGAGCCGAAGAGCTTCGAGGACGTGCGTTACTTCGAAGGTTGCCTGCCCGTCGAGGTGATGGCCGCGCGGGGTGAGCTCACCTTGCGTTTTGGTCCGATGAAGTCCGTCGGCCTCGACGACCCGCGCACCGGCCGCTGGCCCTTTGCCGTGGTCCAGTTGCGCAAGGAAGACGCGGCCGGCAGCGCGTACAACCTGGTGGGTTTCCAGACCCGCATGACGTGGCCCGAGCAGGCGCGGGTGTTCCGCACCATCCCCGGCCTCGAGCAGGCGGAGTTCCTGCGCATGGGCTCGGTGCATCGCAACACCTTCATCTGCGCGCCGAAGTGCCTGGGCCCGACCCTCGAGCTGGTGGGTGAGCCGGGCCTGTATTTCGCGGGGCAGATCACCGGGACCGAGGGTTACGTCGAGAGCGCCGCGGGCGGCTGGCTCGCGGCCTATTTCGTCGCGGAACAACTGGCGGGGCGCACGCCCGTGCCGCCGCCGGTGACGACGGCCCACGGCGGTTTGCTCACGCACCTGTCGCGTCCCAACGCCGACTACCAACCCTCGAACATCACGTTTGCGCATCTGCCGCCACTCGAAGGCGGAAGACTCAAGAAGCGCGCGCGGTACGAAGCGCTGGCGGCGCGAGCGCTCGCAGATCTCGAGGTGTGGTGGGCGGCAGCGCAGAGCACGCGGGCGGCGTAGGGCGTCTGGGGCAAGTCGCGCCCCAAGTCGTGTTACTCCTCCAGCGGAGTGTTCGTCCCCCGGCGTCTCGACAAGTACCTCAAGGACTGCACGCCGTTGTCGGTGAAGCAGGTGGAGCAAGCGCTCTCCGAGGGGCGCGTGCGAATCGAGGGCCGCGCGGCACTCGACCCGACCCCGCTGGTCTTCGACGAAGATACTGTGACCCTCGACGGCGTGGCGCTACGGCTGCGCGCCGATCACACGCATCTGATGCTGAACAAACCGCTCTCCGTCACCTCCACGGCGCGAGATCCCGAGGGGCGCGCGGATCTGAGCGGGTTTCTGCAAGCGATGCCGCCGGGGGTGTTTCCCATTGGGCGTCTCGACCGCGACACGTCGGGGTTGCTCCTGTTCACCAGCGACGGGGATCTGGCCCACGCCGTGCTGCATCCGGAGCACCACACCGACAAGATCTACTGGTTGTGGCTGAACGAGGTCGTCGAAGACCACGACCCACGCCTCGCGCAGATGCTCGAGGGCTTCGTGGTGCGGGAGCAGCACGTGCGCGCGCGGGCGATCGAGGTCCTCCACCGCACCTCGGATCTCACCGAGCTCCTGGTCACGCTGAACGAGGGAAAAAATCGGCAGATCCGCCGCATGCTGCGGGCGCTTGGCTTCCATCTGCAGGCCTTGCACCGAAGGAGCGTGGGGCCGCTCTCGCTGGGTGACCTGCCGCTGGGGCAGTGGCGAGCGCTGAGTGACGCGGAGGTGGACGCCCTCTGGACCGCGACGGGTGGGCGCGACTTGGTGCGAGCGCGGAAGGTGGCCGCGTTGCGACTCGCACAGGGCAACGCTCGCGCCGCGGGCGCGGCGGACTTGCGGTTGGAAGCTTGGCTCGCGGGGGAGCAGGGGAGTCGGAGGAATTACAGGAAGGCGGAAGGGCGGGAGGATTTGGGGTGAGGGGAGCAGGGGAGGCAGAAAAATTACAGGAAGGCGGAAGGGCGGGAGGATTTGGGGTGAGGGGAGCAGGGGAGGCAGAAAAATTACAGGAAGGCGGAAGGGCGGGAGGATTTGGGGTGAGGGGAGCCGTTGCTCGAGCGGGTGTCTGGTCCGAACGAGGCGACGGTGCGAAGCTGGAGCAGGCTCATGCGTGCGCGAACTCGGGCAGACGTCACCCTCGCGTTCCTCCTCGCCGTGGCCGGGTGCGCGGCGCGGGAACCTGGGCCTCCGCCCGCGCGCTCCATCGTCGTCCCTGAGGCTGCGAGCGAGCCGAGCGAGCCGAGCACCGCCCCACCGCCAGCGTCCGCCTCGTCCTCCGGCGCCCGCTCGCTCGAGTGCAAGGTGCCAAGCGAACAGAGTGATCTCGAGGCCGCGAAGCGGACCTTCAGCGCCGGCGTCAACGCCTACCAAGACGGTGACTTCGCGTCGGCAGCGGACGCGTTCGCGCGTTCGTACGTCCTGTCGTGCAAGTCACCCCTCCTGCACAATCTGTCGAAAGCCGAGGAGCAGCTCGGTGACTTCGCGGCGGCGGCCCACACGCTCGAGCTGTATCTGCAGCGGGACCCGAGCGTCCCGCAGGCCGAGGACGTCCGGCGACGCATCGACGAGTTGCGACGGCGCGCCGGGGGCCCGCAGCGCTGACGCCGGCGTGCCCGCCAGCGCGAGCCTCACATCAGCTCGCTGATCGTCCCATCCGCGAACAACCACGCCGCCTTCGGGATCCACAGGCGCTCACCACTCTGCTCCAGCCGTCCGCACCCCACCAACCGCTCGACAGCGCGCCGTCGCTCCGGCGTCCAGGCCTCGACGCCGAGCTCCCTGGCCGCCGCACCGAAATCGAGACCTTCGGCCAGCCGAAGCCCGAGCAGGATGCGCTCGACCAGCGCGGTCTCGCCGTCAATCGGCTCGTGTTCCGGAGTGAGGGCCGAGGCGCGGCCGAGCTCGGCGGACTCCCAGCTCTCCGACAGATACCGCTCCACCGCCGGCGTGTTGCGATACCGCACACGCTCCCCGCCCATGCTCACGGTGCCCCATGCTCCGGTGCCGAGGCCCAGGTACTCGCGCCCGATCCAGTACCCGACGTTGTGCCGTGAGCGCGCTCCGGCGCGGGCAAAATTGCTGATCTCGTAGTGCTCGAAGCCCAGTCTGCCGAGCGCCTCGTCGACCGCCAAGAACGACTCCGCAACGACGTCGTCCGGCAAGAGCGGCAGGCTGCGCTGTTTTGCGCGCCGCCCGAACTCGGTGCTCGGCTCGATGGTGAGCGCGTAGGCCGAGAGATGCTCGACCCCGAGCTCGGCGACCGTCCGGCTCTCCTCCGCGGCCTCCGCGGGGCTCTGGCCGTGCACACCGAAGATCAAATCCGCCGACACCCGCGGCACACCGGCTAGGATGGCGTCCTCGACCGCGCGCAGCCCGCCGCGCACGTCGTGCAAACGACCCAGGAACGCCAGCCGCTCGGCGTTCAAGCTCTGCACCCCGAGGCTCACGCGATTGACGCCTTCATCAATCAGCGCCCGGGCTCGCTCGCGGTCGAAGCTGGTCGGGTTGCACTCGACGGTGATCTCGACGTCGTCCGCCACCTCGAAGGCCTCGCGGATTTTCCCCAGCACCCGCCCGAGCTGTCGCGGCTCCCACAGACTCGGGGTTCCGCCTCCGAAAAATACACTCTCGAGCCGGCGCGGCCCCAGCTCCGGCCGCCGGCGCCCGAGCTCGTCGATGACGGCGCTGGCGTAGTCCTGGTGGGGGAGGGCTTGCGGAACGCCCGCGATGCTCAAGAAATCACAGTACGGACACTTCTTGAGACACCAGGGGAAGTGCACGTACACACCGAGTGAGCTGAGCTGATCCGCCGCGCTCGCGCGTCCTTGTTCTGGAGTTCCGATCAGCGCAGGCCCTGGAAAACGCCCGGGTTTTGCGAGCGACATGCCGTAGTGATACCTTCCATGCGGCCAAGCTCAGCGCTTGGCAGTTTTTTCTCGCCACCGTGCTCGACGTCTCACAGCTCGTCTCTCGAGTGCAGGGTTACCAGCCCGCGGCCGACACCGATCTGATTCGGAAAGCCTACCACTACTCCGAGTGGGCCCACCGCGAGCAGATGCGCAAGAGCGGGGATCCGTACTTCATCCACCCGGTCAGCGTCGCCGACATCATCACGCAGCTGCGCCTGGACACCGCCAGTGTGTGCGCGGGGTTGCTGCACGACGTGGTCGAGGACACCGGCGCCACCCGCGAAGACATCGCCCGGGAGTTCGGCGACGAGGTCGCGCACCTGGTCGACGGGGTCACCAAGCTGGGCAAGATCAACTTCACCAGCAAAGAAGACCGCCAGGCGGAGAGCTTCCGCAAGATGGTCGTGGCCATGGCCCAGGACATCCGTGTGCTCCTGGTGAAGCTGTGTGACCGCCTCGACAACATGCGCACGCTCCAGCACATGAGCGCCGAGGGCCAGGAGCGCATCGCCCGCGAGACGCTGGAGATCTACGCGCCGCTGGCCAACCGCCTCGGCATTCAGCTGCTCAAGAGCGAGCTGGAAGATCTCTCGTTCCAGTACCTGGACCACGACGGCTACAAGGCCATCAGCCAGAAGCTCGCCAAGACCAAGAAGGAGCGCGAGCGTTACATCGAGGGGGTGTGTCGCACCATCTCGTCGCGGCTGGCCGAGCACGGCTTCGGCGCCGACGTGACCGGGCGCGCCAAACACCTCTACTCGATCTACCGGAAGATGAAGTCGATGCAGAGCGACTTCGAGCAGATCTACGACATCCTGGCGTTCCGCATCTGTGTCGAGTCCGTGGCGGACTGCTACGCGGTGCTCGGGGTGATGCACTCGAAGTGGATGCCGGTGCCGGGACGCTTCAAGGACTACATCGCGCTGCCGAAACCCAACATGTACCAGTCGCTGCACACGGCCGTGATCGGACCGGGCCGCCAGCGCATCGAAATTCAGATCCGCACCCACGAAATGAACCGCGTCGCCGAGCACGGCGTGGCGGCGCACTGGAAGTACAAGGAGCGCATCTCCGGCGGGGTCGACCCGAGCGCCGCCGAGAAGTTCGGCTGGCTGCGGGAGCTCGCGGATTTCCAGCGTCACCTCAAGGACCCGGCGGAGTTCCTCGAGAGTGTGAAGATCGATCTGTTCCCGGACGAGATCTACGTCTTCACACCCAAGGGCGACGTGCGCATGTTCCCGCGCAGCTCGACCCCAATCGATTTTGCGTACTCGATCCACACCGAGGTCGGCAATCGCTGCTCTGGCGCCCGCGCCAATGGCCAGATTGTCCCGCTGCGTTACAAGATGCGCAGCGGCGACGTGATCGAGGTGATGACGTCGCCCCAGCAGCACCCGAGCAAGGACTGGCTCGACTACACGGTGACAACGCGCGCGCGCAACCGCGTGCGAACCTTCCTGCGCAGCGAGCAGCGCGAAAAGAGCATCAACCTCGGCCGCGAGCTGCTCGACAGCGCGATGCGCGAGGCCGGCATGAGCCTCACGCGCCTGCTGAAGAACGAAGACGAGCAGCGGAAGCTCTGGGAGGCGCACAAGACCGGCACCTGGGACGAGCTGCTCTTGACCATTGGCTACGGCAAGCTCGAGACCGAAGATGTCATTGCGACGCTGCGTGCCAAGTCGCCTGCCGGCAGCACGGAGCCGCCGCCGGAGCTGAAGACGGGCCGCATCGAGCAGCTGGTGCGCAAGGTCACCGGCAAGGACACCGGCGGCATCAAGGTCAGCGGCGTCGACGATGTGCTCGTGCGGTACGCCAAATGCTGCAACCCGCTCCCCGGTGACTCGATCATCGGTTTCATCACCCGCGGCCGGGGCGTGACCATCCATCGGCGGGAGTGCGCGAAGGCGTTCGACACCGATCCCGAGCGGCGCATCGACGTGTCGTGGGACAGCAAGGCGAAGATCAACCGCCCGGTGCAACTCAAGGTCACCACCAGCAACAAACCCGGCATCTTGGCCAACGTGAGCCAGACCTTCAGCGCCCAGAAGATCAACATCAGCGAGGCGAACTGCCGCGCGCAAGACGACGGCCGGGCGTGCAACATCTTCACGTTCTTCGTGGGCGACCTGAACCAGCTGAAGAACGTGATGAAGGCCCTCACCAAGGTGAGCGGCGTCGTGGACGTCGAGCGGGTGTAGGCCGCCCGAGCCGGCCGCGTCAGCGGAGGATTTTCGCACCGCGGAAACGGGCGCGCTGGGCGGCGCGGGGCGGAGGAGTGTTTGCGAGGGGCGGCGCGGGGCGGCGAGGGGAGCGCGCATGCGCGGCGCGGGGATGAGGGCAGAGGGGCAGGGGAAAAGCGCAAGGGGCAAGGGGCAAGGGGCAAGGGGAAAACCGGGAAGCGAGGAGCGGGGAGCGAGCAGTGGGGAGCGAGGAGCGGGTGGGGACTGCTCGTTCGGTAATTGATTTTGCCGCCGTGCTCGCGTGGGTCAAGGCCGAGCCGCGGCTTCGCCGCGGTGCTCGCTGCGCTCGCAGCCTTGACCCGCGCTGTGCGCGGCAGCGGGACGCGAGCGCTCCGAACGAGCAGGAAGAGAGACGCGAATGTTGAGGATCTATTCGGTGGTGCTGGGGGTGATTCGGGGACTGCGACCGGTGCTGGCGGTCGTGGAACGCAAGGACGGTGACCTCGGGCGGCACCTCAGGCGGTGCTCGGCCAGTGTCGGTTTGAACTTGGAGGAGGGCATGTACTCCAGGGGACGCAGTCGCGCGGCGAAGTACCATGTTGCACTCGGCTCCGCGCGCGAGACCCTCGCGTGCCTCGAGGTCGCGGAGGCGTTCGGCTACATCCGGGGTGTCGACCCGGCTCTGCAAGCGGAGCTTCGGCAGATCGTGGGCACCCTGGTCCGCCTGGTCGAGCGGGCGGTGTAAGCTCGCGGATCTCGCGGGATTCGCCGCGGGCCCCCATCAAAGCGTATATACGTCGTTTCCAAAGACGTATGCACAGAAATGCGCTACCTTGTCTGCGTGTTGGTCGCGATCGCACGCCAGCTCGACCACTGGCTCATCGAGCGGAGCGCTGAGCTTCGGGGCGATGGCCTGCCGGCCTACGCGCACGCCGAAATCAAGGTTGTTGGGCAAGCCGCCTTGCTCGAGGCTGGCGTGCCCTTGCAGCTGGCGGCCACCAAGGACGTCGATGTCCGCGCCAGCTATGAGTTTGCGGTCGAGCAGGAGTTTCGACGCTTGCTCGAAGAAAACGGCAGGGTGCTCGATCCCGTCGGGCACGAAGCCTGGATGCCGAGGGAGACCCGATACACTGCGCTTTACTCTGGCAAGCTCGTCACCCTGCTCGTTGCCGATGCGGATGCAATCCTGGTGTCGAAGGCACTGAAGGCCCCGGCGAAGAATCGTCCACTGATCACGGAGTACCTGGCGAAGGGCGCATCGACGCGGTTCTTCGACCTTGCGAAGCGGTACGGTGTGGACCTGGAGCAGTTCACATGAGCCTGACGGGAGCGGAGCTCCAGGCGCGCGCGAAGAGGCGCTTCGCGCAGCTTCAGCGCGGGCGGCGAGATCCTCGCTACGCACGAGTGCTCGGCCGGTTGTGTGCCTTGGGCCTGGTCGTGACCAACTTCGAGGTCGAACGCTACACGCGCGCGATCACCATCGATGACGCGCTGTGGGTTGGCAAGCTCGAGCCGCGAGTGTTGGAGCTGCTGCCGGCGCTGGTCGTGAAAGCGCCCGCGCTGTTCGTCGATGCCCGAGCGCTGCCCCCGGATCTGGCGCAGGCCGTTCGTGCGCTCCGACGCGGTGAGCCGCCCGAAGATTTTCGCGGCATCCCCGGTCGGGACCTCGTAAAGTGGCTGCCCCGCGTGGGTCGAAAAGACAAGTTGCCGAGCCTGACGAAGGCCTTTCGGCTGCGACAAGAAGACCTGAAGCTCCTGGCTCGTCTCAGCCATCAGCTTGGAATTACCGAGACGGACGTGGTGCGCCGCGGCCTCCGTAGCCTCGCCGCGTCTGAGCTGCTCGACGACTGAAGCGGGTGCCGCGCTCGCTTGCCCGTCCTCTCTGCTCTTCGCGCTTTGCCCCTCCCCCTTGCGCTTTGCCCCTTGCCCCTTCTCGCTTGCCCGTCGAAGGTCGTGCCGTGCTCTCCCGTCGCAGGTGGTTGCTCGGTGCCGCGGCGCTCGCCGCCCCGCTGCCGGGCTGTTACGCCAAACCGCCGAAGCCGTACCCCTACGCAGCCACGCCAGAGGAAGAGCTTCGCGAGCGCGTCGCCGCGCGGGTCCGGGCGTTTCAGGCGAGCGCGCCCGACGCCGGAGTTGCCGTTGGCATCTGGCGAGACGGACGCCCGAGTGTGTTCGGCTTCGGGCGCACGACGTATCACGATCCGCATCCGCCGAACGCGGACGCGCTGTTCGAGCTCGGTTCGCTCGCCGAGACCCTCGTCGGTGTCCTGCTCGCTGAGATGGTCGCCCGAAAGCGTGCGGCCTTCGATGGCCCCGCGCAGGAGCTCCTGCCGCCGAGCCTGAAGCTGCCGGCCGATGGCGGGGGGGAGATCACGCTTCGGCAGCTGGCGCTGCACACCTCGGGTCTTCCCGCAGTGCCCGACCTCGAGCGTGTCGCCGGGGACGAGGCTGCGCTCACTGCGCTGTTGGCGAAGGCCAAGCTCGAGACGCCACCCGGTGCGCGCTTTCAGCCCTCGAACCTCGGCATTGCGCTGCTCGGGCACGCCCTCGCGACGCGTGAGGGGCGGTCCATCGGCTGGCTCTGCAGGAATCGCATCGCCGCGCCCCTCGGCATGCTGTCGACCACGACCTTCGAGCGCGACGCCGCGTTCGACGACAATCGCCTGGTCGAGGGGAGGGACGCTCGCGGCGCGCGCGTCGCTCCGCGCTTCGACGTGCCGATGTTGTCGGTCGGTGCGCAGCGCACGAGCTTGAACGATCTCTTGCGGCTGTTGCAGGCCGTGCTCGTGCCGGGGCAAAGTTTGCTCGGCGCGGCGATCTTCTCAGCCATCGACCAGCGTCGTCCACTCGGTGATGGAACCGAGGTCGTCATCGGTTGGCGCAGTGACCCAGCTCGCGGCGTGCTCTGGCAGGCCGGGTCGTCGCCTGGGTTCCGCGCGGGGCTGTGGGTCGAGCGCCAGAGTGCGCGGGCCATCGCGGTGCTGGCGGCCTCCGCGAGCATCGACGTGCGGGCGCTACTGTTCGAGCTCGCGCGAGAGGAGGCGTTGCCGTCGAGTCGGGCGATTGCGCAGGGCGGTCCGGTGGTGCAGTCGCTACCGCCGACCGCGATCCGTGCCGACGTGGTGATCGACGGCAAGCTGCGTTTCGCGGGGCATCGGGTCGAGAGCGTCGTGGTCAGCCCCGGCGACGCACTGCGTGTGGTGTTGTACTGGCAATGCCTCGCGCGCATGCCGGAGGATTTGCAGGTGAGCGTCGTGGGCATGGATGAGAGCGGGCGCGAGCGGCTCAGGGCGGATCACTATCCGGCAGGGGGTCGGTACCCGACGTATCGATGGCGGCCGGGTGATGTGGTGGAGGACGAGCTCGTGGTCGTGGTGCCAGCGGGCTACGATGCGGGTCGCCTCACGTTGTGGCTTGGCCTGACCGGCTCAGGGCGCCCGCTCCTGCCGGGGCCGGCCCGGGACGTCGATCTGGCCGGTCGCATCCGCGGACCGAGCGTCGAGGTCGTCCGTGGATCCCCCTGAAAAAATGCCCTTTCCGGCACCGGCCCAGCGCCCGCCGCAGGCTCCCCCGCGGCCCCAACCCGCGCTTGACACGCTTCGGGCCGAGCGGTAGTTACACGCCCTTCCGCGGGAGTAACTCAGCGGTAGAGTGCCACCTTGCCAAGGTGGACGTCGAGGGTTCGAATCCCTTCTCCCGCTCCGAAAGATCGAGTGTGAAATCCGCCGGTTGAGCTTCAGCGCTCAGCCGGCGTTTTTCGTTTTGCCTCCTGTGCATACCCCGATGCATACCCCGGGCACCTGGGTTTGGGGTTCCGCTGTGGACTTGCCGGAACTGCGCGAGCGACACCACGCGGGCCAGGCTGAGCCGCATCTCGTCGGCGCTGACCGTCGAGTAGCGGCGCTGCATGGCCTCCGTGGCGTGACCGGACACCGCCCGCGTCACCACGTCCGAGACCTCCGCCGCGCGCGCCAGATCCTGGAACGTGCGGCGCATGGCCCGGGGCGTGACGCGCTTCTGGAGGCCCATGGCCTTCGCCACGGCCCTGAAGGGCTTGTCCAAGGCCGAGCGCGACAAGAAGCCGCCCACGGTCGAGGGAAAGAGCAGGTCCGAGTCCTGCATGGGCCCTTCCGGGAGCTGCTCGACGTGCCAGCGGAGGATCTCCATCAGCTCGTCGGGCAGGCTCAGCCTCTGGTGGCGCTTGGTCTTGGTGGTGTTCATGACCTCTTCGCCCACCGTCTGCGAGCGCCTGATCAGCAGCACGCCGTCGTCCCACAGCACGTCGGGCTTGCCGCCGCGCCGCCGCAGCGGACGCAGCGTCGACGGGCGTGACCCCGTCGCGATGCCGATGGCCGTGATGGCGAAGTACTGCGGGAAGAGGGCTCGCATCTTCGCGAGAAAGAGAGGGACCTCGTCGGGTTCGAGCGCATTCGGCTCTTCTTCCGAGTAGGTCTCCCACTCGCTCGTGTCGAACGGTTTGACGCCCAGCATCGGGTTCCGCTCGAGCTCCAGCTCCGCCACGGCCGAGCCCACGATGACGCGCAAGACTGCGAGCCACGTGTTCGCGGTGTTCGGAGACAGGTTCTCTTCGTGGATCCTCTTGCCGAGCTCCGCGCGCCAGCTCTCGATGTGCTGGCGCCTGAGCTCGTTCAAGGGCAGGGCGCCGAAGCGCGGGATGAGGTGGTGCTCCAAAGTGGAGCCCCACTTCTGCCGCCCCTGGGCGCTCTTGATTTCAGCGGTCATGATCTTTCGCTCGAGCAAGGACACGGCGTAGTCGCAGAAGAGCGGCGTCCGAGGACTCGGCTCGATCACGCCCGAGGCGTGTCCGACCTCCTCCCAGAGCAGCTTCTCGGCGACGCGCGCCTCCGTCACCTGCGGCAGCGTCAATCGAACTTCTTTCCTTTTCCCCGTCTGCGGGTCGCGGAATCTCCGGCGAACGAGGAATCCGCCCTCCTTCCTCCGAAAGACCCCCGGCAAGCACGGCCGCGGGTCGAGCCAACTGTTCCACTGCTTCTTCCATCTCACTTTGTCCATCGGTGGCTCCCTGTGGAGGCGCACCTGGACGTTCCGGATCCAGAGTACGCGGGGCCTCGCCTCGCAGGAAGGCGTCGAGATCGCTTCGTGACCACATCAGCGTCCCGCCGCCGCCGCGGCGTCCCACGGGCTGGATCCGGCCTTCCAATTTGGCCTTTCTCAGCGCGGAGCCGTCCCGATACCCGAGGTATCGGGCGGCCTCTGCCGTGGTCAGGTAGGGACGCGCCGCGGACATCGGCGCTCACTTCTTGGGCTCGACCAGCGGCTGCTCGGTGGTCGCCGGCCCCGACAAGTAGCCGGCCTCGATGAGCACGCGGCGGGCGCGGTGGCCGGCGGCGCCACGGACGGGATATCCGTGATACAGTCGCAACAGACTTCGCGGATCTACGTCGGCTTGGACGGCGAGACGGCGGAGGGTCGAGGCGTCGATGCTCTTCATGGTGGGGTCTCCAGGACCGCATGATGCCCGCGCCGAATCCGGTCACTTCGCCGTTTGCCAAACCCCCAAGCATGGAGTGATCTCGCGGGGTTGCTGCGCGTCCTGGCCCAGCGACGGCTGCCGCGTCAGAATTTCCGACATGGATCGGGACGACCTGACGACCGAGCGCGCGCTCGCCTGCGAGCTCCTCAATGAGCTCGGCTTCGACGGCGATCGCCTTGCCAAAATGCGCCTCAACGGACCGGTTTGCCCCTGGCTGAACGAGGCCGAGCACCGGGCGCTTCAGTGGGTCTTCACGAACTTCCCCGAGCGCGGCGGCCCGGCCGTGAGCTTCACCCATGCCGCTCGGCGCGTCGCCCGACACGCCGGCGCAGGTCGGCCCCGACGCTGACGGCATGCTGCACTTCGCGCGCACGCCGGACATCGTCGGCTCGGCCGGCTCGATCCTGCACTGGCGCGGGATGCTTAGCGGGGCGGTCATGATGGACATCGCGTCGGCAACGCGGGCCCAGGGCGGCCGCCGGTCGCCGCTGGACCTGCGGGCGGTGCTGCAACAGCTCGGCATGGCAATCGAGCGGACCGCCAAGGTCCGCCTAGCGAATCCGCCGCGCACAGCCCGCTGCGTGGCGCTGCTCCTGATGGTCGATCACGGGCAGCAGGCGTTCCATCAGAAGGTCATGGTCAACCCCGAGGTGTTTCCGTACTTCGATCCATGCCATCGTGACCGTCGCTGGAAACCCAGGAAGCGCGCATTGCTGCGCGCAAGGCCGCGAGCGCCGAGGTGGCGCCGGTGTCGCGCGGCGTCTTCCGCGTGGCCACCGTGAAGCTCATCAACGCAGAGGTCCGTGAGCTGATCCGTGATCGGCGCGGGAGCACGCCGTCCGTCGTGCACTCACCATGAGATCCTCTCGCGCGTGACGGCTACGAGCGCTTGCTCGGTCGAAGAAGGCTGTCCAGAATGGCTGTGATCTTCACGGAGGATCACCGTCATGAATGCGAGCTTGGAGTCTGGATTCGCGAAGAACACGCCTGAACACACCGCGTTTGGTGGTCCTGCGCACCCCGGTTTGGTGCACCTCAGGTGGCCGCTTTGGTGTACCAAGCGCGCTACCAAACACGCGGTTACGGCAGTACCAACGGCGCGGCGCGAGCGATGCCATAACGGGACGCAGGCGCGATGAGCCCGGCGACCACAAGGGAGCGCCTCAAGGTCATCGCGTCCTTCGGCACGCGCGGCTGCACCCCGGCCGAGTTCGCGGGCAAGGCGTACGCCGACTCGAAGGAGTGGAAGAAGCCCGTGCGCCGCGGCGGCATGCGCGGCGGCAAGGTCATCCGGGCCGCGGCAGGGGTGCTGGGCAGGCTCAGGGCCGGGAGGCTGGTCGAGAGCCTGGACGGGCGCTTCTGCATCACCCAGGCGGGCAAGGAGTACGTTTCGGGGCAGCAGCCGGTCCAGCCACCCATCGCCGCGCTGCCCCCGGCCAACGCCCACCCAGCGCCCCGGCAGTGGGTCCAGGCGCCGGGAGTGCCGGGGGGGTGGCTGTGGTGGGACGGGGCGAGCTTCTGGTGCCGGGATGCCGCGGGGCGGCTCTTCTACTGGGGCCCGCCGGCGAGCCCAGCGACGCAACCGGCTCGAGGGGCAACTGCACGCTGACGTAGGATCCCGTCAGGGGTCGCTCCGGCCCTAAAGGCTCGGCCTGCAACGGGCGTAGCTTCATGCGAGACCAATACGCCGGTGACCTCTCGGACTTGATCAAGTTCTCGCTGTTGCGCGCCTTCGGGAGTGGCGGTCGAAGATTAGCGGTCGCCTGGTACTACGCGCCAGGACACGACGGCCGAAACGACGGTCGTCACGTTGAGCACCGGGCGGAGAAGAGCTGGCAAGCGCTGGACCCGACCGTGCACCACGCTCTCGCCCGCCTGCGGGAGCGGACCGTCGCTGCGCTCGAGCGGCTCCCCATCTGGCCGGCAGGCACACGGTTTCACCGAGACCCTGTTCCAAGGCGGGGACGCGACAAGTGGGTTCACGGCATGTGTCTGTCCCTCGCAGACACTGACCTCGTGTTCCTCGACCCTGACAACGGCCTTGGACGGCACTGGCAGAAGCATGCCCGGATCGACGACCTAGCTGAGCTGCGGCAGAACAACCGGGCCCTCGTGTTCATCAAGTTTCCGCATCGAATGAGCTCCTACGAAGCCCAGATCCAATCTCTGCATGCGCTACTTCGATCGACCGGGTTCAGGAGTCCGCTCACCGTGAGAACGAGTGTTTCGGTGCTCGGGGCGGAATCGCAGCGCCGGGTTCCGCGCGCACGGTTCTTCACCGTGGTCGGAGCTGACGCTCACCTGGCCCAGATCGCCGAGGCGTTTGCCGCGCGGGTCTCGGCGATTCCGTTCGCCAGCGCTTCCGTCATCGCGGAGACCTGACGCGGGCGCGTACAAAGCGCCGGGGAGTCCCTCAGCGAACCAGGTAGCGCTGCTCAAGGTAGTCCAGCCAGCCCCGAGGCGCAGCGTCCGCTCCGGCGAGCTCCCGGGATTCCTGGATGAACCGCTCGAAGGTCACAGGCAGAAATGTCCTTCGCCGGTCCGGCACGATGAGCTCCAAGTGAGCGCTCGCCGCCTTCGCGTAGTGCTCGTTGCCCTCGGGGTAAAGCAGGACGGACACGAACTCCTCAACCGCCGTGCCGGGTTTCATCCGGAGAGCCTCTCCCAATAGCTGATTCCGCCAGATCTGCTTCAGCTCGCGCGTGCGGAGCGCGCGTCGAGCGCGCCCTCGATGTAGAGCTGAGCTCGCTCGTGGATCCGGTGGTACGGCGAGCTCTCGGCGAACATCCGCGCGCGTTCGGTCTTGCCCCAGGCGTAGGGGCCCTCGGTGTACTTCACCTCTATCCCGAGAGCCGCGCGGCGCCCGTCGGCCAGCGCACACTCGACGTAGGCGTCGAACGAGGTGTTATCGGCCAGGTACTCGGCCTTGGGTTCCGGCGCCCACTCGATGGCTATCTTGACCAACTCGGCGACATCCAGCCGAAGCCACCGCGCGAACAGTCGCGGGGCCCACGGCAGGTCGCGTAGGGGAACGAAGAGGTTGAACGGGATGTGCTCGCTCCGCAGCATGTCGTGCCAGAGCGGCGTGTCGGCTCTACGGTAGCGCTGCTCTACCGACGTGAGCATTCCAGGCCAGTCGTAGAAGTTCTTGCCCGCGATCGCATCCGCAGTCGTCAGCCGGTTTCCGTACTCTCGATACCCGGCCGAGCGGAGCTGCTCCACCCGGAATCGAGACTGGTGACGCCGGGCGCGTGCCTTGAACGCGTCGTCGCCGGAGTATTGGGGGCCAAGACTGGTCATCGGTCCGCCGAATCAGCTCCCTAACATCGACGCGGCTCGCGGTCCCGGCGGGTGCGGGTTGTCAGAATGGGATGTCGTCGGAGTCCGCTCCCCCGAGCGCTTGTTTCGTTTCAGTGGGGCGGATTAGCTCCTCGATCCGTGCAAGGTTTCGCTCGGCCCACGCCGCGCCTGCATCCAGCGGCCGATACACCGAGAACGGTTCGCTATCGTTGTAGCTTTGCTCCTTTTGTTCCTCGATCATGTGCCCTCAGGAGAAGCCACTCTGAGGGCAAGAGACGTCCTCAGCCTGGTCTGGCGGCCGCCTATCTCTTGTTCGATCGCGTAGAGCGCGACGGAATGCGTGCTGGTCGGGCAGGCGCCGACGATCACGCCCAGTACTCTCGCTTGGTCGTCCGTCAAGTCGTGGGGAGACTGCGATGGCGCGTCACCGCGCCGGAGCGCACGCACATCCTCCACGAGCTCGGTCGCCGAGCTGTACCGCTTGTCTGCTTGAGCAAGGCAACGCAGGAGCACTCGTTCATAGGACTGCGAGATCGTCACGCTGGAGCGGAGGTTGGACTCCCAGTTCACGCCCCTGGGGGACATCCCAGTCAGCAGCCAGTACCAGCAGGCACCCAGGCTGTAGATGTCGCATCTGGGATCCAACAGCTGAGGATTTTCGGTCAGCTCTGGCGCGCTGAAAGCATCACCCGCAACTGCATCGCTACTCTTGGTGAAGCGCTCGCCCTTCGGATCCAGGAGCGCAGCGACTCCGAAGTCCAACACTCTCGCGTCGCCCCGTAGGGTCATGAGGTTCTGCGGCTTGATGTCCCGATGAACGATTCCGCACTGATGCGCATATGCGAGCGCGTCGCCGACGTACTCGATGAATGGGAGCACGATTTCCGGCGTGGGCTGGCCGACGCGGCGCGCCGCCGCCAAGTTCATTCCGGTGAAGTACTCCATCAAGATGTACGGGCGTCCTTCGTGTTCACCAACGCCGTAAATCGGAACGATGTGAGGATGGCGAAGCCGAAACAGCACCTCCGCTTCCCGGAAGAACCTCTTCGTCGCCGTTTCGATGTCATCGTTACCGATGCTCGGGCTGAGGAACTTGACGGCAAACTCGAGGTTGACTCCTTCGAGCGTCGCCACGTGAACGACGCCAAAGCCCCCGACGCCAAGTTGCTCCCCGACGATCAGCTTGCCCAGCTGGACACTGGTCCCTGGCGGTGGTCCGCGCGACATGCCATCAGCCTACTCCAACGTCGCGTTCCGCGCCGAGCGCCACGAGTCGGGCGAGCCGGGTCAGCGTGCGCCGGTTTGACCGCCGCTGGTCGCGGTCGGAGGCGCCGACAGTGCCCGCCTCGCACCCTCCACATCCAGCACCTTCTCGACGACCAGCTCCGCCAGCAGCGCCTCCGGCAAGCACACCTGGAACTTCGACACCCTCGTCCGGCTGGGATCCGGCGCCGCCCGTAGCGCATCCTCCGCCGTCGGCCTTTCGTCGGCCTTCCACCGCGCCAGCACCTCCCGCACCGCGGCGCCGCTCTTCGCCGCGTCGCCCTCGAGCTTGATGGCCGCGTTCGTCGCGACCACCTTCTCGCCGAGCTCCTGCTCGAGCATGCCGCGGAGCAGGGCGTTGGCGCCGCCGCCGGCGAAGTTCCACCAAGTGATGCGGTCCGGGGCCTCGATGAGGGAGCTCTCGCTGCCGCGCAGGTGCTCGAACTCCGAGCGCAGCGTGGTCATCACGCGCGTCGCGCGCTCGGACCAGGAGTCGTCGCGCTCATCCGAGACCAGCAGCTTCCTCATCGCCTGGCATAGGTCGTGGGACAGGTGCCTTGCTTCACCCTGCCAACGGGGGGTGCGGCCCCTGGGAGATGGGCGCACGACGCACACACCGCGGTCCCACTCGACTGTGATGATTTCCCAGGATTTGCCGGCCAGCATGAACGAGCCTGGGTTTGGGCCGTTGTCGATGGCCGCGAGGAAGCGGGCCTCGACGGTGCCGACCTCGTCGGGGCCGGCGCGAACGGTGATGTCGCGGGGCGCGTCGAAGACCGCGTAGAGCTCCTTGAAGTGCGCGCGGCCGAAGCGGCGCTCGCCGACGGGCCCGAGCCAGAGCTTGCCGCTGTGATCGGCCAGGATTTCCTGGGAGAGCATGTGGTCCACGATGGCTTTGCGCTCGGCGGACCCGAGGCGCGAAAACGCCGCCGACCCGCGCAGCCAGTAGTCCACGTCCTGTGGGAGCACACCGTCGAGCTGGATGCCCAGGGTCATGAGCTGGTGCGCGAAGATGTGCGAGGCCCGGGAGCTCGGCTCGACGGACTCGACGAATCCGTCGCGGAAGAGCTGCACCAGGGCCGCGGCGCCGAGGACGGCCATCTCGTCCAGGGCGAGGAACGTGCAGTTGGGAGTCATGTCCGGGCGGCGGCCGGTGCGGCCCATGCGCTGGAGGAAGCTCGCGACCGTTGCGGGAGCGTTGATTTGCAGGACGTGATCGAGATCGCCGACGTCGATGCCCAGCTCGAGCGCGCTCGTGGCCACGATGACGCAGTCGCGGCTCTGCTCGAAGGCGCGCTCGGCGTCGCGACGCGCGGCGGCGGAGAGCGAGCCGTGGGTGACGTAGGAGATGACGCCGCGGTCGTTGAGCAGATTGCCCAGCTTTTCGGCTTTGCCGCGCGAGTCGACGAAGACCAGGCGCTTCTTGCTGGGGTGGAGCCGCTCGATGGCCACCGCGGCGGTCTCCATCGAGCCGACGTAGTCGATGTCGAGCTTGGGCTCTCTCCGCGAGCCCTTGGGGTCGACGACGGCGCCTTGGCGTTCGGAGCTGCCGCGGATCCACCCGAGGATTTCCTCGGGATTGCCCACGGTCGCCGAGAGGCCGATGCGCTGCACGTCGTGGCTGGTGAAGCGGAGGATGCGCTCGATGACCGCGCTCAGGTGAGCGCCCCTGTCGTCGTCCGCGAAGGCGTGGATCTCGTCGATGATCACCGCGCGGAGCTTCGCGAACAGCTCGCGCGTGGGGACGCTGGAGCTCATCAGCATCGCCTCGAGGGACTCGGGGGTGATGAGCAAGATGTCGGTGGGGTCGCGCAGGAAGCGACGGCGCTCGCCGGGGCCGACGTCGCCGTGCCACTTGAACGAGCGGCGGCCAATCAGGCCAGCCAGGCGCGCGACGCGGTCTTCCTGGTTGTTGAGCAACGCGCGGATCGGGGAGAGGTAGATCACCGAAACGGGGCGCCAGTCTTCGGTGTCCATCTGCGACAGGATGGGGAAGAACGCGGCCTCGGTCTTGCCACCGGCGGTGGGCGCGAGGACGACAGCGTTCTTGCCGTCGAGAATGGCGTCGATGCTCTGTTCCTGCACCAGCCGGAGCTCCCTCCAGCCGAGTGTGTTCGCGATCTGATACGCGAGCGCGCTGGAGAGCCGGTCGAAGGCGCTCAAAGGTTCCGCGCTCCTCCAGGCGGCTTGATATCGACGTCCAGGGCAATGTCGTCGGGGGACTTCGCGATGCCCGCCGCGCCGCGCTCCTCGTCCGTCAGCTCTTCCGCTTTGACGATGAGCGGGTAGTCTTCCCGTGGATTGAACTCCGGATGCTCGTCCACGCGGTCCAGCACGTCGACCACGCGCTTGAGGTAAATGCGCGGCGCGACGCCGACCTTGCCGCCGAGCTTGCCGGCGACGCCCTGCGCGAGGGTGTGGAGCAACGCATCGTCGACCTTCGCGTGGATTCGGTCGCTAGCGGTGGACGGGTAGAGATCGCGGACGCGCTTGCCGACCTCGACGAGCTTGTCGAGGTCGAAGGGCATGAGCCGGAGCTGCGGCGCGCGCGCGCTGTCGAAGCGGGTGTCTTTCGCGAACTCCGTCGCGAGCCGCGAGGCCAGGGCAGGGGCGCGTTGCACGCCCTGGGGCCCGTCGAAGAACTGCGGCGTGCCGGTGACGAGAACGTACAGGCCGGGGTAGCGGCTCTGGTACAGGTCGTCCACGAACTGTCGGAGCGCGTTGAGGCTCTTCTCTCGGCTGTCCGCGCGCACGCGCTGGATGGTCTCGACCTCGTCGAGCACGAGCACGAGCCCTTTGCGCCCCGTCTGCTTGAGCACTTCGAGCAGGCCGCGGAAGAATCCGGAGGCCCCGTCGTGGTCGATCTCGCCTTTCAGCGCCGCGGCCCGCTTGATCTCGGCGCCGACGTTCGGCTGCCCCATCAGCCAAGCGATCAGGCCCTCGGAGATGGCGTGCTCACCGCCGACGCGCGCGGCATGGCAGCGGCGGAGCGCCGCCGCGAACTGAGGCTGGGTGGCGCTGACGGAGGCGAGCCGCTTTTCGAGCAGCTCGCCGACCGCCCGGCTCACCGCCTCGGCGTCATGGCCGCTCACGTGACCGCCGGTGAGGACTTCCTCCTCCAGGTTGTAGAACCAGCGATCGATGAGGGCTCGGAAAGCGCCTTCGGACCACTCCTTGGTCTGAAGCCCCTCGATCGCGCGCCGGTAGACCGTTTCGAGGCGGTAGAGCGGCGTGTCCGTCTCGGAGATCTGGACCAGCGTGGTCGCAAAGCCGCGTTGGCGGGCACGGTGCTCGAGCCAGCGCGCGAAGAAGGTCTTGCCGCAGCCGTATTCGCCGCGCACGGCCTTGAGCATTCCGCTGCCCGCGGCCACGGAGTCGAGCTCCTCGTCGATGTGCTTCTCGAAGCGGTCGAGCCCGACGGCGAAAAGCTCGAGGCCCCGCTTCGGGACGACGCCGAGTCGCAGGGCGTTCACGATGTCACGACGCTTCAGCGGGCTCGCTTCGGTGCTCACAGCTTCACCTCGAACTGTTGCGCGAGCTTCTCGCGGTCCAGATACACCTGCTTGTCGACGGGACTGTGGCGCAACACCTGGTAGCCCTCCAGGTTCAGGACCTCCTGGAGCGACGAGACCAGGCCGGCGACGCGCCACTCGAGCTCTCCCATCGCGGCGGCGAAAGCCTGTTCGCCGGACGCTCCGTTGCGCGAGAGCAGGAAGTCGACCGCCATCACGACCTTTGCGCGGCGATCGGCGCGCGGGCAGATCTTCTTCAGCACGTCGGAGGTCGCGAAGGCCGATTCTTCGATGGGCGGCGCGCTCGGCCGGCGCTTCGACGGCGGCGGAGGGGCGACGAACGGCAGTGTGGCTTGCTTCGGCTTCTGCTTCTCGGGCTGACGCGGGGCGGGAACCGCGACGTCGAAGTGCCACCACGCCGGCACCAACGCGGGCCGTGGCTCGAGCGCAGGGTCAGCGACCGAGACCCCCGCGTCATCGCAGCCGATCAGCACGCAGGGCGCGACGACCTCCGCCAAGGTGGCGCCCCCATGCTCGCCCGCATGCGCGCCGCCGCCGTATCGCGAGGCGTCGTCCGCCAGCAAGACCACGCCGTGTGCGCCGCGCGGCGTCCAGACTCCGCTCCCCGCGAATGCGGCCTCGCCGTCGGCGACGGGATCGGCGGGCGATGCCCACGGGCGCCAGCGAGCGCCACCCCCCGCGAGAGCGCTCACGGTCTTGAACCGATCGGCGGGAACGTGCCCGTGGTCGCTGGCGAGGAGCACGCAGCGACCTGCGGTGCGCGCCGCCTCCAGGAGGTCCGGCAGCGACGCGATGTTCTCGGGCTTCCAGTCGGGACGGTGTTGGCTATCGCCCTTGAGCGCGGCGTCGATGGCGTTGATCACCATGGCGACGACTCGCTTCGAAGTGTCGGCGATGAGGCTCAGGGCTTCCGAAGAAGCACTTCCGCCCGTGGTGTGGCCCTCGGAGCGCAGCAGGAGGCGCGGGGTCTCGTTCTTCTCGCAGAAGCGCAGGATGTCGCGGTGGGTCTGGAAGCGCTCGGGGTCCTTCGACGTGTTGCCCGCATCGCCGGGCTTCATCGGCTTACCCTCGAAGAAGGCCGCGCGGCTCACCTCGGTGATGGTCGGTAGCGATGCGAAGACGACCGGGTAGGCCCCGCTGCCGATGCGGCCCTTGGTGCTCGCGTGCCACGCGAGCGGGCCCCACGCCGCGGCGCGATTGCCGAGCGCCTGCATGAGCTCGACTGCTTGCGCCCACGCCATGCCGTCCAGCAGGAGCACGAGCAGGCGCCGAGAGGCATCATCCTCGAGGAAACGCGCAGCTACGCGCGACAAGGCTTGGTCGATGGGAAGGACCTCGGTGGCGGGGCGGCCTGCGTCGTGCCAGGAGCGGAGGCTCTGCGCGAACCGCCGGTCGAGCCCGGTGCGCGCGAGATCGGCCGCTTCGACCACAGCCTGCGCGCCGCGACCCAAGGCGGACTCCGCGCTTCCGCGAGCCCAGCGGCGCGCCCAGTCCACGTAGCCGCCTTCTTCCGAGTACCAGCGACCGAGCGCTTCCGCCGCCGCTTGTGGCGTGGGCGGGTGATCGAGCTCGAGCCCGCTCTTCTGCGTGAGCCACGCGGCCAGGCGTACGGCCATCTCGGCGCGCTTCACCACGGCCGTCTGGTCGCTGTCCTTGAAGAACAGGTGACCGTCGAGGGCGCGCAGGGCGCGGGCGGCGTCGGCAAACGTTTCGGGGGTCGCATCGCTCGCGCACGCTTCGAGCGTACGACCGAGCTGCTCGAGTCGGGCGGTCCAGGCCGAGGGCAGCAACGGGTGCGCGGCGATCCAGGCGCGGATCTCGGGCTCGTCCACGTGGGTGTCCGCGGCACGCAAGATCGCGCGCGCCTCTCCGGGCGACGCGCGCTCGACCAGGCGCAGGCTGCGCGTCGCGCTGCCCGCTAGCCCCCTGACCACGCCGTCCACGTTTGCATCCGGTACGGTCACGCCGAGCGAGTGCTTGAGCTTCTGCTTGAGCCAGATCCACGCCGCCGCGTCGGGGCGATCCACCAGCGCTTCGAAGATCAGCGAAAACTCGAGGAGCAAGCGGCCGCGGCCGTTTTCCCAGCCGTTCCAGATGATCGGTCCGACCGGGCCGAGCTGGCGTGCGAGGTGTTCGAGCAGGGCGGCGCGCACGCCCGGTCCGCCATCGCCGCCGAACATCGCTGGCGCTTTGGGGAAGCTCGCGTTCGTCGCGGCCCAGGCCATCAGTGCGTCCACCGCGAGCTCGCCGCCTCCGCTGAGCCCCCAAGTCTGATCGAGCCACGCGCCCCACAGCTCGTTCAGCGTGAGCCGACCCCCGGTGATACTGAACGCCGGCGGCGGCTTCTGGTCGAGCAGCAGCCCCACGAGCGGCGAGCGCAGCACGGCGTCCTCCAGCTCGCGCACTCCGAACATGCGCCGCACGCGCGCGTCCACTCCAATGCGGTGGACTCGCCCGTTTTGAACGAAGCGTCCCGCGAGATCGATGGGGATGTCGCTGGACCACGGCACCAGAAACGCGACGTGGGACTCGATATCGTCGAGCGGCGGCAGGTGCTCTCTCAGCTCGAGCTCGCAGCGAACCGGCAGGACACGAAAGCGGAGCGACTGGTCCGTGCTCACAGTCGTGGGCTCACCCGTTCCGTAGAACGCTACCAGCGTCGACTTGCGGGTGGTCGTCGGGCCGTACAGGCGATCGAGCGCGCCCTTCAGATCTTCATGGGTCAGATGAGGGAGCTCGCTGGTCATGGCTTTTTCGGCCAGGAGACTTCGATTTGCCCCGACACCATCACGTCGTCGCCGTGCGCCCCCACTTTCTGCTCGAGCTCGGCCAGCGACTCACGCAGCGCTTGAACGGCGGCCTGTCCTTTCCCGGCGATCTGCCGCGCCTGACGTTCGCGTCCGGGCGCTTCCAGCGCCGGCGCTCGCGGCGTGAGCAGGCGCTGCCCCTCGACCGCAAGCTCGCGAAGGCGTGGCGCCAGGTGCTCGTTGATCTCGTCCTGCCGCAACGCGCGCTCCACGCGCTCGAGCAGCTCGGCGGCGCCACCGAGCGTGGCACGCTGGGCTCGCAGCGCGGCGAAGACGTTGAAGATGATGTCGTCGGAGAGCACGTCTGCCGTGGCGCCCGCCGTCGCGATGCTGGCGCCCACGGCTCGCGGGCTCGTCTCGGCCACGAACGAAGCCAGCAGCTCCACCTGCGCGAGCCCCGACTTGCCGCGCAGGCCTGCCCACAGCACGTCGGCTGAGCGTGCGGTTTTCTCGCGGTCGGTGTCTCCGAGCCCGAGCTCCGCCCGTCGCGCGGAGAGCGCAGTGACCAGGCGGCTGCACGGCTGAGAGGCCTTCCCCGCGTGCTCCTCCACGGCCGTCTCGAAGCGCTTGAGGTTGTCGGCGTGCAGAGCGCGACCGCCGAGGCTGAGGCCGAAGGTGTGGCCCGCCAGCCCCAGCGCTTTCTCCCAGTCGGAGGCGCTCGGCAGGTCGGGCTTCTCGAGCACGACCTCGTCCGGGATGTCTTGCCCGGGCTTGGGGAAGAAGGCCTTGCCGTAGAGCGAGAAGGTACGCTGGGCCCAGCGTGCATAGCAGCGCACGACCAGATTTTCCGCGCCGCGTTCGAGGCCCATCTTTCCCGCTTCGTCGAGCCAGTCGCGCACCTCCGCCGCCGTGGGCGCGTCCACGCTCTTCCGGAGGCGGCTGCGCTCGATCTCCTGGAGCTTCAGGTCGTCGATCAGGTGAACCGCGCCCTCGGTCACGCGCACGAGCCCAAGCTCCTGCAACGTGAGCCGCATCTCGTCGGTGAGCGCTTTGTCCGCGGCGATGCGCTTGTCGGTCGCATCCACGATTTCCCCAAACTTCTCGACGAGGGCGTCGATGCGCGCCTTGGTGAGCGGCTTGGCGGACGAGAACTTCGGGTGTCGCGGCCAGCGTGCGTCGAGCGCCGCGCGGGCGTAGGCGTCCAGCGCGTCGGCGAGCTGCGCGGCGGCGGGCGCCTGGAGCGTCGCGCCCGGCTTGAGCAGCATCAGGTGCTTCGCAACGGACGCGGACGGATCGAGGTCGCCCTCCCTGGCGGTGGCGAGGCCGTAGGCCTGCTCCAGCACGTTCAGGATGCGCGACTTCTTCTGGTTTCGAAGGTTCTCCAGATCGTTCAGCGCTCGGCTCTGGTGCTCGGTGCTCAAGTCGGCGACAGCCTGTCGCTTCGTGGCGCTATCCGAGAGCACGTGCTCCAGAATCGTCAGCTCCCCGAGCAGGTTGTTGACGGAAGCGCTGAAGAAGTGGGGCAGCCACGCCAGGGTCCAAGAGCCCCCGCTCTCCTCCATGAAGCGCTCACAGATTTCGACGTCTTCGTTGGGTCCGTGGCCCGGATCGTCGAACGGGTAGTCCACGATGACGCGCAGGGCGTCGGAGTCCGGACAGCGGAGCTGTTCGCCGCCGAGCTTGCGAACGTTGGCGAAGCGCAGGTGTGCGGGACGCTTCGTGCCGCGCCACTCGACCTTCTGGTCGATGCCCCAGTCCGCGACCTTCTCGACGCCGAGCGCGTCGAACAAGAGATCCCGGAGCACGCGTTGTCGCGACCCAGCGGTGTCCGACGAGCGGTAGCGCTCCAGGATCGGGCCGAGATCCACCCCTTCGAGCTGGATGCGCACGGAAGGATCGGTCTGGTTTCCGACGTGAACCTGGCCGATCACGCTGGCCCACTGCCGCAGCTTGCCCGCGACCTGGGCGCCTTCGGTTCCCGCGATGGGCACCTTGAGCGTCCCGTGGTTTAGCTGCGCGAGGCGGCTGGCGGTCAGATCCTTGAGCGCGGGCACCTCGGGAACCAGCGCCGCGACAATCAGGGTCTTGATCAGGCGGTTGTCGGTGCGACACGCCTTTTCGCCACAGCTCGAGCAGCCCAGGCGGATCGGGTGGCCATCGCGCATGCGCTGGCAGCGGTCCGGGGTGTTGGTGCCGTGGGTCTCGCGGATGATGGGCAAGAGCTGCTGCTTGTAGAGATCCTTGGCGCTCTTGAAGCGCGCCCGCATCACGCCGTCCGCCGGTTCTTCGCTACCCGCCAGCACGTCGAACAGATCGCCCACGCGCACGACCTCGCCGAGCATCAGATCGTCGATGTGCTCGACGAGGAGCTCCATCAGGAGCTTCAGCGCGGTGCGCTGCCGCTGGAGTGAGCTCGACAGCGCGACCAGCGCTTCGACCAGCGCCGGACTGAAAGGATAGAGCTTGCGGAATGCCTCCGCGTCCTGCTGCCCGAGCAGGGTTTGCCAGGACGCTCCCGCGCTGCGCTTCAGCGTCTCGAACGCGCCATCCAGCGCCTTCTTTGCCTCGTCGCTCTTCGGGCGCAGCATGCGCCGCTCGATGATCGCCGGCAGGTTCCGGTCCTCGAGCGCTATGGTGTCGTAGCGGCCCTCCCAGTGCTCGAGGGAGCCTGCGAGGCGCTGCGCTTCCGCCCCCGCGTAGTCCTTGCCGCACATCTCCACCAGGCTGCGCTGCCGGGCGATGAAGCTGACGAGCGGCAGAGCCCGCGCCGTGTCCTGCGCCTCGACCAGCTTGACCATCTTCTGCACTTCGTTGTGCAGCCAGGCCGAGTCGCTCGCGCGGTGCGCCAGCCACAAGATGAGCTCGTCCAAGAACAGGACGACGCCGTCGTAGCCGAGCTTCCGCGCGTGACCCGCCAGCACCGCCAGCCCGGAGTCGATGTCCACGAACGCGCGGCTCTCTTCGGCCCAGGCCTGGAACCAGGCCTTCACCAGCGCATTGAAGAGCTCGGCGCGAGTCTCGAGGACATTCGAGGCGGCCGCCTGCTCGAAGCGTTCACGGTCCCAGCCCGCGGCCAGATCGCCCCAGCCCTCGCTCGCCGCGGCGCCTTCGTTCATGTGGGCAAAGAAGCGCTCGTCGCCCAGGCGATCGAGCATCCGGCGCGCGTCGGCGAACAGCCCCTCGTCCGCGAACAGCGCTGGGATCGGGGCGTCAGGGTGATGCTTCTGCACCCACTCCACGTACGTCCCGAAGATCGCGCGCTCGATGCTCTCCTCCGCGATCATGTGGAAGTGGAGCTGGAGCAGCTTCGCCTTGCCGACGAAGCCGTGCTTGGCGCGGAGCGCGTGCAGCTCGGACTTTCGCCACGCGGCCTCGTTGCCGTCGAGCAACAGGCTCAGGAGCGCCATGAAATGCGACTTGCCGCTGCCGAAGCTGCCGTGGAGGTACGCGGCCTGGCTGCGCCCATCGCCGAGCGCGCCGCCCACCAGGCCGAGCGCTCGGTCGAAGGCATCGACCAGCGCGGGCGTGACGACGTAGGTGTCGGTCGTCTCCTGCGGGTGCTGCACGCCCTCCGACAGCTTGACGACGAAGTCGCCCTTCCGAACTTGGTCGGGCAGATCGAAGAGGTCTTGCACGCGGGTCATCGCGGTCCCCAAGGGCCAGGCCGGGAGGCGCAGTTAGGGCGTCGAGACTACACGGTTTGTGGGAGAATTGGGTGCGACACGATGCGGCGCACGAAGCCATCGAAGTGCCCCGATTGTGGGACCGGCAACGTCGTGCGCATCATGCGCGGCGAGCCGACACCGGAAGCCGAGGCGCAGGCGCAGGCCGGTCTGGTGATCCTCGGCGGCTGCATCGTGTTCGAGGGACAGCCAAGGTGGGGCTGTACGGCGTGCGGAAACACGTGGATGAGGAAGCCACGCCGATGACGGCTGGAGCGCGAGCGAGTCGAAAGAGCCTGGCCGAGCGCTACCCACGCCTCGCGCGGGAATGGCACCCGACGCGCAACCGACCCCTCACGCCCGGCGAGGTGGCGCCCGGGTCCGCAAAGCGGATCTGGTGGAGGTGCTCCGTCGATCCGACCCACGTTTGGAGGACGGCGCCCTACAATCGCACGAGCGGGAGCGGCTGCCCGATGTGCTCGGGGCGTGTTGCCACACCGAGCACGGCACTCGCCGCCGTCTCACCCGAGCTCGCGCGGGAGTGGCATCCGACCGCGAATGGAGACCTTCGGCCGTGCGACGTGCGCCCAGCCTCCAATCGGCGTGTGCGCTGGCGTTGCCGCGAAGATCACCGCCATGAGTGGGATGCGCCGGTCAACCGCAGGAGCGCCGGGATCGGTTGTCCCTACTGTGCTGGCCGGCGTGTCGCGCCTGGTGCGTCGGTCGCGGATCGATTCCCGGACGTCGCCGCCGAGTGGCACCCGTCGCGCAACGTCAAACAACCCTCCGAGCTCACGCCGGGCAGTCAGTATCGCGCGTGGTGGCGATGTCGGCGCAATGCGCGGCATGTCTGGCAGACGGCCGTGGTGCATCGGACCACCGGAGGGCAGGGCTGTCCGATCTGCTCGGGCCGGCGCACGACGCCGGCGACCTCACTTGCAGGCAAGCACCCAAAGATCGCGCGTGAATGGCACCCGGTCAAGAACGGTTCGCTTCAGCCGACGCAGGTCAGCGCCCGAAGCCACCAGCGGGTGTGGTGGCTCTGCTCGAAAGATCCGCAACACGAGTGGCAGCGCGCTGTCTCCACGCAGACGGCCGGCGGTGCGCTGTGTCCGTTTTGCTCTGGCCGGCGGGTCTCGCCCACGAACTCGCTCGCGGCGCTGCGCCCGGACCTGGCGCGCGAGTGGCACCCGACCAAAAACGGCAAGCTGGGCCCGGCGTCGGTCACCGCGACAGCGCCACGCCGCGTCTGGTGGCGCTGTCAATGGAACGACCACCACGTGTGGAGCACAAGGGTCTATTGCCGCTCGCGAATGAGCACCGGCTGCCCGTTCTGCGCCGGGAATCGCCCTGGAAAGCGCAAAAAGCGGAAGCGCGTCAAGGTTCGCGTTCCGCGGATGGTGTGAACGCCAGCCGCGCCTGGTTCACCCAGCAGGAAGCTCATCGGGCGGGTGCAGTCGGCCACGCTCGTTGGCGAATCGGGCCAGGCGCGCACCATGTGCCTCGACCTTGCTGTTCGTCAGGGTCGCAAAATCGACGACGGCGTGCGCGGGGTCGGGGCACGGTTGTTCGCTCAGCGGATCGGCGAGCGCAGGCAGACCGAGACTCGAACACTCGCCGACGGTCACCGCCCAAGTCCCCGCGGAACGGAACTTCTTGCATTCTGTGTGGAGCTGAAACGCATCCTCCGCGGTCGTCAACGCGCTTCGGGCGACGGACAGCTTTCGGTGGTCCTTGGGTGTGGGCCGGAACGCCTGGCTTCCAACGCGCCCATCACGGATGAACCCTGGATTCACCTGTCGAAAAAGCAGCTCTGCCGCGTCGTCCAAGGTGCCTGTGTTGGCATCCGCCATTCAGTCCTCCCCCTGGAGATGGCTAGAAAGGAAGGCTCCGAGCCGCGCCTCCTGACCTGGGTCTGCCGTAGTGAAATCGCGTTCGTGCATTTCGTCGGCGTCGAGTCGCACCGCGCGCACCTCAGCCGTCTTGTGCGCGGGCTCGAGATCCATCGAGATTTCCCAATTCGGTCGTGACCACTCCGCGCGAACTTTCCCCTCTGGGGTCGGGTAGACGTAGGGCGTGGGCAGGCAGAAGCCGTCGATGATTCCGCGGAGCAACTTTGCGCTCCAGACCAGCGCAGACTCCTCGAACCTCGTCCCCTCGCCATCGCACCACCCATCGGAAAGGCCTCGGAGCGAAGCAATCTGCTCGTCCACCGGGATGTTGCAGCCGGGCCGGCCGGTTGCCACGTCACCCTCTTCTGCCGCGCTGACATCCGACGCTTGAGCCACTCGCAGCAGCTTGCCTTCCGCGTCGAAGACACCCGTTCCGGAGACTCTTACGGCGCTGTCTCGCTCCAGTGATCGAACGACCTGCGAGAAGAACAGGCGGGACGACCGCACCGGTATGCGCCGATCGGTTCCCAGCCGAATCTCGAAGGACTCCTGGTCTGCGTCGGTCTCCCTCACCACTCCGACGAGCTCGATCTCTTCCTCGTAGGTGCCTTGCGAACGGAGCAGGATCGAACGGCGCGCGTGCCGGTCATAGACGGCTCCCTCGCGCTTCCCGGCCAACGCAACTACGACCGACTCGTCGTCGCGCAGCGTCCGACCGAAGGAAGCGAAACGCCCGACCACGTCGGGCGTGAGCCAGCTGGGCTTTGGCTCGTTGTCGGGCAGTTCGGCAATCGCGCGCTCGACCGCCGCACGAGCGTTGTCGAAGAAGTCACCCGGGAACAGCGGTAGCAGATCCTGCTCGCGTTCGATGATCGGTACGGCGCTCCCGGCCTCGATGCGCGAAAGGGTCAGGCGGAACGAGGCGTCGAAGCCTTTCGGAAGCCGCACCCTGTTCGGGTTCGCCTCGAGGAACAGCTGCTTGGCAACAGCCACGACGAGGTCGCGATATGCCGCCAGCTCGGGCAGAGCCTCGAGCGGCATGGCGGCGCCGTCGAAGCGCTTGCCTCGGAAGATCAGCGTGGCGAACGGGACGCGACTCATTGTGCCTTGAACATCCGTAGCCTACCGCGTGTTCCCGCCGCACGCCCAGGTCGAATCCGCCTCCCGCCACGCAGGCTCGCAGGGCACTCCCGCGGGCGCGAGTGGCCCCGGGACGGTACTCGGTCAGGCGAAGCAACGGAGGTGGGTGAAATTAACGACCGCACATCTGTGACTTTCGAGTTGCCTCGACAGCCCGCTGTCGTCCGTTACCACGGTCGAGCCGTGCGGTGGGCCGAAGCGACGAAGCCGCGTCAGTCCACCAGCTCCGCTGTGGCTCAGCGCCTGCTCCGCGCGCCCAAGCGGCATCCGGATCTCCAGTCGGCCCGCGCCGGCTGCCAAGAAACGCCGTGGTACTATCCTCATCGTTGAGAGGGACAATGGGTGACCACGAGTCCAGTAGAACCGTGTTGCCATTGTCCGCAGCCAGGCCCATCGAGCGCGCGGAGAGCGACTTCGCCGGCGCGGAGCTCACGCTCGTGTACGACCGAGCGACTGAGGATGGGGCGTCCAGTCGGCGACTGGTGCTCGGCATTGTGGAACTCTTGCACGACGGACTCGAGTTTGGCCCGCAACAGCCGGAACGACACGGCGATGGCTGCTGTCGATTCGACAACCACGAGCTGAACGTACGACGTCTGCGCTTGGGCGTGCGCGACGCGATCGAGTGGTACCGTGCTTGCGCGTCAGGCAAGGGGGTAATCCCTCCGATGGCCCACGAGCGCCTGGGCAATCCCGAGGGGTTTGTGCTCGACCTCCCCGCGCTCGGGGAAGAACCGCCATGGCCCACTCTCGCGCTGGACGAGAAAGACGAGTACTGGGAGGGAGCGCGCTTCTGGGGAGCCCGGCCCGGCGGGACGCGGCGCCATCAACTCGTTTCAGAGGATCCGGAGTTCGTTTTTGGGGGATGGCCCGAGGGCTCACGGCGCAAAGCGCGCGAGTGGCTCAGGTCACAGCTCGCGATTGACCTGTTCGAGCGCCCGCGGTTGCTGGGGTCCATTCATCTCGTTCTGACGAACCCCGTGTTCGGGCAGGTCATGCTCCGGCTGAACAGCGAGGATCGGCGGCAAGTATTTGTCTCGATCCAGACGTGGCCCGGAAAGCCGCTTCCCGGGCTCATTGCACGCGTTCGCGAAGAGAGAGCGATCGGACGCGCAGTCGACGAAGCCGTCGCGCTGAATGGCAGGCACGTGACGCTTCAATTTCCACACGAGCCCCATCTCCTGGACCTGATGATAGAGAGTGACGGACATGGGCCGCTCTTCGCGAGTGGAACGAGAGTATTCATTCGGCAGATCAGCACGAGTATTGGCATCGTCGGAACACGCCGAAGCGTCTCAGTGCCGGGTCGCTCACGTGCGAGGGGTCCGGAGGTCTACACGGTGGACGTGGCTACTTCCACGCAGACGGTCACCGTTGGTGAACACTCGCTGCCTCGCGCTCTCGCGACGCTGTTGCGCGAAGAAGCTGAGGTCCAGGGGCGTCGCGACTCGAAGAAGCTCGGACAGCACTGGTTTAATGGAGAGACCGACGAAGCGACCCGGTTCGTCCGGGACCTCATCGGCGGCGTCCGTCAAGACGCGCTCATTGTCGACCCGTACTTCGGGTACACCGAACTCTTGCGCTTTCCGTTGATGCGATTGGTGATCTTGTAGGTGTGAAGGCTTCCCATGCGGGGAATGCGAGAAGATGCCCATGAGCGCGAAAGCAGCTTTTCGGCCGGCGTTTCGCTCGTTCGGCGGGACGGCTACACTTGGCCCCGCGATGAGCCTCTCGGACGATGTCGATACCCTGCTGCTGGCCATCTTCGAGCGCGAGCAAGAGCGCGAGAGCAAGGGCGAGCCGCGGTGCTACTTCGAGTCCCGCGAGTTGGCCGCCGCGCTGAGCTGGACACCCGAGCGCTTCAATCGAGCCGGCGAGCTGCTTGAGCAGCGTGGCCCGGTCGAGGTCGATGAAAGCGGAGGGTCAACGCCGTTCTTCACCCACGGCCTCTTTCTCACTCCCGCCGGCTGGCTTGAAGCCGAACAACTGCGCGCAACACAAGCTTCCAAGGATTCGGCGCGTTCGGTAGAGTCTGGTGGCGTGTCCCCATCGCTTCGCGACAAGCTTCGCTCGCTCGCCGACGAGCTTCGCGCCGTCGAGTCCTACCCGTGGGCCAACGTCGAGGTCTTGATCCAGCGCGGCAAGCCCTTGGTTCGAACGGCGTTCCCCGACCATGTTGATGAATTCGCGAAGGTCTGCACGACCCCGAAGTGGGCATTCTTCGGCCGCGTCGTCTCCGGCGGCGACCCGTGGACAGGCACACCGCGGCGCGACAACTTCGCCGAAGCAGAAGCTGGCGAGAAGAAGCAAAACATCCAGCTCGCTGCCCAAGCCCGCAACCGCATTGTGGCGTTCCTCGACGGCCTGCTGGAGATCCCCGAACCGGCGCACGACCCACCGGCGACCCAGAAGACCCCGCTGGAGCTGGTCATTGGCATCCTGGAGCGCTTCCCCGCCGTGGCTCGTGCCCTTGCAACACGGAGCCAGAAGCGCGAGCCCCTGACCATCAGCGACGAGTACGATGTCCAGTACATCTTGGGCGCGCTCCTCGCGGCGCACTTTGACGACGTGCGGGCCGAGGAGTGGACGCCGAGCTACGCGGGCAAGTCATCGCGCATGGACTTCTTACTGAAGCGCGAACGGATCGTCGTCGAGACGAAGTACGCGCGCTCTGGCCACGCCGACAAGGAGATCGCCGACGAGCTGATCATCGACAAGGAGCGGTACAAGAAACACGGCGACTGCGACGTGCTCGTCTGCTTCGTCAACGACCCCAGCCACGTGATTCGCAATCCCGTAGGCCTGGAGGACGACCTCGCCCAAGAGAGCGGGCCCAAGTGCGAGGTCGTCGTTCGGCCGAGGTGAGTTACTCCGAGTGGGGGATCAAGGCGCCTCACCGTCACGAGGGCGCAGCCGGTCTTTGATCACAGTCATGCCGGCATCGAACATGGCGTTCTCGATCTCCGCTTCGTTGCCCAACAGGAGCACAACCGCATCGGTTTCGGTAATCGTCAGGCCAAGCGCAGACGCAGCGCGCATGACGTCCCGAGCACGCCAGAAGACGGGCGCGAATCTCTTCGGCTTCGACATCACGGCCTCCGAAAGCGAAACCCACACTCGTAGGTGACGCCCTGCTCTTCTCCGTCCAACGGAGTCCAGCCTTCGTCCCAGAAGAGAAAGATGTTCACTGTGCTCCCCAAAGAGTCGCTGATCTCGATCTCGACGGTGTCGCCACCCACTCCGCGGTGTCGGTACTTCCGTGCGGTCGATGCTCGGCTTCGTCCTGCTCGTGACGGCCTGCCAGGAAGGCCCGTCGCCAGACCTCATGTCGGTGGGCCCGCAACTCGAACCGGCCATCCGCGCGGCTCACACCACGGCGGCGGCCAGGATCGCCTATGACCGCCTCACCTCCCCGAAGGCGCGCCTCGTGGTGGGCTGGCGGTGCTATTTAGCGCCTCATGCCCCTCCGGGTGCGAACGAGGCTCGCGTGCTCGTGGATTCCGGCCGTGTCGATATCCTGCGGAAGCTCGCGTCGGCTCCCGCCCCTGAGGCACGAGTCTACGGCGCAATCGGGCTGAGAGAGCTTGGCGTGATCGACTCCGAGACGTTCGCGCGCATGCTCAGCGACATCGAGGGGCCGGTGCAGACTTGCAACGGGTGCATCTTCTGGACGGCCAACGCCAAGGAAGCAGCTGCTGCGCACGACGAGTGGTTTACAGTAATTGAGCGGCAACGGCTTGGTGAGCTTGTCGTCCACCAAGCGAGCCGGTCGTGCTGCATAGTCACTTTTTGTACACCGCCATCTCCATCGGGCGGAGGGATGAAGACACGAGCGCTTCCTCGGGTGCTCGTAACGGTGTTAGCCTCACTCTGTCGGGGTCGGTCATCCTGCCGTAACGTCAGTTCGGCGAAGGAGCGGCCACGGCTTGTTTCAACGGAGGGATGCAGATGAGTGTTCTCGATACGCTGCAAGAGTTGGGGGGATGTGCCGGGGGCAAGTTGATCTACTACGCGGCGAAGTACTCGGCCGAGGTCGCAAACGTCTTCAAGGACAAGAACAAGCTGAATGCTTCGGCCAAGGCGAAGTTCAAGCCCCTGTTCCCGCATCTCAACCTGGACAAGGTCAGGATTCGCCCAGACTGCACGTTGCCGGGAAACTGGTTCACCAGTTCCAACGACGTGGTCGCGATGACCTTCGGCTACACGATCTACTGCAAAGGCAAGAAGATGCAGAGCACCAACAAGAAGCTCAACATCCTCATGCACGAGTTGGTTCACGTCGATCAGGTACGGCGGCGCGACAACAGCGAAGACAAGTTCGCGTGCGCCTACGGCAAGGGCTTCTTGGCGGGCGGCAGCTACAGGAAGAATCCCATGGAGAACGAAGCTTACGACTTCGTGGCCACCAACGCTTTCCCGGAGTGACCTCGCGAAAGCGCCAACGCTACTCCGTTGAAACGCCGGTAACCCCGCTCGGGCACAAAGCCTGTTGTCAGGCCGCCCTCCTCCGGGATCTGGACGCGCGTCTCGATCGGACGGCACCAAGAGCTACCGGAGTGTTGCCTCGCCAGCGCAAGGCTTGTCCGCCTCGGTTGCGCGTGCGCAAGCATCCTATTCTCTGCCGCACGGTCTCGCGCGTGAGTGTGGAGCGTCAGCTCGACAACATTGTCGATCAGCATGAGTGCGAACCGATCGAAGTTGCGGTCGTGCAGCGCCAGCTGGTCAAGCGCGAGGTCGAGTTGGTCGATATGGTCAGCAAGAGTTTGAATCATGGGCCCATACCTCGTCGCTGGGCGTCACGGCGGAGTTCCGGCGGAGTAGTGCTCGTCCACGCCCGCGATGGATTCAAGCAACCACTCGCGCCACAGGCAGCAGGACTCGGCGATCTCGTTGACCTTGTTCCACGCCACGGGCACACCGATGATCTGGCCATCGGAGGACGGTGCCCAGATTGGTGCGTCCTTCTTGGCTCCGCGAAAGCGCCACACCGCACCGCCGCTGATACCCCCTGGATGTCCGAGTCGAAAGACCTCGCCTGGCTTCACATCGAGGTGCGGCGGAACTTCATCTCCGGGTTGCACGACAGCTTCGTCCCACGAAACGTGGAGACGTCCGCATTCGTCGCGGTGCCGCACTCCGGTGATGTAGTAGATGTGCGTGTAGCCGCGCGACTTGGGCGATCCATTCAACGTCTCGCTCAGGTAGTACGGATAGCCCGACAACACGATAACATCGTTGTTGTCGTCCACACCGTCGTCGCTCGCGATGTTCTCAATGGTGATGGCCATGGATCGAAGAACGCGCTGAGCATCGTCCGAGACCAGCAGCAGCGCAACATCGACACCCTCCTCGCACCCCGTCACCTCCGGTCGTCGCTCCCGTGCTGGGCCAGGAATGATCCCGCGCACGACATCATTCAGCCCCGGATCGCATCCCCGGTATCCAAGCCGATGAGGTGTGGTCTGCGCATCCTTGGCCACGTGCCAAGCTGTGAGCACGGTCACTACTCCTCCAGGGGTGAGAAGTGCCACGCCACTCGCCACCGTCGTGGGAGCGTCCGTCGAGGCACCGGGCACGAGAAACACTGCCGGCCGCTGAACGAACTCCGCGATG
Source organism: Myxococcales bacterium (assembly GCA_016706225.1). Taxonomy (NCBI): domain Bacteria; kingdom Pseudomonadati; phylum Myxococcota; class Myxococcia; order Myxococcales; species Myxococcales bacterium. The sequence goes on from JADJKB010000005.1 coordinate 1,180,490, forward strand.
GCAGAATGAGCGTGGTCTTGCTTCGCCTGCTCCGGGTCCACGACCAGAGGGTTCTATTCCAGAACGGCGAGCCGCACCATCACCCTCGCACCACCCACTCCGTTGCGCCCACGATGCCTTCCGCCCTCAAGCTGATGCATCCGCTGTCCCGCGCGCCGATGACGACCACATCCGCCAGCAAGATCCCCACCGCTTCGCCGGCTGCATCGAGCCTCTCCGCGAGGTGCTGCGTGTCGGGCGACAGCAACGGCTTTCCCGCCGGGTTGTTCATCACCACCACGAACGCCTCCGCACCGGCCTTGATCATGCTGCGCAAGACGGTAGCTGCTTCGAGCCCGTAACCCTTCTGGATCCGCACTTCGAGGGTGAAGAGGGCTACGAGGTGCTGAAGCCCTGGACTCAGAGTGCGCTCGATATCGCTCGTTCAGAGCGCCGTCGCATCGATGTTCGCATCATGACCGGGCGCCTCGGAGAACTCGAGGCATGGATCGAGAACAACAGCGTCGCCGTCGATGAAGTTCAGCGGAAGGGCACCGCCCGGCCGCTTCATGACCGATACGCGCTCGTGGACGACGACCTGTGGCATTTTGGGTCAACGGTCGGCGGGGGGCACCCCGGGCTCTCGAGTGCGAGTCGAGGATGGGGCAGACACGTCAACAACTTCGACACTCTGTTTCGCATCTGCTGGGAGGCATGAGGGATCGGGCTGCTCGAGGTGATGATTGGCGCCCGCGACCCTGGCGCTCCTTTCGATGCGCAGAGCCAGGCGTTGTGGCGCGAGCTCTTCCACGCTTTGGAATTCCTTGTTGCCGGACAGGATGGGCGTCTGATGCAGCTCGGACCGCGCGAGCTTGCGCGGTTGTTTGCCTACGTTCCGTACGTCTTCGGGGCCACTTGGGCGAGCGCGGTGAGCGAGGTTTCCGAGCACCTCCGAGTGGACGAAGTCCTCGCGCTTCGAGCGGCGCGCCACTTGGTCCGCAACGGTGTGGAGCGCGACGACCTCCACGCCGCGTTCGCGCAGCTCGGCCTCGACATACAAGCGGTCGGCCGCGCTGCGCTCGTGGCCGCGGAGGTCGTGCCTGAGGTGGAATCAGGCGAGGTCAAGGAGGCGCTCGGCGAGGTTCTGAACGGGACGAGTGTCTGAATACCCTGAGACCCCGGTCCTGCGCGGCCCCCCGTACTCGATTATGCGCGCGATGCGAAGCATGTTGCGGCGAAGGCGAGCGGGCTCCAGGGGGATGTTTCCGTGTTCGTCCAGCCAGTGGCGGGGATCAACGGTGAGTCTCACGTCCGCGATTGTTGCCTCCCGCAGGCCTGACGATCAAGGCCCCACCCGCGAAGCTCGTTGCTTGCCATCGAGTCGCCGGAGGCAAAGACTCGTAGCCGCCGTGGAACCGCCGCTCAAGCTCCAGGCACTCGTCGCGGGCAAGAGGATCTTCGTCACCTCTGGCGAAGGTGGAACAAGCACCGTGCCCGAGCTGCGAGCTTTTCTCCGGCGGTATCCGACCCGCGAGATGCTCCGCGCCATCGGTCAGGCAGCCGCTCAGGTCGAGCGCAATCCGCCGAATATCATCGGCCTGCTCGAAGGAGACGTACCCGTACCATTGGCAGGGTTGCCTTATCTCGCGCTGCTCTCCATCGAGGAGTCCAACGATGTGGCAGAGCCGATGTGGGGCTACGCCGGCCTCGTCTGCAACAGGCACGGTCAGCTCGTTTCCGCGCAGATGATCCCCGGCGGCGGTGTCGATGGGGCTGCACTTGGGCAAGCGATCCGGATGTTCCACAACCTCCGTGACCCGATCAGCTCTTCGACGGGTTCAGACGGTAAGGCTTTCGAGTTCATGGTCAGGACGAGCCATGCGCAGTTCGCCATCCAGGGCGCGCTCAACCAGCTGCTCCCGCGAACGGTGCTCATCTATCGAGATATTTGGCCGCGCGTCGAGAAGGCGAGGAGCGCTTCGCCGCTTGATGACCTCAAGAAGATCACCGGCGGGCTCGACCTTGGTCAGGCTCTTCTTTTCGCGATGGCGTGGTGGGGGAGCGTGGATCAGGGCTACTTTCGTCCGTACACCGCCAGCCAGCTCGACGAAGCCAAGCGCAAAGAGATCCTCAACGACGAAGCGCAGCAGACGGCCCTGGCTTGGCTCTCGGCAAGCTACTCCGAGATCCGAGAGGCCGCGAAAAAACACTCGGAGAAGCACGTCCCGCCAGACGAGCGCTACGACCGGTATCGCTTCAACCCACTCCTCGAACGCCCGATCGTCCGCCCGGACATCCAGCCCGATCCGAAAAGCGGGCTCGTCTATATGCTGCCTTGCCCGAGGCTCTTGTACTACCGGGTGACGAGTGGCCTGTACCACGACCTGCTCAATCACCACATGGGCCAGGGCGTTCAAAATCCGTTCAAGGAAGCGTTCGGTCACGTGTTCCAGGAGTATGTCGGCGTTCTTCTTCGCGAGGCGCTCGGCACCGATTCCGTCCTTCCCGAGTGGCAGTACGGCACCGCGAAGCAGGCCCGCGACACGCCCGACTGGATCGTCCTCGATGGCAATCGCGCCGTGGTGATCGAGGTCAAGCAGTCCGGCCACTTCTTGCCGTCCAAGATGTGGGGCCACCTCGATGACCTCCGCGCCGAACTCAAGACACCCGCGGGTCGTGCAGCGGGGCAACTACGCGCCTTCCAACAGGCGCTTGACGGTTCGGCTCCTGGCCTCGAACGGCTCCGGGACGTCGTGTCCGTTGAGCGAATGCTCGTGACCTACGACTTCCTTTCCTGGAGCAACTGGATCATCCGCGAGGAAGCGCAGAGTGTCGCGGGCGTGGCGGCGGAATTTCACTTCCACATTGCCCACATCGACGAGTTTGAGCGTCTGCTTGGCGCTTGCACCGATCGTTCGCTATTCGATCTGCTCCACCAGAAACGCACCGGCGAGGGCGATCAGGACATCATGGACTTCAGGGAGTGGACGCACGACTACATTGGCGACAACGTCTCAAACCCGTTCCTGGAGGCGAAGGTCAGAGAGGTGATGAGCGAATGGGGCGTTCCTTTTCCCGAGTAGGGCCGCCGCCGTTCTACTCGTCGCCCTCCGCGCCCACGATGCCCTCGGCGCTCAAGCTCAGTCCCCCTCAACCTCGGCCGCCTTGGCCTTCTTCGTGGCGCGCGCAGCGCGGGATTTGCGCTCCGGTCTCCACTCCCTCAGCTCCTCGACCGTCAGCCCGAGCTCGCGGCATTCGCCTTCGAGGTAGCTCTGGAAGTAGTCGCCGAGGCGGAGGCCTTCGAACTCCTGGCTCGGCTCGTTGTGCCACTGCTTGATCCAGGGGATGAGCTCGAGCAGGCCGGCGAGCATTGGGGTCAGGCGATCCTTGCTCCAGCCCTCGCGCTGCTTGCGATCTTGGTAGAGGGCGGCGAGGGCTTGGGCGCGCTGGAGGTGGTTCCAGCCGGCCCAGCCGTAGACGGGCTCGCGGTCTTCGTCGCTCTCGCAGCCGGGGTAGGAGATGAAGCGCTCCTTCGGCACGTCGAGCTTGCCGCGCAGCTCCCAGAGCCGCGGAGTTGAGTAGTCCTCACGTGCGTATTTCGGCGGAACGGCGGGGACCGCCGATGCACCGGCATCTTCGGCTCGCTGTTCGTCCCAAGTTGTCCGCCAGAAGTCATGCTTCTCCAGGCCGGCGCCGGTGAAACGCAGACACGCGATGTATGGGGCTTGGTCGTCCGTGAGCAGTTCGGTCAGGACCGCTGCCGCGTCGCGCTCCGGCATCAGGTAGCCGATCGCCGCTGAGACGAAGCCGTTCTGCAGGACACCCCGAACGACGTCACCCGCGCGGAGCGGTGCTTTGCCCTCGGACAGGCCTCTTTCCAGCTCTTCGAATAGCATCCGCGACAGCGTCTCGCGCGCGCGGCGCTCGAAGGTGAGCACCGCTCCGGCCAGATGTTTTGGAGTAATGAACCAGCGTCGCTTGTAGTCTGGTGTCTCGATGATGCGCAGCTCCGCGCTCGCGTCCAGGCTCTGGCATCGGTTCTCCCAGAGTTTCGCGAGCCGGTCTGGCAAGTGGTCAGGAAGGGTCGGTGACAGGCGGTGGTCATCGATTCCCGTGGCCAAACCCCGACGGGCCAGCCGTAGCTCGAACGGACGATGCCCAACTTCGACCCCCACCCCGAGCAGCACGCTCGGATCCTCGAGGATGAGCTCACGCTCACAGAGGTCCCAGCGAACGTAGGAGCGCCAATCTAGCTCCTCCTGGAGGACCACGAGCTGGGCGAGCATCGAAGCGTCGTCCTTCTCGAGCTCCGCGAGCAACTCTCGGAGCGCGACTCCAGATTGCGGCAGCTCGGCGCGTAGGCGCTGCTCGAGAGCGCCTGCGCGCGCCTGCGCCAACTTCGCGGCGTGGCGTGCGAGCACGACGTCTGCGGCGTCAACAAGCGGCGCAGGGATGGGGCACTCGCCAAGTTGGGTACCGGCGAACTCGTAGGCGATCTTCGCGGGTTCGTCCTGCCACTTTCCGGTGTCAGTTCCCGACCCCTTGTCGTGGAACACCTGCTTCATCCAGAAACACGCCGTCGAGCTGTTCAGGTAGGCGAGCAGGGCGTAGTGGTCGTCTTCGGCGGCGGATTCGGGGAGCTTGATGATGGGGGCCGAGCGGTTGAACACCTTGCCGCCGCGGTCGAGGACGAAGTGGTTGTGGGTGGCGACAAACGCCCACGCGATGGAGGTGGGCGTGCGGTGCTTCTGTGCTGGGAGCTGCGGAATGGCCCAATAGGGCATCCCTACGTCACACATCCGAGTGCCGCCCGATACAAATCGCTGTGCGAGCCAGCTCCGGTGCGGCCAGAGGAATCTCGCCAAGCCTGGCCATCGCTCGAGCTGCTCCACGACCCAGGTTGCTCGGTCGTAGGGAACGGCAATCGAGTCTCTGGCAACAAGGGCCCAGTCGCGAATCTCCTCGCCGATCGGCTGCGCCAAGAGCACGCCGGGTTCCACGCCGAGTCGCGCGTACTCGGTCGGTGGCATTTCGAGCAGGTCGCCAGCGCGAGTGATGGTGTCCACGCCAATACTGGCGACTAGATCCGAGAGGCGCTTCTCGGCGCGATCCTCCAAGAGTTCTTTGAGCTCGCTGGCCCCGCCGCCACCAAGGCTCCACGGATGCTTCGCGAGGCTCGTGCGCTCCACGTCTGTCACAGAGATGTACTCGTTTTCGAAGCCCGTCTCGCTCCAATGGTCCGCGATGCTTCGCCAGACCACGCCCTGCTCTGCGTTGTCCGGTGTGCTCGGTTCGCCGCGACTGGCCAGCACGCTGTGCACTTTCTTGCCCTGGCTGCCTCTGCCGTCCCGAAAAGCAGAACGGTGGGAGTGCCATGCCCGGGGATATAAGCGCCGCTGGTGTTGATCACTAGGTCGAGGTTCACGGTCGGGAGGTAGTCTTCGATTAGCGTCTTCCCGAACTCTCGCTTCATGAAGGAGTTGGCCGTGATCATGCCGACCGCGCCGCGAGCACGTGCGAGCTGAAAGAAACGCTCCGCGAACGGAATCGTGAGTGCATACTTGCGCCGCGCTGAGGGATACATCGCCTGGTATTGTTGTGACCGAGCGTGGTCCTTCGGTGCAATGTACGGCGGGTTCCCGACCACCGCCGCGTACTGCCGGTGGAGCACCTCCCGCGCCGCGGCTTCGTCCTCGAGCTGGTAGAGATCGCTGTCCCAGATCGCGCGCGACTGGCCGCTGACCTCGCCGAAGGTCTGTTGCGCGCCGACCGTGGTCATGCCGCGCGCCTGCGGGTTGTGCAGCAACGAATCTGCCACCACCAGGTGCAGCGGCAACGCCGGTGCGTCCTTTAGCAGCGTGAAGCCCGCCTTCTCCAGGTACGCGAGCGTCAGCCGGAAGCGCGCGATGGCGACGGCGTAGGGGTTGATATCCGCGCCGAACACCGCGTCGAGGGCCTTGCGCGCGGCTTCGCGGGGCTCGAGCCCGGGTTCGGCACGCAGGCGATGGTCGAACAGGCGATCGAACGCTCCGAGCAAGAAGTGGCCGCTGCCGCAGGTCGGATCGATGAGCGTGGTCTCGTTCAGGCCGAAGCGCTCGATGGCGCGCTCCAGCGTGCGATCGAGGATGAAGCTCTCGACGAAGCGTGGCGTTTGGAGCAGGGCGAAGCGCTTCTTCACGTCTTCCGACAGGTCTTGGTACAGATCGCCCAGGAAGCGCGTGTCGCTGGCGCCGAAGCGGAAGGCGGGCTCGCTCGCGTTCGGCGTGCGGAAGAGGGCGAGCAGCTCCTTCGTGACCTCCGCGCTCGGCGCCAGGAGCCAAACGGGGTTGTGCCGCGCATCGAAGAGATCCCGCGCCGCCGCGAAGCGCGAGAGCTCGCGGAAGACCGTGAGCAGGTAGTCGCGCTCGGTGAGAGAAGGGGCGAGCTCCAGGAACAGCTGCTGGCTGTCGGTGGCCCCGGGCCCGGCGATGCGCGCGCGGCCGAGCAGCCCCCGGTCTTCGAGCACGCGGGCGAACACGCACGAGAGCAGCCAGGCCGCCGCGACCTGCTCCACGAAGCTCTGCTGCCACACCACGAAGGCGTCAGCGGTGCGGCGCGCCTCGACCTCCGCCGCGTGCCGCGCCTTCAGCGTGGCCGTCACCGCCGGCGACGTCGTCGCGCGCTTGGCGAGATCGTCCGCGAGCAAGCGCAGCACGCGCTGGGCGGCCTTGAGGAACGCCGCGCCATCGAGGGGCGCGCGCGGATCGGCGAGCGGAGCGAGCTCGGCGTTCTTCTTCGCCTTCGAGGTGGTTTTCTTGGGGCGGGCCATCTTCATGCCGCCGCGTGATGCGCGTTCGAGAGCCACTCGCGCGGGATCCAGGTGGACTGGGAAGCGAGCAGGCCGGGGATGGCGAGCTCGCCGTTGATGCGCGGGGTCGTGCCGGTGTCGCGCCCGGGGACCAGGAGAAAGATGGCGCGCGCGTCGTCGTCGCGGGACGCCTCGATCGCGCGCGCGAGGAAGCGCTCGAGGCGATAGCGCGCGATGAGCCCGGGCTGCACCAAGAGGAGCGGCTCCTTGGGCGGGAACAGGCGGCTCGCGACCTCGTCGGCGGCGGAGCTCGCGAGCCGCAGCAGGTTGGGCCAGCCGGGGCTGCCGGGTCCGAGCCGATCGGTCTCGAAGACCTTCTCGGGGTCCACGCGGTGCTTCGCGATCTGCTGCTTCATCTCCGCGATCAACAGCGCATCGAAGGACTGCGGCACGAGGCCGAAGCGCTGCTTCAAGCGACGCGCGGCGTCGAGCGCGACGTCGGCAGTGACGCCGAGGACGCACAGGGCCTGGCGCTCGAGCAAGGCGCGCACCGTGTCTTCGAAGTCCTGCGCGGTCGCGGCGCGGCCGTCCTGCGCGCGGGGCTGGCCTGTGACGGCGCTGGTGATCTTGGTCAGCGCGGCGGTGTGCGTCGGGTTCGGGCGTTCGCCGGGGCGGTGATAGCTGCCGCTCTCCGCGTCGAAGATCAGGCCGTAGCGCGAGAGCAGCTCGTCCAGCGCGGGTCGCTCGGGAAGGGCCTGAGCCTCGGGGTAGCGCGCCGAGACACGCTGCTGGATCAGCTCCGGCGTCAGCGCACGCTGGAACGCAGCGGACTGCACGACGTAGAGCAGCGCGGCGCTGAGCTCGAGCGCGCGCTCGGCCGGCAGCCCGCGCGGGTAGATCTCGAAGCGCGCCGAGCGGGCCGCGGTGCGGCTGGCGGACACAGCGAGATCAACCAGTCGCTCGGGCGCTAGGCTCGCGAGAGGAGTGCTCTCCGTGAGCTCGACGAGCGCCCGCGTGACCTCGGCGGGGGAGGCGAGCACCGGCCGCGCGGCGAGCTCGTCGGCGCGCTCGCCGAGCAGGCGCAGGACGTCGGCGAGGTCTTCTCGCGCGACGAGCCAGCTCTGGTCGTCGAGCAAGCGCGAGAGGCGCAGGCCCAAAGGCTCGGCCTTCTCGGTCTCAGCGACGACGCGCAGGAGGCCCGCCGCGCGTGCGCGGATCAGCTCGGGCGCGGCTTCTCGATCGTGCGCCAAGGCATCGACCAAAAGGTCCGCCGCGCGCGCCAAGGGCAGGGCGCCGCCCACCCCGTCGAGTAGCGCGCGCACGCGCTCGCGCAGATCGGTGACCGCAGGTTGCTTCGACCAGACTTCGCGCTGCTTCATCAACGCGATGTAGAAGAGCGCGGGGGTCTTCTCGAAGTGATCGGCGAGCTCGCGCACCGTTACGTCGAGCCGGCCGAGGAACGGCTCGCTGAGGCCGAACAGCGCGGAAAAGTACCGGCGCTGGGTCTTGCCTCGCGGCATGAGCGCTTCGAGAAATCCCTCGATCGTGGTCGGGTGCTCGCGTTCCCCGGCCAGGGTGTGCTCGCGCTCGAGCAAGGCGCGGAGCACCGACTCGTCGAGCGACGCCGCGCGAGCGAGCTGGGCGATCTGCGTCCCCGGAGTCTGGGCCAGCGCGCGCAGCGAGCGCAGCCCGGCGTTCACCAGCGCCTGCGACGCGGTCTCGTCGAGCCCGGCCATGGAGACCATCAGGTCGTCGCCCTGGTAGCCCGCGAAGAACGGCTCGGCCGGCTGCAGCTGCACCGCGGTCAGGGACTGCCAGCGCTCGCGCAGCGCGAGGATCTCGCGGGCCACGCCGCGCCCCACGCCGCGCACCGCAGAGAGGCGATTGTCCGGCAGCGAGAGCAGATCCTGCGCGCAGGTCGCGCCCGCACGATCGAGGGCGTTCTTCGCGCGAGCCGAGAGCGGCAGGGAGTCGATCGGCGTGTCCGGCGTGATCAGCGCGATCCGATCGTCGCTGAGCTGCTCGGGCTCCGGCTCGGGTTTTCCCGACTCGACGGTCGGCGGAGTCACGGGCAGCGCGGGCGCCTCGAAGCAGCGCGCCCAGGCGTGCAGCATCTCGTTCGCGCTGGCAAAGCGGAGCTCGGCATCGCGGTGCAGCGCGCGCTCGAAGAACTGCGAAAGGCCGGTACGCACCGAGGCGTCGAAGCGCTCGGCGGCAATGGCGAGCTTGGCCTCCGGGTCGAGCGCGGCGCGCGCGCCGAAGCTCGGACGCATGCCGGCGAGCATCTCGTGCAGCGTGACCGCGGCGCTCCAGCGATCGGCGGCGGCGTCCCACGCCCCACGCGCGCGCAGAAACGGGTCGCGATACGCGGTGGTGCCGATGCCGAGATCGCTTGCGCTCGCCTCGGCCAGTGAGAAGTCGAACAGCACCAGGCGATACGCGCCTTTCGTCGCGGTGCCGACGCCGAGGTTTGCGGGCTTGATGTCGCGATGCTGGATCTGCTTGTCCTCGAGCTCGACCAGCGCGCTCAGGAGGTCGTCTCCGTAGCGAGAGGCGAAGTCGAGGGAGACCGGGCCTTGATCGGCGAGGTCGCGATACAGCGTGCGGTCACCCGCGAGCGACAGGAGCAGCGCCGTGCGTTCGGAGAGCACGCGCGTCGTGACGTGCTCGACGATGCGTGAGCTGCGCAGGCGCCGGAGCGCGCGTTCCTCGGCGGCGAGCCGCGCGTCGTGCTCCGGGCCCAGGCTCACCTTGAGCGCATAGCTGCGGTTGTCGTTCTCCCAGAGAACCTTCAGCACACGCGCGGTCGCGCCTTGTCCCAGGACGGCTTCGACCATCAGGTCGCCCAGCATGTCGCCCGGCTGCGCCGTCAGCGGATCGACGACGGCATCGGGCTCGCGGGCGCCGTCGTGCTGCGTTTCGGTGACCAGGATCTCGACCCAGCTCTCGACGTCGTCGGCGCGATTCACCGGCGAGAGCTGAGTGGCGAGCTCCACCGCCTCCGCGGCGGCGGAGTGGATCCCGTCGTTGACGGTGCGAGGGTTGAGGCTGCGGTCGACCGCGAGCCGCTCGTCGAGATCGGCGCCCGACTCCGCGGGGGCCTTGCCCGTCAGCACGAAATACGCGACCGCGCCCAGGCTGAACATGTCGGACACGGGCGCGCGCCGCGAGGGATCCTCGCGCAGCTCCGGCGCCTGGTACGCGGAGAAGCTCTTGGTTGCGAGCAAAGACACGTGGACCGTCGCGCTCAGATCCGCGCCCGCCCCGAGCTGGAAGTTGTAGACGCGGGTCTCGAGCTCACCCGAGTCGGGCCGGCGCCGCACCAGCACGGACTCGGGGCTCAGCGCCCCGTGGACGATCTGCTTCTTGTGACAGAACGCGAGCGCCCGCCCGATCTGCGCGATCAAGCTGATGCGCTCGGCGGCGGGCAGGTCGGGGTTCTGGCGCATGAACGCATCGAGTGGCAGCGCGTCCGGCAGCTCGTCGAAGAGCACGGTTGGCCCGAGCGGCGCGTCGGTGACGTAGTCGGCGAAGCGCAAGATCCCCGGGTGCTCGCGCAGCTCGTACAAGAGCTGGGCCTCGCGATCGGCCGCCCGGAGCAGGGCCTGGCGGCGCTCGACGCTAGTCTGCTGCGGCACCAGGTAGATGCGCGCGCGCCGGCGAATGCTCGTCCGGTCGCGGTGCTGTGCGACGCGGTCCTGATACGCGGTCCCGTCTTCGAGCACTTCCCCGAGCTCGTACGGCCCCACGTATGCACGGCCCTTGCGCGGCCGAATGCCGAGCTCGCCAATCGCCCGCACCACATCCCGTGCGGTCGGACGATCGATGGGGCGCAACGTGCGCTCGCGCTCCGAACCGGGAAACTCGTGGTGGGTCAGCGCGCGGATCACGTCTCGCCGGGTGACCACCCCCACGCGACCTTCCGCAGTGAGGTCGAGCTCGACGCCCTCCGCGCTCAGGAAGACGAGCGCCTGGATCCACGGGATGCGCCGTTCCCCGAGCTTGTGCGCGAGGCGGCTCTTCAAGACCTTCGACTTGTGGTTGGTCAGGGACAGCGGCGGGTCCATGTACCGAGACGGCTGGCCCGGCTCGGCGCGCGACCAGTCGTTGGCGTTGCCCGCGTACTTGCCGGGACCGCCCTTGAGCTCGACCAAGTAGAGCGCGGCGTACCCCATCACCAGAAGGTCGATCTCGTAGAGTCGCCCGCTCGTCGGGTCGATCAGCTCGAAGAGCTCCCAGACGTGGAACGGATCGCGGTCCGGTAGGTTCTGCTCGACGAAGCTCAGCCCCTCGCGCTCGTGCGCGTGGACGGTCGTCCCCGACAGCAGAATTCGGGCCTGGCTCAGCACTGCGCTGCCTCGAGGTCCGCCGGCGCCGCGTCGTCCGACACGAGCGCGCGGCGACCCTTCCCCGGCCCGAACACCGTGGGCTTGGTGCTGTTGAGGAGGGCCGCGCCGAGGGCCGCGAGCTGCCGGTGCGAGGGAGGAGTCGCGACGCACACGACCTGGTCCGCCCAGTCGAGGGCCGGTGTGCTGGCGAAGGTGCGAATGCACGCCGCAATCGCGCTTGGCCCCGCGACCACGAGTTGATCGCTGGCGTTCACGGGGCCCACGTCAAACGGCGAGAGGGTCAGCCCCCAGGCATCGGCGGCGGCAGAGAGAGCGTCCTCGATGCCCCGTGGAGACGGGAGCGCGCGCCAGAGCTCTTCGGCGTCCACGGGGTCGAGCGGGCTCCAGTTCGCGCCGAAGGCTTCGTCCTCGGCCGTGCCGTGCAGGTCGAACACCGTCCGCGCCCCAAACGCGCCGGGCCACTGCGCGTCGGCGTCGCGGAGCATCAGGTCGATGCGATCCGCGGTGGTCAGGTCACCCTGGAACGCCCGCCAGCGGGCGTCCGCATCGGCCCCGAAGCGCCGCGTCGTCGGCGTGCGCTGCTCGACGAACCGGAGGCCCGCGAGGGCGGCGCGGTAGTAGGAGCGCTGGTCGGAGACGAGCATTGGGGAGGTGAGAGTATCAAGTGGGGGCGGGGGGACAAATGGATGAAAACGTGCGGGTGCGACGCGGGCTGTCGCGTGGAAGGTGGGGACATCTTGGCGTGCCACGCTCGCGTACCGCATGGCCGAGGAAGCCATGAATCACTCGATGACCCGCGCAGGAGCCATGGCCGACCCCGAGTTCCTTGCCGTCTTCCACGCGAAACGGGACTACTTGTGCGGACTGCGCGCCGCCGCTGTGGAGATCGCGAACCCGGTCGAGCTTCATCTCTTCGAGATCTACGCGGCGCTGGCCTTGGGCACGTCGACGTGGAACACGTTCCGGACGCACTAGACCCACGGTCGAGACCCTCTTTCGTTGGGACCGGTGGAGCGGGAGGGAAATCCGCGGTAGCTTGGAGACAGGTTAGATGGCGGACGTCGTTGAGCTCCCGGCAGTGTGTGGCTTGGAAAACGCCGACGCAATCGTGGCCTGCTGCATCTCGCTCGAAGCCGCCGACGTTGCCGAGATAGATGCGCGGCGCTGTGAGTCCATCGACGCTTTCGCGATTGCCACCATCGCTGCTGCGGTGATCTCGCGTCACTCCCGGGCAGAGTCTGCGCCTAGATTCCGTGCCCCCGCGAGCAGCGAGACGAGCGCGTTGTTTATTCGTTTGGGCTTCCAGGAGCTGTGTGAGAGTCCGAATGGCGATTGGAAGCCAGCCTCGACTTTCGAGGCGCGGCAACTGCGCGCCCACGACCCCGCCTTTGTCGACCGCCTCGCGGACGAGTTCGCGCAGGGCGCCAACGGAGTCGTCGAAGAAGCGCGGTTCTCCGTGCGCCTGTGCTTCATGGAGCTCCTGACCAATGCGTTCGACCACTCCCTGTCCCCGATCGGTTGCCTGGTGGCGTCCTTGCGTGACGATTCGGGCATGGTCGACTGCGCAGTGGCCGACGCCGGCATCGGGATCCCTCGCGCCTTGCGCCAGAGCCTTCGGCCCGGCATCGCTGGCGCTCAACAGACCGACACGGAACTGCTCGTGCAAGCCGTCACCAGCGGGCTGACCTCCAGGCGAGAGCGAAGCGGCGGGCTGGGCCTCGGAAACGTCCGGCAACAAGTCGTGATGAGGGACGGCGTGATGACGATACGAAGCCTATCGGCCGCAGCGTCGTTCGGGCCGGGTCTTCGCGTGCGGGGCGAGGAACAAGGATCCCGGCTCGGCGGGACGACCGTTCACGCACGCTTTGATCCGAGGCGGCCCTTGCATGACTCGAAGGGCCACGAGCAGGTGGAGGTGTTCTAGTGCCGCGCCTCGAAGTGGAAGCAATCTGCGGTGCAACGCGCGTGTCCCGTGCGGATGGGGCCAAGCTGCGCCGGGCGATCGAGAGCGCTTGGGACGCCGGCGAGACCATCGAAGTCGATTTCGGCGGCAGCGTCATCGCGTCCGTGTCGTTCCTCGATGAAGGCATTGGACTCTTGGCAAGACGGTTTCCCCTCGAAGTGCTGAAACGTCGGCTGCGCATGATCAGGCTGTCCGAGCCGGACCGAGCACTATTGAATTCGATCTTGGTCTCACGAGCCAGGGAGCGAGGCACCCACCTGTGGCGCGGAGCTCTCGGGACGGAGGAATGGGTCGCTGACGTGCTTTGGGATGACGGTACGCTGCTCGGGCTTCGCATCTGCCGCGCGGGCGGCGACGCCGCCAGCGGAGACGAGAACGCGTGGTGGGACTACCAGGCAAAGCACTTTGCGGGCTGGGATGCCCCGCCACAGTTACGCTCTGAGATCGAACGGGCTCTCGAAGCGCGCGAGGTCGCGATTGAAAACGCCCGTCGTCGGTTGCTGACGTTGGCCGCAGAGGCCGCATTATCGAGTGGCAGTACGAGCGAGGAGCAGAACGTAACGCTCGAGCTCGAAACGCTGGACGATGTCGAAGCAGCCAGACGCCTTGCGCGACAAGGCGCGGCGATGGTCACGGGGCACAGTTGCGTCATCCGAGTGAAGGCGAGCGCGGCAGAGTGATCGCAACCCTGGTGGTCAGTCGATGGGCTCAATCAGACACCTGAAGCGCCGGGGCGACCGCGGGTCGTACGGCGGCTCGCGCCGGCGGGGCCCGGGAAATCTCCTGGAGGCGGTGGCCGCCATGCGCGGTCAAAGCTTCCTCGAGGTGGTGCAAGCAATGAGCGTTGGGTCCGAAGACCAGACCCGACTGCCGAGTCCTGACGCGCCGTCCGTCCCGTGGGAGCAGCTCTTGCAGGTGCTCGAGCAGCTCCCGACGATCACGGAGCTCGGGAACCGTCCGTCCCGTGTTCGGGCGCGGTTGAAGACAGCGGAAGCCATGGACCTGCTGGCGTTCACGTGCGATCCACTCGTTGGCGCGCGCAACACGCTCGGCGCCCTGCTGTTCCCGTGGGAAGACCCCACGAATCGGCAACTGTTTCCGTTCGCTCTGATGGGACTGCGCGGCAGGACATGCGCGGTCACGCTGGACGACTACGAGGCGCTCATGGAAGAGGGCGGGCGGCACGTCTTCTCGTTCACGATCATCCAGGCCGACCTGGAGCCCTGGTCCAGCGCGATCGAGTCTTGAGGCGCCCGGCGGGCGGCGACTGTTCGCGGTGCATGACCCGGCGGCGGCACTCGGCGCGCCCGCACCAACGGGCGATCGTGCAGGCGGGACCGGCCTCGGCTGAAGCAGCCGAACGCGCGCCGGATGTCCATGAGTCCGGTGTACGCTTCTCGGACCGTGTCGAGAGACAATGATGATGAGTCCGGGAAGCACGCCAACGGTGGTCTCGGGCGCCTGGTGAGCCATTATCGACTGCGCGCCGAGGCAGGAGCGCTCAGCGTCACCGCAGGAGAAGTCCGCCTCGCTCAAGGGCATGCGCAAGCGAGTCCCATGCAGGCTCATGGCCGAGGTTTCGTGCTTCCGGTTGGCGCAGCCACCGAGCGGGACGAGGCGCACGCTCTCGCGCCGGCAGTCGTGCACCGCGAGCTGCTCCTTCAATCCGCCGTGGTCCGCCTGGGCGAGCGCGTGCCTGAGGGCCAGGTCGTCGAAGCCGTGATGGTTCCATGGACGGACCTGGTGCGCGCCGTGGCGCACGATCCTGAGTTCTTGCGCAAAGTCGACCCGCGGACGATGGAGGAGCTCGTCGCCGGCGCGTACAGAGCCGACGGGTATGAGGTCGTGCTCACGCCTCGCAGCGGCGACCTTGGTCGTGATGTGATTGCCACGAGAGGCGACCTCAAAATCTGCGTTCTCGACCAAGTGAAACGCTACACGACGGGGCACCGCGTGACAGGTGACGAAGTGAACGCCATGCTCGGCGTCATCACGAAGTTCCCGAACACGTCCAAGGGCTTTGTTACGACCACGGCATCTTTCGCGCCCGGAGTCCTGAAGGATCCACATCTCCAGCAGTACATGCCGTACCGACTCGAGCTTCGCGACGGAGACGCCTTGCTCGAATGGTTCAGCGCTCTCGCGAGCACGCGAAACCCGCAGACCTGAGCGTGTCACCTACCCCGATACGCCCGCGCGCATTGTTCTGAGCGTTGATGTGCCAGTTCGCGACAGGCGATTCAGAGTGAGGCCAACGGGTGGCGTGTCCCGCCACCCGGGCGTATCCTCGAGGCGAGGCGCGAGATTGCCATGAGAATCGCAGTCGCGACTTTGATGACGCTCGGGCTCATCGGCTGCGCAGAGCCGCCCGACGAGCCCGCCAGTACCGCAGGCGCGAGCACCGAAAGTGGGTACACGCATCTCTTCAGCCACTCGCGCTTCGCTATTGGTCCGACGGTGACCGAAACGAAGAGCGAGTTTGGAATGGACAAGGTGATCGGCCCTTGGGGGGTCTTCGCCACGATCCAGAAGACCGGCAGCGTGCTCGCCCTGCCGAACGCCGACGCGCCCTCGCGGGCACGCCCAGCGCTGCCGGGGGGCGCGGAAGCGCACAACGTTGAAGTTCGGTCGTACTTCGTCGGCGCTGGCCTGCCCGCCGCCGAAATAGACCAAGTGACGGTCAACACGACGGCGAGCGCCGGGGGCTCGGGGACGGAGACACCGGAGTGGACCCTCGTGGCGTACACGTCGGTCCTCAACAGGCAGTACCAATCGATCCCGATCGTGGATTCCTTTGCGTGGGCACAGGTGAATGATCTTGGCGACGTCGTGACCGAGTCCGTCTACTGGCCCGGGATCCCGAAGAGCATTCTCACCGAGGCCTCCGAGTTCGCTGACCAACTCGAGGACCCCGCCTCGAGCCAGGCGTTCTTCGCCACCGTGCCAAGCGGGGGCCGGTTGGTGATCCATCACACTCCGGGAACCTGGGCCGGCACGTTCGACGCCAGTGTCGCCTACGACATCAGCACGTTTGGCAAGACCACCCACTACGATGCGGGCGGGAAGACGTTCGTCCTGCCGGAGGAGTCGGGGGCGCTCTAGGGCGCGACGTTGACGGCGTCAGCCGCCGTCCCGTCAATGCGAGGCGCTACACGTCGCGCCGCTCCAGGTGAACGACGTCTCGGTCAGCTCCGTGGGTGAGCAGAGCGTTGGCACAGACTGCAGCGGGGCTGCAGTGGATCTTCAGCTCGGTGGAAGGCACACCCCCGGCCATCACGATGCGTCCGGTGCAACCGCCGCTCTGCTGCGACTCCAGCTGGAAGTCGACGGACTCCGAACCCGGTTTCCCGCAAGTGAACAAGGGATGCTCGCACACTGCGCAGGCGGCTGGCGGGCCTGCGGCGCTCGCCGCGACATACTCCGTGGGCACGCCCGGGTACGCGCTCAAATTGAGCTTCAGCGGCTCCACCGCGAATCGAACGAAGGCCGGGATGCCGCCGCCCTGGGAGCTGTTGATGTTTAGCTGGACCGCGTTGGGGCCGGGGCCGTTCATGCTCGACGTGTCGACCAAGTCCCAATCGCCGCCGCCCGAGAAGCCCTGGCGCCGCACTAGCGCTCCCTGCTTCAGGTCCAGAAAGTACCAGTGACCGTCTTCTGCGAACTCGATGCCATCGTGGGGCGAATCGAAGATGGAACCGCCGTTGCAGAAGAACCAGGTCCGCACGAGCCAAGCGCGAACGCCCTCGAGATCGAAGACGTCGGTGACCGTGCCCGGCGCGGAACAGCTCGCGGCTGCGACGCTCGGTGCCGGAAACGGTCCGTCCGGGGGCTTCGGGCTCGCGGGCACGCCGCCGCTCCCGCCGCTCGACGCACCGCCAGTGGCACCGGTCCCGGACGAACCTCCGGACGCTTGACCGCAGTCGTCGAAAGCCTCGTTGCAGCTTCGATCCGCCACCCAGCCTGCGGCGCCACGCGCCGCGGACGCGCGCCGACACGCTCGCGCTCCCATCCTGCCACGATGACTCGCTCCGGGGGGCATGGCTCGCACGGCCAGGTCGCCCCGCAGCATCATCCCGCGCAGTACTCGGCGCCGACGGTCGTTGACAGCTCGAGGCAGCTCGAGGGCGCAAACGTCACGCCCGCCTTCGGGCCCGTGCAGGTGCACACCACGGTCGGGGAGTCCTTGGTTTCGCAATCGACGCCCCAGGTCGGGCACGAGATCTTGCAGCTCTGCTTGTAGGGCGGGTCACCCGGGCCCATGCCGCCCTGACCCATGCTGCACTCGTCTCCGCTACCCGGGTGCGAGCACTGATCGAGGGCGTCGAGCTCCGGCTTGCAGAGGTCGTCGATGTCGTGCTCGCAGCCGGAGAACTTCTCGATGCCGCAGGTCACGACCTGGTCGAACGCTGCGGTGCAGCCGGTCTTCGCCTCGCTGGCGCGCTGCTCGTGGAGCTGGGCGTTGCAGTCCTCTGCCGTCATGGGTGAGCACTGGGCGCTCGAGATCTTGGCGCAGAGCTCCTCGATCAAAGCGTCGGGGTTCTGTTGGGCCGTGCTGCTGGTCGAGCCGCCGCAGGCACCGGCCCCGACCAGCGGTAGGAGGAACCAGAGAGTCTTCACGCGGCCAGTGTAGCACCTCTACTCCGCGCCCTCGGTGGCGCGAACCCGAAGAATCGCGCGCGCAGCGGCGATGAGGCGCGGGACACTTTGGGAAATCACTTACGAGACGTGGCTTGGTGCGTCCGCTTCAGATGACGACGGGCCTAGGCAGTGGATCCCCACTGCCCTTCGCCGAGCCTCGTGCCGTCGATGGCGTCGATAGCCACGAAGGTGCCCATCTGGCTGCCCTGTCCGTCGTCCTGGAGCGTGCTCTGGACGTTCCAGATGATTCGCTCGTACTTGAAGTGATACGTGATGCTGGCCTTCCACGCCGCAATTCCCGGCGACAGCCCCAGGCTCTTGGCCACGCATATCGCGGCCTCTCGCGTCATCAAGAGATTCGCGTCACAAGCGGTCGCCGGCTGACCTGCCGTCACGCAATCGGATGCGGCACGCTCTTGCGGTGGGACCGCAGGCGGTACGCCGCCGTCCGGCGGCGACGTGGGTGTTGCCAGATCGTCCTCCCAGCCGTATCCCGCACTGGGCGAGAACTGGCTCTTGCAGCTCTCGACTGTTGCTCCACCGGCAGTCTTTCCCGTTCCAGTTTCGCCCGAGCCGCACCCAACCCAACTGATTGTGAGGAGCATCAACCAGGGACGCATGCCCGGAAGCTCAGCATGTCGCCTCGACCCGAGCAAGACTTCGTCGTCCGCTGGCGCTACGGCGTGACGGGTATCCGGCCCGGCCTTCGCCGGTGGTCCTGGGACGACGTGCTTGCAGATGTGGTTGGCCCATCGGGCCGCAAGGTTGGACCAGGTGCACGCAACTACTGGCACTCCGTCTGACACTTCTGTTCGACGCAGGTCATGAACCCGTAGAACGTCGGCTTGCCTGCGGGGTAGCCCGTGACGCACTTGTCGACGCAGGCCTGCTCCGTGCACGCGGAGACACAAGACAGAATCTGGGTGCATTGTTGGTTCGACGTGCACGCGTTCAGCTCGACGGAGCACTGCGCGTGCGCACACACGCTGCAGTTGCCGCTCGAGCTGCCACACTTCTGCGGCGCACCGCCGGCGGCCCCGACCTCGGTGCAGCCGAAGTAAGGCCCGCCGATCGATGTGGTGTCGATCATCACGCCGCAGGTGCCAGTCGTCGCAGAGCAACATCCCGCGAAGCTGCCGGGACCGCCATCGAGTAGGTTCGGATAGAAGAGCGCGGGACAGCTCGGATCGACCGCGCCCGCTTGGTTCGTCGGGTAGCAACCCGGGTTCATGCCGATGAGCGCAGCCACGCTGGGCTCCACCAGTGCCCCACAGCCGCCGCTGACCGAACAGCACGGCTTCATGTCGAATAGCCCGGGGAGCTTGTACTCGGGACAATTCCCGCACGGCAGGCCGCCGCTGCCGCCGGGATCGCCGCCGCTGCCGCCGATCGGGTACCCACCGTAGGCGCCTGTGCCGCCGACCGGGTAGCCGCCGTAACCGCCACCGCCCGACCCCGCACCGCCGCACGTGCAGTCCGAGTAAGCGTCGCCGCTGGCGAGACACTGCTCATAGCAGGAGCCCTTCGCCCCGCAGACGCGGATCTCACCGGGAGTACAGGATTCGAGCGGATTGTCGGTCTTGCCTCCGCAGGCATCCAGTATCGCTGCCGACGCAACCAGCACCGTCCAGAAGAAAAGCCGCGACTTCATTGGTGCTCCTCCACGCCCCCCGAGAATAGCAGCGGTCAGCGCCGATGATCGCGGGGCGTCACGCGCTGCTGCCCTGGGACGACGTGCTTGCAGGCCCATCGGGGCGCAAGGTGGCAGGGCGCGCAGTCGATCTCCGCGATGGTCCGACCCGGATCCACCAGTGATGAACCTCCAACCGGGCCCTCAGCTCTGCGAGACTGGCGACCCGCTGGAAAGCCCATCACAGAGCGAGAGCCCTCGGGCCGAGAGCAAGCACACGGGACCCAATCACTTTGGGACGAGGGGCAACGTGACCGAAAGAACGCGAGGGCAGTCGCTGCTTCGAGCGGATGCATACTGACTTGGCCATGAGACGACGACGGACGGGCCGGATGCCAGACCTTGTATTTGTTTGGCTCATCGGCGGAATCGCAATTGTCGGTTGTGGACGCAGCGAGCTAGGGAGCGAACCGGCGCAAGCCACGACGATCCCCGACTGCACGCCCGGTTCCCCGGAGGTAGTGTATTCGTTCGAGCATGAGTCGCGCCTCGTGGGAACCACCTTGGCGGACGAAGCCTCGGCTTACGTACTGCTGGAGTCGGACCCCACCGATGGCAACGACACGATCTCGCTGATACGGGTGTCGAAGAGCGACCGTGGCAAGCACGAGCTGGCCAAGATGTTCGGCGCGCGGGAGCTCGTGTCCTACGCTGACTCGCTACTGACGAGCTCGGGCAGCGAGCTGGTTCGCATTTCAAAGGACGGCGGTGCCGTAGAATCGATCGCCAAGGTCCCGCTGATCGGAATGGGGTACTCCCGCATCGGCGTGGAAGGGGCGAGGATTGTCGTCTTGGTGGGCGGAAAGGAGCCGGAGCTCGTGGTGTTCGACACACTCGATGCACCGCCGCGACACTTGCCGGTGCCGAAACAGAGCCAACCCGTCGCAGCCAAGCTGCGGGTCCATGACGGGAGCGCCTACGTTCTGCGAAACACTCTGGATCGGGTCTCGCTGGAGACCGGCAACGTCGAGACGCTCGTCTCCGACGCGACCTCGTGGCGTGACTTCGAGGTGAACGCGCACGGCCGCTACTGGCTCGACTCGGCCTGGCCACCGGCGGGCCCGGTGGAAACGGCTACAACGTCCGTCTACTGGCGTCCTCCCGGAACTTCCGACGACTTGCTCCTGGCGACCTCCTCTGGGGTCGGTGAGCGCCTCGTCTTGGACGAGGCGCACGTCTACTGGAAGGCGAAGGTCTACGAGGACATGGGAATCGCGGGACGGGTCTTCCGCGCCCCGCTCGAGGGCGGGAACACCCAAGCTCTGCCCCTTGCCGCGTCACTGGACGCGGTGCTCGCGCAAGATCCCCGGTGTCTGTACCTGAGTTGGAGGTCGAGCCTGGTGCGGTACTCTAAATGATTCACGAAGTGCAGAACAGATCGCCGGACCCCACTCGCCGCTCGAGGGAGCCGTCCGAGGTGGACCAGGTGACGAACATCTCCCAGCGAGCGCCGCCGCAAAAGGAGCATGTGGGCGATCCCGTGCCCGTGCCGGGGGGCTTCACGTGCTCGATGCTGAGAGTCTCTCCCGGGCGCACCAACCCGCTACTATTGGGAATGAAGGGGAAGTGGACAGTCCCCCTTTCGCCGTCGCCGGACAGCTCAAGGCGCGCATCGTCGATATCCCAGACGCGGCTCACGTCGGTCGAGTTGGTGTACGCCACGCGCAGCAGCGCAAAGGACGCGTCTGCGGGGTTAACCGGGAAGCAACCCAGGCTTGCACTTGCCATGAGCACGCGCACTTCGGGATTCGCGTCTCCGACCTCGCTGCTGCACGCGATCGACTGGAGCGCCAGGAGCAGCCCCGCGACCCGTTGAACGTTGCGCGACATGTCGGCTACTCTACCCCCTGATTGCCTCACGCCAGCGAGCCAAGGCTGCCGGCCTACGGCACGGCGTTGAGCGGCTCGGCGGTGAAGTAGAGGCAGGCGCCACCCGCCACGGGGGTCGAGACGTAGTTGGGCGCGCCACCGATCGTCACTTCGACGAGCTTGACCTTGTCGAGGCTGCCGGTGAGGCCGGAAGTGGCCGCCGAGGATGGAGGCGTACTCGACGAAATCGTGATCGTCCCGCTCTCCGGGAAGAATTTCTTGTTCGTCCCCGTGGCATCCTGCACGACCACCACGCAGTGCTCGCAGGTCGAGTAGTTCGACTCGATCCCTGCGCCCAGCGTGAACGTGCCGGTCTTGTCCAGCGCACTGCCGTCCGGCGACGCGATGGTGAGCGTCATGCCGTCCACCGAGGTGGGCTCACCCAGTGTCGTCGAGAGCTCGGCGCGAAACAGCGCTGCGACGCTGTTCGAGTTGGCCGCATCGAAGTTGAGCGTTGAGAGGTGAATCTCCGTACAACCGGCGGGAGTGCCGCCGGTGCCACCAGTGGCTCCAGTGCCCGGGGCGCCGCCCCCGCTCGCGCCGCCGACGCCAGTTCCACCGGTCGAAGTCCCGCCAGAACCCCCAGCCCCGCCGGTCTGCCCACCGGACCCTCCGAGTCCGCCGCCGACGCCCGCCGCACCGCCGACAGCACCGCCTCCTGAACCTGAACTGCCGCAACCTCCGACAACGAGAGAGCATGTGACCAGCAGGACGGACTTCCGCATCAGTGCCTCCACCAGCGGACGCTATCGGCCCGCCTCCGGTCCCGCAACCGCAGGGTCTGCGCGCCCGTCCTGCCGCGGGTGCCGGGAGGGCATTCGAGTTTTGCGAGAGATACTCAGCACGACCGGGCCATCGCAGGCCGCTGCTTTGTCACGGCGCACCCGCAGGCAGAGCCGGGAGGGTTCCATTTGGACCAGCTCAGTCCGAGGCGCTGCACGTCGCGCCGTCCCAGGTGAACGATGTCTCGGTCAGCGCGGTGGGTGAGCAGAGCTCATTGGCGCAGACTGCAGCGGGGCTGCACTGGATCTTGACCTCGGTGGAAGGCATACCCCCGGCCATCACGATGCGTCCGGTGCAACCGCCGCTCTGCTGCGACTCCACCTGGAAGTCGACGGACTCCCAACCGGGTTTGCCGCAAGTGAACAAGGGATGCTCGCACACTGCACAGGCGGCTGGCGGGCCTTCGGCGCTCGCCGCGACATACTCCGTGGGCACGCCCGGGTACGCGCTCAGGTTGAGCTTCAGCGGCTCCACCGCGAAGCGAACGAACGCGGGGATGCCGCCGCCCTGGGAGCTGTTGATGTTGAGCTGAACCGAGTTGGGGCCGGGGCCGTTCATGCTCGACGTATCGACCAAGTTCCACTCGCCGCCGCCCGAGAACCCCTGGCGCCGCACCAGCTTTCCCAGCTTCAAGTCCAAAAAATACCAGTGACCGTCTTCTGCGAACTCGATGCCATCGTGGGGCGACTCGAAGATGGAACCGCCGCTGCAGAAGAACCAGGTCCTCGCGAGCCACGCACGAACGCCCTCGAGATCGAAGACGTCGGTGACCGTGCCCGGCGCGGAGCAGGCTGCCGCTGCGACGTTCGGTGCCGGAAACGGGCCGTCGGGGGGCTCTGGGCTCGCGGCCACGCCTCCGCTACCGCCGCTCGACGCACCGCCGGTGGCACCGGTTCCGGACGAACCTCCGGACGCTTGACCGCAGTCGTCGAAAGCCTCGTTGCAGCTTCGATCCGTCTTCCCGGAACAGGCGATGACGCCCACCGCGAAACCAAGGAGGACCACGCGCCTCGCGCTCATCAGTCCATTCTATCTGGGCCCTCGGTGCGGCGCCATGCAAGGCGGGAGCGGAGGCCGGGGAAGGCTGCCGCTGGGTCTCCCGATTCTGGGGATGCGCGGGGTCGGCAGGCGTGCGCGTCATCACTGTGAGCTAAGCTCACGACATGCGTGCGTGGAACAGAGAAGCAACGCGAATCTTCGCCGTTGTCGCCGTCGTGGTCGCGAGCGTTTCGTGCTCAGGCAGCGTTGAGCGCGACGGCGCCGGCACCACCGGTGGAGTTGGCGGAAGCTCCGCGACGGGAGGCACCGGCGGAAGCTCCGCGACGGGAAGCACCGGCGGAACTGCCGCGTCGCCCGGCGGGGGAGGAACGACATCGGGCGGGGGCAGCGCCGGAGTGGCTGGGAGTGCTGGTGTGTTCTGCGCCGGCGTGACTTGTGCGGCGAACGAGGACTGCTGTCTCGGAACCGGGAAGTGTTTCGACCCGTCGGCCGCGCCGAGCAGCTGCGAGGTGCCCAATCTACCGCCGGGACGGCAAGGTCAGAAACCGTGTGCATCCAGCGCGCATTGCGCACCGGGCGAATTCTGCTCGCCAGCGAGCTGGCAGCTCTGTCTGGGTCCCGGTTACTGCGAGTCCAAGACCAACTGCGGGACCTCGAGCGGCATGCTCATGTGCGGATGCAACGGCGTCACGTACCCCGACGTGCAGACCGCGTGTGCGCAAGGTGTCTACGTCATCGGTCAGGGCAAGTGCGGGGAGCCGCAGACTCTGGGCGCGGGGGGCACGTCGGCGGGCAAGACTGTGACGTTCTGCGCGACGTCCTCGATGTGTCCGAAGGGACAGGAGTGCTGCAGCATCACTGGCCAGTGCTTCGACCCCGCGAAGCCGGCACTCTGCTCGTTCCCGCCCGAAGGCACCAAGTTCCCGTGCATCGACGACTCCCAATGTTTCCAGGGCGGGGAGTACTGCTACGCAGAGACGTGCGACGGACCGGGCGGCTGCGTGACGGTCGGCGGCACCTGCACCGGGCAGCTCTCGCCGGTCTGCGGGTGCAATGGCAAGACCTACGTCAACGCGGGATGCGCTGCGACCGAGGGCGTGCGCGTGGCCCACAGCGGCGCGTGCACGTAGCCGGAAACGAACAGACGCGCGCCCGCCCTCCCGAGCCCCCCATGTCGGAGCACTGGTCGTTCTCGGCCCGCGCCGGTATAGGAAGCGAGGATGACCGCACCCATCACCGTGCTCTGGCTCCTCGACGAGCACGATGTCCCCGTGTCGCGCGACGACCGGTTCCGACACGTCGTCGGCAACGCGGAGCGGTTCGCGGCGACGATCACGGGCCTGCTCGTCGACGGCGCGGTTCTCGCCGTCGTCCGCGACGAAGAAGCGGGTCAACGCGCCATCGCCTGTGGCGCCGACGAGTTCATCCTCGCCAGCGACGCATCCGGTGCGACCTTCGAGAAAGTGGTCGAGCGCACCGGCGCCAGGGCGCGTGCGCGACTGCACCGAGATCTCTTCCTCATCGACCTCGTCCGCAAGGACGACACGACCGCTCTCGAGCTCCTCGCCGCCGCGCTCGGCGAGGCGATCGCAGGGCCGCTCTCCCGCGCAACCCAGGAAAGCGCCGAGCTCGCCCTGCAGATCGGTGGCGACAAGGCGCCGGCCGACCGCGCCCACGCAATCGCGGGAACAGTCGCCGGTGTGGCAAACATCGTCGAGCGCATGCGGGAGCTCGTCAGCACCGAGCCGACCGACGAGGTCGTGGACTTTTGCGAAGTCGCGCGCGAGGTAACGCGAGCCCTCGCGGCCGGAGTCCAGCCGAGCGCTTCGTTCGAAGTGCAGGTCGTGGATCGCGCGTGCCAGATCGGAATGCCCCGCTGGCAGGCGGCCATGGTCGTGGCGAGCCTGGTTGCGAACGCCGTCGAGTCGGTGGCGGCGCGGGGCGGCGCGGGGCGCACAGTGTCCGTCGACGTCTCATTGGTCGATGACGCGGTCGTGCTCGAAGTCTCGGACGACGGCGTGGGCATGGCCGAAGATGTCCGCGTCCACGCCGGAGATCCCTTCTTCACGGCGACGGGCAAGGGCCGCCTTGGCCTCGGGCTCACTCTGGTGTCGTCGCGGGTGCGCCGCGCCGGCGGTGAGCTGATCATCGAATCGGATCCGGGAGTGGGCACCACGGTACGGGCGTTTCTGCCGCTGGTCGGCGGCAGCCCGGCTCGGCGTCCCTCGAACTGAGCGCTCGGGGGACTGTTTCACGCTGAAACAGTCCCGGCGGCCTTTCTTCAGCTGCTGGCCTCGCGCAGCAGCGCTCGCAGCGCGACCAGCCGCTCGTCGAGCTCGCGTAACGCGACCAGGGCGACCTCGATGTCCTCCGCGCTGAGCGTCGCCACGGCGGCACGATCGCCGAAGGTCTCCAGTGGCACGGCCGCCAGGCGCCGAAGTCCGTCGAGCGCGCGCAGGATCTCGAGCTTGGGCCGACGTCCTCCGTGTCCGCCTCGCCGCCCGGCCGCCCGGGCGCGCAGGGCAGCTGGCGTCCAGCGCTCGCGCTCCGCCGTGCCGAGCAGTTGCTCCTGCTCCCGGCCCGGCAAGCCCAAGACGGCGTGAACGTGGGTCACCCCGAGGTGCTTGCTCTGCGTGAGCAGCGGAACGCGCGTGGACAGCTCGAAGATCGCGACGGCACGCCAGAGGCTCGCGGCACTCATCGGCAGCTCGGGGTGCAGCGCGAGACGTCGGAACGACGCCTCTTTGGGGCCGTTGCGCCGGACGAGCTCCAAGTCGCCCTTGAACAGGTGGCGAAACACGATTCCCCCGACGCCGAGCGCGAGCTCGATGGATGCAGCGCGGGACAGATGGCGGATCTCGGTCACGGCCCGCTCCACAGGGTCATCGGTCGCGCGTGCGGCGCGATTCTCGCCGCGCACGACCATGCCTTGCGCACCGTTGACGTCCTTCGCCACTACCTCTCGAGCACACCAGTACTTTCCCGGGCTGGCAAGGTGGTAGGATGTCGGCACGACAGCCTGCAGACTGACCGCCGACCTCGGGCCGGGACTCGCGCTGCTCGGGGTCGAGAAGCGAATGGCGGACGCGCCCGCTCACGCGCGTGTACGCGGCCTGTTCTTCCAGCTGGCCGAGCAGGCGGTTCAAGCGCGGTCGCCGGAGCTTCTGGCAGTGTGGCGAGCCGTGTCTGGAGCTCGCTCCAGGTGGCCGTTCTTGATGTACCCGCTGCGAGCATTCATCCGGGAGCAAGCAATGGCCGCCGTGCTGCTGGACGAGGAAGACCCTGGCGGCGCGCTCGGGCGGCTGTGGAGGGCGACGCCAAGGCTGTCGCCGTTGATCCGCGCCGAGGCGTTCATGAGGTACCTGGCGAAACGCAAGCCCGAGGAAGCGCTGACCTGGTTGGGGCAGAACCGTCGCATGATGGTCGACTATGGCGAGTGGCGTGTCGAGATGACGGGTCCGAGGAGCGCGCTCCTGCACTTCGTGGACGAGTACGTCTGGATCGAGCACAGCCAGGTGGGTGGGTTGACGGGGACTCTCGAGCGCTGCGGAGTTTCACCGGTGGTGACTGCCGAGCTGGACACTCCGTACTGCGGGCGTTTGGTCGCCCGGTGGGAGTAACCTGCCAAGCCGATCTTCGCTGGCACGTGACCTGCGGAATCGTCTTTCCCGATGGGGGCCCCTGCTGCTAGCCGGGGCGCATGTCGTGGTCGAGGATCGCCCGCACCAATTCTGTCGGGGCAGCGGTGCCGTCCAAACGCAGCACAGGGCACGAGAGTCCGGCAAGCCACGCTTCGTGAAGCTCACGGCTTCGCTGTTCGACTCCGCCCGTGTCGTACCGCGCAGCCCACGCGAGGAAGGCCTCGTGGGCTTGGTGCATGTCGCCGCCGTGCGCGATCCGCGCGCCGAAGCGAAGGTGCTGTCTCGATCGCAGGCGTTCGAGCCGCACAACGGTCGGCGCCGTGAGAAAGACCGCCAAATCGCACTGACGAGCGAGCGAATCTCCCCAACCACAGAGGCAGCCAGATAGAACCCAGCGTCGGGCGCGCGAGACGGCTTGCGTGAGCAACTGCACGCGCTCGAGCGGCGTCCGTGGGGTGGTGTATGGCGGATCGGTCGGAGCCCAGAAGAAGTCGTCCACGTCGATCGATTCAGCGTCGATGGCGCCGGCGATGTTTTGACCGAGGGTCGTCGTCCCGCTGCCTGAAGCACCCAGAATGTGAATGAAGCGGGTGCGCGTTTCTGCGTGCCGGGCTCCGCGGCGAGAGACCATCGGGGCTACTCTGACCACGCAGTGGTCGGCTGAAGTCCCCAGCGACGATTGCCCATGTCAGCAGGCATTCTCGCACGCTTCCCGCGCCCAGCACGCCTCGTCATTGCCCGTCCCTCCGCCGCTGCAGCGTGCCGGGCCGGCCAATCGCCGGCGGCCTTCGCTGACCTCACTGGCAATGCTCGTCCTGGCACCTAGCGCCGCCGGGTGCGCAGCTCCTGCGCGGTCGAGCGCACGGCGATGGCCCAGGCGGATCGATACGCGGCCTCGAACGGCAGGTCGCCGCCAACCGCTGCCTCCACGACTTCTTCGAGCAGCGCGGCTTCGAGGTCGGGTGAACCGACCGGCAGACTGATTTGCACGAACACGCCCGCCCCGGGTCGCACCAGGTCGACGCAGACGCGTGTCTCGCCGGAATCTCGTTCTACGCTGAGCAGCGCATGCGCCCCATCGCAAAGCCAGATCATCCAGCGATCGCGCTCGGGAGACACCAGCCATCCCAAGCCCGAGCGGCCGCGAACGATGGAGCGGGGCTCACCCATGCTGCGCCAGGAATTGCCACGTCCCGTCCGGCACGGCCGAGCGAGCGTGGCCACCAAGTAAGAGATGAAGGCTGCCGGTGCGTCGCCGCCCCAGCAGGAAGGACCAAGCTTACCCCGCGGACTCGGGCGCGCCACCCCGCTCGCGCGGCAGAACGCTGGCCTTCACGTTCACGTTGACTGCGGCCAGGTGCCCTAGTTTGCAGATGGATCCACGACGCGCCCCACGAACACCGCTGCGCGTGTGGCATGGTCGAGGATGACGAAGAAGAACGGCCGCGAGACGTCGAGGGTCGCGGCCTTGGTCGGTAGGTTGCGGCTGCCGCCGGTCCGCGTCGAGGCTCTGCTCGACTTCACTGAATCGCCCGGCGTCGGGCAAGAGCAAGAGCATCGCGACTTCGCCACCGTCGTAGGGCAGCACCGCCGCCTGCCAACCGTCGCGGGCGCCCTACGCTCCGGCGCCCTGGCTGCCTTGCATCATGGGGATGGAGACCGCGCTCCCGTCGAGGCGGGTGAACGTGCGGGTCTGAGTGGACGACGCGGAGAATGGACGGGCCCACGCTGCGTTGAAGTAGACGGTGTTGGTCAGCACGAACACGGTGTTGGGGTCCACGCTGCCTTGGGGCAGGAGCTCGGGGATCTTCTCCTCGGTCTGTTGGCTCACACCTGCTCGAGACGCGCGCGCAGAAGATCCACGTGTGCTCCAACACGCTTGCGCGCGGCTTTAGTAAGTATCCTGGCCCGCCAGGAAATTTGCGGTCTTTAGCTCACCGTACGTTCCTTGAATCTTGTAAGCGACGAGCCCCACGCCGCGACAGAAGATCTCGTAGACGTCCTTGTTGTACGAAGCCGTCTTGCGCCAGCAGAGATCGAAGGCGCCTGCAGGGACGGAGACCGAGCCTTCATCGCTCCAAGTGAACTTCGTTCCATCCTTGAAACCGGCGTCCCAAGACGCGCCAGCGACAACCGGCGTAGACACCAGGTTCTCCTGGAACGCCGCGGTATAGAGCGCCACGTTGTCCGGGTCCTGACCGATTGTCACGTACCCGTCGCTACCCAACCACTTGAGCGACCACTTGCCTTCGCTCGAACCGCCCACGGCAATCGAAGAGTTCGACGTGTACGTCCACTCCCGACCGACCTCGACTGGGAATAGTCGCGTGTCCGTCGGCTGCTGCGGCTTACCAAACTGGCAGTGGTCGCCGGCACAAGCGTAACCTAGACGTTGACACCCGCAATTGGGGCAGAAGTTGCTCGGCGCATCCGAGCAAGAGAGCATATGCCCGTCCGCACAGACCCATCCGCCGGTGGTGTCTTCAGGTTTGCACCGGATAGCGCAGTAGTTCGGCCCAGGCGGCGGTTCTGTCGAGCAAACCTCAGGTGTGCAGTCAGCATCGCTCTGACATTGCTTGTGGCACCGGCCGTTCGCACATTCCAGGCCCGGGTTGCATTTGTCTTCGGGCATGCAGAATTCGTAGACACCCCCCGTACTGCCACAAACATGCTGGTCATTGCAGTACTTACTCGCGCACTCGTCGCTACCGCTGCAGCTCTCGCCGATTGCCGGCTTTGCCTCGGAAACTCCACG
Source organism: Myxococcales bacterium (assembly GCA_016706225.1). Taxonomy (NCBI): domain Bacteria; kingdom Pseudomonadati; phylum Myxococcota; class Myxococcia; order Myxococcales; species Myxococcales bacterium. Next base: position 1,209,943 of record JADJKB010000005.1, read on the forward strand.
AGCCCTCTCCTTCTGAGGCAGCGAGAGCAGTTTTGAGGCAGCCGAGTTTCTCCGCATCGCGACACCAAGCGCCTGCTTGGCCCAAGTCATCGCTTGGTGCTAAGTGGTGATTTTCGTTCGCGTTTCTCGTTGCTCGACTCGCGTGCGCTGCTACAACTCTCTGCATGGGCCAAGCAGACAAGATCGTGCACGAGTACCGCGTCTCCAAGCGACGCTTCGACGCCGCGGTTTCCGCGGTTGACCTCCTCTCGGCAGAGCAGCGCACAGAACTGATCGCTGTGCTCCTCGAGAGACTCGAGTCAGAGACTCGTACTCCGAGAGCTTCCGGACCGAGTGCTGCTCCCGCCGAGCCCGTGCAGCGCCGACGAGTCGTGCGCGCACCGACCCGCGGAGGCACCCGTCGGAAGAACATGAAGACCGACCGCGCCGAGGCTCTAGTCCGCGAGCGGCCCGGGCTGACCTCGCAAGAGATCGGGGAGGTCATCCAGCAGGCGCGCCCAGCGGCGGACTCCACCCTGCGACAGGTCCAGGCGCGCAGGGGCTCGATCGAACGGCGGGACGGGCGCTGGTACCCCGTGACCCCACCGAATGGAGGAGGGCCCCCGCCGACCGCCAACTGATTCCCCACCCACAAAACGATGCGACCCCAAGTTTGAGGTTGGGGTCGCGTCACGTCCCGGCCGGTGAGGCCAGCACTTCCTAGAGAGGATGGGCTGAACCTAGCACGCGCACCGCCGGATGCAACCCGTCGTGTGCCCGGAGGTATAGCGTCATGTCGCAAATCAGGAGGTAGGCGCGGCGCCGTTGGCCGGACGGCGCTCGCATCGAAGTCGGGGGCGGTGGGGCTCACGCCTTGCCGTCCCCGTCGGCTTTCTTGGCCGCACGTAGTCCCAGTCCCAAGAGCCATGTCGAAACCGGCGCGCCCACCTCTTTGGCGGCGGCCTCGAGGCGCTCTTTCTGCTCTGCCGTGACCCTGATGCGCAGCGTCAACTCTTTCCTCTCGGCTTTCGGCTTCCTCCTCTTCACGGGGTCTACTGTAGCCACATTTAGTCTACGGTCCAAGGGAATCTTATTTGCCCGGATGGCGTAGACCTAGTGTGACCACATTAGGCTCAGCTCAAACCGCCCCCATCGACAACCCCAGGCAAGCACGTGGCCTGGCGCTCGCGAAGAGCAAGGCCAAGGCGTTTCGCCCGATCGCGGGCAACTCTTACCTCGTGCCGTCCGCCACCACGGCAGGCAACAGCGGCTACGTCGTAGACCTCGTCGCTGGCACGTGCACCTGCCCCGACTTCGAGACGTCGGGTGTCGCCTGCAAGCACCAATGGGCGCTCCGCTACCTGACGCAGGAGCAGGAGCTGCCCGACGGAAGTGTCGTGACTGAAGTCCGCCAGACCTACTCCCAGAATTGGCCGGCATACAACCGCGCCCAGTGTGAGGAGAAGGAGCGCGTGCAGATCCTCCTGAAGGGTCTCTGCGACGGCATCCAGCAGCCCTCACAAGGGCTTGGTCGGCCGCGGACACCTCTTGCTGACGTCGTCTACGGCGCCGCGCTGAAGGTCTACGGCACCATGAGCGGCCGTCGGTCCACGACGGACCTCCGCGAATGTGAGGCGAAGGGGTTCGTCGATCACGCGGCCTCGTACAACACGCTTTTCCGGTACGTCGAGTCGCCTGCGCTCCTACCTCTCTTGACCCTGCTGGTCGAAGAGAGCGCCGCACCGCTCCGGGCCATCGAGCAGCACTTCGCGGTGGACGGTACCGGGTTCTCGACGAACACGTACAGCCGGTGGTTCGACCACAAGTACGGCAAGGAGACTCGGGTGAAGATCTGGATCAAGGCCCACGCGATGATCGGCGTGAAGACGAACATTGTCACCGCGGTTCGGGTAACCGAGGGCAACGTCAACGACTCGCCGCAGCTCGTGCCGCTCCTGGCCTCCACCGTCGCCAACGACTTCAACGTGGCCGAGCTGAGCGCGGACAAGGCCTACCTGTCGAACGACAACTTGATGGCGATCGAGTCGGTCGGAGCCGCGCCGTACATCCCATTCAAGTCGAACAGCCAACCCACCGGTGAGTCCGAGGCGTGGCGACGGCTGTACCACCTGTTCGAGCTGCACCGCGAAGTCTTCCTCGAGCACTACCACCGGCGCTCGAACGTCGAGAGCACGTTCAGCGCGATCAAACGCAAGTTCGGTGGGTCCGTGCGGTCGAAGCTGCCTGCCGCCCAGTTCAACGAGGTCTTGCTCAAGTGCCTGTGCCACAACCTGAGCACCCTCGTTCACTCGATCCACGAGCTCGGTATCGAGCCCCGCTTCTGGCTGCCGCGCGCGAACGGAGGAGCAAGATGAGGAAGTCAGCAGACTTCACCGCGGAAGAAGAGCGGAACTCGAGGACGGCGTTGAAGTTCCTGTACCAGCAGTGCGGCGCGTGGGAACCGCTCGGCAAGGCGCTCGGCTACGGCGACGTGGCGCTGAGCAAGATGGCCAGTGGCGCCAAGCCCATGACGACGACGCTGGTGTTCCGGATCGCGAGGTTCGCCAAGGTCGGCGTGGACGACGTCCTCACGGGCCGGTTCCCGCCCGAGGGCACCTGCCCGAACTGCGGGTACTGCCCGAAGGCGGTGCTCCAGTGAGTGCGCTGGAGATCGAGCTTCGGGTGTCGCTGATCCGGGTCGAGCTGACGAGGCTCGCCGAGCAGTTGGAGCCGGCTCGCCCAAAGGCCGCGCGGGTGCTGCGGTATGCGGCGGGGGTTTTGAACTTGTTGCGGGCGTGAAGGCTCAGCCATCGTAGGCCGAGGGGAGACTTTCGTGCACGGCAGGATCCTCTGCTCCACCGCTCGCTGAGCGGCCCGTCCATCCTCCACGGCTGCGCCTCACAGACGAAATTGGTTGGCAAAGACCTCGCCGGGATCCGCCAGGAACGGAATCACGCTAGCAATATCGTGAGCAGAGGGGCGCGAGGAAAATCGTCCAGCGCGGTAGGCTACAACAAACTCATCTCCGCTTACGCCAAATAGCTGCCTCGCCATAGTGTCCAGCCACGCCCGAAACTCCTCAGGGCCGAACACAAATTCTGAGTCTGTCATCGCAGCCATACTCGGTACATTAGCACAAAAACATCAATAATCAAGCGCGCTTACCAGAACAGTCCCTGACCTGACCTTTGCTGTTTCCAGTAGCGCATCGGGTCGCTGGGGAAAAAGTCACGCCCCAGGCCTTGCACGCAACGGGTAGTTGATGGTAGATTGTATCTACGGTGAGAGTCATGGAATCAAACATCCGAGAGAACGACGGCGACGAGAGCGCGCAGGACAACGGAGATGGGAGGAAGGCCCGGAGCCAGACAACCTATCCGTACTACGGGCTCCAGGAGGCCATCCGCTTCGGCGAGGCCGTCCAGCGGGCTGGTGGAAATGAGGCCTCGGAAGACGACATCCGGAGTCAGCTCGGGCTCACGTCGAAGACATCGCGAGGGTGGAGCTACCGCCTTAGCAATGCCCGAGAATTTGGGCTGATCGAGCGGTCTGGAAGGGCGTCAGAGGCCAGAATTCGCGTGACTCCACTCTTCAAGCGCTACTCGATGCCAGAGAACGAAGCCGAGAAACGAGCGGCGCTCATGCAGGCACTCGTCAAGCCTCCCCTGTACGTTAGGCTCATGGAACGGTACCGCGGCGCCCCGGTGCCCGACGCCCAAGGGATTGCGAATGTCCTCGAACGTGAGTACGGGCTTCTGCCCGCCGTCAAGAGCGAGGCTGCCGAAGCATTTCTCGCATTTTTTCGCACGGCCGGGGTTATCACTGGCGCGAACACCGTTGCAACCGTCGCGGCAGGGGGCGAGACACCTATGTCTCCACCTCTGCCTCCCGAGCCTAGGACCGAAGCGTTGCGCCAGCCGCCGGCGTCGGACGAGCAGACGATCCAGGTTCCAGCAAGCTTCATCGCTCACGTTTTCCAATTGCGACGCGATCTCCAGATCATGGTTCCGTTGCCCCCTGATCTGACGGCCAAAGACGTTGCCCGCCTCTATAAGTGGCTAGTCACGTTGCCGATCGACGAAGAGGGAGGTCAACCGTCGTCCCTGGCGGTCAACGGCGCATAGCGCATGTGAAACGCCCTGCGAAAATCTACTGGATTCAAGGCTGGTGCTTCAAAAAAGTGGACCTGAGTGGCATGTCACTTGACATGCTGCGGCGAAGGCCGCAAAACTACGCTTGATCGCGAACCAACAGGATCGCGAGTGGCGCATTACAACGCCACCGGCCAACGCTCCCCGACAATCTGAGGCGGGCAGCGTTCTCGTCGACGGTCCCTCCCCTGACGTCTCCAAGACCTCGGGAAGCAGAAAGTCGAGCCCGGAATCCTCGAGAGGAACATCCAGTGGCTAATTGAAGGAGGCCCACCGGATGCTCCTTTCCATTCATCCCGCACACCCTGGGGCTCGCTCTGGGCCTCAGGGTAGCGGACTTACGAGGAGACCGAAGGATGCTCGACGCAAGAACAATCATTACGCGCGTGCTGGAGATGGCCGGGGAGCCAGTTCGCGGCGCAAAATTTGGCCAGCTCGCTCGCCTGGTGGAGCCGCAATATTCCCTGCGGGCATATGGCGCGGCGAACTTGCGGATGCTGATCACGCAGCACCCTGACCTGGCGCAGATCGATCATGACGAGTTCGACATCGTGATCTCGAAACCGACGGCGACACCGACGGTTGAAGCCGCCACAACCCCGCGGAGGCACGCGAAGCAGATCCCCCGTGAGCTGTGGCGAGCGTTCACGTTCGTGGCCCCAAGTGTGAAGCGCTTTTACGAGCGAGCCACGGGAAAGGTTTTACTCTTCGCGGAGGACGACGAAACACTAGCGCGGACACAAGAAGATGCGGGCTTCGCGAAAATCGAGTCTATTTCGCCGGCCGAGCATCTGGCATTTGCACAATCGTTTACTCGAACGGCACCCGAAGCCTGGCAGGGAATCCTAGGTGCAGCACTAACGGAGCCCTTCTGGTTCAGAGCATTCACGACGGCTCTTCGTCGCGATCAGCAGCTCTTCCTGACGTGGAATCGGGCCAGAACAGGGTGGGTGCAACAGCGCATCGAAGGTTGGGCAAAAGAAAACGATGTCAGTCTTGCTAGCCCAGTCAGCGTCGTCTCACCTGTGCAACAAGCAACCTCGGGTGTGGGCGTCTCGGGTGTGAGACCGCCGGAACGGGCCAGGGAGCGGATTCTCGCGGCCGTCAGCCGAATGCCTTTGTCCGAACTTCTGACCTTGCCTATTCCTGCCCAATACTGGCTTGAGAGCGAGTAAGGCGCCCGAGGTGAGAGTGAGCCCGGGGCCCGCGAATGGCAACCAGAGAGCAACTAGCAACCTGGCTACGGCAGGTCGACCAGCGCCCACGATTTGCTGTGGTCGGTAGAACCTGCGGCTCTGCGGTGAGTTATTTCAGTGACCTTGGTTGTTCGAGCGCAGGTTTTGAAATCGCCCAAGACTTCTGGAAGGCCTACTCGGGGGTGTGCAATTGGCTCAAGCGCGCGAGTTCGTGCGACGCTGTGGTCGTATTGTCCAGCACACGACCGGAAGAATCTGAACACATTCGGTTGCTGGAGCGCCACGGGGGCCCGTTGGTGCACGTCGGCGCGGACGCGGCGGAGGCTCTCGGAGACGTGGCGTTTGAAGCGATTGGCCGTTGCCCAGCGCGAAGTTCTGCACCGCCGGAAAAAAAGAACCGCGTTAGTAAGATCCCTCATCACAGGCCCAACGGATGGGAGCAATTCGTGGAAAGCATCTGCGAACAGGATTGTGTGACGCTCGTATCCTACCGTACTGGCATGGGCGATCTCGTGGTCGACATACAAGGGGTTCAGCTGCATGCCGTGTATCGCGACGGCTTTGGCGTTAGTGCGACAGTCGTCTGCAATCATCCAGTACATCTCGCAAACGCACGAGACCAGGTCGCAATCGCTATCGCCGACCTTTGACAGGAGTGGTTGTCCGACGGGGCCAGAATCGGTGCCCAGGTCACGCCGGAATCGCACGTGTAGGTCTACTTTTGGAAAGTGGCTGGTTGGGGTCGCTCAAGCAGCGCATCAAGCTCAAGGTACAGCCCTGGCGGACAGACCTTCCCGAGCGGCCTGACAGCCCCGGAATTGCCGATAGTAGCGATGGCCACATTCTCGGGTCTGAAGAATGTCGGCTTCTCAAGTTGGAGTGCCATTCCATAGCGGTGGCGGTGGTTGACCTCCACGCGTCTAGCCCTAGAGTCGTTCGGCGCACTCCCAGTGGAATAGAGAATCAAGACGCGATTTTCTTCAAGGCACCGCATCACGACACCTTTGCGCCACTTTTTCCCCGCGAACACTGAAACAAGATCACTCTTGTTCATCCGACGCGCCGAAGGGGAAGTACGGGTCGTCTCCACTTGCCTTGGCCGCGTCGGCCCAGCTGGTGATGGCGGCAGTGGTTTCGCGAGCGGTCAATTCCAGTTCAGCCAAGTCGAGACGATCCTCGAAAGGGACAACTGTGGCGGGCACTGTGATTCCTGGAATCGCAGCAAGGACACGTAGCCGGGAGAGTTCCCCGCTGAGCATGAGCTCAACAAGTGTGATCGCCAGCCAAGGGTTTAGCCGCTTCTTCTGCTCGACAGCAGCGACAATCGCAAAGCCGAACACCTCCGCGCGAAAAGCGGCCAAGATCTCTCTGCGGACCGCAGTAGGCATCCGTTCATCCGAAAGACAGGAGATGGAGCCTGCAACTGCTTCACGAACAGACTCGGTCGGCAGTACCGAAAGAATCTGAATATAGGCGGCGGCGCCAGCCTTCACCAAGGGAGCGAGGCCGCTTAGCAGCTCCCGTGCCGACGCAACACCCAACGAAGCGACGAGTTCATCGCTCGGTTCTGGTCTTTCGTCGAAGGCGTCCTCGAGAGACGAAAGCGGCAAGGAGCGTGTGAGCTCGAACATGAGGAGTCTGGCATTTTGAAATGCGTCGGACTCGATCACCTCGTCTGCGCGTGCGACGAGATCATCTCTAGAACTCGCGCCAATCAGGCCCGCGCCCGTTGAGAGTGCGGCTTGGCGGAGATCTTGTAGAAGCGGGTTTTTTGCTGGTTCTGCGACCGGCTCCGCGCTTCTGGGCAGCCAGTGACGAACGAGTTCAAGGACCGCTAGAACGCTTGGCCATCTAGCCTCCGGGAGGAGGGCGACGACGTCAGTGGACACGACAAGAGCCTAGGCCCACAAAGCGAGGCGTGCAATGTCAGCCGAGAAATGCCCGGAAAGGGCATGACGGCTCTGTCGGGTGACTTGCGAGTCCAACGGTCTGCCTATCCCTCTTGAGCACCCCCGGCCAAGGGTAATCCCATGCTTGCGGCTTCGGGGGCGTACTTTTTGGCGACCGCAGCCTGAAAGCGCAGAAATCTGAGCAACCCGATCTCACAGCGTTTCGCCTCTACCTCCCCGTCCTCACGATCTCCACGGCCTTCCCCGTCCGCGCCCTGATCACGGTCCACTTCCTCGCCGGCAGCTCGAGCACGCCGAACGTGCCCGGCGTCGGGAGCTCACGTTCCCAGCCGTCCGCTGGGTCGCGGAGCAGCGCGCCCGGGTTGAGCACGAGCTGGTCGCCGAGGCGCAGCTCCATCGCGCGGTGCGTGTGGCCGACGACGACGATGTCAGCCTTCGACGTCTTCAACACCTCGTGGAGGTCGTCGGCCGTCGCGTCGGGCATGACGCCGTTCATGTCGCTGCCCGGCCTCGCGTGGTGCGCGGCGACGCGCACGCCCTCGATCGTGGCCGACCAGGATGGTACGGTGGTTTTGAGGAAACGCCTCGACGCCGGGGTCAGGTCGGTGGCGTTCGTCCCCACCGACTTGTTGGTCAGGCACCACCGGTCGTGGTTGCCGCGCAAGGTCGGAATCAACCGCGCGGCGAGCAGGGCCAGGGTCTCGTCGGGGAAAATTCCATAGTCCAAGACGTCCCCCAAGCAGACGATCTCGCGCACGTCCATGGCGTCGAGCAGGCGCAGGGCATCGCGAAGCGCGTGGAGGTCGCCGTGGACGTCGCTGAGGAAGGCGGTGATCGTGGGCATGAAGAGGGCCTCCTACCTATAGGGGGGTTCAGCCCACCCGCTGGGCCACGCGGGCCCTCACCTGGCCCTCGACGCCTTCCATTCGATCTCCGCGAGCCGCCGCCCGAACACGTCGGCCGCATACGGCCCGAGATGCTGCCGGAGGATGTCCTCGGTGGTCTTTCTGTCGATCGCTCGGACCAGTGTCTCAAGCGCCACATCGTCGCGGTCCCACATCGCGATGGCGGTGAGGTACTCGGGGAGAAGGACGAGCATTCGCACATCCGGCCCCTCCCGGCCCACCGTCTCAAGCGTCACAGCCTCATCAAGCGCCTCAGCATAGAGCGCATCGATCTCCTGGGCGTAGTCCCCGGTCGCGACGAATCGTTGAAAAGTCACGCCGTTCGGCGCGGCTTCGGGGACCGCACCGTCGGCGAGCACCTCGATCCGATCGGCGAGCTGGTCAGCGCCCCACAGCTGGCGAGCGAACACTCCAGCCAGCGCCACGCGCACGTGACTGAGTTCTGTCACCTCGGCCAGGTGCGCGACAGCGTTGTCAAGCTCGTTGAGTCTCACTGCCCCAAGTCGAACTTCACTTCGTTGTTTCCGTTGCCCACGATGAGTGGGTTGAAGATGAACGTGAGCCCCACCGAGGTTGCCGGGAGCTCGAACGTGATCCACCCCTTCGCTGTCTCTCCCGGGGCGAGCTTCACGGACTTGAGCTCGGGCTCGCAGCCGCCGAACGTTGATGTGTAGGCGTATCCAGTCGAGTCCGTGAGCTTCGCGTAGAATGGGTTCACGTTGACGGAAGTGTTCGTGGTTGCAACGATCTGGACCTCGACGCCGAGCTTGACCTTCCCAGCGGGCGGCATGAAGTAGTACGGAATCGGGCAGGCGCCGCTGTCCTCGGCCGCTTCGGCCATGCCGGTGATTGAGAGATCATAGTCGGCCGCGTGCGCCGTCTCGTTCAGCTTGTGGATGGGCGTGCTGGCGTCCTGCGCAACGGTCCCACCGGCGCCAGCGAGACCGCTATCGGCTACGCCTCCGCCCCCACCCGTGCCAGTTGCTGAACCGACTCCCGCGGCGCCGCCCGCGCTGTTGTTAACGCTCTCGCTCGTGCAACTGAAGCAACCGAGCACGGCGACAAGGGCGATCGAGACCTTCATTGTTTCCGGCCTCCTCCGACCTATGGACTTCTCACATGTTACGTAGCGCCGTCTATCAATTTCCGGCTTGTTCAAGGAGATGGGTCGGGATGTCAGCCTATCTCTCGCGTTTCGGCGGTCGCAGCGCTTCAAGAACGTCGCTGCCTCGTTCGGCGTCCGGGTCCGCGAACTTCGCAAGGGCAAGGGCTGGACTCTCGAGAAGGCGTCCGCCAAGATGGGTTTGGATTTCCGGCACTTGCAGCAGATCGAGGCGGGCACCGTGAACGTGACCTTGGCCACGATCCTGCGGATCTGCGACGCCTTCGGGGTCACCCCGTCCATCCTCCTGCCGTTTGCTAAGGAGACCAAGCCAAAGCTTGGTCCTCCTCGAGTCCTCCGCGTCCTGGCGATCAGGGCCGCTGAGCCTCCTGGGTTTCGGCCTCGTCCCACGGGCGCGGGTCAGTTCCTGGCGAACCCGATCGAGCGACCACCGGAGGCCGAGACCGCCGAGGCCCAGAAGCTTGTGGGGTCAGCGATCAAGCGCGCGCGTAAGCTAAAGGCTTTGACGCAGCGCAAGCTGGCCGAGGCGATGAACGTGTCGGTGCAGTACCTGCAGGCCGTCGAGGGCGGGAAGCAGAACTTGACGATCGAGTCGATCTTGAAGTTCGCGAGGGCTCTCGGTGTCGACCGGCGCGAGCTCTGGTAAGCGCCGACCGCACCGTCACGCTCGACGGCGTCGCCTTCGAGGTCGACGCCGCCCTCGTTGGGGCGAGCGCGTCACGCTCCGCTTCGACCCGGCGCGCAAGCCCGACAAGCGGACCGTCGAGGTCTGGCACCAGGGACGGCGTATCGAGATCGCCCGCCGCGTCGATGTGCTGGCAAACTGCTTCGTCAGGCGCAACGCCACCACGCGCGACATCGAGTTCCCCAAGGCCTCCGCCGACCTGCCCCGAGGGACTGGCCATGCGCGAGCTCGTCGACTTCGACGGCCAGGACGAGGATCTCTTCTGATGTACCGCAAACACTTCGCCCTCACGCACCATCCCTTCGACAAGGACCTAGCCGCCGACGATCTCTTCGCGTCAGCCAGCCTCGCCCCGGCGTCCCGCTTTGTGCCGACAGCGCCGCGTGCCGAGACGATCACGCAGTGCGAGCGAACTCGCCGGGCGCGTCACGACAGAGCGTGACGGCCGGGCGGTGGATTAGCGCGAGAGACCACATGCGGTCGGGACGGACACTTGATCCTTGTCATCTTCGACCAGCAATCAGAGGAGTAGCGTGCCACCACCACTGCCTGAACTGAAAGGGGAAACGCAATGAAGTCTCATTTCACAGCGCCAATCACCACCGCAGGCGTCATGCTCGGGCTAGCAGTCGCGCTTTCTGCGTGCATGACATCACCCAAAGATCGCACCAAAGGGCAGGGCATCTACTACAGATCCAGCACGATCACTTTCACGGGGCGATCACTGGAATCCTCGGCCGGCCTCTGGCTTGAAGCGAAGAACCCGTCAACAGGTAGTTGGGACACAATAAAGTCATTCACCGGCGGCACGACGTACACGTATTGGCAAGGGTACAATTGGTACAACTGGAGCACGACTGCTGTCATTCCCAATCAGTATTGGATCGCTGGCTATGGTGGAGGCTACCGCGCCGAGGTCAAGACACAGTACGACTACAACGGTCAAGACTTCATGTCGGTAAGAGCCGACTGGGATGACTGCTTTGCGGAGAACCTCGCAACCGGCATCGACGCGGTCTACGACAATTGCCGCGCCCCCAATTCGCCGTCGTCATGGGTGATCACGGAAGACTATTCGGAGACGAGTTTCCACAGCTGCTACGACACGCAGTGCGTCTACGTCTGCCAACGGCAGTGCCGAGACGCCATCATCGCCCACGGCCCTCTTTTTTCAACGGGGACTTCCTACGGGAGCTGGTACAATTCTGGCAGTTGCTGCTGGTAGATGTCACCGTGTTCACGTATGCACGATCGGCTACATTGGCTGCGGGAATCTTGGCGGCTTGCGCGGGGGGTGTGCAAGCAGAGGATCCCGACGTTCTCGCCGCCTGTCGTCGCGCGGCGAGGTGCGGCAGCAACATAGCGTTAGGCGCTTGTATTGATAGCTGGAACACACTCAGAAGGAATAGTGAGGAAGTTGACTGTGGAGCGTTCTTCTACCAGCTCCTCGAGTGCTCCCGGGATGGCGAATGTGGCAAGCTTTGCGAACAGGAGCTCTCTGCCCTGAACGCTTGCCGGTCATGCAAGCCCACTCAGTTCCTAAGCGATGGTTGCGTGGGCGAGTGTGGTATATTGACCGCCAAGTGTTCAGGGCCTGTCAACGCCAACGTGGAGTGTCAGTGCCTCTCAGGACCTAGTGCCGGCACCGTATTTCAGCTGTCGACGTGCTTGCAGCTGACCCCAAGCTTGCCGCTCAAGTGCACTCAATGACTTGGTGGGTTACGGGACATCGCAAGCACGTGTGACAGGCCCGTCGTTGGGTGCGTGTGCAACGAGGCGCAACCAGGACTCTGAACAAGTATCGTTTCTCACACGGATGATGTTTTCACTTACGACTTCGACAACAGCCTGGTTTCCTGCACTTTCCGATATGTTTCCGTCGCGCAAGGGATATTCCGAGAACCCCAGGAAGATAGCGTATTCAACCGGCATCCGCCCCAAGTAGTGGTTAAGGTCGAACACCCGCCCCGCCGGGAAGTGCAGATACGGCGCGTCGAACGCAGAGGTCTGATAGGTTCTGCCGTCGGGGTTGCATCCATCAGCGAAGGTGACTGGGTCTGCGTCTGTTGTCTCACACGGAGGCGAGCACGCGACAACCGCGACGACTAGAGCCGACCAGACAGACAACTTTTCCAGGACCTTGGGCATTTTCTCTCGATTTCTTTGGGCAGCGGGCTACCCCCCGTCTTCGGTGTTGGCGAGCTTTATTTTCAGCAGCCACGCTGAGTCGCGAACCTGATCAGTCTTCCTGCTGAGCATCAGAGCCCTTGTGTAAGATGTTGTAGGTACGGTCCGAGTTGAACGGCGGGTCGAGATAGATCCGCGATCTTGTGTCGAAGCACGTCGAGGTTGTCACCGTGGTAAAGGGCTCCCTGCATCGCGTACGAAATCGTGCCTGGGGTCCGCTCACTTGGCCCAGGAAGTGAATGCTCTGAGCGCGATGCCGCGCCCAGCAATCGGCCCGTTTCGCTCCCCATTTGAGCGAGCTCTGCCGGGCGCACGTGCGTCGCGTCGCCCCCGCGGTCACCCGCATGGGGGGTCGTCAGTGACCGACTTACGGATCATCGGTCAGCCTTTCGGGGCAGGTGGAGGCTCTGAGGCAAAGCCCCGATTGCCTTAGCTTTCGGCGACGCTTCGTTCGAACCGCACGCGCTGCAGAGTACTGCCGCCGTCGCGGTGATCACCACGTTCATGAGCGCCCGCCATGCGAGTTTCATGTCACGAATTAGGCACCGAAGGACGGTGCCGCGCAAGGTCCGACGACTTCGGCTGATCCCGCGGGGGCGCGACGGGTTTCGGCTCGGTGCGACGTCTGCCGAACGAGACACACGCCCACTCACCTCCGCCCGATCCCATCGGCGAGGCGTGCTCAGAGTTGGACCTTCGCGTTCTTGCAGGTTGGCGGGCAGTCCGAACCATTAGGCTGCTGAGTCACGTACGTCGGGCTCACAGTAGTGGTCACGAGGACACTGCCCGCCGACGAGAACGTAAGCGTGAGTTGCTCGGGATGGCGGTTGGGCAGAAGGAAACCATCGATCTGCGAACCGCTCCCTTGTATCCAGACCCCGCTCGAAGCGCAGGTGTCCAGACCCTTCGAGTGGGCGTAGTCGCACACAACCTGCTCTTGATCTGCCTTGATCGACACCGAGAGCTCTGATGACGAATCGATCGGTGCGGCGAACCAGACCTCGACTCCATCGTGACAGCCCGCTTCGGTGCAGCCGGTGCCGTCGCAGCCGGACGCCAGAATGCATGCCCCAGCCAACATCACTGCCGCCACAACCTGTCGCGCGAACGCCCACATGAACGTCATGTTGCGCCCCGGACCGTAAACGTGCCAGGCGGGTGTAAGCGACCGCGGCGCGTTCTCCACCGGCGTCGGACACCGGAGTCGCTCCACGATACCGAGGTGTAACTCGTCTGCGCGGCCAGGGCCTCAATCGCTTCACTCTGGGAATGACTGAAGGGTCTGTCAGAGCGCCCGGGCGCTGGGGCCAGCGGCCTGCTTGCGCCTTGCAGCGTCACCCGTCTGGAGTGCACGCCGCCGGCTTCCAGCCAGCCGTCGCTATGCCGCCCGTACCGTCGTTCCACGAGCACGTGGCGGTCACCCAGCCTGCGCCGTCGTCGCAGCGGTACCCGCAGACGTCGGGATCGGCGCCGAAGCCAGCGCCGGGCTGACACGGGGTACCGTCGCTCGGAAGGGATTCGGGACAGGGGGCGGGCGGATTGCCACCGCCGCCGAAGAACACCCAGGTCCCGGCCCCACAGTAGTACCGCGGCGAGCACTCATCCCCGGCGTGGGTGCATGGGGTCCCCGTGTGACGCCAATACCCGTACTGACACTCGAGCGAGATCTCTGCTGGGCCGCTACGGCACGTCACGTCGAGCAAGCATGTCGTCCCATCTTTCGAGCACTTCCCGTCAGGCGCCGCTGATGCGCATGCGTCCTCCTGGGAGCTGCTCGAACCGCAGGCGAGTTTTGCACTGCTCGCGAGCGCGACCATCGTGATTACAAAGGGAGCCCGGCGTTGGTTCTTCGCTCTCCGCACGCGGATAGCATGGATCGGTCGACTTCGCGCGGCCAGGGCCAGCGTCGCCGGGTGGCATGTAGTGGCGACATGCGCTGCGGTCAGCTCGCCGTTGCGTTGGTAGTCTTGGCGCTGGCCGGTTGTCGGCACGAGCAGCGCCCTCCGCGACGGCAGGTGGTTCACCCCGCCCAACCCGGGCCACGGCGGAAACGCCGCGACAGCGCGATACCCCACGCGACGAGCCCGATCGAGACCCACGCGGCGCCACCTCGACGTCCATTGCCGCGCGCGGAGCAGCCGCCACTACCTGCTACTGAGGGCTTGGCGTCCCAGATACCGTCCGGGCCGTCCTCGAGGGGCTTGGCGTCGGTCGGCTGGCTCGCCCCTCCGTCGAAGATCACCGTTCCGCCATCAGGCTCGGGCACCGGGGAGCACTCGTAGTGGAACGGGGCAGACACAGTATCCGGATCTGCCGCGAAGCCTGCCACATGCAGGTTGAGCGAGAAGGCATCGACCGTGGTCCCGTTGCCGGAGCACTGCAGGTCGGGCGCGTACTTCAAGATGGGAGCCGTGAACTCACCGTAGTCGTGAGAGGCGATCCCTCCGCCTTTGGTCGTGTCGAGCCGAATGGACGCGATGGGCAGGAACGCCTGTGCTTCGGGCGAGAACTTCACGTTGGACGTGATCTTGCCGCTGCCATCGACCACCGTCTCGATCGTTCCGGAAGGGGACGGCCAGGCGACGGCAGGCCCGACGTCGAAGGAGCGAACGCCTTTGAGCTGCATCGTTCCGGGGTAGGAATTGAGACAGGTCTGCGTCCACCGAAGCTCATACCCCTTGCCCTCCGCGAGGGGCGATTCGAAGCGTACGAGGCGCGCCCCGTTCGCATAGGGGTACGCGTCGGTCTCGATGTTGAACGCAATGGCCCCACCGTCCGGACCGACCAACTCGAGCTCGACCGTCCAGATCGGAGAGTAGTCCACGGCGAGAGCCGGCGCGTTGGCAGGTATCGTCAGGCCATCGGTACGCGGCGCGACCTGAACCAAGTCGTAGCTGCTGCAAGTCGGCGGAGCGCTCTCGGCCCCGGCGCCCTGCACGGAACCGAACGCGAGAAGGCCGGCGAGGGTCGCGACGCTCGCCCTGGAGAGCTTCTGTGCCACCACCGCCACATCGGCGCGTGGTGCACGCCGCGTGCCAACGCGGGTGGGTCAAGCTGTGCCAGCGCGCGCGCTTCGTGACCCGGCGCAGCCGAGGGGAACGCACCCGGCAGCTCGTGCGCTCGGACCAATGCGGGCGTGCGCGGGAGCGCGAGCGTCGTCGGGCGGTTCAGGGCGGCGGGCCCGCTTCGAGGACTCGGTTGAAGCGAACGGTGTAGTCCCCCCACCACCCGGACGTCATGCTCCCGTCGAGCTGTCCGCCCTGGTGGTCGAGATCGAAATCGACGTCGGGCGCCTCGTCCGACCTGCATCCCGAGGTGGTGCACTTGCAGGCGCTGTATCCCGCGCGGCAGAGGCCGACCTGAGCGCAGAAGACCTTCACCAGCTCCTGGGTCTCAGGATTCTCCAGCACACACCCCGACTGGCTGAACTGGCCCCCCCAACTGGGCAGGCAGCTACAGCCTCCTGCGCTGGCGTACGACGTCTGCAGCGGACACCAATCTCTCCAGAGTTGCCTGCTCGCCAAGGAGAATCGCACACGGGTTCCATCTACCTCTCCCTTTAGAAGGGCGTACTCGAAGCCCTCGTAGGGCTCGAGGGGTGGAGCGTAGGAGCTGATCGGGAAGTCCTCCGGGTAGGCGTTCGACCCGGATGCCGGCGGTGGCGGTGGCGGCCCGCTGCCGAAGACCAGGAATCCGCTGGGCGAGCCTTCGCTGATCACGAGCTCGAGCTGATCGCTCGTCGTCTTCTGATAGTTCTCGATGTAGCCGACCCAAGTCCCTACCAGTGACGGATCCACGGTCGTCTTGGGTCCTCCTCCGCCGACCCCACTGGTCGTCGGATCGGGGATGGCACATGCGGGAACCTTGCTGAACAGCTCCGCCTTGGAGGGAGGCACACCTCCAGACTCGGCGTCCCGCTTCTGTCCGAGCGAGTCCTCGCTGCTGCAAGCGACGAGCACCAGGGCCCAGGTTGCTCCGAACGTCGTCCATCTCGAAGGTTGCATCGTGCCTCCGCGTCTGATTCCCGGTGCTGCGCCGTCTGATCATTCCCCGGCTATCTTGCGAATGCTCTGAGCGTGCGCGCCGCGAGGGTTGCTCTCCAGGTACCTGCGGGCGAGCTCGCGCGCTGCTTCGCTGCGCCCGGCGCGAACCATCGCCTCCAGACGCAGCACGAATGCCTCCGGACGCAACAGGCCGTGCGGGTGCTCCCGCTCGTGGCGGTTCAGATGGCCAAGCGCCTCGCCGGGGTCGCCGCGCACGAGCGCTCGCCGCGCCGCGTCCACCAGCGCCACCTCCGGGCTCAAGCTATCCGGTTTGGCCGCACTCACGTCGATGGGTCGCGTTGGTCTTCGTTGTGGGCTCGAGGGCAGAACCACGGCCCGACTGGGCTCCGGCCGCGGTGGCGAGGCGGTTTCGGCGAACGCGGTCGGCGCAGCTTCGGCCGTTCGGTGCGGGGCGGCGCCCGCGGGCTGCGGGAACTGTCGCGCGTCGGTGTGGGTCGGCCCTTCCTTTGCGCCCGAAATCGGCAGCGCAGAGACCAGAACCACCGCTCCCAGCACTAGACTCCCAGTCGCCCACTTGGCGATCACCGCAAGAGACACGGTCGACGCGCCCTTGACCAAGCCGGTTGCCGCCGTCGTCGTCGATGCGGCGCTCGTGGTCGCGACTGTCGCGACGGCGGTGCCCAGGCCGAGCGACACCAGCGTTCGCCCCATCGCACCTGGAGTCGGCGCGTCGTCTCGCCCTGCGGCGAGCAGGGTTTGCGCCTCTGGATGTCGATCGCCGTCCAGGAGACGCTCGGGTTCCTTCATGGGTCACCTCCAGCCTCGGGTTGGGTCGTCGCGCGTCGAGCCTGCTCGACGAACGCCGCCCGCGCACGCCTGAGACGCGACGCTACCGTTCCAGGCGGCACCTCCAGGATTTCGGCGATCTCAGCCATCGTGAGCTGCTCCAGCTCGTAGAGGACGAAGACGGCGCAGAGGTCGAGATCGAGCAGTGCGAGCACGCGGTAGAAGAGATCCTTCGCGCGTGCGCTGACGATGAGGTCTTCGGGGCTGGGAGCGGCCGAGGCCTGTTGGTCCAATCCGTCGTCCGAGACCTCTCGGCGACGAAGTCGGGTCCGGTGGGCATGGGCTGCGTGATTCATGGCAGTCCGGTACAAGAAACCTCGCACCCGGCTCGGCTCGACCTCGTCGAAGCGACGCGAGAGTGAGACGAAGACCTCTTGAGCCCAGTCTTCGGCGTCCGAATCCGGCACTCCGAACCGTCGCAGGGACCGCCACACGAATTCATAGTGTTGCACGACGAGTGCTCTGAGCTGCTCGTGTCGCTCGACCGCGCGCGGCGGCTCTTCGGCCTGGTCGGCGCGCGCGGCGGAGTACTCGTTCGAATCGGCCGCGAGCGCGCTCACCGCCCTAGATTCCCAGAACCCCGAGGTTTGATCACCTGGTCTCGGCGCTGAACCCGAATCCCGCGCGCCCGACCAGAAGTGGCGGCTCGTGGACCACTTCACGTGGATTCTCGAAGACGTAGGCTCGGCGAGTGAGCGGTGCGGCGGCGCCCCCGAAGAGCTCCAGTCGGTAGCGGTCGGCGAGGACCCAAGAAAAGCGGGTCGCGACCCCGAGCTCGAACCAGGGGCGGGTCACCGAATCGGGGCTTTGCAGATCGCCTCGCGCGAGCCCTTCCGCTTGAATGACTCCGCCTTCGACGCTCGCGCACCCAGTCAGCAGCAGGTCGCCCGTTTGGATCGCGGCCGGGCACGCATCGAATCGTCCGGTGGTGAGGACGAAACGCGCCGCGCCCGAGCCGAGGGTGCGGACGCCCGTACTCGCGCGTGAAATTGTCGCTCTAAAGCCTGGACCGGCTCGACCGTCCACGCCGAGCTCGCCGAAGAGATGGGCGCCGTACAGTGTTCGTGGTGCCGGCCCGCTCGACACGACCCCACCTGCCCCGAAGAGCCCCATGGTTCCCCCGCGGGGGACTTCCGGCACCCTCTCCGGCGCGTTGTCGGAATCGGGCTCCAGGGCTCGTGGTAGTGGCGCGTCGGAGGGCACGCTTGGTGGCTGCGACAGGTCGAGCGCGATGGTGGGGTCGAGCGCCACGGCCACGATCAGCGCGAGCGCCTTGGCTACCGAATCGCAGGTCGCGCCCGTCACGCCTCGGGGACTCTCGTCCTGCCAGAGCTCGACTTGCCCTTGCCACTCTTCTCCGCTCCGGATGATGCGGACGACGAACATCTGCTCACCGCGGCCCGGGGCATGCTCGGCGTCTCTCGCGCGAGCCGCGATCTGGGCCACAAACCCTGCGTGATCGAGGCAGCCCTCGTCGGCGCGGTAGTCGAGGTCGTAGCCAATGGGCGCGGCCAAGGCGGTCTCGATTCCTCCGCACAAGCCCAGCACGACAATCGGCGGTGCCATTCGTGGTCGCACGACCAACGCAATCTCGCCCGACGACATCTCCAGGTCAAATTCGGGCCATGTCCTGGAGTGGCCGCAACGACGACGACTGCTGGAGCGTGTCGGGACTTGGTACGCCACGAGCGATGCCGATGAACGTCGGGCAGTCGCAGTCGATCGCATTCGACGCTGTCGCCACGCCCTCGGTGTGCACGAGAGTGTTGCAGGACTTGAGCTGCAGGAGCGGGCCGGCGTAGTCCTCCGCCGGGGCCTCACACGAGTAGCGCGATTGCAGGCGGGTGCGTGGGTCGCGAACACGGTTCCTGTGGTCGCCCAGCGCCGAGGCGCGTCTTGGCGCGCGCGAAGCGGTCGCGGTCGCCTACGCGAACCCCGTTTGGCGCCGGCTCCGCGCTGGGTTCCTCGGATGCCGGCGCACGCGCCGTCCGCACTATCCGCATGTCTGCCCCAGCGAGGTGGTGGAGGCGCACTTCAGGGGCGGCAAGACGAATGGGTCTCGAGATGGCGACGTGTCGATAGAGGGGCCGGTGCACGAGTCGCCGCTCACCACCGGACTGGCGCCGGACCCACGATCTGGCGTTCACCCGCAAGCACCGAGCCTCAAACACCACCAAGACGCTCAGCCGAACGTGCGCTTCCACATGCAGATGTCGCCGAAACCGTACGGATGGGAAATGCAGCGCATCGTGGCCGGGCAGTCGGCGTCGTTCACGCACGGCAGCACGCAGAGCTGCTGGGTCGTCCCCGCCTTCGTCTGGCAGACCGGCGCCGGGCCGTTTTCGACGCTGGGGCACTCCTCGTCGGCGCTACAGACGTAGCTGCACGACTCCCAGAAGGCGCAGCCGTCGTGGAAGCCGAAGCCCGTGCAGTCGTTCCCCACGTGGTCCGACGGGTAGCCATAGGCATTCCCCGCGGTGCCGTCCCAAGTGTCACCACCCTTGGTGTAGCCCCCGGCGGCCGCTTCGCCGCCGCACCCGCCGCTCTTCCCGCTGGTGCCGGCGACGCTGGTCAGCGCGTTGGGGTCGGACTCGGGCTCCGTAGGGTTCACGCACGCGATGGGAACGAAGACGAACAGCAGAGCAACGACTCTGTCATGAAATGACATCCGGCATGCCTCCCGGTTCGGAGGAACCTAGCACGCGCCGTTCGTCGCGCAGCGAATCGCTCGGCGTTCGATGGGAGGAACCCAGCGCTCGATCGCGCAGACCGAGTTCGACGCGTGTATCTCGCGGGCACAGTGGCGCGCGACCGCCCGGCTCCGAGGGTCGAGCGTCCCAGCGAACGAACGACGAATGCGTGCCTCGTCGCAGCGGAAGAACCGTTTCAGCGTGAAACAGCTCGGGGGTTCAACACCCGGAGCCGTACATTTTCGCGAAAACCTCTTTCCACTTCTCGGTCATGTGAGCGAAGCCGGCGGGCCCCGGGTGAGTCCCGTCGCCCTGGAGCCAGTGGGTGTTGTCGGCGCCGCAGTGCGGGCATCCTCTCAGATCGGCGTTGCGTCCGTGACCCAGGAAATCGGGGTAATGGTCGACGGCGACGGAATCCGCGCGCTGCTTCGCGACGTCGATGAACAGGGCCTTGTTCACGTCCTGGAGGAGTTGCTCCTGCTCGTCGGTGACTCCGCGGCTCGGCCCTGGTGGATCCGGACACTGGTCGTAGGGGCTGTACTGCGTGTTCAGGAGGAACGTGGCGCCATCGGGAAACCGCGAGGTGTCGGTGAAGTAGGCGAAGACTTCGCTCCAAGCCTTGTTCCAACCCAGGTAGTCGATCTTGTCCGTCGCCAGGTCGTTTCCTATCGCGTAGACCCAGACGAGCACGTGCCCGGGACCGCCCGCGACAGCTTGCGCCTGCACCGGCAGTTCGGCGGTGAAAGCTCCACTCTTGGCCTTGGACTCGAGCACGACGCCGGGCGCAATGGTTTGCTTCAAGTGATCCACCAGCTGGTTTGGCGTGCACTCGGACGGTCCGACTCCCAGGCATGCGGCGATGCTGTCGCCCAGGACGACGAGCCTCGCCGGTTTGGGACGGCACGCGTCGAGCCCGTAGATGTCGTCATTGGTGTCCGGAGGCGGGCTCGACGACGGCGGGTCGCAGCTGGGGGGCTCGCCGTCCTGGTAGAAGCTCAGGCGGAAGCGATCGCAGTTCTTGACCAACGGCAGGCAAGCCGCGGGCGTCTCGATCAGGTAGCCGGCGTTGGAGCAGACCTGGGTGTCATTCCAAGCATCGAGGCACTCCAGGTAGTCACTCACCAGGATCGGGCAGCTGCCCGGCGGTCCCAAGGTCAGACCTGAGCAGTCCAGCGTTTGCTCGGCACCTGCCACCGAGCTGTGACACGTCGCCACGGCCGTTTCACACTCGGCCACGCCGGCCAGTGCATGCCCGTGGTCCGGCAGGGGTCGACGTGGGCCAGCACTGCCTTGCACAGGGTTTCCGCCTGCGCGCTGTCGAGCTCGTCCAGCGGCAGCTCAGCGATCTCTGCGAGCTCGGGCGGGTCCGGCGTGGGAGCCCATTTCTCGTCGCGACCGCAGCTCGACAAGAGCAGAAGGCCCAGTGCCACGCCCCAGGCGGAGCCTTTCATCACGGCACCTCCGGTAGCTGGGCGATGCCGATCTCGGCGACGGTCGCGAACGCCACGCGGCCGTCCGGCAAAGCGACGACACGCGGGGTGTCGCCCATCGAGATGTCTCCGGATCGGAGCATGAACGAAGCCTCCAACTGGTATTGGACGCAGCGAGATCCGTCGGTCGACACTTGCACCAGCAAGGACTTCGGCTGCGGGAAGGAAACGTCCTGAGCGACGAGGGCTCGGCCATTGGAGTCGACCGCCACGAGGTCGTTCAAGCCGAAGCTCATCGGAAGTCGCGCGCGCCAGAGACTCTTTCCGTCGCGGTCGAGAGCATCCAGGGCCTGAAAGGACTCACCCCCGTTGTCGAGGTATTGGCTGACGTAAGTGGTCCCATCTGGACCTGCCGTGGCCGACGCCATGGGCGTGGGAACCTCACGGGTCCACACCAACCTGCCGTCAGGCGCAACCCGAACGATCAGAATGGGCGCGGCCTTGCCAAATTCGGGGACCAACCGCAGCTGGAATGTCGTCGATCCGTCCGAGTCCCCACCGACGAGCTCCATCCGATCGACGGTGAGGCTCGAGAGGGCGGACTGGTTCCACGACAGACGCCCGTCCGAAGTGAAGCGCGCGACTCCGGCGCGTCGGGTCGCGACGGGTGGCTGCGCATCGTGGTCGACGCTCTCGACGTACGAGTAACCCACCACCGCGTGGTTCGCCCTGAGGTGCGTGTGGCTGGACAGCGCGTCTTGCACGAGCCAGCGGGCGCTCGTGAGGTCGCCCCTCGCGCCGTGTCGGCGCCACCAGATCCCGGTTGCTCCGTGACCGGGCCCTATCCAGGATAGCCCTGCGCCACTCGCGCGGATCCCGCGGGTTCGCTCGAGGATCGACCCTAAGCCGACCGCCACGTCGGCCGCGATGGCCAAACACTCATCCCCGGTCGGCCCAAATCGGAGTAGCGCGAACCCCGCGCGCTCGTGGGGCTCGGGCATCGGGTATTGGATTGGATGCAGTAGCCAGGCGCTGACCCACAGCGAGCCGTCTGAGCCAAGAGTGAGGTCCTCTCCGATCACTGGGCACGAGCCATAGGGGCACGGCAGCGTTCCGTTCTTGGTCTTCCATTCGACCACCGCCTTGGCCTGCACCGGTTCGCAATCGACCAGGGGGCCGGGAGTCAGAGGCTCGCGCTTCGGGAGCGTGCAGTCCGTTGCCAGGCAGCTACCTGGGACGACCGGCGGCTCCGCAGCGGGCATGACCTCCGGCTCCGAGCACGCCAACAACACGAAACAAGGAATGCCGAGCCACATCGAGCCGCCGTGCACCATTGGTCCGCCCACCTTCCATCCCCCCCTAGCGTTAGTCGTCACTGGACCCGGAGCCGAGCGGTTCCGGATCCAGAATCTGTGGCGCTCCACAGGCCGCTGCGCTCCGACCGCGCGAACGCCGCGCGAGTTCCGCGGTCGTATCTCCCGCGCGCGCGCATTCATTTCCGGTAGACCAGCCTGTTGCCGAGCTCGCGTTCGAGCGCATGCTTGGTTCATGTTGGTCCAGGTGCTCCCCGCACGGCTTCGGCCGGCATGGTTCCTCGTCGCCATCGCGATGGTGGCATCCGTCGCTGCCTGCACGAGTTCGTCTGACGAAAGCGGGCGCAAAACCGCCGGGAGTACTGATGCCGGAAGTGGCGGAAGTGGCGGGACTGGAGGCACCGGGACGCAGAGCGCGTGCGATCCGCTTGCGCCGAAGGGCATCGCGCTGGGCGAGGTCGTGGGCGTCGGGAAGGATGCGGCGGGGACGTTCTACGTCGACTCCTCGAACGGGATCTTCGTGTCGGGCACCGGCAACTTGATCCGCCAGCACGTGATCGGCACGGGGCAATCAGGCAGTAACGAGTACAACTTCTCGTTCGTGGCTCCAGGGGCGGACTACTCCACCGCGCGGAATCTGCTCGTCGAGACGACTGCGGGCAAAGCCACGGCGATGGCTCTCGGACCCGATGGCAAGACCTTCCTGGGCCAGCCAAGCACGGGAATCACCATGCTCACTCTCGTCGATCCCTCCACCGTGTCCGGGATGCCGCTCGTGAACACGCCGAACGTCATCGCCTACGTCGCCGACGTGGCCAACGGCAATGTCATCTTGGCGACGCGGCCGATGGGCGGCGATTCGACGTCGAGCAGCGGTGGTCTTGCCATCTTCTACGGCCCGCCCACGGCGGTCGCCCAGCGCGTCATCACCGAGTTTCAACAGAGCTTGAGCAACAGCGGCACCGTGACCTTCCTCGTCGATGGCACTCCCTACGTCCTTGCGTTCGGGATGATCGCGAGCCCGGACGCCGGCCCGTTTGGAACGTTCGCGCTGCAAAGCCTGACTCCACAAGGCGGCTCGCCGATTGGCATCACCCTGCGCGTGCCGACGCCGGACGAGGTGCCGTCAGACCTGTCGGTCACCTGTTCGACGTGAGTTCTCCCCGCGTTCGCGCGCGGCGACTCCGCCGGTCGTCGCGCGCGGCTATGTGCGCCCGTGCTAGTATTGGGAAAGCGGTAGGAGGAGGCTGCGAGTGAGAATGGCGTCGCTCAACAGGTCTGGCTGGTGGATGCCGTGGCTCCTGGCGCTCAACTGCTGCGGGGCGCAGGCGGAGGATGGGGGTCAGCTCGCGGGCCGTGAATTCCTTCTCGACAGCGCGCAAGGCTTCGAGCCGGTGGCAGGAAGCACGCTGAGCCTGAAGTTCAAGAGCGGCGAAGTGAGGTTCGACGCTGGGTGCAATCTCCTCAATGGCTCCTACTCGGTGAGCGGCGGCCGCTTGGTCGTTACTCACGTGGGCTCGACGAGCATGGGATGCGGTCCAGAGCTCGGCGCGCAAGAGGACTGGTTTCAGGCCTTCATGACGTCGAGCCCACAGATGGACCTGGCTGGGGACTTCCTGACGCTGACCGGCGCGGTTGCCACGCTCGTGTTCCTCGACCGCGAGGTCGCGGATCCGGACCGGCCGCTCGCGGGGCCAACATGGAGGATCGACACCATTTTCGACAACGGCATGGCTAGCGGTGTTTTTTCGGACCCCGCCCGGACACTGGTGTTCCACCAGAGTGGCGGTGTCACAGTCTCCGCTGGCTGCAGCTCCGGCGGCGGGGCCTACGTCGTTCAGGGGGCTCAGATCGTTCTCAGCGGCATGGCGTACTCCGACGAAGGCTGCGCGGGCGCGTTGCCGGCGACAGACGCGCAGGTGCAAGCCGTGTTGAGCGACGGAGCGCTCTCCTACGAAATAGACGCTGCCCGCCTTCGGATTCAGCGCGGAAGCACAGGGATCGGAGCCGTCACCGACTGATTTTTCGGCGAACTGATCGACTGACGCCGCGCTCATTGCGCGTCGTGCCAGCGCAGACCTGCGCACACTGTCGTATCGATGTCGGATCTTGTCGGTTGACGCCTCGTCACCGCGAGGAATCGAGGAACCTGGGTGGATGGCGCGTTTGGCGTCGTCCTGCCGCTGACGATGCTGGTCGCGAGCGCATGCGGTTCCGACGAGGGCCGCCAACGTCACCGATGAAGAGGAGGTCTGCGACGTCGCGGCCTCTCACGGGAATCACGTGTGATAGGTTTGCGCGCATGAGTGGGAAGCCGCTCGCCGCGGTCTGGTTGACTGCCGCGCTCGTACTCGCCACGGTCGCCGAGGTTCGCGCCGACGCCGCGGGTCGGGCGCAACCCGTTCGCGCACGCGATCCCAGTCAATACGTCCGGTTGGGTGCGGGTCTCGGAGCGTACTTCGGTCCGAGGAGCAGCACGTATTACACGGGCACCCCGTGGGGCTCATTCGTCACGTCGACCACTACCGTCGCGGGGCTGAGTATCCCGTTCGAGCTCGCGCTCGGCGGACCCGTGAGCCGGGGCCTGGTGCTCGGCGCCGGCGCCTACGGCGAGGGCGTCCCGCTTCTCGAGCGGCGCGCAGATCCACGCCTCGTCGGCGTGGTCGGGCCAGCGCTCGACTACTACTTCAGCGGCTGGGACGGCTTTCACTTCCAGATCGCCGGCGGCGTGGGCGCCACGATTAGCCGCCAGATACACGCCGCGCCCGGAGCAGCACTCGGCCTCGGCCACGAGTGGTCCACGAGCGTCGATTGGAACGTTGGCTTCAGCCTGAGATTGACCACGCTGCTCGAGCGCGACCCGACGTTCGCGCCAGGCGTCTTGCTAACCACAACGTGCTTCTGAACCTGGATCTACGGGTGAGCGGCTCTTCGCTGTCGATCCAGCCAAGCCCCCGCTTGCAACCGCGGGCCGCGGGTCTATGGTTGTCCAGCATGAACCCTGGGGTGGGGTGGGGTCTTGGCTTCGCGTTGCTCGCGACCGCTTGCGGTGGGAGTGAGGACGCCGCTGGCGGTGGCGGCGCCGATGCGGCCGCTGGTGGCAGTGCCGATGCGGCCGCTGGCGGCGGTGCAGCGGGTGCCAGCGCGACGGGCGGCACGAGCGCGACGGGCGGCACGAGCGCGACGGGCGGCACTAGCTCGACGGGCGGCACGACCAGTGGTGGGGCACCTGGCGGCGGCGGGTCGAGCGGTACGGCGGGCGTGGGCGGGACCGGGGGCAGCGGCGCCGTTTGCGGAAGCCTGCCGTTTGGCGCCCCCGCGGCCTGCGTGAGTTGCGTCGAAGCGAAGTGCTGCTCCCAGATGAAGGGATGCGGCAGCGACGCCGAATGCGTTGCTCTGCGAACCTGCGGCGGGAAACCCGGGTGCTCGTCTGGGCCCTGCTGGCAGCAATGCAAGGTCGACCATGCAGGAGGGCTCCCCGAAATGAACGTGTTCAGCGCGTGCATGGCTCACGAGTGCACGGCCGAGTGCGCCATGCCAACGTCTCTGGTTTGTGGCGTGACCATCCAGGACGCCGCGTGCGCGACGTGTGCGCAGGCGCAGTGCTGCGCCGAGATGTACGCTGCTTCCCAGTCCAGCGATTACTGGGTGTGGACGCAGTGCTACTCCGGATGCGGTACGGACACGGTTTGCATGCAGAAGTGCGACGCGGATCACCCGGCGGGATCGGCGCTCTACGTCACGTACGGAAACTGTCTCCTACAGCAATGTTGGACGGCTTGCGGCAGCTGAAAGTGAGAGGATCAGTACAAGGGCGCAAGCGCCAGGAATGATCCTTGGCCCGCAATCGGTTCGAAGGGTGGACCGAACGGATTCGGCTGCTTCGCCGGCTCGACGAACGTTCCCACGACGAACAGCGAGCTTGGATCACGCGGTCGAAGGGCGGAGTAGTACCAGTGGCCGGTGGAATCGGCGGGACGCTGCTCCGACCCCAAGTACTCCCCGCTGCCGCCGATATTCGTAGCGAACAACCCGACGCAGGGTTCCAGCGTGGGCCCGGGGTCAAAATCCGCGACTACGGCGCACCATCCCGCCGCGGTGACCGAGTCCGCTCCAGCCCAAAGCGCACCTGCGAGGATTGGCTGAGCCCAGAGGAAGCCACCTAATGCATCGAAGCCGGAGAGGAACAGATCGCTGTTGTAGACCTTGACGGAGTGCTCGCCCGGCCCGGGATCGAGGTCGATGGGGGCGCTGCCGCCCTCGGCGATGCCGAAGCTCTCCAGCAGGTAGATCGTCCCGTCTTCGTCGACCGCCACGTCCCCGGCAAAGCCGGAATGGTTTCCCCCCCACTCCCGCGACCAAAGCTTCACCCCGTTCGCGTCGAGTCGCTCGAGCCAGATGTGGTGGGCGCCGAAGCTGCCCGGCGCGGCCGGATCCGCGACCGTCCCGGATACGACCAAACCCCCGTCGGGCGTAAGCGCTACCGCGCCGCCCATATCGTCTCCGGGGCCCCCATACGTCGACGCCCAGCGAAAGCTGCCGTCCGGCGCAAACGCGACGAGGGCGACGTCTTCACCGCCCTTGGTGTCGACCATCGACTCCGACGGGCCTGGGTCGATGTCGGTGAGGACGTGGTAGGTGATCGACGTGACGACACCGCCATCGGGAGTCACTGTCAGAAGTCCGCTGAAGACGACGGCTGCCCAGTCCCAGCTGCGGGTCCACAGCTCCTGCCCGTCTGCGCCGACGCGCTGGAGGAAGACCTCGCCGTTGCCGAGCGCGGTCCCCTCCATTCCCAGGATGTAGGCCCCGCCCTCGGGCTCGGCGGCGATGCTGACGGGCGTGAACGAAAGCCGAGCTCCGATCCAGGTGCCGTCCAGCGAGAACCACGACAGGTAGCCAGTCGGCTCGAAGGCGTCCGGTCCAACCAGCTCCAGGGTGCTCGGACCGGGATCGAAATCCGTTGTTCCTGCGAAACCTCCGCCCACCCAAACACGGTCGCTGCCGACCGCGAGCGCAGACGCCTCCGTCTTCGCGTCACCCCCCCAGGTTCGCACCCAACCTTGAGGACGCTCGACGGGGACAGGCTGCTCCTCGATCGTGACGTGCCCACATGCCAACGTGCCGACGCTACCCACCAAGCTCGCGATGCGCCTGCAGTACCCCATGGGCCGAGTGTCCACGAGGACCGCGCGCTCGCAAGGCCGATTTCCGGTGCACTGCCTCGCATGGCTCGGCGAGCCGACAGCCGGTCGTCCTCCGTCCTGTTTCAAGACCCGCTCAGTATGCAAGAGGTTTGGCGAGCCGGCGCAGCGGGAGCTGTTCGACAAGCGCTGACGCGCGCTCGCGAGGGCCGACGTGCCATTCGTGCTGAGCGGTTTGCCCTCCGGATGTGCGGAAGGGCTCGAGCAGCATCTCGTAGCCGAGCATTCATCCCGACGCAGACCCGAAGGTCAGCGGTGCGGCCGTGCGCAGCAGGGGAAACGGTGGTGCACGCGATGCCTCCGTTGCACATGGGATCAGGTGCTAGATGTGCCGACCGTGTCGAAGACATTGATGACGAAAGCGCGCGGGGCGGCGAGGGCGGTCTCGGGCGGCCGGTGACCCACCGGCAAGACGCCAAGGCAGGAGGGTTCCGCGTCGCGGGTGGAGAAGTCTGCGTCGCGCAAGGGCATGCGCAAGCGAGTCCGATGCAGCGATGGCGCGATGCTTGCGTGCGCAATCCACCATGCCAACTTGTGCCACCGAGGTCCTCCTCGCCGCGCTCTCGGTGAGTTTCGCCTGCGCTTGCGGCGGGCATGTCGCCGACGGCCGCGATCTACTCCACGGGACGGGTGGTGTCGCGGGCAGTGCCGGAGGTGCCGGGGGATCTGCGGGCGCTGTAGTGGGCGGCGCCGGCGGGGGCGCGGGAGCGGGCGCCGGCGCGGGCGGTTGCGCGGCAGACACCCAGGCCGACCCAAAGAACTGTGGTTTCTGTGGTCACGACTGCAGCGCCTGCGCGGGCGGCAGCACTTGCCACGACGGACGCTGCGATCCCGTCGTGCTTGCCACGGAGGCGGGACTCTTCTCGATCGCCGTCGATGCGACGGCCGTCTACGGAGCCGTGGGGGTCGCCGGCACGGTGATGAAGTACCCGCTGGCCGGAGGCCCTCCGGTCGCGTTGGCCACAGGGCAATCGCATCCGGGCGGTCTCATCGTTGCAGGGTCGTACCTCTACTGGGCGAACGGCGAAGTTGGCACCAAGGGTTCTATCGCGCGGCTCCCCCTGGCAGGGGGTCCGCTTGAGACTCTCGCGGCGGCACAGGACGATCCGAGACGGCTCGCCGTCGATGCAACGACCGTGTACTTCACCGCGGCAAACACCGGCAAGGTCTCCAAAGTTCCCCTTGGCGGCGGTTCACCGGTACTGCTCTCGACCGGAGGGACTCCGCAGGGCATCGCGGTGGATGCGAGTCGCATCTACTGGGCCGACGGCGCTGCCAACACCGTGCGGGTGATGCCGGTCGGTGGCGGAGCAGTCTCGGATCTCGTGACGGGTGCCGATGCAGGCTGGGTCGCCGTCGATGAGAAGCGCGTCTACTTCATGGGAAGCGCGCTGCGTGCGGTTCCGATCGGCGGTGCGGCGGTCGAGACGATTGCAGCGGGGCCTTATGTGCCCATCGCGTTCACCAAGGATGCAACCAGCGTGTACACAGGCCACTCGGACTCGTCGGGAACGATCGTCAAGATCCCCCTCGATGGCAGCGCGCCGGTGACCCTCGTCCAGCTGACGGATAACAAGGCCTACGATGTCGCGGTCGACGAGACTTGTGTCTACTACGTGGGCGCGAAGGATGGTGCCCTTGCCAAGGTCGCGAAGTAGTCGCGAGATCGCTCAATTTCCGCAGAGAAACTTGCCCTGCACCAGGGACGTGCGGTGGTCGGCCGTGTTGGCGAGCATGTCGAGACAGTGGAACGGAGCTTCGATGGTTCCAGCGCGGAAGTCAGCGTCGACCCGACAAGAATCCAACGAGCTCATGCTCGTCGCGGCTCGCTCGCCGTGCTGCCAGTTGAATCGCGCGCATGGGATCGAGCACGCGAGAGGCGATCCCGGCTCGACAGCCGTCGATTCGCCGGCCGCGCTGAACGCGCCGTCGTTGCCATCGGGCGCCATGCGGATGCGAAGCTGAAGGTCAGTCTGACCCTGTCGGCTGAACTCGGCGATGAGAACGCTCGGGTACAACTCCTCGTGCCAGCACTTCACCTCGCCGCCGCGGAAGTGGAACTCTTCGAACTTGCCGGCTTGCGAAACCTCTGCGAAGGACGCGTAAGACGCGTCCTTCTCGGTCGTCCCGCCGCACGACAGCGTCATGGCGCACGGTAGCAGCACGGTCAATGAGAGGCGTTGCATGTGGTGCGTCCCAGGTGAAGGACGTTTCGGTGAGCTGGGCTGGTGTCCCGCGCTCATCTGTTGAGCCTAGCTGGACAGCTGGTGGTGCGCCATCACGCACACGGATGGAGGTTTGTGACATCCGTCCAAGCGCCTTGTCGCGGCCGGCTCGGCTCACCCAAGGATTCAACTGCAGCCGATCGTCATGGTCACGAGCCCGCCATCGGGCGAGCTGTCACCGGCGTCAGCGTCCGCCGATACTGGCTCGTTCGCGTCGTCCATCGCCGCGTCCCCGTCTGCGGCGGTCGCGGCCTCCGCCGACCCGTCGGACAGCTTGGGCGGGAACTTCAGCCGTCCGCCCTTCTTCATGGGCTTGGCGACGCATGAGCCGCTGTCGCAACCTGCGCACTGGCACGCGGCCTCGAACGAGTCGAAGCAAAATGTCTGGACCAAGTATGCGCAGGGTCCCGCGTCAAACGAGACGTTGAGCGCGCACGGGCCCGGTAGCTCGGCGGGGAGGCACGCCAGAACAGCCCCGTAGAGACCGCACCCGTGCTCGCAATACTGCCACGAGGAAGCGCTGCACTGCTCACCGACGGCGGCAGAGTGGACCAGCGCGCCATCCATGCAGGTCGTCTCCGGGCACGAGAACGCATCGGGCGCCGACTCCGGCTGCGGACCGTCATCGAAGCCCACCTCGGCCGAATCGATCGGCGCGTTCTCGGCGGGGCCGTCGGAAGCATCCGACCCCGCTTCGAAGGTCGCATGGGGCTCGCCCTTCGGCGCCGCGGGGGAGTGGCCGACCGCTCCACCATCGTCGTCATTGCTGGCCGCGACCCCGCACGCAGCGACGAGCGCCGCGCCGACAAGCGCTCGCGAACCGGCGCGCAGACCCGCTCCGAGCTCAGCAAGTGTCGTTGGAAGCCGAGCGAACCCCATTACAGAGGATGCTACGCGCGCCATGCCCGACGGTCCAACGCCTCCGCGGCCGCCGCATCGGCCGAATTTTCGGGCGCGGTCTTGGCGTCAGTCCGGGCCGGCCTCCGAATTGCTGTCCGGTGCGGCATCCGCTCCGCCGTCGGGGCACGGGTCGAAGACGCTGTCGTAACTCCCAGCGTGGCACTCGGCGCTGCCAATCCAGCCGCAGCTCGCAGTGAAGCTGCAGTACGTTGGGCTCGAGTGCGGGCAGCTATCCCCCAGCTTCGGTAGTGGGGTGCTCTTGGCTGGGCAGGACGGCACGATGTCGCACGGGAGGCCCACCTTCACCCATTGCCCGTTCGCGCATGCGAACGTGTAACCACACGAGCCGCCGTATTCGCATCGGAGCTCGGGATCTGCGCTGCAGGCTCCCGACGGGAAGTCCGTTGGGCAGGTGTTCGCGTTCGACCGATCGTTTCCACACCCCATCGCTGCCGCCAGGCCCGCAACGCTCCACGCAATGGAGCGGAGAGCGAGGCGCGTCGTGAGCATCGACATACGCCAGAAGCCTAGCAGCCAAAGGCGGCGTCATGCCCGTCGGCGATCGTCAGGGCACTCCGCAGTACGACGTGAGCTGCGGCGCATTCCACGGCTTGCAGGCGTAACCCGAGGGGCAGGCGCTCGGACTGAGGTAGCACATCACCCGCTTGCCAAGCGCGTACTGGCAGCTCGCGGCGCTCTCGCACTTCATCGTCGTGAACTGCGTGAGGGTAGAGTTGAGCGTGCCGCAGCACACCTCGCCACCAGAGCAATCCTCGGGACCGTTGCAGTAGATCTTCACGCTGCCCGGGTAACACTGATCACTGGGAGTGACGCAGCCCATGAGCCACTGCGTTCCCGTAGCTGGCTTCGTCGCGCAGCAGTAGTCGCCCGCAGCGAGTTGGCAGAGTTGCTCGAATCCGCAAGAAACGGCCTTGGGCTCGCAGAGCGAGGCGTAGTCATCGCAGCACTTCGTCATCGTACAATTCGAGTTGCAGTGGCAGGTCGTGCCTGGAGGCGAATAGGCCTCGCCGCAATGTCCCGCGCACAAGCTCCCCGTGCCGGAGCTGCCGCCTCCGCCTCCAGGAGCGCCTCCGCCACCCGGGCTGCCTCCGCCGCCAGGAGCGCCTCCACTCGGCGAACCGCCACCGCTCGGGGAGCCACCGCCTCCCGGCGTGCCCCCGCTCGCTGACGCGCCTCCGGTCGCCGCGCCTCCGCCACCCGTGGCGCCACCCGGAGCGCCTCCACCAGAGGGCGAACCGCCGCTCGAGCCCCCGCTCGCGCCCGCAGTTCCCCCTCCGCCGCTGCCAGCCGCGGGCGTCCCACCGCTGGACGTGGTCCCGCCGCCTTGTGCGGCGTCGACTCCGGCACCGCCGCCGGAACCGAACAGCTTCTCCTCCGCGCTGTCACCGCACGCAACGGGCGCGACGAACGGGAGAAACGTCACGGTCACCAATGCCACCCACGCACGCACCCTCGTCATTCGCGCTCTCCCTTGGGAGTACATACCGGAAGTCGGCTTCGCCGGCGAGCCAGTTGGGCGGCTCGCACGCGCGTACATCAAGCTCGCGCGCTGCGGACCCGCCTCGCAGCATGGGGTTCCCCCATAGCGTGATCCGGTCGATCGTCGCGACGTGGCGACTGGCAGCGCCGGACCGAGCGTCCCGCTACGGCGGGCAGAACCCGTAGGTGTCTGCGCCGATCTGAACCTTCTTCGTCGCCGGCTCGGTGCACCCGGCGCAGTCGTTCTTGCCGATGCGGCACCACCTCAAGCAGCCATACTGCGGCGTGCATCCGTAGCCTGGCAGGCAGTCCGTCGCGTCGCTGCAGTAGCCAGCGCCGGAGCCGGCGCCCGAGCAGTCCGAGCAGACGACCGCACCGCCAACGTCGCACGCACCATCACAGTTGGCGCCTGGGCCGCAGACCGCTTCAGGGTTGCTGAGGGAGCATCCCGCGCTGCAGAACAGCTTCCCCTCGAAGTTCAGCAGGCAGACTTGGCCGTCGCTGCCGCAGAGTGCGCCATTCACGCTGCACGTCTTGTGACAGGTGTTGGCGGTTCCTACACCCTTCGAAGTGCACTCGTATCCCGCCGGGCACTTGTCAGTGTCGGGGTTGCAGGGGTGGTTTGCCGGCACGATCCCGCCGGACGTGCCTGCGCCGCCGTCACTGTTGCCCTTCAGATCCCGATCCTCCGGCCCGCACGCCGCCGCACCGACCGCCACCAGCGTCATCAGGACCGAGCATTGCCGCAACAATCTGCTGCCTACCATGTTCCCTCCGCTGACAAGCCGACCGCCCGGGTCGCGACACTCGCGCGCACGCGCAGTCCGCCCGACTTCTGCTCAGGCGCCGTGAGCAACAGCACCACGCCGCCGACCACCGCTACTGCCCCGACTCCAAACGCTGCGTTCGAGATCCGCGCGTCTCTTCTCGCGGCATCTTGATCCGCCCGCGCTTTGACCAGGTCTCCGCACCCGTAGGTCCCGTCAGGCCGCACGGGACATTCATCCTTGACTCGCTGGTCGGCGGCCTGCCACTGAACGAGCTCGAAGACGCCGACGCCCAGTCCCACCGCTCCCGCGCCCATGAGGACCCAGCCGAGCGTTCGCTGCGTTGCGCCTCGCGGTGGCCCGTCGTCGCGGGCCGGCGCCATCGCGAGAAGCGCTCGCGGCGGAGGCGCTGGAGACGTTTCCGCGGCCGGTGTCGCGACGGCTTCGCCAGCGCTGACTTCGAGCGTCTTGGCCTCTCCTTCCGCCAGCGTCGCGGCGTAACGGCGCTCGGAATATCCGGGCGCGGTGACAATCACCTCGTGCGGGCCGACGTTTGCCGGCAACGCCGTGCCCAGCGCGCCCATGCCGAGGAGCACGCCATCTCGCGTCACAGTCACCCCCGGCGGGGCTCCCGGCGCGAGCTTGATCGTGAGCTTGGGCGCCCGCCGCTCGATCGTGGCGATCTGCGCCTTCAGGGGCTCGATGCGCTTGTCGCCCGGCTGAAGCATGTCGAGCGCCTCGCGGTGCGCCTGAAGGGCATCGGCGAGCTTGCCGAGCTTTTCGAGACAGTCGCCGAGGTTGATCGCGGTCCCTGCGGCGGGGTCGAGACGCTGGCTGTCCGCGAGCTTCGGGCAGGCCGAGACGTAGTCGCCCTGCTTCATCAGCGCGCGCGCCTCGCGGAACAGCGCGTCCGCGGTTGCGGGGTCCCGCGTCTGCGCACGCGCGCCCGGAGCGACAAGCAATGAGGTGGCTAACGCGACCACCGAGAGCCGCTTCCTCACTTGCGCTGTTCCTTCCAGTCCGGCGCGGGGAGCTCGGGCGGTGCGGCGCTGGCGGTCGCGCTCGGCCTCGCGCCGGGGGACGGCTTCGGCACCGTCACCGATGGAGCCCGCGCCGACTCGCTCGGTGCGACGGAAGGGGCAGGCGTAGGTGAGGGTGGAGCGGCTGCGGCGGCGGTGGCCGGGGAGAGCGCTGGTGCCGACCCGGACGACTCTGCGAACGCCGGTGCCGATTCGGCCGCTCCACGCCAGTTGGCGATGCGTACGGTGACGAATATGGCGAACGCGATCACGCCAGCGACGGTGACCGCAGCAGCGACGATCACCGGTTTCGGAAGGGACGTCAGCGTTCGCAGCGGAGCGCCCGTTCTTCCGGAGCTGACGGCCGCGCCCGTACCGCCGACTCCACCGGGGAAGATGTTGGCGAGCGCCGACGGCAAGGTCCGGTTCGGCACGACGTCCGGCACGACGATCGGCGGCTGCGTGGAGATTGGGGCGCCGTGAATGCGGTGGTAGGCGCGGCGGATTGCGTCCTGCATGGCGCGCGCGTCGGGCCAGCGCTGCGCCTTGTCGAACATCAGCGCGCGGTCGACGATCGCCCCGACCGGTTCGGGCACCGACGGCTGCGCGGCACGAAGTTGGGGCGCGGGCTTGGTCATCGCGGCCAGGAGTACCTCGTTGGTCGTTCGCCCTTCGTGAACGACACGGCCGGACAACATGCAGTACATCGCCGCGCCCACGGACCAGAGGTCACTCTGAGCATCCACCTCGTCCCAAAGACCGCGCGCGTGCTCCGGCGCCATGAACGCTGGCGTGCCCATGGTGGTGCCGGTGCGCGTGGCCGTGCTTGGCGTCGAGAGCTCTCGCAGGCGCGCGATGCCGAAGTCGAGGACCTTCACCGCGCCTGTGCGCGTCAGGAAGACGTTCTCCGGCTTGATATCGCGGTGGACGATGCCCTTCTCGTGGGCCTGGGCCAGGACATCTAGAACTTGATCTGCCGCGGAGAGCACCTCGTCCACGTCGAGGGTTCCACCCAGTCGCACCCGACGATCCTCGAGTGACTCGCCATCGAGCAGCTCCATGACCAGGAACATCGACCCGTCTTCAGCGGTGTCGTCGTCGGTTACGCGAACTGCGCCCGGATGGTCGATGCGGTTGGCGACGTACCCCTCCTTCAGGAACCGCGACCGGATCGAGGGGTGAGAGACCAACTCGGGGTGGAGGACCTTCACCGCGGCTCTCGTGCCGTTGCGGTGCGTGGCCGCGTACACCGCCGCCATGCCTCCGACGCCCAGCAGTGCATCGATGCGCCATTTCTCCCGCAAGACGGTCCCTACGCGGGTTTTGGCGCGCATGAGCGTCGGATCAATGGCCTGCGTTACCGAATCCACAGCGGTCTGATCGTCTCGCAGTATGACCTATCGTGCAACATGTGCTTGCACTGTCGGGCATTCACCGCTGGGGCATGCGCGGGTCACGCTCGGGTGCATGAAGCTGGGCGCGGAAATCAGGACCCGTCGCAAGGCGCTGGGCCTGACCCTCGATGACCTTGCGGAACGTTCGGGCCTCTCGCCGCACTACCTGTCGACGCTCGAGAACGAGCACCGTGATCCCCGGCTGTCCACCATCACCGCTGTGGCAAAAGCGCTCCGCGTGCCACTCGCCGAGCTCCTGGGCCCATCCGCCGCGCCCGCCGCGGCCCAGCGCATCGGTCCACTGTTCGAGCGCCTGCCGCCGGAGGCGCAGGAGGCCCTGGTCACCCTGGCGCAAATGCTGGTGGCAGCTCCGGGGCGGAAGGCCCGCGCGCGAGGGAAGCGGCCCTGACCGGCGGCGCGCCGAGCGCCCTCGGGCCCACGGCCCTGCGTCAAGAAACGTCGCCCCTGCGTCAGGGAAGGTCGCAGCTGCGACCGAATGAGACCCATGACCTCGAGGGCGGCTTCCGGTATTCTTCGGCGCACGGGTGAGGTGGGGCTTGGGGTCCGGGAACCGGAACAAAGCGCGCAACTCCCGCGGGTGAACGACCGATGGACGCACCGATGGACACCCCTCCCGACGGAACGCGGGTCAATCCGACTCAGCGAGCCGACGTCCCGGTCGCGATCATCGACGACGAAGAGCTGCACCGCAGAGCCATTGGCCGCCTGCTCCAGAACAAGGGTTTCTCCGTTCGAGACTTCGCGTGTCCCGATGAGGCATTGCGTTCTGGCGCCTTGTTCGGCTGCGAGCTGATTCTGCTCGACGTGATGCTTGGCCGAGAGAGCGGGATCGTCGCCTGCCGGCGCCTGCGGGAGCTGGGCTACTCGGGCGGGATCATCATGGTCAGTTGCCTGGGCCAGTCGGAGGTCAAGGCACAGGCGCTCGACGCTGGAGCTGACGACTACGTCACAAAGCCCGCGGGCGGCCGAGAGCTTCGCGCGCGGTTGCGATCAGTGCTTCGCCGAGTGCAGCCCGCTGCTCGGGCGAGCCGCGCCGGTGGGCAGCTCCGCCAGAGAATGGTGCTCGAGGCGCTCAAGTCCCCGAGCCATCGCCGAATGTTCCGGCAGCTGAGTGCTGCACGGGGGCAGCCGGTGCAGCGCGACGCCCTGAAAGCCTTCGGGCTCGAGAACCCCAGAGCGACGGACAAGGCGTTGGAGAAGCACATCGAGCGCATGCGCGAGATTCTCCAACCGCTCGGCGTGCGCATCGAGACCGTTGTCGGCACCGGGTACAGCTGCCCCACTCGGTTCGACTGACGCTGCGCTGTCGCGCGTCGCACCAGCGCGGTCCTGCGCACACTGTCGTATGGATGTCGGATCTTGTCGGTTGACGCCCCGTCACCGCGAGCGAGTCTAGGCGGGCCGGGGACTCGCTCGCCAAACGCACCTCGGAATGCCCACATGATCCGGCCAAGGAAATTGCATGAGGCGAGGCAATGGAGTTCGCGCAGGGAGGAACGATGAGGCGTGATTTCGGCGGGCGCGCAGCGACCGCGGTGGTGTTGGTCCTGAGCGTCTGGATCGCGAACTGCGGCAGTGGCGGAAGCGGTGGGGGCGGTGGCGGCAACAGCAGCGGCGTGATCGGTCAAGCTTGCAGCGCAACGAGCCCATGTGGCGCCGGCTTGTTCTGCTACGCGGGCGACAACTCGCTGCTGACCGGTCTTTGCACGACTACCTGCACTGCTTCTGCGGACACGGATAGTTGCATCGACAAGTACCCCAACACGGCTTGCCTGGTCGCCGAGGTGTGCGGCGCGAATTGCGGCAACGGCCTCTCGTGCCCGCCCGGCGCGTACTGCAACACGAGCTACGAGGTGTGCGTGAACGCTTCAAACTCGTGCCCGACCGCCTTCGACGACTACTGCGATGAGCCGGACCCGTGCGCGACCGGAACCGATTCCTACGACTGCGAGGGGATCTGACATGCATCGCGCGCAGACTCGCGCACACTGTCGTATGGATGTCGGATCTTGTCGGTTGACGCCTGGACAGCGTGAGCGAGTCGCACGTGCTGGCTGGCGCTCCGTGCAGCAATGTCTGACACTCTGCTCGTAGGTCGGGAGGCAAGATCGTGAGTCGTCTGTTCGTTCGGCTCTGCTGGGCAATGATGTGCGTCGCCGGCGGTGCTACCGGGTGTGGCTCGGATGAATCCGGCGCCGAACCACAGGCGTGCGTTCCGAACGCGAGCGTTGGGTGTACCGGCCCCGGAAACTGCAGCGGCTACCAGGTCTGCAAGGCGGACGGCAGCGGCTACACCACCTGCGAGTGCGGCGGGGCGGGCGGTGCCGCTGGCAGCGCAGGCGCCTCGGGAACTGCGGGGAGTGGCGGAACCGGTGGTGCCCCCGACGGTGGCGGAAGCGGCGGCACTTCCGACGACAGTGGCGGGATGGGCGGTGGAGGAACGGGCGGTGGTGATGCAGGGATCGGTGGAGCAGGGACTGGCGGGGCCGGCGCAACCGCCGGGGTCTGCGCCGCGACGTGCCAGAAGAGTGTGGCGGCCAAGTGCCCGAACGACCCGCTGTATTCTGTTTGCTACTCGAAGTGCGTGAAGAACTTCCCTGGATACCAGGCGGTCTGCGGCGGCCAGACATCGGCGTGGTACACGTGCTTCGAAACCACTGGAACGGCGGCGTGCAACACACTTGGGTACTGGAAGCTCGGAGGCTGCTTCGACGAGTTTGTGGCCTTCGGAAGTTGCACCGCGTGCGTAACGAGCCCCGGTGACAGTACCTGCGAGGCGTGCACGCGAAAGCAGTGCTGCCAGGAGATGCAACAGGTCTATGCGACCTCCCAGTACGCGTCCTACCTGAGCTGCCTGTCCGGGTGTACTTCCGAGAGCTGTGAGGCCGCCTGCTACTCCAGTCATCAAGCGCTCGGTCAGGCCCTCACGAAGTTCGTCCAGTGCCGCTCCACGAAGTGCGGGTGCTGAGCGGCCTCGTCAAATCCGTGACACCACGATTCGTACGCGCAGGAATCGAAATGACTCGCGTCAACTTGGGGAAGAGCAGACCTGGCCGAGAGGACAGTGCTCAGGTAGCGTTCCTGCGGATGCGGCTCGGGCACGGGCGTGGCGGTTCCACGTTCAGCATCGAGCCGGGAGGGCCATGAAGTCAGAGTGGGGCAGAGGCCGGGGACTCGAGCGCGTCGGTTTCCGCGTGGGCCTTCCGTTGCGCATGGCAGGAGTGAGGCGGGCGGCCAAGGCCTTCCTGATCGCGAATCTGCTGGCCGTGGCGATTCTGGGGGTCGGCTGCGGCTCGGAGGAGCCGGCCGCGGATCAGAAGGCGTGTACACCCGGGCTATCTCAAGCCTGCGTCGGCCCCGGTGCCTGCAAGGGGGGCCAGGCCTGCAAGCTCGACGGAAGCGGCTACGGTCCCTGCGACTGCGGTGTGGGTGTCGGTGGAAGCGGAGGCACTGGAGGATTGCCCGACGGCTCTGCCGGCTCCACGAGCGTCTGCCCGACGGGCCTGCCGGGGCCGCCGCTCGTGGAAGTGAAGTCGCCGACCGGCGTCGCATACTGCATCGACGCGACGGAGGTGTCGTTCGCGCAGTACGACGAGTTCCTTTCCGCAAAGGTCGATCCGAAGACGCAGGAGGGGCGGTGCCTGCAGATGAATGTATTTGGGTCAGCGGAGTCACTGTCGTGCCGGCAGGCGATGCAGAACACTTCTCCGTCGGCTCCCGTAGGCTGTGTGAATTGGTGCGACGCGGTTGGGTATTGCAGGTGGGCGGGGAAGCGGCTTTGCGGAAAGATCGGGGGAGGCGCAGCGGGTATCGCAAAGCCGGACGATGCAAACGACAGCCAGTGGTTCAATGCGTGCAGCGCGGGGGGAACCCGGGCATACGCGTACGGCGACGCAGGCTTGTCTGACTGCTGGGGAAAGTACCCGCGGGCTAGCGTTGGGACACAGGCAGCCTGCAGTGGCCCGTACCCGGGGCTCTTCGACCTGGGCGGCAACGCCGAGGAGTGGGAGGACTCGTGCATCAGCGTGACGCAAGGCGATGGGTGCCGGGTGCGAACAGGCGATCCGTGCGCGAGTTCGAAGAACTCCTCCTGGTACTACGTCTTCGAAACGAAGGGGTTCAGGTGCTGCCATGACGGGAAGTGAAAGGCTCCCATGGGCGCGCCGTCGGTCCGGCCGGTTCCCTGACCTGGTGGCCGCATTTGTCGCGCGCGACGACGTGGCCGAGCTCACGTCGTCGCGCGGTCGTGACGTGGGCTACACATGACGCAATAACGTACGGAAAGGGCCCGACGTGGCTGCCGAGGCTGACGGAAAGGCCTCGCGCTCGGAGGAGCCGGGAGCCGCTCGGCGCGAGCGCCGCACCAACGTGTTCGCGTTCGCCTTCGCTGTGCTGTCCGCGCTCGGCTCCGTGGGTTGGCACAGATGGCTGTCACTCCAGTTACGCGAGAGCGCGCCCGACGCCATTGGCGCGGAGAGCTCCGGCCCCATCATGCTGGGCGCGGTGGTGTGGGCGGTCCTAACGAGCGGGGGTGTTGCAGTTCGGGATGCGGTGGGCGCGAAGAACGGGTGGTGACACCGACGGGGTGAGCCGGCGTGCTTCACAGCCTCGGGTCTACCGGCTTGCTCTCCAGCGCGAGCACCGCGCGCGAGGAAAGCGGGGCTGACCGGTCGGCGCGCCGAGCGCCCACAGCTGCCCCACTCCCAATTGAATGAGGTCGCGCCCATTGCGCATCGCCCCAGC
Source organism: Myxococcales bacterium (assembly GCA_016706225.1). Taxonomy (NCBI): domain Bacteria; kingdom Pseudomonadati; phylum Myxococcota; class Myxococcia; order Myxococcales; species Myxococcales bacterium. The sequence goes on from JADJKB010000005.1 coordinate 1,250,135, forward strand.
GCAGACTCGCGCACACTGTCGGATGGATGTCGGATCTTGTCGGTTGACGCCCGGTCACCGCGAGCGAGTCTAGGCGGACCTCGGCAGTGGGTGGCCGGGGCGGGCAGGAGTTCGAAGGTCGTGAGACGGCGCGGTCGATTTGAATTCGAGCAACTCGGATCCGCTGCGGGCCGATAGCGCGACATCTTGCGCCGGCGAAGTCCGATGGTGGAGTCGATGTCTAGCGGAGCGAGGAGTGGTGGTCGGCGTGTTTGGGCGAGACGGGATCGAAGGAAGATGAAGAGCGGCTCACCGCCTCGTGTCGCCTCGAACGCGGGCTGGGTGGTGCCAATGCTCGCCGTCGCGGCGACGTGCTCCTGTGGTTCGGACGCACCTCCCGAGTCTTCGACGTCTCAGACCTCTGGCGTGACTCACCAACTCGCAGTGACCGAATCTCCCGAAGCGATGGCGCACGTGGCGCGGCTGCAGACACGATTCCTTGTCTCGCAGCACGGCGCGCGTGCGCAGCACGCCGCTGAGTCAGACCGTCCGGCCATTCCGGGTGGTTCGATTCGCCGACTTCTTCTCGACGGCGATGCCCTCGTCCCGGAGAGCGCTTCAGCGCCAGGCGTGGGTGGATTGCGGGTGCGCCTCGCGCCGCGAGCTGATGGGTGGTCTCGGATCGAGGATGCTCGCAGCGGCGTCGCTGCCGACTTCAGGCTGAGCGGTGCTCGGGATGTCGGGCCTGCCGTCGGTCACGGACTCGTGCTTTATGACGGCGGAGGGCCCAGCGGCGGCGCGCTGCTCATGCGCGTCTCGCCCGGCGCGCTCGAGGACTTCGTCGTGTTCGAGACGGCGCCCGACGAGCCGGAGGTGCGGTACTCCGTCAAGCTTCACCGCGTCGCCGGGTTGCGCATGGTCGCAAACACGCTCGAGCTCATCGACGCGGCGGGCGCCCCCCGCTTACGGGTGCGTTCTCCATATCTCGTGGATGCGACAGGTTCGACACGGGCCGCCATGCTGAGCCTGGAGGGCTGCGAGGCGGACACTAGCCCTCGCCCGCCTTGGGGCCGATCACCGACCGCCGCCGGTTCGGACTCATGCACCCTGAGTCTCACGTGGGATCCGTCGTCACTGCGCTATCCGGTGCTGCTCGATCCGGCGTGGGTGATCGCCGGTGAAATGGTCGCTCCGAGAATCGAGCACACCGCGACGGTATTGAACGATGGTCGCGTCCTGGTTGCCGCCGCGTATGCACTGCCTGGGCAGTGGGCGAATTCCCGCTCAGCCGAGATCTTCGATCCTGCGAGCGAGACGTGGGCCGCGACGGCACAGCTGAACATTGGGCGCATCAGGCCTGGTTCAGTCACGCTGGACGACGGGCGCGCGCTCGTCGTCGGAGGCGCTTGCGCAACGGACGCTTGGGCCTGCAACGAGATCACCAGCGCGCCCGCCGAGAGCTACGACTCGAACAGCGGGACCTGGCAGCTCGTTCCCAACACACCGCCCATGCTCAGCGGTCCCGCTGTTACGCGGCTGCCGGACGGCACTGTGTTGGTCGCCGGCGGCTGCTCGTACTACCAGTCCTGGAGTGAGTGTGGGTATGGCGGGAACAAGACCTCGTTCTTGTTCACTCCTTCCTCGGGAACCTGGGAGAAGCTCGCAGACCTTCCGCCTGAGGGAACGCCGGCGCAGCCAGGCCACGGTTTTCACACCGCGACGCTCTTGACGGATGGTCGCGTTTTGGTCGTCGGGGGAGCCACGGAGCTCGGAGCATCGAGGGCGGTCAGCATCTACGAACCGAGCACCAAGTCATGGTCCGTGGGGCCGCAGCTCCAGCAAGCGCGAGGAGACCACGCCGCAACGATTCTTCAGGACGGCAGAGTCCTGGTAGCTGGCGGGCTCACTGGACCATTCGAAGCGTTGGCCAGTGCCGAGATCTTCGACCCCAAAGCGAACGCTTGGCAGCTCTTTCCGGTCGCCGGTCGGACGATGTTCGGAATGGCGCTTCGCGACGACGGCAGCGTGATCTTCGCGGGGGGCGGAATCGAGGGCTCGACGACCCCGTCCGCCGAGCTGTTCTGGCCGCCAACTCAGACGAGCACACCGTTGAACATGCCAGGTACGCCCCCGCGTTTCCATCACACCGTGTTGCGTTTGGCCGACGGGCGCGTCCTCGTCACGGGCGGAAGCAACGAGCCGAACTTTGCGGGGCCCTTCAGTGGCGTGACTCTGATCCTCGACGCCTCACCGTTCCAGCCCGGAGCAGACGGCGGTGCGGGAGCGGGCGGCGCCGCGGGTGGAGCTGGGGCAGCCGGAGCATCTGGACTCCAGTGTGGCGCTGGGACGAGGCGCGAGGGCGATCGGTGCGTCGCCAACGACGAGTCAGGATGTGGGTGCCGCATCCGACGGCCACATCGAGACGCGGTTCAACTGTGGTCCCTGCTGGCAGCCGTGCTTCTAGCAGCGCGTCGCGGGTTCACGAGCAAGCGGAGGCAATGTTGATGACTAAGGTAGTGTACTACATCGGCGTCCTGGTCGGCATCTCGAGCGCCGGCTGCGAGAACGGCTCGGAACCGTCATCGCCCAAGGCCCCTCCCGACGCCATTCCGAACAGCACAGAAGTTGCGGCTGCCGAGATCGACGTGGGTGTCCGCCTCGGGGTTCTGCGAAGCAAGGTCAAGGTAGACGCGTTCAGCATTTCGGTGCTGCCGACCACCGTGGCGCAGTATCACGCCTGCGTAGCAGCCCGCGCCTGTAGTGCGCCCGCGTCATTGGCGCCCCAGTGTCAACTCGGGGATCGGGGACTCGACGGCGCGACCTACGCCGCCGCCTCCGGAACGGCGGAGTTGGCGAGCAAGACGGCTCTGACTTGCGCGACGCACGCCCAGGCTGCGCAGTTCTGCCGATGGGTCGGCGCTCGTTTGCCACGAGCACACGAATGGCTGCTCGCCGCGCGAGGTCCCAAAGTGTCCCGCTTCGCCTGGGGCGAGTCGCCGCCAACTTGTGAGCGTCACTGGCGCACTTCGTTCCTGGGCGGGGAGGCGGGCGCGTGCTGCAAGGGTGCGTGCGCGGATCTGACCGTCGCGTCGCTCGGACAACATCCGCTCGCGAGCTCTCCTTTTGGGCTCGACGACGTGCTCGCATCGCCAGCGGAGTTGATTATCCCGGCTCCCAAACAGGTTGTTCTGGGCTGCTCGCCGGGCAGCGAGGCGTGCGTCGTCTCCGGTTTGGTCCCCGGGGCTATCGACTTTGTTCACTCCGATCCTGATGCAGTGGCGTCGTTCCGTTGTGTGTGGGAGCAGTAATCATGCGAGGTACCCGTGTTGTCCTGCTGCTTGTTGTCCCTGCCGCGCTGAGCTGCGGAGCCGACCCCGGGCCCCAAGAGTCGAGCGGGGTGGTTGTATCCGGTCTTCAGATCCCGAGCGTCAGCCCAATCCCGTGCAGGAGTAGGGCTCAGTTGCTCAACAACGGGAAGCTCCTTCCCCCCTCCTGGTCGGGGGATGCCGAGCCGATGTTCGACGGGACGGCCACTGACCTGCTGGCTGCTGACGCGCTCGTGCAGTGTGCCGCGGCGCGCGTGGATGCCGAGGGGAGAATCAAGCCGAACTTGATCAATCACGACCAGTACTCCGCGACCTTGGTCAAGAAGATGAGGGTCGCAGTGCCTGCCGGCGCGCTAGCAGACGACAACGGAAAGCTCAAATGGTCCACGGAGGAGGCCTGGAAGTTCGTGCGCACCAGGCCGGAGTGGAACTGCGATCCGGTCACGATGACCCCCGGCCGGCCCGTCTCGTTCAAGCTCGACGGCGGAGTGAGGGAAGACATCCCCGACAAGTTCAACCAGCCCGAGCACTTCGCGGCGGGCGCAAATGACGCGAGCAGCGACCTGCGCACGGCCGGCATGAACTTGTGCATTGCGCAGTACCTGCGAAAGGCGTCACCCGGGGCGTCGTCAGGGCAGACCCTCCTGCTCGATGATGCCGAACAACGATGGCTGCTAGAGGTGATCCGCGAACGGACCCAGATTGCGATGCTCCATTACGCGCTCCTCGGCGTCGTCTTCGCGAAGCCAACCAGCTACGTCTCCATCGACAAGGCGGAGCAGACGCCTCCGGAGAGGACCATCCCCTTGCTCGAGTGGTGGGGGTTCAGTTGCGGCGGCGTCGGCTGTCAACCAGAGAACAATCGCCTCTTCGGGATGGGCCGTGACTTCGCGACGGCGGTGCAGCTGCACTCGGTCGTTACGGAGGAGCTCGCGCAACTCCTCGCTCGAAGCGGCAGCGCGGCGCTCCCGCGTGGCGGAAAGGCCGAGACTCGGGCGGATGAAACCTGGGGTCCCGGGGCGTGGAAGCAGCGCCTCCATGCGCTTCTATATGGAGGCGATCCGCTCGCCATCGAGTCCGGCGGCCCGTGGGCACATCCCCTTGGCACTTGGGTCCCGGCGGGGCTTTCAGAAGGCGACTGGCCTGACGCAGCGCGCGTCCCAAATTTCCGAACGGAAATTCAAGAACCGCAGGTGAACGAGCTCCTGGTCCTGGCGCGTCGCTACGACCGGTTGAAGCTCAACGTCACCAGTCCCGTTGCTTGCCTCGACTACGACCTTACGGCGAGCGCGCAGCTGCTATACGACTACGTGGAGGCGCACCTCCGGCGAGACGCGTGCTTCGTGCAGCTGCCTGGTGGTGGGTGCGAAACGGCCATCGACAACCTGGTTCCTGTGCCGGGGACCGCGCTGGAGCAGATGTTGCTCTGGCGAGACCATCGCATCACGCGGGAGCACGCCACCACGTTGGTCAAGCACCTAGCCGAGCTCTTGACGTTCAAGGGCAACTGCCTGCCTGCTGGGATGGATGCGAACGACTCCCGTTTCGGACCGCTGAACATCGACGGAGCGCTCAGCATCACCGTGGCTCCGCCTGTCATTCTGTCCATCGCGCAAGACGCGCGGTTTGTTCAGCCACCGCTGCAGGAATCGGCGCCAAAGTACACCCGCTTCGCGGGTTTCAGAATCCCCGACCCGGTTGAGATCCTCCCGCTGGCTGATTCTGGCAAGCAGGGCTTTCACGGCTGCGGAACGGTTGGCGCGTGCCCACCAGGTGGCCAGGTCACCGTCTCCCAATCCACGGAGGCCAAGCGCCTGATGGGTTCCGTCTCTGCGCTCGCAGCAGTACGCCGGGCACTTCTGGGTACGGTCGACTACATTGCATCGACGCCTACGGCTCAGAAGGCTCGTCTCAATGACTACTTTGCTCTGAGGGGCCAGATTCTTGGAGTGATTGGAGGGGCAATCGGGGACGAGAGCTTTGCGCTCCGCCCGTGGGTCGTGGCTGCAAACGGGGACACGGATATCGCGGTTTTGACTGTCCCTGTGACCACCAGCACGGGGAGCAACGAGCTCCGAACGATGTGGAACATCGAGGGTACGATCGCGGCGGAGGACGAGTCGTTCTGGCCAGATGGTGTCTGGAACCGCGTCTGCGCGCTGGAGAACCCACTCGCTGGCAACCTCGCCGCGTACCCGCAAACGAAGATCGGTTTCGCCCCGGGGCTGGACCAATTGATCGACCAGGCTGCTGGGGCCTTCACGTGCGGCTCGGCCCGCCGCGCTCCAGCCGTCGAAGGCGGACCGAGTAGGTGGGCAGGGTTCGTCGCCACGCGAGGGCCCAATTGGGATCTCTCTGTGAACCGGGTGGCACCCACTTTTGTCGCTTCGCACCAAGAAGGTGCACAGTTCTCCCACCGTCTTCTCGGGTCCCAGTTCCGGGCCTGGGCGTCGGTGCAGAACGTCCGCCAGGGACAATACCTGGCGACTGGCGGGACGTTGGGCACCTTTGCGGTGCAACAGAACGAGCACAGACAGGGCAACCCGGTTGAGCCGCGCTACGACGCGTTCGGGTACCCGACAGATTGGGTGCCTCCCCTCAGCGCCGAGCTGGTGGGCGGGCCGGCCGGACAAGACAGCGCGACCTACTTCCTGGGCCTTGCCAAGTCCAGCTCGCAAGAGGCCACCGCTGCTGTGGAGAAAGCTGTCGACGACCTCATCAAGACGGAGCAGGACGAAGTGGCCGAGGCTGCCGCCGCGGCGAAGGCCCAAGCGGGCCTGCTCGAGGACAAGCAGGCACTCTGTGGCACGAATCCAAGTTGCGACGTTCTCCTGGTGACCAGACCGCTTGACCCGACCTGGTATCCCAACAAGCCCGTGAAGCAGGTGGCGTGCCCCACCGATCCGAAGACGGACGCTGAGCTCAGCAAGGCAATCGATTGCCTCGTGTCCACGGTCGTCGAGAGCTACTTCACGATGCAGCTGAAGATCGCCAAGCCGGTTTCGGATTCGATCAAGGCACCGTCGCCCCCGAGCTTTGCGGAGTTCTCTGGTGGCTCGCTTCAGCAGGCGTTCATCGACCAGTGGTCGGCCATCAAGGCGCCGGACGAAAACTTCAAGGTGCTCGTTACCACCGCCAACGCCGCGAAAGCGCAGATGGTGGTGGCTCAGGCCGTTGTGAACAAACTGCAGATCCAACAGCGTGAAGCATGCGGCGCTTGGGGGACAATCAAAGGACACGCTTCAGGTATCAGTGTCGGGTTCCCAAGCGGCGTGAGCTACAGCCCTGGGGGCGCAATCAACCAGCAGGAAAAATGCCAAAACCTTACGCTCGAGATCGGCGTACAGAAGAAGCAGGTCATCGCCACTCAGATGGAGGCACTTGCAGCGATCGGGAGCGCCATCAAAGGAACGGTCGATGCGCAGACGGCGATCGTGAAGTCCTCGGCACAAGTCGACCTGCTGATGAACCAGCGTCGCTTGGCCGATGCTCGCTATGAGTTGGAGAGCAAGCTCGCGTCGCAGACGGCCGCGACCTCCTTCGGTCTCTCTCGGCGATTCCGTGCCTACGACCTGTGGCGAGCCAAGGCGCTGGTCGAGAACTCCAGGCGCTACGCGCTCGCGGCTCGCCGCGCCACCGAGGCGCGCTTCGTGGTGGATTTGTCGCATCTCAACCAGCCTGAAGCATTCGTGGGAAGCCCCGCGACTTGGGCCGACGAAGTGTACGAATACGACCTCAGTCTCCCCGGTTCGGTCGGGCTCGCCACCGGCGAGAATCAGCCGGGCGGCATCTACGCCAACAAGGTCAAGGACTACGTAACGAACCTCGAGAGTTTCGTGAGCGGATACGCCGTGACTCGACCGGCGGCGGTCGCGAAAGATGACATCGACGTCCTCACGCTGCCCGGACTCTCATCGGACAGTCCGATATTCATCGACACTTTCACCGGAGAACCGTGCGTGGACCCGCCGCCTTCGACGTGTGTCAAGGCCTACGCGAACCGGGGAACTGGCAGGTCCACTGCAAGGCGAGCAATACCTGGAGAGAGCTCGATCCTGGCCTTCCCGCGAGTCAAGCATGCGGATACGTGTGCAGCGCGTGTGACCCACCGGTCAAGGACCGCGCGGATGTCATGCGGCTCGAGTTCTCGCTGGACCCTTGGGGACGGCTGAACGGTTCCATCACGAATGAGCCGTACCAGAAGCGCTACAACGCGCGTTGGGGGCTCTTCGCGGTGAACGTCGTCGGCACCGGCGTCAAGGATTGCAAGCTCGCAGTCGACCCGCTCGGCTGCTACTCGCAAGGCTTCTTGCCCTACAACTTGACACACGTCGGTCCCGCCTGGGTCACGGATCACGACGAAATCTGGCGGCAGCAGGGTGTGCCGTTCGGCCGCGTCGAGGGCGGCAAGGCTGTTGCTGCGGAGCTCTGGCTCGATCCGCTCAAGGACGGTTGGTCCACCAGCTACATCTCCGCGGTCAAGCGCTCTGAGTTCGAAGTTCGCCCGCTCGGCGGGGCGTACGAGCTCGAGATTGCGCTCGGGCCCGAAGTGCAGATGGATCGCGTGGAGCGCATCCAGGTGCTCATCGGCTCAAACTACTGGGTCAAGCAGCAGTAGTCGCACCGGGTGCACCCATGACCTGGCGCGACTCACCTCGAGCGTGGATCCTCGCGGCGGCCGGACTGGCTGCCGCGAGCGCGGCCAACGCCTGCGGTCCCGGCGGCGGCGGCGGAAGCGGCGGGTCGTCCACAGGCGGCGCTGCCGGCGCGGGCGGCGTTGCCGGCATGGCCGGCGCCGCCGGCACCACCGGGGGCGCGGCCGGCAGCGGTGCCGCCGGCAGTGGCGCTTCGGGTGGTGGCGCCCTTGGCGGATCGGGCGGCGTTCCGCTCGGTGATGGCGGAGACACAATTCCGGAAGGCGGTTTTGACGCGCCCGCGGACACGTCCGATGGCGGCCCTGTCTCCGTCGTCTGCGGCGACGGTATCCGCGGCCTCGACGAAGAATGCGACGACGGGAACACCGCGAACGACGACGCCTGCACGTCGGCGTGCCTGGTGAACGATTTCCTCTGCGTCACTCCAGTGCTGAACGACTCCGGCAAGCCCGCGTCCGGTCGCTACCTTGGCGAGGGCCGGCACCCCGTCGCCGCCGACGCCGATGGCTTCGCCGTGGCCTACGTCGAGCCAGGCTTTGCCCCGCCGCGCATCGCGCTGAACGCCTTTGATCCCAAGGGCGTGCGCATCGGGAACCCACTGCTGGTCAGCACCGGCACCAAGTCGAAGCCGCTGCTCTTCAGCTCGCCCGTTGTGGCGCCGCTCCCCGGCGCGAAGTACGCCGCGGCGTGGACGGACTTCGACGGGGACGGCGACGCACTCGGTGTGGCACTCCGGCTAGTCGAACCTCCGAACGCACCGTCGGGCGAGCCCGCCCATGCGAACAAAACGACGGCGTTCTCGCAGTCCGACCCGGATGTGCTCTGGACTGGGACGGACCTCGTCGTCGCCTGGGTCGACGATTCCGACGCGGTCAAGGGGCCGGACTTGCGATACCGCCTGTTCGATGCGGCGCTGAACCCGAAGGTGCCGACGGATCCGGACCAGACGTTGGCCGAATCGCCCAACGGCGAGGCCGCTGTCGCGCTGGGCATGTTCGGCACGACCTGGGCCGCGGCGTGGCGCGCGACCGGCAGCAACGGCTCCGAAACCATAGAAGCGAAGTCCGGTACGACGACTTGGTCGGTGGGCCCTCACGCCTCGGCTGGAACCGAGGACAAGCCCGCGCTGGTTGAGCTCGACGCATCGACCTTGCTCGTCGTCTTTACGGTTGGAGACGGCGGCTCCGGCGCCGGGTCGAAGCTCCGCGGGGCTTTGCTCGGGACGAGCGCGCCGGGCCTCACCGCATCGATCGCCCTCGACACCGGCGTCACCGCGGCGCAGAGCCATCCGAACGGTGTCCGAGTTGGCTCTCGGATGTATCTCTCGTGGCGCGCGGCCGCGGCGTCCGGGGATCCGAAAGCGGAGGAGCTCTGGCTGCGTGAGCTGCAGTGGAGCGGATCGTCAATCACTCTGGGCACGCCTCTTCGTCTCCCGAGATGGGACGCGCACACCGCGGGTGACCAGCGATTCCCCGCGCTCGCAGCGAGCCCGCTTGGGCCCGAGGGCGCTCTCGTCACGGCGTGGGACGACTACGGTCTCGTGTTCGGGAAGGACGAGGGTGCCCCCGACGTCGTGGTGGAGCTCATCCCGGTTCCGGCCCTCCGCAAGAACCTGCTGATCGACGGAGGTGCGGGGTGAGGCGCGGACGCTTCGTGCTCGCGGGCGCTGCGCTGGTCGGCTCGTGCGTGGCCATGACCAGCGGCCCGGACGCGCTTGCGAGCTCGCCGGACAAATCGCCGCCTGTCGCGGAGTCCGAGAGTGAGGTCTCGACCGAGGCGCAGGCCGAGGCTGAACTCCCCGCCGCGGAATCCTCGGAGCGCCAGAGCTCCCAAACGGTTGCTCGAAACAAGAGCGAAGCGAAGGTGAGTACGAAACCCGTCACCGGCGTGGACGTGTCCTCGACACCGGTGGCGCCCGCCGTACCGCTCCAACCTGCAGCCTTGCCGAGCGGCGCCGACAAGAGCGGCGTCACGAGCCAAGCCATTTCGCTGCCGAGCACGAGCGGAAGCGTTCAGGGCATGGGTGAGAGCTTCTCCGCCCAGCTCTCGACGGGAATCGCCACGTTCAGCGTGCCGTTTTCGTTGCCCTCGGCGCGCGGGGCGGCTCAGCCATCGCTCGGCCTCTCGTACAGCTCGAGCGCGGGCTTCGGCGCTGCGGGCGTCGGCTGGGATCTTCCGGTGCCGTTCATCGCACGGCAAACGGATCGAGGCGCCCCGAAGTATAACGATGGGACTGGCTGGCACCCCGAGCGGGACCGCTTCGTGTTCAACGGCGGGCAGGAGCTGATCCCGATCTGCACCGTCGGTCACGCGACGCTGGGTTGCACAGGGAAGCTCCAGACCGGGGAGGAGCTCCCGGCGTGGGCTACCGGGTGGGAGTACTACCGTCCTCGCGTTGAAGGGTCGTTCCTCCGATTCTTCTGGAACGGCAACAACACGTGGCGCGTGCAGAGCAAGACCGGCGTCACGATGGAGCTCGGCGCTCCGCTCAACGAGACCACGTACACAGCCGGGCTCGAGCGCAACCCCGATGCTCTAACCGAGATCTACCGCTGGCACCTCGTCCGGCAGTACGACACTCATGGCGACGCCAATCCAAAGAACGTCGTGGTGTATCGCTACACCCAAGATTCCGGCCGCGCGTACCTGACGGACATCTACGACACGACGCCGAAGGCGAACCCAACCACGACCACGTTTGCCGATTTCGCGCATCACACGCACCTCGCCTGGCAGGTGCGCCCCGACCCCACGTTCTCGTTCCGTCCCGGCTGGCGCATCGACCAGCGCTGGCGTCTCGCGACGGTCGAGGTCGCCAGTAAGACCTTCGACGGCACAGGTGGATTCAAGCGTGTCCGCAAGTATCACCTGACCTACAACGACTCGTTCCACGTCTCGTTGCTCGAGAAGGTCGAGGTCGAGGGGCGCTGCTCGGGAAGCGAGGCGTCTGCGCCTGGCGAAGGCGACGCGCAGGCGTGCACCCAGCTGCCGCCGATGACATTCGAGTACACGCACGTCAAGCCGCAGCCCGGGAAGCTCGGGTTCGAGGACTTCGTGGAGAAGCAGCTCTCCCTCGGCTCGAGCCCGAAGTACTCGCTCGACGAGGCGCTCACGGATCTGTTCGACGTCAACTCGGACGCGTTGCCGGACGTGGTGGTCACGGCACCGGCCCTGTTCAACGGCAAACACGGTCTCTTCGTCAGCGGCGCTGCCGGCGCCACGACGAACCCGCTCGGCCTGGGGTTCAGCGCGACGAACATTGCGGTCGATCCTACCGGAATCCCTGCCGGCACCGACGAGAACATCCTCAAGCTCTCGAACACGAATGTCTCGGTGTTCGATCTGGACGGTGACGGGCGCGCGAACCTCGTGCACATGCCGATCGCCAAGAAGTACGAGGTGCTGGCGCCGGAGCTCGTGAACGGCGTGTGGCAGTGGAGGGGCCGCTCGATCGAGACTGCATCCAAGCAGGACGTGAAGATCGACTTCACCAACGAGAGCTCGAAGATCCGCGTTTTCGACGTCGACTCCGACGGTCTCGTGGACGTCGTCGTCACGACCGGCACGCAGATTCAGACGTTCTTCGCCCTTGGGCGCTACCCGGGGCAGGACGGTCAATTCGGCAAAGGCACGCGCACCGGGCCGGAGAGCGCGACTGTATCCAACGACCCGGTGACCTCTTGCCTGCCGTGGAGCGCGACTCCGATCCAGTTCAGCGACCCGGATGTCTTCCTCGGCGACATGAACGGCGACGGCATCACTGACATCGTGCGCGTACGCGCCGGGGAGATCCGGTACTGGCCGGGCCGTGGGAACGGATTCTGGGGAGCGGGAATTCGCAACAACTGCCCCTCCGGGACGTTCGGTCAAGACCGGCACATCGCCATGACGTCGAGCCCAAACTTCGGGGTCGTCGGCGACGGCAAGCTCCTGCTCGACGACGTGAACGGCGACGGGCTCTCCGATCTGGTCGAGGTCCGGTTCAACGCCGTGGACGTCTACCTGAACGTGAACGGCGAGTCCTGGACCGACCGGCACATCCTCTACAACACGCCGCCCAAGCCGGCCGCGACGGACCGCGTGCGCCTGGTCGACGTCGACGGCTCGGGCACCCGCGACATCCTCTGGGGCGACGGCTACGACTACAAGTACATCGACCTGGCGGGCGGCGTGCGCCCGTGGCTGCTGGCCAAGGTCCAAAACGGCCTCGGCAAGACGACTGCGGTCGAGTACTCCAATTCGACCGCGGAGATGCTCGCGGCCGAGGCGACCCCGGCGAAGTGGACGACGCGCATGCCGACCGTGGCCCACGTCGTCAAGAAGGTCACCGAGCAAGACGGCCTCGGCGGCGCGTACGTGACCGAATACACCTACGGCGATCCGGGCTTCGACGGCCAGCAGCGCGAATTCCGCGGATTCGCTCGCGCGACGGCCCGCCGCGTCGGCGATGTGAACAGCCCGACCGACATGACAGACTCGCGCTTCTTGCTCGGCGAGTGTGTGGACGAGACGCCGACCAACACTACTACCGAGTGCTCCTTGCCCGAGCGGTGGCGGGACAATCCTCGTGAGGCGCTCAAGGGGCTGCCGTGGCTGACGGAGCGCCGCGACGAGAGCGGGCGCTATTTGCAGACCGAATCGAACCGGTACGTGCTGCGCGAGCTCTACAAGGGACTCGATGGGCGCGTCGTACGACACGCCCACGTGGTGGAGACCAGCCAAACGCTGTACGACACCGCCCAGCCCACCACCGCGTCCGCGGCGACGTCCGTGAACGCGGTGACACTCGACGTCGCCGGCACCACGACAGACGACACACCGGTGAGCGTGCCGAGCCGTGCGAACGCGGGCTTCGCCCGGACGCGCTCGACCTTCGTGGTGGATGGTTTCGGTAATCGTACGCTCGCCAAGGCCTTCGGGTGCGAGAGCGGTGATGCGTGCCCGGCGGCAGACGAGGAGATCTGGCAGCACACTCTCGCCGCGCTGCCGCCGGGTGATCCGACGAAGTGGAACTGGCGCACGAGTCGGAGCTTCGTGACCGGCAAGAACCACGGCACAACAGAGTGGAAGGACACGCAAAACACCTACGACGCGAACGGAGATCTCATCTACGTCCACGCCCAGCTCACTGGGTCGTTGGGAGTGGATCGCTCGGTCGCCGGTTCAGTGCCGACAGGCCTGTCCACCGACGGTCTCAAGCTCGTCGCCAACAAGACCTACGACCAGTTCGGCAGCGTCACCGACGACGTCGCGCCCGTTGGAGGCGGGCAGACTGAGCGCTGCCGGCAGATCTCCTACGACACTGCCTTCGCCGACCTGCCAGTCACCGAGACCATCTTCCGCGGAGGCTGCGGCACCGCCCCGCTGACGACGCAGGCCGACTTCGACCGCGGATTCGAGCTCGCCTCGGAGGTGAGGGACTGGAACGCGCAACCCGCGAGGATGACCTACGACCACTTCGGACGCCTGACGGCGCTCACCCGCCCGCTGCCCGGTGGCGGCGCGGGTACGGTCGAGACCGTCAAGCTCGCCTACTTCCTGCCACTTGATCTGAAAAAGCCGTACTCGGCGATCCACTCGATGACCCAGGACGGGGGCGGGCCTGCGGACCCGAAGTACCTCGAGTCGGTTTCGTTCGTGGATGGGATGGGTCGTACGCGCGCGACGTTGAAGGAAGCCGACAAGGCCGCTGGCGATGGCGGCGATTGGGTCGCCGGCGGGTTCGTGGACTTCGACGCGAAGGGCGCGCTTCGCAGGAAGTACCTCGAGGTCTTCTTCACTGGTACGTGGCAGTCCTTCGACGCGAGCGTCGCTCCGAGCGCACCCTACGGCCGCCAGCGCTACGACGCCTTCGGCCGGCAGCTCCAGACCTTCGACCTCGACGGCACGGTTACGCTTCAGAGCGTCTACCACGCGTTGAGCACGGACCTCTTCGATGCGGCCGACATCCTCCCCGGCCCACACCAGGGCACGCCGGCCACGGAACGTCGCGACGGACACGGCCGCACCGCGGTGGGCACCGAGCGCTTCCGCGAGAATGGCTCGATCATCGCGCGTGAGACCCGCACGACCTATCTCCCAACCGGGGAGCCCGAGGTCATCGAGCGCGTGCGCGCCGGCACGAACGACAAGGTCGTGCGCTGGATGCGCTACGACACCCTCGGGCGCATGGTGCTCAACGTCGAGCCCCACGCCACGATCGGGTTCAGCGCGAATCCCACGGCAAACCCCGACGTCGGCCAAGGCATCAAGGCGTGGCGTTACGCCTACAACGATCAGGGCGAGCTCCGCGCGACCAGCGACGCGCGCGGCTGCGGCTCGAGCTTCTTCTATGATGGTGCCGGGCGCCTAGCAGGCGAGGACTACGCGCCCTGCATCACGGGCCAGCACGAGGCCTACAGCGCGCCCACGGTCTCCACCCTGACCGGGCTCGAGGTCATCTACCTCTATGACGCCGCTCCAGCGACTCCGGTCACCGGGCTCGAAGCGCCCGTAGGCCTCTCGACCGGCTTCTCGCTCGGCCGCCCCGTCGCCGTGTTCGATCGAGGCTCGGCCGTCTGGAGCCGATACGACGCGCGTGGCCGCAAGCTCGAAGAAGCCGTGCGGGTTACTCGGCCGGGGATGACCGGGCCACTCGCGGGGCGATACGCTCCCCGGTGGTACTACAAGACTGTCGCGTTCGACGCCGCGGACCGCGAGGTGAAGGCCAGCACGGGCGCCACGGTCCCCGATCTGCTCGGCACAAACAGCGAGAGCGCAGTCGAGACGACCTACACGGACCGCGGCGCTGTCGGCAGTGTGGCCGGGAGCTACGGCTCACTGGTGAACAAGGTTCACCGTACCGCCGACGGGCTCATCGAGTCGATCGAGTACGGGGATATCGCGAAGACCACGACCGACTTCTTCTTCGACAATCGCCGGCGCCTCAAGAACGTTCAGACCTATCGTGGTCCTCCGCCCGAGTGGTCGGCATCGCCCGCGGTCATTCAGCCCGCGCCGCTCCCGGGCTCGCTGCCGACGTTCCAGCTCCTGCTCCAGGACGAGGACTTCGCATACGACTCGGTCAACAACCCCGTCGAGATCCGTGACTGGCGCATCGCCGACGAGTGGCCCGCCGGAGCGAAGCCCGTCACGCGAAAGGTCCAGTACGACGACCTGAACCGCGTTCGGCGTGTGGACTACCAGTACGCGGCCGGCGACGACACCTGGACCTCGCCGTTCGATGCGGAGAACAGCGGCACCGCCGCACTCCAGGATCCGCGCCGCGCGACGCCGAGCCCGCACTCGTCGTTTGCCAAGCGCCCGCTCTGGCAAGCGTTCGAATACGACTGGCTCGGGAACACGTCCAAGACCGACGACGACGTTGGCGGCTTCTACGACCGCTCGCTCGGTTCGATCACCAACAACCTGACGAACGGCAAGCCGTACCAGCTCGCAGGCGCCAGCAACAAGAGCGGCACTTCCACACACAAGGGCGAGCTCAGCGCGAAGTATGACGCCGCCGGGCATCTCGTTCGCCTCGCCCTCGAGCGCACCGGGCCGTGCCTGCCAACCCCCGGCGGCTGCAGTCAGATCTTCGAGTACCAGTGGGACGAGGTTGGCCGCCTCGCCGAGGCCGCGCGCTGGGACCTGCCCACCGGCACGGCGCCGCCGGCCGACGGCATCCCGACGGGTGCGGTGCTCGGGGCGAAGCTACGTCACGCCTACGACGCCGGCGACCAGCGAGTCTTGAAGACCGCGATCGCTTCGGACGGAGCGGAGCGGCACACGGTGTACGTGTTCGAATCGCTCGAGCTGCGTCGGGCGGCCTACGGCGTCTTCGGAAGCGTCGATGACGCCGACTACGAGCTCTCGAAAACCACCGAGGTCCCGTACCTCTTCGCAAACGGCGTCCGGCTCGCGCGCATCGCGTGGGAAGACCTCGACGTGCCGAGCATCGGCCAGTCACACCTCCACGTGCTCTTCGAACTCGGCGATCACCTCGGCTCGACGAGCGTGGTGCTCGACCGGGCAACGAGCGAGCTCGTCGAGCGGAGCACGTTCCAGGCGTACGGCGCTGCGGAGAGTGACTATCGGCCCGCGAGGTGGGCGGGGTTCAGGGAGGATTATCGGTTCACTGGGAAGGAGGAGGATGTCGAGGTCGGGCTCCAGTACTTCGGGAAGAGGTACTACGCGCCGCTCTTGAACCGGTGGGTGAGTGCGGATCCTTTGGCGGTCCACGCGCGCGGTGGGGACCTGAACCCGTACGCGTATGTAAGTGGACGGGCGCTGAAAGCCACAGATCCGTTGGGACTCGAAGAAACAGAGAACAGCTCCTTCGAGGCATTCGTACAGTACTCCGATGCCAGCGTGGGCAGCGGCCAGACCAGCGCCGCCGGCGAGCAGGCGCGCACGAACGCAAGCTACACTCCTGCGACGCCGTTGCCCGCACGGGCCGAAGCCAAGACTCCGACGGCAGGTACGGGAGGCACCGCTCCCGACATCAAGTTGTCGGAACAGCGGCTGGATCAGCTTCGCTCTGCATCAGAAGCACTGTTGTTCCTGCATGACTACGACATCCCAGTCGAGCACCCCGCCATGGACATCGGCGCGGAACTCAGGCAGGCGCACGGTGGCTCCGAAGGCGCCGGCGGGTCACAGTGGCTGCCGGACGTTCCGCACTATGCGCTTCGTGTAGGCAGTGTTCGGCATAACCTTGAGCTGGCCGCCGCCCCCAGCCAGCGCTCGTTGGTTGGCGCTGTGGCAGAGGCTGCCCCGTTGCGGCCGTACGGCGGGCCGGGAGGGGGTCATCACGTTCCAGCAAAGAGCGCGTTTGTCGGCGCGCCCGGGTATGATCCCAACGCGGCACTCGCCATCTCGAATGAGACGATGGCCAACCTCGGCGTCTCGCACAGTGCCGTCACTGGCGCACAAATGACCGGGTACCGAGCGTTCGCGCGGACAGGCGCCGAGCTTACGTGGGAGAGTGTCGCGGACATCGAGACAAGGGCGTTGATAAGGGGCAACATGGACCCAGGGATGGCAGAATCGACGGTTAGTAGGGCAATCAAGGGCCTTCAGGAAGCCGGAGTCGCGGCGCCGACGCGGATCCCTTGGGGAGGCTGAGGCATGCCGAGTCCGGAAATCGAAGAGTTTGCCAAGACGCTTGTCGAGCAGGTAAGGGATGCGGCGATTCGAAGTTGCGATGGCCAGCTACGCCCGAATGCGGGCTCGCCGATCGCCCAGCGATGGCGGCAGGGGGCCGGTGGGGCTGGAGTCCCCCCGAGCGTGGTGATTCCGGACTGTGTCGACGAGGCGGTCTTCTATCTGCTTCAGGCGATCGATCAGGGCCTGCTCCAGCTCACATTCAGGAGCAGCGACGGGAAGATGGTCGATCTACCGCGGGATGGGCTCGGTGAACTTTCCGGTTGGTACATGGGTAGTGGCGGGTGGCGAGCGATGTACTCAAAGGAGCGCTTCGAAGACGACTTCGCGGACCTAGATGGGGGCTGAAGAGGCCGGTCATCAAGTCTTCGACATGGCCGGCCTCAATGCACACCCCATGCACACCCCACCTTCGAAACGGGACGGAACGCCCAGGCACGCGTGGTCACGTAACCTCGCGGATTTGTAACGGGTCGACACGGCCCGTCACCCTCTTCGGCTCCTTGCCAAGGTGGACGTCGAGAGTTCGAATCTCTTCTCCCGCTCAAGCAAAGCAGAAAAGAATCAGCCGGTTGGCGTGGATGCGCTAGCCGGCTTTTTCGAACTTGGCACCACCTCCGATCCGAAGCACCACCTGAAGCACCACCTACTGTGGGAAACGCACCACTTTGGTGCACTCGATCACTACCCGAGTCGACCCCGCGCGCTCCGAACAAGCTGATGACGCGCCCGATGCTCTCCGCTACTGCTCGTCGGGTTGGATGTTGCCGGCCAAACTGACGTCGCACGAAACTCCAAAACTGACGTCGTAAAGATTTCCGAAGAAGCTCGCGCTGCCATCGCAATTCGCGACTGAAACGGTCGTAGGCGCAAGATGCCAAACGACCAACGCCATCGTAGCGCTGGTGGGCACCACGACGGCGCTGGCCGCGTGCAGCGAAGTCGCTACTGCGGCAGGTCGACCTCCCTGCGCCAGTGTGGCTGGAGCAAGACGCGGTTGATTTGCTTCAGGTCGACGGTTTTGGTGCGGTCGCGCACGGCTTCGAGCAGGGCGCTGAGGCAGAGGTTTCTGGCGCGGCGCAGGACGCCTCGGACGAGCGGACGATGAGGCTGAGCGCGTCGTCAGTGAAGGTCGAGTGGGCGAGCGCCACCTTGTCGAGCTCGGCGCGGATGAAGTCGGCCACGCTGTCGGGTGCGAGCTTCTGCATCAGGACCGAAGTAGGTGACGCGGTTCTTGATGTCTTCGTTGACGGTGAGGCCCAGGCGGCTGAGCAACTCGGGCTGGGCGACCAAGACAGGCAGTGATTCTTGGGGAAGTCTTCGAGCAGCCGGATCCGGCGCAACGCGAGACGTCCATCAGGTGCGCGTCGTCGATGATGGGCGCGAGCATCTTGCCCGATGCGTTGAGCCGGCGCGCCTCTTCGATGAGTCGTTTTCGCAGCGGAAGTCGGCCCCGTCCGGCTCGATCTGAAACGCCTCGACAGAATGCGCAGCGTGCTGTGGTAGGTGTGCAGCGTCCGATTGACGACGGGCGTCATGGGGCGCTTGGGATCGTGCTGGCACAGGGCGTGTTTGATGACGCTCTTGCCGGTGCCCGGCTCGCCGACGATGACGCACAGGCCTCCCTGCTGGCAGTGGACGCAGGGTGTCGAGCACTTCCCCTCTGGTGCGGCAACAGGGTCAGACTCTCCGCCGAGAATGGGTCTTTCGCCAGACCGAAGTGAGCGCGGATCACGACTGCACCTCGCCGGCGGTCGCGCGCCGGCGCGTTCGCGTGAGCTGTTTTCGAGGGGCTTTCGGTCATTGGCGACGAAGTCGACGGGGCGTGCCTCGCCCATGCGCTCACCTTTGAAGTACGATGGCGCGGTCGAAGTGCAAGCGATCGAAGCGGACCTGGATCTTGCGACTTCCGGAGGTCGCGCGGCGCTTCGAAGCGGGTGTTCTTGAGGAGAAGGTGTTGTCGGCAAGGACGGTGCGATTTTGCTCGACGAAGAACAACTCGTCGTTGACGTCGCCCGGCGGCAGGAAGCGGATGCGGCTGAGATCGAGTCGAAGCGATCGATGGGGCGCATGCCGAGGAGCTGTGCTCGCTCTGGTGGTACTCGTCCTCGCCCAAGCGGTGAAAGCTCGGTTGAGGCGTCGAGGCTCGACAGGTCGAGCTGCCGGCTGAGAAGCTCATGCGGACAGTGCGGAAAAACCGCTCGATCTTGCCCTTGGCGGCGCCGTCGCGCGCGGGCGTGTGACACAGGATAGCGCCGATGCGCTGGCAGACCTGACTCATGCTCCAGCGAGGTAGTTGCTGCCGTTGTCGACGTGAAACTCGCACAGGCCGCGCTTGTAGAGCGCCTCGCGAGACCTCGAGCAGAAGTTCGGTGTTGTCGGCGGGAAAGAATTGCCCGTGACAGCACACGCGGCTCGCGTCGATCAGAAACGCGATCAGCACAACTTGCACCTGCCCGCGCGCCGTGCTGCACGTAGGGGCCAAACATCGTGTCGGCCTGCCAGAGTTCATGTGGCGTGCGCCTTGGCGAAACCAGCCGGCGCTGTCTTTCACTTCGGCGTCGGGCTTGAGCAGCTCGTGGGCCCTTGACGACGCGGCGGAAGGTGTTCGGGGCGATATGCTCGCGCTGTCAGCAAGCCGTGCTCGATGCAGGCGCGGTAGACCGCCGTCACGTTGGGCGGGCCGCGGAAGCTGCCGCGCACCTGCTCTATGGCTTCGAGCACCTCCTCGGGCGTCGTCTTGCGCGTCTTGCCCTTGTCTGAGCGGGTCTTCGGCTTCACCGTCGTGATGCCGTTTTTCTCGTAGCGCGAGTACCAAGTCTGGATCGTGCGCCAGGTGAATTGGAAGCGCTGGCCATCCTCGTCGAGGAACATGGCCTGACGTGGCGAATGCGCGCCACGATGCTGTTGCCTGCGGCGCCGATTCGATGGCGCCGAGCACCCGCATCTTCAAGTAGCTGCTGACTCGTTTCATGTTGGGTCCTTTCAGGGGCGCGCGGCGCCGCCCGGACGTCTACGGCGAGCCGCGTTTGGGATCCGGATTGCCGTCTGCTGTTTGTTGTGTGCGCCCGGTTCGAAGGCGCCCGCAGGCTACTGACGCAGTGTGGATGGCGCGCGGAGGTGACGATGGCGCGATCAACCGTCGAAAGCCCACGCGCTGCAGGCGGCCCTGAAAACCGGATGGGGCTCAGTCTTGCCAGAGCCAATCACGACGCGCAGGTGCGCCCACAGCTGCGCCAGCGGCTCACGCGCCGTGCTCGGGGTGCCCGTCGCCTCGCGGGCACAGGCGGGCGCGGAGCGCGCTCTGCGCCTCGCACAAGCGCTCCCAGAGTCGATACCGCTCGACAGCGACAGCGCGCCGCCCGCCGCGCGCAGCCACGCTGTCCGCCTGCTGAGCCCCGGACAAGACGAGCTGCAAGAAGACCCAGAGCGTGAGCGTGCGCACGAGAAACCGGCGACCACGGTCGACAGCTTCACCGAAAGGTCCGGCCACACCGCGTTGCCTGCCGCGGTTCGAGCAAAGAACCGCCGGCCGCGCACCACGATCTCGGACCCGCGCTCCGCGCGTAACCGCGCAGGAAGCCGTGGCCGATGGGGCTCGGTCCGGCGGCAATGCGGACGCGATGAGGCGATGCCCTCGAGCACCGCGCCGAAGCGCGGCGTCGGAATCTGCGAAGCGCGGAGGGCCGAGCGGGCGGCGCAAGGGCAGGCTGCCCTATCGATGCCGACTTCTCACGTCAAAACACCAGCCGCCGCAAGCCCGAATTGTCGGCGTTTTCCATGCGCCCACCATCCGACGTCAATTCGGGTGAATTCCGAGCTGGGGCTACGACTGGAGTGCGGCTTTCAACAG